>JAAVHC010000001.1 GCA_014799925.1 Oscillibacter sp.
AATTGGATGGCGTTCTGTATGACAGCAGTATGGCCCGGCAGTTTATCGCCCAACTGCCTCAGACGATCACCATGAGCAACTACGGAGGCCGGGAGGTTTACGGTGGAATCAACCAAGCGATTACCGTAGAGGGCGATGGCCAGTTTCGGTTTGACGATGGAGACATTACCTATTGCCCCAGCAACAATACCGCCGCCATCTTTTACAGTCAGTCCAGCCGACCCAACCTAACTATGACTGTCTATCCCATCGGAAAAGTTACGTCTGATCTCTCTATCTTCCCCGATCTGCCCAGCCGGGTGGAGATCACCTTTGAAGTTATTTCGAAATAAAAAGGAGTCCTTTCTATGAAAACATCCCTCTCTTTTCTATTAGTCCTCGCACTGTGCTGTGTCCTGACCGCCTGCGGAGGCGGTCAGGATGTGGGCAGTAATGCGTTCCAGCCTCCCGCAGAATCCCAGCAGGCAGAACCGTCTGCCAGCCCCCAGCCCCAAGAGGCACCTGACGATTCAACCCCTGCAAACACCCCCGAAAGCTCTGAACCAAATGAAGAAAGTACGGTCGGGAATGGTATTCTGATCGCCTATTTTACCTATGGTGAAAATGCACCTTTGGCAGACGGCGTGGACGCTACTACCTCCGCCAGTATTCAGTACCGGGGCGACGCGTTGACCGGAAATATTGGCCTTGTAGCGGACATGATTGCCAATGCCACCGGCGGCGAATTGTTCTCTATCCTGACAACAGAGCAGTATCCGGATAACTATGACGATACCCTGGATGCCGCCCAGGCGGAGAAGGGCTCCCGCCCGGAGCTGGCCTCCCATATTGACAGTCTGGACAGCTACGACACGGTGTTTCTTGGGTATCCCAACTGGTGGGGCGATATGCCTATGGCGGTTTACAGTTTCCTGGATGAGTACGATCTCAGCGGTAAGACCATTGTTCCCTTTGTTTCCTCTGGCGGCAGCGGATTTTCCAGTACCATCCGCGCTATTGAGAACGCTGAACCAGATGCCACAGTGTTGGAGGGCCTTTCCATCAGTGCTAGTCGCGTCCCCCAGGCGGAGGACGATGTAGCTGACTGGCTGTCCCGGCTTGGATTGGCCGGATAACCTGGATAATCCGGATAACCTAGATAATCCGGATAACATATCCTCTTGATTCACCTGTGGGGCGGTTACTTTTGCGTGACTGCCCCATGGGCCTATTTTTTGTTATACGATATGAGCATGATAAATAATTCAACTTGGGTATTTTACATTTTATTGCTATTAAGCTACAATAGAAGAATAAAAACCTAAGCCGCAATTTTGGCAGTAAAAAGGAGGACTTATCGTGGATCGTAGATTATATGCGGCTATGTTCCTTGCATTGCTTCTCCTGGGACTGTCGGCCTGTGGCGAGATCAATGCCCCAGAAGATGATGCTGCGCCTCCGCCAGCAGATATTTCTATGCCGCAGGATTCCGCTTCATCCAATCAAGTACCATCGGAAAAGACTGATATACCGGAACAGATTGAAAATGTATCCAGCGCAGAAGATAGCGAACAGGGGTTGGATACGTCTTTACAGCTTCCCGAAACATCAGGACCGATACAGACAGAAGAACCTTCCGCATCGGAAACAGAACAGCCGGTCAGCGAACCGCAGCCAGAGACGCAGGAGACTAAAATCCTGATTGCCTACTTCACCTGGGCCGAGAATACGGTTGTAGACGACCCTTCGGCGGTGGAAGTGGATGCGACGACCTCAGCCAGCGTACTGGTTCCCGGTCATGTAGCGCAGATGGCTGGCTGGATTCAGTCGGAAACCGGAGGGGATTTGTTCTCCATCGTGGCAGCGGAACCATACTCCAGCGATTATGATGAGTGTCTGGACAGAGCCGCCGATGAAAAGGCAGACAGCGCAAGGCCGACACTAACCGGCATTGTTGGGAATATGGCAGATTACAATGTGATCTTCCTCGGCTATCCGGATTGGTGGGGAACTTGTCCGATGGCGGTTTTCACTTTTTTAGACAGCTATGACTTTACCGGAAAGACCGTGATTCCCTTCTGCGCCCATGGAACCAGCGGTCTTGCGGCCAGCGTCAGGGACATCCGGGCGGCGCTGCCTGATGTAACTGTGCTGGACGCAGTTGGTGTTCAGCGGCCAGGAATGGATACGCCTTTGGATACCACTCGTTCTACCGTAACAAGCTGGTTGGCTGGTTTGGACTATTGAAAAATGTAATCGTTTAATGAAATAAAGGAGAACTCATATCATGGAATACCGGAAACTCCCCAAAGGGGACGAAAACATCAGCGTCCTGGGCCTTGGAACCAGCTCTATAGGAATGGCCGGGGAAAAAGAGATTGAAGCGGCCATGACTGCGGCGCTGGAGGCTGGAATCAACTATTTTGATATGGCCTCATCGGATGCGGCTCCGTTTCCCGCCTATGGAAAGGTCATCGCCGGAGTACGGGAAAAGCTCTATTTCCAAATCCACTTCGGCGCGGACTATCACACTGGAAAATACGGCTGGACCACCGATCTGGACGCCATCAAACGCTCCATCGACTGGCAGCTCTCCGCCTTGGGAACTGACTATATCGACTTTGGGTTTCTCCACTGCATTGACGAGGAATCCGACTTGGACATGGTTTTGAAAAGCGGTGTTTTGGAGTACATCCAAAAGCTGCAAAAGGACGGGACCGTCCGGCACATTGGTCTGTCCTCCCACACACCCCGACTGGTCAATCGAGTGCTGGATATGGGTGTGATTGATCTTGTGATGTTCAGCATCAACCCTGGGTATGACTACCGCCATGGCGATTATGCCATCGGAAGCGTGGACGAACGCGCCGCCCTTTATCGCCGGTGCGAGGCTGAGAGCGTCGGAATTTCCGTGATGAAGCCATTCAGCGGCGGGCAGCTTCTGAACCAGCACACATCGCCCTTCGGCAGCGCACTAACAGAATATCAGTGCATCCAATACGCTCTGGACAAACCCGGTGTCCTGACTGTTCTCCCCGGTATTCGGAACTGCGAGGATCTGCGGCGTATCCTCGGATTCCTGAACGCCACGCCAGAGGAAAGGGATTACTCAATTCTCGGCTCTTTCGCTCCCCAGGACGCAGCGGGAAAATGCGTTTACTGCAACCACTGCCAGCCCTGTCCGGCAGGATTGGATGTAGGGCTGATCAACAAGTATTACGATCTAGCAAGGGCTGGAGATCAACTGGCCCGCAGTCACTATGACAAAATGGAGAAAAAGGCCGGTGACTGCGTTGGATGCGGACATTGTGACAGCCGCTGCCCATTCCATGTAGCGCAGTCCGACCGAATGGCTGAAATCCGTGCCTACTTCGGCTTATAAGCAGCATCACTCGAAGTATAACGACAAAGGAGTATACCCAAAAATAAAAAAGGAGACAACAAGTATGAAAAATATCAAAAAAATTGGCGCAATGATCCTGGCACTGGTTCTGGCGTTCGGCCTTGCAGTTCCAGCCCTCGCCGCTACAGACGATACTGGCTTTTCCGATGTAGACGCCGATGCGTGGTACGCTGAGGCCGTCATGTATTGCCGGGAGCATGGTCTGATGAACGGGACCTCCAGCACAGCTTTTTCACCGGAGAGCGACCTGACCCGTGCCATGCTGGTGACCGTACTTTACCGGAGTGCCGGAAGCCCTGCTGTTACAGGAACTGATGACTTCAGAGATACGGAAAGCGGGGCCTGGTACAGCGACGCGATCCTCTGGGCATCCCGGCAGAATCTGGTCAACGGCTATGGCAACGGCCTGTTCGGCACCAACGATCCAATCACCCAAGAGCAGCTGAACCTGATTTTTCAGCGCTATACAAATAAGCAGGTAACAGAGAACATTCCCGATTTTGACGGAGGTTCCCGTCATGCTACCCGCGCCCAGGTTGCGGCGGCACTGATGAACTTGACCCGCGACACACAGACCATTCCTGCGCCGGACACGATCCCCAGCAACAGCCATCCCAGAGTGCTGGTTGCCTATTTCTCCGGCACCGGGAATACTAGAACTGTGGCAGAGAATATCGTAACTGCCCTCGGTTCTGATGTAACGGTATTGCATGAGATCACGCCGGAACAGCCCTATACTGCGGCTGATCTGGACTACACCAATTCCAACTGCCGGTCTGTCACCGAGCAGCATGATCCCAATGTCCGTCCTGCAATCGCTAACAGCGTTGCAAACATGAGCGACTATGACGTTGTGTTTCTGGGCTACCCCATCTGGAACAACGATGCACCCCGCATTATCTACACCTTCCTGGAAAGCGAAAATCTGAGCGGAAAGACCATCGTTCCATTCTGCACCTCCGGAGGCAGCGGCATCACCAACAGCGTCTCCAATATCCAGGGTCTTGCCAGTGGTGCGACCTGGACGGCAGGACGCCGCTGCTCCAGCAGCGACACAACAAGCACCCTCGCAAACTGGGCCAATGGGCTGGGACTGGATTTCACTCCTGCCTCCAATCCTTCGTCCACTCCTACGACCACTCCTGACGCCAGCAATGAAACCCAGGTCCTTGTTGCTTACTTCTCCGCTACCAATACCACCAAGCCCTTGGCAGAGTATATTTCTGATGGGCTGGATGCCGACCTCTATGAGATCGTTCCGGAAACGCCCTACACCTCTGCGGATCTAAACTATGGCAATTCCTCCAGCCGCGCTACCGTGGAGCAGAACGATTTCAGCGCCCGCCCCGCGATTTCCGGAAGTGTAGCCAATATGGAGCAATATGATATTGTGTTCATTGGCTATCCCATCTGGTGGGGACAGGCTCCGCGAATCGTCAGCACTTTCCTGGAAAGCTACGATTTCAATGGAAAAACCATCGTCCCCTTCTGCACCTCTGGCAGCAGCGGCATAGGCTCCAGCGCCTCGAACCTGCATAGCCTGACGAATGGCGCAAACTGGTTGGATGGACGGCGCTTCAGCGGCGGGACCTCCCGCAATACGATGACCGAATGGGTGAACAGTCTGGGACTGGATATTACCGCCGAATAAATAAAACTGGAAAGGAAGTATGATTTATGACAGTCAAACAAACAGCGGGCCGGGATGGCCTGGGGGAGTTTGCCCCCAAATTTGCCGCGCTCAACGATGACGTGCTCTTTGGCGAGGTGTGGAGCAGGGAAGATAAACTGTCCCTGCGGGACCGCTCCCTGGTCACGGTAACAGCTCTGATGGCCCAAGGGCTGACAGATTCCTCGTTCCAATACCACTTGATGGCGGCGAAGAAAAACGGCATCACGAAAACTGAGATCGCGGAGATCCTGACCCATGCGGCCTTTTACGCAGGCTGGTCCAAGGCGTGGGCGGCCTTCCGCATGGCAAAAGATATCTGGGTGGAGGATGAGACGGACGCAAAGTCTGCTCACGCCAACGACATGGTATTCCCCATCGGCCAGCCCAACGATGGCTTTGCACAATATTTCATTGGCCAGAGCTACCTGGCCCCCCTCTCTCTGGAACAGGTGGGCATTTTCAACGTGACCTTTGAGCCGGGATGCCGCAACAACTGGCACATCCACCATGCGGACAAGGGCGGTGGACAAATCCTGGTCTGTGTCGCCGGACAAGGCTGGTATCAGGAATGGGGTAAGGAACCCCAGGCGCTTCATCCCGGAGATGTGGTCAACATTCCGGTAGGTGTCAAACACTGGCACGGCGCGGCCTCGGACAGTTGGTTCTCCCATCTGGCGATTGAGGTGCCGGGTGAAAACGGCAGCAACGAATGGCTGGAGGCCGTAGAAGATGCGGTCTACAATAAACTGAATGGATAGTCCACTTTGTTTCCGGGGGCTGGAGTATTGGCTCCGGCCCCCGGAAAGCTTATTCAAAGAAAAATATGACGCTTTGAGAAGCGGCAGGGCAAGGAGGTAACGGTGAAAGTAACTGTGATTACGGGAAGTCCCCATAAAGCCGGCACAACGGCGCTGCTGGCCGATGAATTTATCCGGGGCGCACAGGAGGCCGGATGGGAAACCGTTCGATTTAATGCCGCATTTGAACAGGTAGCTCCATGCTTAGGCTGCGACCGCTGTAGGAACGAGGGAATCCCCTGTGTCCAAAAGGATGGCATGGAAAAACTGGTGCCGGAATTGTTGGCGTCTCAGGCAATCGCTCTGGTAACCCCGCTGTATTACTTTGGCTTTTCTTCGCAGCTCAAGCGGGTGATCGACCGGTTTTATGCATATAATCACAAACTTGCCGGAAATAAAAAGGTATTTCTTCTGGCGGCGGCGCATGGTCAGGATAGCTGGATTGCAGAACCTATTGTGAAACACTATCAAACACTGATGCGGTATCTAAAATGGGAAGACGGCGGTATGGTGCTGGCGATGGGATGCGGCGACCAGGCGGATATTGAGAGAACATTATTCCCCCAGGAGGCATATAAACTTGGCCGCTCTCTGCATCGTTGATGTGATGGGAGATCATGCTATGAAACGTATTTTTACAGTCGTAGCTGTGAGGGAAGCGGGGATCTGCGGTATCCTTCAGCTTCTGGAGCCCGCTTTCCGTCAGGCCATACTGTTGTTCCTTTTCCGCCATTGCCATCCGCTGCTGGTTCAGGTCGTAGCAGTAGAGATAGCTGTAATCGCCGGAGAGGGTCGAGCAGCGCAGGCAGAACCGGTAGTTTTCGGTTTCCGCGATGAATCCGAAGTTCTCCCGTCCGACTTCCCCCGCCGGATAGCGATAGCACCACCGGCGCATGGCGGCGTCATTTTTCAGCGGCCCCAGGGTGCGCATCTCATCCATGAANTCCTGGAGGGCGGNCTTGAACTCCGGCGTGTTGAACCGGTCATCGTTNTGGGGCCACCACGAGTGGTGGAGCCTGCCGCCNCCNAAGTCCATCCGCANNTGNCCNACNGTNCNNTCCGCNNNNTCCTGNTCCGGNTCCANCCGGGAATAGAACANGCCCGCCTCCTNANNGGAAGCGGGCCGCAGAATNAANTTNCGGGGNTCGCTGGGGCAGGGNAGATTTTGCTCCCGGCAGAAGGTACTCAAATCCATANCTCTCTTTGGTNAGGATGAGCGTGTCCTTGATNTGCCGGACNTCGGTAGNGGGACGTTTCAGCGGANCAGGGGAGAGNANTGTNCCAANGCGTCCCCATACGGCNTGGTCCANGANTGTNGANGGNTTGNNNGGACGCCGGTCGGTNCCGCACAGNTCNTANCAATNCCAGCCCTNCGGGACNGTTTCNCGTGGGATNTCNTNCGTNGTNTNCAGCACCGGCTTGCCAAANANNTCCGCNCGNTNCATCTGGTCCTTGTAAATGTTGNTNNTCAATGNTTTTCNNCCTNTNTTTGATAGGTTAGCNACAAACATANATACCACANNTTTTNNNGAAANNCTACTANNACNTTCATGAAAGTCCTCNCATCTGNGGNCCCTGCTCCTGCTGGTACTGCTCCGCGGGATCGNNCNGCATCANTTCATCCAGCGTNAGCGTACCATGGTAGGCTATATAGCCGTATTCATTGAACACCCCGCCTTCCGCCTGGACATGCTGCTCTCCGTAGAGGCGGTAATCGTAGAAGCCCTCCAGATTGGTGTCATANTCGAAGTGGCCGGACTGCTGAATCATGTATCTGCCGTATTCCTCCGGGGTATGGATGTCGGGGATAAAATCAAATTGATCCAGATTCTCTGCCAGNTGACAGATAGANGTGATGCCNGTCGCGTCCGTCATATAAACTACCGCGTTCAGCTTGTCTATATCCGCATCCTTCATAGGGGCGATGGCCCGGCACATCCGGTTGAGGGCGGGAATNTCATNCCCGGACAGCTGGTCCAGATCCAGCGCTTCTTCCACTCTTTCAGGCAGTTCATCGAATTCGACCCATGTCGCTGCATCGACAAGCGTATCNATGCCGACACGGAGCATCGCCCGCTCGATCTGCTTTTCTGAAGCAGGGAGATAGAGGCATTCCGGGTTCTCGCCCTCTTTCGCACCATATTGGGGTCTGATNCCCAACATCATNGNACAGTGGGCATGGATACANGCGGGGAACTGCCGTCCATTGTAGACCTGCTCCAGNTTCATGCCATTATCATAGACGACCCCATAGGGNGTAACTACTCCCCCTCCGCTGTCAATCAGCAGCAAAGCTGTTTCATGGCCATCCAGATCGGCAAGTTCTTCGCTGCTGGCGCAGCTGCCGTGCAGATTCATATAGTGGGCGCGGCCAACGGCTTCCAGGTTTGAAAAATCNGTGATGACTGTCGCCCNCTGGCAGCAGAAGGTCAGGTTGATGAAGTCTTTAATATGGGCCAGATTCAGCTTGTGGGCCATNGCCTGAAACTGCGCCTTCTCGCTTTCGCAGAAGCTTTCCAGGCGTTTTGCCAGATAATTCATCTGATCCACGTTGACCATCGTGTCCGTGAGCGCCTTCAGNACGCTGTANGAGCTGTCCAGATCATCCACCATGCAGTCCCGGTTTCTGGAAAATCCCAGATCCATCGCCTGGAGCATTTCAATCGTCTGGTCGTACTGCTCATCNGGGATAGGGAAGGATATGGTGACCTGACCGTANTCCGGGTGCGAGGCGTTGCGCAATACTGCTNTGATCGTGTAACTCATACGTTGTCCCCCTTGCGCCTCTGCTCNGGGGGATGCGGCGCGGCGGNCCGGTCACAGGGCAGTTTTTTCTGGGGCTTCCTCTTCCGGGGATCAGGGTGGTCAAACGCTGACCTGGACGAGTCCATCATCATGCGTTCCAGCCCCCCGAGGCGAGTGCCCCTCATGAAATATCTGGGCATTGCTTTTGCTCCTTTTCCTTAATTTGCAGTTCCCGAAAAAGGGCAAAAAGAAAAAGGGCGCTGCCCATTTTTCGGGAAACGGCCTTCTGAATGTTACAAATATTGATTTTTAGCAGAGCTGCATTCCACTGCTGNCGGGGGATTCCATGGATGNCAGCTCCAATTCNTTCTGATTGGACTGCTCCACCCGCGCCGCCAGATCCGGGACATTACGTTCGATCTGCTCTGCGGCGGATTCCAGACGCTTCTGNCGCTCATCCGTGATGGGATAGCCGCTGTCCAGCGNCTNATGGATGCTGCGGTAGACCTCTGTCANCTGCTCCGGGGTAAAAAGGGCGCTCNTGGGGATCAGGCCGGACCNGGTGGCGAANTCCTGTTTGGCGGCAGTGTAGCTGTCCACACCTGTACAGGGCCCGTAGTAGTCTCCCTGATGCAGGGCGGTTCCCTCCTGCACCCGCTCCCAGGTAACGAATTGAGCGCCATACTGGGTGGGATGTCCTGCCAGAACGATGTTGTTAAAATCGGCCAGGAGCCTGTAATCGCCCCTCGGGCCGACTCCCAATTGGGGCGCTGCCGCCATCCGGCTCATATACTCGGCTGTAGTCCTGACGATATCGGTCGCCCTGTCCAGGGCTGCGCTCCTGCTGTCGCCAAGCACATCCTCCTTCTGGTACCTGACCCCGCCGGTATCCATGGCAAGGCAGAGGCGTTGGTCGTCCAGCTCCACCGGCAAAAGGCCATCCGCCGCCTGACCAACAGTGAAGCCCTCATGCCGGAGGTTGCCAGCCAGTTCCTTGAAATAGCTGCTTTTTTCCCCTGCGTTCATCTCTCTGCCACCCCAATCTTCATAACCTCCGGACCATACCGGGCGATCAGGACAGCACTGAGGACCAGCAGAAGTGTATTGTCACTGACCAGTTCCGGATCGGCCAGTTCCTCAGAGGACGCACCCAGCGTGTCGGAGCAGAGCCCCTTTGCCACCCGGTAGAGGATATACTCCCGGACGCTGGCGTTACCCAGCCGGATACTGGTAAAATCGATCTGGTTCCGCCCCACCGCTGTGATCGTTTTCTGCCAAAGACCGGCATGAGCGGAGAGCAGGTACACCGCCGCCAGCCAGTGGCTGTTGACGGCTCCTTCCTCGCCCTTCGTCATCTTCAGCATCCTTGCGATATGGAGCTGGTCTTCAAAATGGAAGCCTCCGGTCCGCCCAGCGATGCCAACAGCCCGCTGTTTCAGGCCAAGATGTTTCCAGGGCCGGACTGTCTCGGCAGCCAGCTCTACTATCGTCACTGTTCCGGCCTGCAGCCGCTCAGTGATGTGGAGACAAATCAAAGTCCGGTTGCTCTGGCGGCGGTGATCAAGGCAGCTCTGGCAGTCCACACCCGCTCCATGGGGGCTGTAACCGCAGAGAACAGCACTGCCGGAACTGCGAGGGGCGAAGTTGGGCGGCAGCATCATCTCCTGCTCCGGCCCCGCCAAAGGTGTATTGCGTACAAAATATTTTCCCATTTCATTGTTCCTTCCAGTTGTACAAAATAAAAAAGCGGGGCCTGTGTTTTTAGTGCCGCCATCCGGCAGCCACAGGCCCCGCTCTTTTTTCAATATTTATTTTCCGGTATTATAACTTTTTTGCCATGAACTGCCAGCGCCCTTCTTGAAATCATTGATTTTTGAAACGGGCGCTGACCACTTCAAAGGCAAGGCTTTCATTTGTCCGGTCAGATGAGTTCCGATTGTTCCAGTTGTCTCCTTGATAAGCAAAAAGCACCAGCTCAATGCTGATGCTTTCAGATAGGTCACTTTGCAACTTTTTCTGGACAAAACTCCAGCGCCCTTTTCAAATCTGGCAATTTTCAAAACAGGCGCTGGATACATTGCAGATGAATGGCTTTTTAGCCGCACGTTCAAGTCGTACCCCTATGAATAAAATCCGGGAATAAATCTAAATTTTGAGGCCCTTGGATTTTCGCAACCCAAGGGCCTCCGAGGCATTGAAAACTCTCGGTTTTTTAACCAAAAATCTTTTTTAACCTCTTATTCTGGCACGCCGTGAGGGATTCGAACCCCCGGCCTTCTGGTCCGTAGCTGCTCTCAAGGATAAGATGCAGGCATTTTCGGTGCTTTCTGAGCCAATTGTATCCGGAAGTATATCCTTTCTAACCCTTTTCTGTCCATTGGCTCCACCAGAATTTTTCCTATTCTGGGTCAAGTTATGGGTCAGGCCCATTTCTCACGCATATTTCAACCGTCCCTTCGGGACAGGAACGGGACGTCCAAGTTCCTGTGCTGTTTCGATCCACTCCTGAGCAATTATCTCTACATTGCGCAGAGCCTCGCCAGCGGAAGGCCCATCTGCCATGCAGCCAGCCAGTTCCGGAACCTCGGCAATATATGCATTGTCATCTTCGCTCCAATACAGAATAATCTCATATTTCATGAACACTACCTCCCAACTGATACTTCAAGATAATTCCTCTGACTTGCTTGACCTGGTATGGTTTTGCCAGATTGCCCATCGGCTGAATATTAATAATTTCCTCAATTCCGGCTTTAGTGTAAATAAAGTGGTCCCCTTTTATGCGGCATTGAAAACCGAGCCGTTCCAGAACTAACCGCAGATCAGAAAACAACAGGTTTTTATCTCTGGTTCCGCTAAGAATAGATAATAACAGTTTCTCATATTGGCTCATAAGTTCTCCTATCGGACGCAGCACCAGTAGGGATGTGGGTCTGTGCTATGATAATCCCAGTATACCATACCTGCAGCCAAAAGGAAAGATATTTCTCTGCGGCTTACGAAATGCACCACCGTCTACAAAGAGAAAACGGCGGGAAAAGCCCACCTTCAGGGTGGGGCCAGCATCGCATTTGTCTGGACGCCTGCTAAGCTGCTGCTCAGTCAAATGCTTTCTGCGGGCAGAAGCCCGCACCCACTTTTCTTCCTCTGCGGCTAAACTCACTATTCATGATAGTCTCGGTATAACACACTTACAGGGGAAAAGGAAGGGATTCCCAACTCAAAAATTGGAGGGCAGAAAACAAAGAGAGGATTGAACCCCGCTGGTGGCTGTTTGAAGCCCTGTGTGCCAATTATAGTGCAGAGGGACACCCAACACCCCCTATCTCAGAAACACCGTGTTGGGACCTGTGTGGGCGAAGTAAGCCAGCACAATAATCTGGCAAAATCACCACCCCTACGCAAAACCTGAAGGGTTGATTTCGGTGCAGGAAAAAGGGCGGGGGTCGCGCAGCGCCTCCCGCTCATCCCACACCGTCCCGCAATGCGGGGCGGGACAACGGCTTCCGGGGTTTTGGACCGGGGATCAATGCGGGGGTACGTTTTGGGGCGCGGGGGTCAGGTTTGACCCCGCGTGGCCGGAACCGCCCGCCGTTTCAGGATTTTTCGGGGTTCCAGGTGGGGATATGCGATTCCGGGGGCATCATTGATCGCCCTGAGCGGCAGGGGAAATGTATAAATCTAAAGGCAATTTTATCACAGAGGAAAATATAAACTTTCTGATAACTCTGCCGTAACCCAGTAGCTATTCTTACAAAAGTGTGGTACTGTGTGTCGTTACCAAAACAAGGAGGTAACACATGGCAAAGCGACGAGCAAACGGCGAAGGGAATATTCGCAAGCGAAAGGATGGCCGATGGGAAGGCCGTTACACCGCAGGTCACGATCCAGAGACCGGTAAGACCATCTACAAGAACGTGCTGGGCAGGACCCAGGCAGAAGTCAAGGAAAAACTCAAGAAAGCAATTGAGAAAGGCTCCGCCCTGGACCCAAGCAAAGCAGGCCAGTACACGGTCGGTCAATGGTTGGACACTTGGCTGGAGGATTACGCCAAACTGAGCATACGCCCTTCATCCCACAATACCTACCGAGGGTTCATCGAGAACCATATCAAACCAGCAGTTGGAAATATCCCGCTGGAGAAACTGACCTCCATGGATCTGCAAAGGTTATATAAGAAACTGCTGGAATCCGGCAGAGTGGACCGCATCGAGGCCAGAAACAAGCCAAAGGGCCTCAGCGTCAAGACGGTACGAAACATCAACCAGATGATTTCCTCCGCCTGCAACTGTGCGGTGGAACAACGGATTATCGCCACAAACCCCACCAAGGGCTGTGCGCTCCCGAAGCTGGAGAAGAAGGAAATGAAAATTCTTCCTCTGGATTTCCTTGACACATTTTTCGAGGAAGCAAAACGTAGCGGCGTGTTTGAGTTGTACTACATCGACCTCTCCACTGGCCTGCGACGAGGTGAGTTGCTGGGATTGAAATGGGGCGATATAGACCTGAACAAGGGCATTATCCGCGTCCAGCGACAAATTCTGCGCCAGAATGGAGCAGTAGTAGAAGCACCTCTGAAAACAAAAAATTCCTACCGCAACATTGCGATAGGGACTGACGCAATAGAGCTCTTTCGACAAATGAAGCTGCAATCCACCAGCGAGTATGTGTTTCCCTCTCCGACCGGAGGCCCAATCTCCCCGGACAGCGTCCTGCATATGCTCCAGCGGGTACTGAAGCGGGCTGGCCTGGAAAAGATTCCCTTCCACGCACTCAGGCATACATTCTCAGTCCTGGCCCTCCAGAACGGCGTAGACATCAAGACTTTATCTTCCATGCTGGGCCACTACTCCGCAGGCTTCACTCTGGACACTTACGCCCACGTCACCACCGCGATGCAGACCAAAGCAGCAAACACCGTCAGCAACTTCCTCTCCTGTGCTATCCAGTAGTTTTCCCGTATGGGTCAAGATATGGGTCAAAAGGGGTAGTTCAAAATAAACCCCCGCAAAAAGTACAGAAACCAAACAAAACTCCGGCGAAATCAACTGATTTCACCGGAGTTTTGGCACGCCGTGAGGGATTCGAACCCCCGGCCTTCTGGTCCGTAGCCAGACGCTCTATCCAGCTGAGCTAACGGCGCATGTCTCCTCAAACAGCTTACACATAATACCACACTTCATGGCAAAATGCAAGAGGAAATTTACATTTTTTCAAAAATTTTTTCAAGCCCCAAAAGAGCGAGGGACGCCCTGTGCGTCCCTCGCTCCTTGGTTAACCAATCAAGCTTTTTCCGTCCATTTCAGGAGGACAGGCCAGACCCATGATGTCCAGAATTGTGGGAGCGATATCCGCCAGCCGTCCGGGATGGAGGTTGGCGTCCGCGCCTACCAGGATGAAGGGAACCAGGTTGGTGGTATGGGCGGTCATGGGGGAGCCGTCCGGCTTCTGCATCTCCTCCGCGTTGCCATGGTCGGCGGTGATCATGGCGATGCCGCCCATAGCGCGCGTGGCGTCCACTACGCGGCCCACGCAGGTGTCCACGGTTTCCACCGCTTTCACGGCGGCCTCATACACGCCGGTATGGCCCACCATGTCACAGTTAGCAAAATTCAGGATAATCACGTCATAATTTCCGGACTCAATGCGTTTCACGCACTGGTCCGTCACCTCCACGGCGCTCATCTCCGGTTGGAGGTCATAGGTTGCCACCTTGGGGGAGGCCACCAGGACCCGGTCCTCACCGGGAAATACTTCCTCGGAGCCGCCGTTGAAGAAGAAGGTCACATGAGCGTATTTCTCCGTTTCAGCGATGCGCAGCTGAGTCATACCCAGGGAACTGAGGTATTCGCCCAGACCGTTCTTCACCAGGTTCCGGGGAAAGGCTACCTGGACATTGGGCATGGTGGCGTCATATTCGGTGGTGCAGATATAGGTCAGAGGGAAGACCTCACGATTAAAGCCGTCGAACTCCGGGTCCACGAACACGCGGGTAATCTCACGGGCCCGGTCGGGGCGGAAGTTGAAAAAGATGATGCTGTCATTATCGCTGATCATGCCGTCACTGTCGCAGACTACGGGCTCCACGAACTCGTCGGTGACGTTGTTGGCGTAGCTCTTGGCTACCGCGTCCACGGGATCGGAGTTCTGGGTGCCCCGGCCATAGACCATAGCGTCATAGGCCTGCTCTACCCGGTCCCAGCGCTTGTCACGGTCCATGGCGTAGTACCGGCCCATAACGGTGGCGATTCTGCCTACGCCGATCTCCTTGCATTTTCTCACGGTCTCGGCTACAAAGCCCTTGCCGCTGGTGGGGGACACGTCCCGGCCATCCAGAAAGGCGTGGATGTACACCTTCTCTAGGCCGCGCATCTTCGCCATTTTCAGCAGAGCCCACAGATGCGTGGTGTGGGAATGAACGCCGCCGTCAGAGAGCAGGCCGTACAGATGCAGCGAGCTGCTGTTTTTAAGGCAGGCATCCATGGCGGCGCAGTAAGCGGGGTTTTCAAAAAAGCTGCCGTCTTCAATGGAGCGGGTAATCCGGGGCAGGTCCTGATAAACAACGCGGCCGCCGCCGATGTTGGTGTGCCCAACTTCGCTGTTGCCCATCTGCCCGTCGGGCAGGCCCACGTCCAGTCCCGAAGCGGAGAGCGTCGTATGCGCGCACTCGGCGAAGAGCTTATCCAGAACGGGGGTCTTGGCGTGGACGACGGCGTTGCCGCCGCTGTCCTGGGACAGACCAAATCCGTCCATAATGATCAGTGTCGTCGGAGTTTTATTCATAGTAGACCTCAAAATTCTCAAAGTTTTCGGGAAATGCGCCTGGGGATAAAATGGCGGCAGGGGCGTACATTGCGTCGCCCGCTTCTGCCGGAAGGAGCAGGTTATCGAGCGGGCGGATGAAATCCGCCGCTGCAGATGATCCTGCCGTCCCTAATCTAGGCACAGGCGGTACCCGCCCGTTCGGGCAGGTACCGCGCAAAATGCCTTTATTCCTGGTTGGCGGCGTTGACAATGTCAACAAACTGATCGGGCTTCAGGGAGGCGCCGCCGATGAGGCCGCCGTCCACGTCGGGCTGCGCCAGCAGCTCGGCGGCATTCTTGGGATTCATGGAGCCGCCGTACTGGATGGTGATGGAGCGGGCCACGCGGGCGCCGTACAGGTTGCGGATGGTGGCGCGGATGGCGGTGCAGACCTCGGCGGCCTGCTCGGAGGTGGCGGTGCGGCCGGTGCCGATGGCCCAGATGGGCTCATAGGCGATAACGCACTTGCGGACCTTGTCGGCGGGCACGCCGGACAGGGCGCTCTTGACCTGGAGGGCGATCAGCTCCAGGGTCACGCCCATATCCCGCTGCTCCAGGCTCTCGCCCACGCAGATGATGGGGTGCAGGCCGGCTTCCAGAGCGGCGTGAACCTTCTTGTTGACGGTGATGTCGGTCTCGCCAAAGTACTGGCGGCGCTCGGAGTGGCCGATAATGACGTACTTCACGCCCAGATCCTTCAGCATATCGGCGGACACCTCGCCGGTGTAAGCGCCGCTGGGCTCATAGTACAGGTTCTCCGCGCCAACGGCCACGCGCATGTCCTTGAACGCCTTCAGGGCGGCGGGGATGTTGACGAAGGGGACGCACACCACAACCTCGCACCACTTGGCGCGGGGCAGAATGGGCTTGAGTTCCTCGGCAAACTTCTTGGTGTCGCTGGCGGTCTTGTTCATCTTCCAGTTGCCGGCAATGATGGTCTTGCGATATCTACGGTTCATGACGTTTTTTCTCCTGTTTACTATTATATAAAATTTATAAAAATAAATGAATTACATCCAGCAGGGGAGAGGCCGTACCGTCCGCCCCTGAAAAAGGGCCTTACTTATCCAGCAGGCAGGCCACGCCGGGCAGCTCCTTGCCTTCCATGAACTCCAGGGAGGCGCCGCCGCCGGTGGAGATGTGTGTCATCTTGTCGGCGTAGCCCAGCTGCTGCACGGCGGCCGCGCTGTCGCCGCCGCCGATGATGGTGATGGCGGAGGTCTCGCTCAGGGCCTCGGCCACGGCCTTGGTGCCCACGGCGAACTTCTCAAACTCGAACACGCCCATGGGGCCGTTCCAGA
Source organism: Oscillibacter sp. (assembly GCA_014799925.1). GTDB lineage: Bacteria > Bacillota > Clostridia > Oscillospirales > Oscillospiraceae > Pelethomonas. The sequence goes on from JAAVHC010000001.1 coordinate 16,702, forward strand.
TAACGGTGCCGGCGTCCTTCACGGCATCGCAGTACAGTTTAATGGTCTCGGGGCCGATGTCCAGGCCCTGCCAGCTGTCGGGGATCTCGCCGCTCCTGACCACATTGGTGTTGGCATCGGGGGCAAACCTGTCGGCGATGACGGTGTCCACAGGCAGGAGGAGCTTCACGCCCTTGTCCTTTGCCTTGGCGACCATCTCGTTGCAGTAATCCAGCCAGTCGCTCTCCAGCAGGCTGTCGCCCACGCTGCCGCCCTGGGCCTTGGCGAAGGTATAGGCCATGCCGCCGCCGATGATGATGGTGTCGGCGATCTCCAGCAGGTTATTGATGACGCCGATCTTGCTGGACACCTTGGAGCCGCCCAGGATGGCCACCAGGGGACGCTTGGGATTGGCCAGAGCGCCGCCGATGAAGTCCAGCTCCTTCTGGATCAGGAAGCCGGAGACGGCGGGCAGGTAGTCCGCCACGCCGGCGGTGGAGGCGTGGGCGCGGTGAACCGCGCCGAAAGCGTCGGATACATAGAGATCAGCCAGGGAGGCCATCGCCTTGGCAAACTCAGGGTCGTTCTTGGTCTCGCCCTTGTTATAGCGGGTGTTCTGAAGCAGCATGATCTCACCGGGCTTCAGCGCGGCGGCCTTGGCCTGAACGTCGGGGTTCACCACGTTGATGTCGCCGGCCAGGGTGACCGGCTTGCCCAGCAGCTCGCCCAGGCGCTTGGCCACGGGCTCCATGCACAGCGCCTCCAGGCTCTTTTCCCACTTTTCCTTGGTAAGAGAGGCGGGGTCCTTGCCCTTCTCGGTCTGCTTCTTTACCCACTTGTCGAAGCTGGGCTCCGGCTTGCCCAGGTGAGAGCAGGCGATGACCGCCGCGCCCTGGTCCAGCAGATACTGGATGGTGGGCAGGGCCGCGCGGATGCGCTTGTCATCCGTGATGGCGCCGGTGACCTTGTCCTGGGGCACGTTGAAGTCGCAGCGCAGGAGGACCTTCTTGCCGGCGACGTCCACGTCCTTGACGGTTTTCTTATTGTAGTTCATGGTTGATACAGCTCCTTTCAAACGATATGGAAAATTGGTTTGATTGGTGGAATTTGCGCGGGGCTACAGGGCCTGCGACATCTCGCCCGTCCCCAGCAGGCCGGGAAACCCGTTCTGCCGCAGGGCTTCGTAGATGAGGATGGCGGCGCTGTTGGCCAGGTTCAGACTCCTCGCCTCGTCTATCATGGGGATGCGGATGCATTTGTCCCGGTATCGCTCCCGGAAGTCCGCGGGCAGCCCCGCCGTCTCCTTCCCGAAAAACAGCCAGCAGTCCGGGGAAAACCCGGCCTGACTGTAATCCCGGGGCGCCTTGGTGGTAGCCAGCCACAGATCGGCCGCCGCCTCAGGATGGAGGGTGAACAGGGCGTCCAGCGAGGGATGCACGGCAACCTGAACAAGATGCCAGTAATCCAGTCCCGCCCGCCTGACCGCGCGGTCCGACACGTCGAACCCCAGGGGCTCCACCAGGTGCAGCCGGCTGCCGGTGGCGGCGCAGGTCCGGGCGATATTTCCGCAGTTGGGCGGGATCTCCGGCTCTACCAGAACGATATGCAGCATGTCCGCGCCCGCCTTTCCGACGGGCCTCTTCCGTCCGCCTGAAATTTAACAGAGCTATTGTAAAACAAATCCTTCCTGAATTCAAGCATAATCCAATAATTTCTTTCAGAAATTTTACATATTTACCGGTCACTTCCGGTTTGCTCCACGAAACTACACAATTTTCTCTTTTAAAAAAGCAAAACCTTGTGCAAATAGTCTCGCCCGATGGATTCCTTTGGACATTTCCCGGTGGAAAATAGAGAATTTGGAGGAAGGAGAAAATAGCACTTGCATAAATGGGTGCTTCTGGTATAATAGAGGCATCAAAAGGAAGGGGGCGCGTTTCATTGGATAACAAGAAATGTATTGTGGTCTTTCTGACGGAGGACGCCGCCCAGACTTATAACGGAAAACCCCTGATGCTGCAGGACGCGCTATTTTGCCCTATTCTGAACTGGTGTATGCGGGCATGGCTGCAAAAAGGCGTCAGGCGGTTTTTTGTTGTCTGCAGCAGCGAGGACCTGGAGGACGCGGCCGCCTGCTTCCCGCCGGAGGCCGTGGCTGTGGCGGGCACCGAGGAGGATTACCGGAGGGACATCGGCGAGTTTGCCCACGGATGCTGGATCGAGGAGATCCACGAGGCCATGCTGCCGGTGGGGAGCATGATGCTCACCTTCCATACGGTGCAGGAAATGGTCCGGCTCCAGCAGGCGGTAAAGGAGCGGATCGCCATGTATCACCAGAGCACCGGCGTGAAGGTGCTGGACATTGCCAACACCTACATCGACCCCCGCGTCTCCATCGCGGCGGGCACGGTCCTGCTGCCGGGCACCATCCTCCGGGGCAGCACCGTTATCGGGGCAAACTGCGAGATTGGTCCCAACGCCATGATTACCGACAGTGAGATCGGCGACGGCTGCGTGGTCAACGCATCCCAGGTCAATGAGAGCGTCCTGGGCAGAGACGTCCATGTGGGGCCCTTTGCCCATATCCGTCCCCATTGCCAGGTAGGCGACGGGTGCAAGGTGGGGGCCTATGTGGAGATCAAGAACGCGGTCTTCGGCCCCGGTACCAAGATGAGCCATCTGACGTACGTAGGGGACGCCGACGTGGGCGGCGGGGTGAACTTCGGCTGCGGCACCATTACCTCCAACTATGACGGCTTCCGGAAAGCCCGCACCGTCATTGGCGACGGCGCTTTCATCGGCTGCAACACCAATCTGGTCCCTCCCGTCACCGTGGGGGAGGGCGCGTATATCGCCGCCGGCACCACTGTTACCAGGGATGTGGAGGCCGACGCCCTGGCCATCTCCCGCGTGCGTCAGGAGAACAGACCCGGCTGGGCCAGAACCAGACGGGAAATGCACAAAAAGAAATAACCAGGAAACCCAGGCGCGTTTTTTCCCGGCAGTCCGTGCTCGTATCAAAAATTTGTTTCGACGATTAAGATGAAGAGAGGGTTTGGAAATGATTTCTCACGGAAAAGACATGAAGGTTTTCAGCGGCAACGCCAACAAGAATCTGGCCAGGGATGTGTGCCGCCTGATCGGCATCCAGCTGGGCAACGCCGAAATCAGCCACTTTGCTGACGGCGAGGTATGCGCCTCCATCTACGAATCCGTCCGGGGTTCCGACGTGTTCCTGATCCAGTCCACCAGCAGCCCGGTGAATGACAATCTGATGGAGCTGCTCATCATGATCGACGCCATGAAACGGGCCTCTGCCGGCCGCGTGACGGCGGTGATTCCTTACTTCGGCTATGCCCGCCAGGACCGCAAGGCCAAGGCCCGGGACCCCATCTCCGCCAAGCTGGTGGCCAATATGCTCACCGCCTCCGGCGCGGACCGGGTGCTGACCATGGACCTTCACGCCGCCCAGATTCAGGGCTTTTTCGACATCCCCGTGGACAATCTGTATGGCAACCCTGTCTTTGTGGACTACTACGCCAAGAAGTTCGGCGAGAAGTGCGAGGAGATGGTGGCGGTTTCCCCCGACGTGGGGAGCGTGTCCCGGACCCGCGCCTTTGCCCAGAAGCTCCATATGAATCTCGCTATCGTGGACAAGCGCCGGCAGAAGGCCAACCAGTGCGAGGTCATGAACGTCATCGGCGACGTGGAGGGCAAGGACTGCATCCTCTTTGACGACATGGTGGACACCGCCGGCAGCCTCTGCAACGCCGCCAAAGCCATCGTGGAGGTGGGCGGCGCCCGGAACGTGTACGCCTGCGCGTCTCACGGCGTTCTGTCCGGTCCGGCCATTGAGCGGATCAACCAGAGCGTAATCAAAGAGATCGCTTTCCTGGATACCATCGCGGCCATTGATCCGAATCTCAGCGGCAAGATCAGGTATCTGACCGTCGCCCCCATGTTTGCGGAGGCCATCGAGCGGATTTATCAGGAAATTTCCGTGTCCAAGCTCTGGATTTAATGGACATATTGTCAAAAAAGTACCCGTTGGGTACTTTTTTGATGGGTCCGCGCGGGGCAGACGCGGAAATCACGGTGAAGCGGATGTCCCGTCCATTGCGGCATACAAATTATCAGGGAAGAAGGAGCGAATTCCCATGTCTTTTGGAAGCGGCGGCTATCAGTGGCTCCTGGTCTGCCTGGGAAATCCGGGCAGGGACTATGAGAACACCCGCCATAACATCGGCTTCATGGCTGCCGACGAGCTGGCCCGGCGGGAGGGCGTGAAGGTCAACAGGCTGCGCTACCGCGCCCTTACCGGAGAGATCCGGGTGGGAAGCCGGCGGGTTCTGGTCCTGAAGCCCCAGACCTATATGAATCTCAGCGGGGAGTCGGTGAAGCTGGCGGGTGGATTCTATAAAATCCCGCCGGACCATGTGCTGGTGATTTCCGACGACGTGGCCCTGCCTCTGGGCAAGCTGCGCATCCGCGCCGGCGGCAGCGCGGGGGGGCACAACGGTCTGAAGAACATCATCGCCCACCTGGGGACCGATCAGTTTCCCAGGGTCCGGGTGGGCGTGGGCGCGCCGGAGCACCCGGAGCATGAGATGATCGACTGGGTCATCGGACACTTCACACCGCAGGAGAAAAAAACGGTGGACGAGGCCGTGGGCAGGGCCGTGGACGCCGCTCTGTGCGTCATGGAAAAGGGTGTGTCCGAGGCGCAGAACCGGTATAATTAGGAGGACGCCGCCAGGAAAAAACGCGGCTTAAATCAAATGTTATTATTCCCGTGTTTTAACACGGGAATAATAAGCATGATCCCAAAACGTCCCCGCGAGGCGGGGGAGCGCACAATAAATTAGGAGGATTTTGCCATGAAACGAATCGGAATGCTGACCAGCGGCGGGGACTGCCAGGCCCTGAACGCGGCCATGCGGGGCGTTGCCAAGACGCTGTTCAACGCGGAGGAGAAGGTGGAGATCTACGGGTTCCAGGATGGCTATCAGGGCCTGATCTACGGACGCTTCAGGCTCCTGACCTACGCCGACTTCACCGGCATCCTCACCAAGGGCGGCACGTTCCTGGGTACCAGCCGCACGCCCTTCAAGACCATTCAGATTCCCGGCGAGGACGGCGTGGACAAGGTGGCGGCCATGAAGCAGAACTACTATAAGCTTCAGCTGGACTGCCTGGTGATCCTGGGCGGCAACGGCACCCATAAGACCGCCAACCTTCTGCGCAGCGAGGGCCTCAACGTCATCACCCTGCCCAAGACCATTGATAACGACCTCTGGGGCACGGACATGACCTTCGGCTTCCAGAGCGCGGTCAATGTGGCCACAGACGCCATCGACTGCATCCACACCACCGCCGCCTCCCATGGGCGCATCTTCGTGGTGGAGGTCATGGGCCACAAGGTGGGCTGGCTGACCCTGAACGCGGGCATCGCCGGCGGCGCGGACATCATTCTCATTCCGGAGATTCCCTACGACATAGACAAGCTGGCGAAGAAGATCAGGGCGCGCCACGAGGGCGGCAGCCACTTCACCATTCTCGCGGTGGCCGAGGGCGCCATCTCCAGGGAGGACGCCAAGCTGAGCAAGAAGGAGTACAGGAAGAAGCTGGCCAAGCGCGCCTATCCCTCCGTTTCCTACGAGATCGCCGACGAGCTGGGCAAGCGCTGCGGTCTGGAGGTCCGGGTGACGGTGCCCGGCCACACCCAGCGGGGCGGAAGCCCCTGCCCCTATGACCGCGTCTTTGCCTCCCGTCTGGGGAGCGAAGCGGGGAAGCTGATTCTGAAGAACGAGTACGGCTTCATGGTGGGCTATAAGAACCGGGAAATCGTCAAGGTCCCCCTGGAGGAGGTAGCCGGGAAGCTGAAGATGGTGGACCCGGATTCCTCCATTGTCAAGGAGGCGAAGCTGCTGGGCATCAGCTTTGGAGACTGATGCTTTTCTTGAAAGAAAAAGGTCCTGGGCGGACGGCCAATCCCGCTCTTTTCTGCACGGCCACACCGGGTGGATCGTGCCGTCCTGCATCCGGGACGCCGTCCGGCGGGGGCGCGCCAAGGCGATGATCAACATCGGCCGCCTGAACTGGGAGGAGCTGGGCATGCGGTACGCTCAGGAGTGGATCGGAGAGCTGGCGGAGCACATAATTCCCGCAGCCTGCGTGCCCTCTGAGGACATGTGCCGCTGCGTGGCGGACGCCGCGCCCCGGGGCTGAAGTTCGGATGGAAGCAGTCAAAATCTCCGGAAAACCAAAGGTTTTCCGGAGATTTTGACTGCGCGTTTATGCTCGCGCTCGTATCTTCCGTTAATCAGAATCGAAGATTTCACTCACTTTCGGATAAGCCGCCGGCTGTTCTCCGACGGCCGAAGCATCCATTATAAAAATATTAGAACGGTGTTTCTTGACATTGCGGCAAAAATGTACTATTGTTATAGTGGAAAAAGATATAGCGTGCTTTTGGGTCAAACACAATGAAAGACACAGGCGGGTGAAAGAAAAATGATGAACTTTGTCATTGTGTTGGAGTGTTTTGGCATCTGTCTGATCTTTGCTGCGCCGATCCTCTGCCTGCTGCGCGCGCCCGCCCTGAAAGCTGCTGCGCGCTCCTGGCGTCATCAACTTCCTTGCGCCGCCCTCGGTATTTTGTAACTGGAACGGCATTTTTTATCAGGAATTTCAATGGCTGTCCACGGCGGACGGGAAGAAACATGTGGAGGCAGACAGAATGCTGGAACAAATCAAGAAAAAGCAGCGGCTGTGGCTGATTGCGCTGATCATTGTCTGCATGGCAGTTATCGTGATCGGGGGAACCCGCTATGTCACACTCCTGCAGAACAACCTGAGGGAGCAAAGCATTCAGAATGTGCTGGCCGTGACCAAGCAGCAGCGGCAGGCGTTTGATACCTTTATCGAGGGAGACCGGGAACGTCTGCACAGCTTTGCGGAGTTTTTCGTGGACAACGGCCACACCAACCCGGAGGAGATCCAGGTGTTGCTGACGCTGTTTACTGATGAGGATGCGATTTACTCGGTGATCTGTCTGGATGAGGGCTGGTTTTGCAGCAGCGTATCCAGCGATATCCGCCAATTGGACCGGGAGAGTCTGGAGATTTACAATTCCCTCGAAGGCAGCGGCGTTCGGAATTCCTTTGCCGGACAGTTTACCGGCGCTCCCCGGTTCGGTTATTATGAGACCTTCACCTTTGCCAGCGGCCATCGGGGACTGATTCAGAAGAGCTATGACCGCAGCAAGGTCTCCGAGGTCTTCTCCCTCTCTTTCTATAATGACCAGGGGATGTCTCATGTTGTCAATCAGGATGGAGAGATTCTGATGCGGCCGGCCAGCGTTACCGAGAACCTGTATGACAGCATTTTCGACGCCCTTGCGGATGCCAGCGGGCAGCAGGAGGAAGTTGACCGCTTTGTGCAGGCGCTGCAAAACACCGAGGAGGGCACCGTGTTCTTTTCCGGCGAGAGCGGCGATCTGGCCTATACGTATGTCCCCCTGAAGGAGGTAGACGGGTGGTTCCTGGTCTCCGTTGTGTCGGCAAGCGCTTTCCGGGAGGAGGCGGATAAGATCCTGCAGAGCTCCCAGTCCGCGCTGTTCTTTCTGGCCCTGACCCTGGTGATCTGCGCCGTGTTTCTCCTGCTGATATGGAGAACACAGAAGGATATCGCGTCGAGGGACCAGGAAATCGCCTATCAGACCCAGCTGTTCAATATTTTCTCTACCTACCTCTCCCGCAATACCAGCGATTTGTACATGATGCTCGACCATAAGACGGAAGCTTTGGAGTATATCAGCCCCAATGCGGAGCAGGTACTGGGCGTGACGCAGGAGGAACTGATCGACTACTTCCGGGCGTCTGACCTGGCGGCCGACCCGGAGGCTACCGAAGTTTACTACGCAAAAATAAACGCGTTGAAGCCAGGCGAGACAAGCGAGCCGCGGGATACCGAACGGGTCAACCCCAGAACAGGCGAGCACAGATTCTTCCAGGAGAATGCCTACTGCGTTAATATTCAGGGCCGCCCCAAGCGGGTGTCTTATCTCTCCGACCGGACCAAGGAACGGAAAAGCCAGGCGGCTCTGGCAGACGCGCTGCAGATGGCCAGGGCCGCCGGCGAGGCAAAAACCGCCTTCCTCAGCAGCGTCAGCCATGATATCCGTACTCCCATGAACGCCATTATTGGCTTTACGGCCCTGATGCGGGACGAGGCGGAAAACCCCGCCATGGTGCTGGAGTACACCCGGCGCATTGACGCCGCCAGCCAGCATCTGCTGGGCCTTATCAACGATGTGCTGGACATGAACAAGATTGAGAGCGGCAGCGCCGTGCTGAATCTCGCGGAGATGAACCTTGCCGGGATCATTGAGGAGGTCAATACCATCATCCGGCCTCAGACCAGGGCGAAGAACCAGACGTTCGACATCTTTGTCACTCCCCTGAAGCATGAACATCTGAAGGGGGATAAGGTGCGCATCAACCAGATTCTCATCAACCTGCTGTCCAATTCGGTGAAGTACACCCCCGAAGGCGGCGCGATCCGGATGCGGGTGGAGGAGATGGAGCAGGTGGCCAGCGACTACAGCCGCATCCGCTTCGTCGTCAGCGACAACGGCATCGGCATGAGCGAGGCGTATCAGAAGGTGATCTTCGAGCCCTTCACCCGGGAAGAGGACAGCGTGGCCGTCCGTGAGGCCCAGGGCACCGGCCTGGGTATGCCCATTACCAAGAGCCTGGTGAATCTGATGGGCGGTACGATTGCGGTAGACAGCAAGCTGGGGGAGGGGACCACCTTCACCGTGGAGCTGGAGCTGTATATCCAGGAACAGGAGGACGATCCCGAATTCTGGAGCCATCATGGCGTGACCAAAATGATTGTGGCGGACGATGACGCGGATATCTGCCGGAACATTGTCAGCGCCATGTCCCGGACGGGCGTAACGGTGGAATACGCCACCGATGGTGAGACGGCTATCCGGATGATGCAGGAGGCCAGGGAGGCGGGCAGGCCCTACGACCTGATTCTGCTGGACTGGAAGATGCCCAACCTGGGCGGTATGGAAACCGCCCGTCTCATTCGGAAGAGCTATTCCGACAAGATCCCCATTCTCCTCCTTACCGCCTATGACTGGAGCGAGATTGAGCAGGAGGCCATGGAGATCGGAGTGAATCACTTTTTGCCCAAGCCCTTCTTTATCACCACTTTCAAGGAGGCGATCCGGCGGGTCATGGGCAGCCAGAAGGAGGCGGAGGCGGGAGACGACAGCGTTGTAAAGGGCAAGCGGATTCTGGTGGTGGACGACATTGAGGTCAACCGGATCATCCTGGTCAAGATTCTCACCACACTGGGCGCTCAATGCGAAGTGGCGGGCAACGGACAGGAGGCCCTGGAGGCCTTTGAGCGGTCGGAGCCCGGTGAGTACGATCTGATCCTGATGGATGTGCAGATGCCCGTCATGGACGGCTATGCCGCCACCAGGGCCATCCGGGACAGCGGGCGCCCAGCGGCCGGGACGGTGCCCATTATCGCCATGACGGCCAACGCCTTTGTGGAGGACGTCCGGGAGGCCATCAACTCCGGGATGGACGCCCATGTTGCCAAGCCGATTCAGATGGATAAGCTGAAAGCAGCCATTCAGCAAGTACTGGATAAACGAACGATTCAGGAACAAAAAGAAGGAGGTACTATATAATGAGTCTGATTGAGGAATTGAACGCCCTGGGCGTGGACACGGCCGAAGCGCTGGACCGTGTCATGGGGGACGAGGACCTGTATGAGATGATGCTGGGCATGTTCGTAGACGCCATCCAGAGCAGTCCTATCACACTGGAGGAGTTTGACGGCGGCGATCTGGATGGTCTGATACGGAAGGTTCACACCTTGAAGGGCACCACCGGCAACCTGTCTCTTACGCCGCTGTTCAGCGTCTATAATGAGACGCTGAGCCTGCTCCGCAGTGGGCAGAACGGTCCGGCGCGGGCAAAATTTGAGCAGATGCTGCCGGTCCAGGCAAAGATCGTTGACTGCATCAATCAACATAAAAATGGGTGAGCCCCATGGAAGGATTTGCGAGGTGAAACACCATGGCCCAGGAACGAAAGAGGCTGCTGATCGTGGATGATACGGAAATTGACCGAATCATGCTGCGAAGCTTTTTGAACGTAGAATTTGAAATAGTCGAGGCAGACAGCGGCAACGCGGCCTTTGAGTACATTACCACCAAGGGCGACCAGCTGGACGCAATTCTGCTTGATATCTCCATGCCTCATATTGACGGCTTTGATGTGCTGAAGTTTATGGCGGACAAGAATATGGGCAGCATCCCCGTGTTCCTGATAACCGCGGAGCCCACCAGAGACAACGTGGAAAGGGCGATGCAGTACAAGATTGCCGAGTTTATCATCAAGCCCTTCAACCGCGAGGATGTGATGCGCCGCCTGCGCTCCAGGCTGGGCGTAGTTCCGGACTATGACCTGCGCAACGAGGAGCTGAAGGCCACCCTGGCCTATATCTCCGATCTGAAGGTCCTCTACCAGAGGTATCTGACCAACTTCGGCAGAACCGACGAGTCCTGTCAGAACGTATCTGACCTGGTGCGCATCATGCTCCAGAATCTCATAAAGACCATCCGGGATTTTCGCCTCAACGACAACGCTGTTGATCTCATCAGCAAGGCCGCTTATTTCTGCGATATCGGTGAAATGCTGGTCCCGGACAAACGGCTGCTGACGCTGTCGAGCTACTCGGTGCAGCTCCAGGATGTGCATCAGGACCACACGGTGCTGGGCGCCAACCTGATCCGGCTTAACCGCTCCCCGCAGTGCGAGTACTTTGTGGAAATATGCTCCAGCATGTGCCTGCATCATCACGAGCGCTTCGACGGCGGGGGCTATCCCAACGGGCTGGAAGGGAAGAACAACTCGATCTTCAATCAGCTGTGCAGGATTGCGGATGAATTTGAGCATACGCGCTCCAAGCTCTACGGCGATAAGGGCAAGCCGGTCAAGACGGTGATCAAGCGCATTATCAATGACAGCGGCATGGTCAGTCCCCTGGTATATTCGCTGATGGAGGACTGCGAGATGCAGATTATTGACTATTTCCTGAAGAAGGGTACCTGATATGAGGCTGACGAGACGAGGGAAAGGGGTATTGGACAAATGCAAAGCCCAATAGCATATCCTGAGGAAAAACCGGCTTCCGATATGATCCTCATTGTGGACGATGATGCAATCAACCGTAAGGTTTTAGGTAAAATATTTTCGGCGTATTACCAGGTAGAGGAGGCCGAAAACGGACGGATAGGAATCGACAAGCTCATGGCCAATCCAAAGCGCTGCTGCGCCATTCTGCTGGACGTCATGATGCCCGAAATGTCTGGCATTGAGGTTCTGCGGTATTTGAAGGCGCGGGATATGCTGGTCAAAATCCCGGTGTTTCTCATCACGGCGGAACAAAGCACGGACATGGAGCGGGAGGCCTACCAGCTTGGCGTGATGGATATCATCCGGAAGCCGGTCGTCTCCTATGTCGTGCTGCGGCGGGTGCAGTCTGTCATTGAGCTGTTTGAGGCGCGCAAGCATCTGCGCATCGTGGTGGCGGATCAGAGCCGCGCGCTCCTGGAGCAGGCGGAGAGAATCATCCAGCTTAATCAGGGCATGATCGAGGCTCTGGCGACTGCCATTGAGTTCCGGGACAAGGAATCCGGCGGCCATGTGCAGCGGATCTCCACCATTACCCGGATTATCCTGGAGAATACTGACTTTGGAGACGGCCTGGACGAACAGGAGATTGAAAATATTGCGCTGGCTTCCATTATGCACGACGTGGGCAAGATCAACGTTCCGGACGCTGTTCTGACCAAGCCCGGCAAGCTCACCCCGGAGGAATACGAGGTGATGAAAACCCACACCATAATGGGCGAGGCCATCCTGCAGAGCATCCCTCAGATGCGGGACAACGGAATCTACGAATATGCCTGCGACATCGCCCGTCATCATCACGAGCGCTGGGACGGCAGGGGCTACCCAGACGGGCTGTCTGGGGATGAGATTTCCCGCTGGGCGCAGGTGGTGTCCCTGGCCGATGTATATGACGCGCTGAGCTGCCGCCGGGTTTATAAGCCGCCCATCCCTCGTGAGGTGGTGCTGGAGATGATTCAGACCGGTCAGTGCGGCATGTTCAACCCGCATCTGCTGGAGAGCTTTCTCACCGTGGAAGACCAGCTTTTTGAGTTGTATAAAGACATGCTGGAGCTGGAGCCTCAGGCGGTCTGAGCATTGGAGGAAACAGATCCCCTTCCGATGGGGGAGGGAGGAGCTTCTGACTGCCGGACGCGAAGACGCGCTGGCGCAAAATCACCAAAAAACCATGTTAAAATTTTATCAATACGTCTATTGCATTCCGCGCCCGGATGTGGTATGATCATATTGTCAAGAGGGAGTAGTTCCGAGGCAGCACAAACGCTGTCCGAGCGGCTGTTGGATAAAGTCCAACGCTGTGAGCCGGACAACAAAGCGCCGCCTTGGCGCGCACCGTCAGGACGATACTTCGGTATCCGGGACGCGCGGAAGTCTTCAGCTGGGACTTTAACGAGACTTTTGCCGAAAGGCAGAGGTCTCGTTTTTTCGTTCCCGGGACGGAAAAACGGCTTCCTCAGACAAGCGGGTGACAAACAAAAAGGGAAATCTTAAAGGAGGAGAAAACATGTTTGAGTTGAAATGGATCATACCTGTTGTGATTCTGCTGGTCGTTCTGCTGCTGTTCTTCATGGGGTATCTGAAGGCTCCCCCGGACACCGCGTACATCATTTCCGGACTGGGACGCAAGCGCATCCTCATTGGCAAGGCCGGCTGGCGGGTGCCCTTCTTCGAGCGGGTGGATAAGCTGAGCCTGCGCATCATGCAGGTGGACGTGAAGACCAGCGAGGCGGTGCCCACCAATGAGTTCATCAACGTCACCGTGGACGGCGTGGCCAACGTGAAGATCAGCTCCGATCCGGAGCTGCTGAAGCTGGCCGCCGAGGCCCTGCTGGGCAAGCGCCCGGAAGAGCTCATCGGCCTGGTGACCCAGGTGCTGGAGGGCAACATGCGCGAGATCGTGGGTTCCGTGGGCCTTAAGGAGATGGTCCAGGACCGCCAGGGCGTGGCCCGGAAGATCACCGAGAACGTGGTCCCCGACATGCGCAAGCTGGGTCTTGAGGTGGTGAACTTCAACATCCAGAACTTCAAGGACGGGGCCGGGACCATTGAGAACATGGGTATCGACAACGTGGAGCAGATCCGCAAGAACGCCCAGATCGCCAAGGCCAACGCCCAGCGCGATATCGCCATCGCCACCTCCCAGGCCCAGCAGGAGGCCAACGCCGTGAAGGTGCAGGCGGAGAAGATGATCGCCGAGCAGGACGCGGCCCTGGCCATCCAGCAGGCGGAGATGAAGGTCAAGGCCGACACCAAGAAGGCCGAGGCCGACGCCGCCTACTCCATCCAGCAGGAGACCCAGCGCAAGACCATCGAGGTCACCCGGGTCAGCGCCGACATCGCCAAGCGCGAGAAGGAGGCCGAGCTGGCCGAGCGGGAGATCGCCATCCGGGAGCGCCAGCTGGACGCTGAGGTCCGCAAGCAGGCGGACGCCATGAAGTACAAGGCCGAGAAGGAGGCCGAGGCCGAGCTGGTCCGCCGCCAGCGGGACGCCGAGGCAAAGGCCTACGAGGCAGTCAAGGCGGCGGAGGCCAGAAAGGCGGAGGCGGAAGCCCTGCGCTTCTCCATGGAGCAGGAGGCCGAGGGTATCCGGGCCAAGGGTCTGGCGGAGGCCGAGGCCATTGAGAAGAAGGCGGAGGCTCAGAAGAAGATGGGCGAGGCCTCCGTGCTGGAGATGTACCTGGAGGCTCTGCCTGAGGTGGTGAAGAACGCCGCCGCGCCGCTGGCCCAGACGGACCGCATCGTCATGTACGGCGACGGCAACTCCACCAGGCTGGTGAAAGACGTCATGTCCTCCGCCAGCCAGGTGATGGACGGCGTGCGGGAGTCCACCGGACTGGACCTTACCGCTCTGCTGGCCGGGGCGGTGGGCGGCAGAATGGCCGCCGGCCAGCCCGTGACCGTGGAAGTCAGGGCTGCGGAGGCCCCTGAGGCCAAGGCGGCCTCCGGGCAGGAGAAGGACCCGGGCGCTGAAGTGTAAAGCATACCGCGAACCTGTGGGGAGGGCGTTTCGCCCTCCCCATTTTCCGGCTTGTCATAAATTGTTTCCGAATCGTATTCAAAAAGATGCAACAATGATACAAGTATCTGTAAAATGATACTTGCGGGCGGGAACCATCCGTCCCCGGACTGCGTCTATACCGAATGAAACCGTTGTCTGTTCGAGCAAACGATGCATGACCATATATGGATGAGGAGGAGCCGATTATGAAACGACCTGAAAAAAGAAGGGCGGCCCTGCTGGCGGCGGCGTGCCTGCTGCTGGGCTTGCTGGCGGGCTGCGGAAAGAAGAACGACGCCCAGCAGCTCTCCGCCAACGTTTATGTACCCCGATACCTGGATCTGGACCTGGATCTGGACTATGTCCGGAGCGGATGCACCGACGGGGAGAATCTTTACATCATAGGTCAGACCGGCCGGGAGACCACGGAGACCGACCCCATCTCCGGGGAGACCTATACCAACTGGACCTATTCCTATGACATCTACCGGATTTCCCTGGACAAAGGGGAGGCGGAGAAGCTGCCCGGCTATGAGGGCCCGTCCATCCCCGAGGGGAGGAGCGGCGACGCTTACATAGAGGATATCAGCATCGCCGCGGATGGCACCCTCTGGGTCAAGGAAGTGACCTACATCTGGGGATACTCGGATATCAAGTATCCGGAGCTGGACGGGGATTTTGGAGTGGACTGGGCGGAGCCGGCGGAGGCTGAGGCGGACGATGACGGCGGCGCGGAGGCCCTTGACGAAGCGGCGGATATGGACATTGTCGTGGAGGAACCCGTCTATTATGAGAACGAGGAGATCGTTGTCCGCCGTCATCTGGACGCCCAGGGAAACGAGCTGGAGCAGATGGACCTCTCCGGTCTGGAGGAGGCTCTGGCGGACGTGCTGGAGGACGCTTACATCCGCAGTACCGTCTTTGACAGGGACGGCAACCTCTACGCGATGACCGGCGACAAAATTTATGTCCTGGATTCCCAGCTGAACGTGAAATTCGCCGTGGAGGGGCAGGACATGTGGTATGACCTGATCCAGCTCGGCGACGGCACCATGGGGATGCGGCAGTGGGAATACGACGAAGCGTCCGAGACCAGCATCAACAAGCTGCGGACCATCGACCCGGAGAAGCAGGACTGGGGGACGGAATACCTGCTGCCCACCAATGTATACAGCTTCTATCCCGGCGGCGGGGAATACCTCTTCTACTATCAGGTCAACGACTCCGTCATGGGCTTTAAGGCCGGAGAGCCGGACGGGGACGGCGCCGGCACGGGGGAGGGGGAGCGTCTCTTCTCCTGGGTGGAGGCGGATATCAACCGGGACAATATGCGCTCCTTCTTCTTCCTGCCCGACGGCCGGATCGCGGCCATTCTCCAGGAGTGGGACGAAAACTATGAGAAGTCGCAGAACAGCGTGGTTGTCCTGACCTCCACCCCCAGAGACCAGCTGCCGGAAAAGACCACGCTGGTCTACGCCACCCTGTACCTGAACTATGGGGCCCGGAATCAGATCATTGATTTCAATAAAAAGAGCGACAGCTACCGCATCGAGGTCAGGGATTACGCGGAATACGATACGGACAGCACCGGCAGCGCGGCGCTGCAAAAGCTGAATACCGAGATCCTGGCCGGTTCGGTGCCGGACATTCTGGACACCACCAGCCTGCCCATCCGGCAGTACGGCGCCAGGGGCATTCTGGAGGACCTGTGGCCCTTCATCGAGAAGGACCCGGATCTGGGCCGGGACGCGCTGATGACCCGTCCGCTGGAGGCCAACGAGCAGGACGGCAAGCTCTATGAGATTTTCAGCAACTTCTCCATCCGGTCGGTGGCCGGTCCCGCCGGGGCGGTGGGCGACCGGATGAGCTGGACCCTGGCGGACCTCCGGGCGGCCCTGGAGCAGATGCCGGAGGGGTGCTCCATTTTCGGCGTCAGCAGTACCCGTGACTATATGCTCAACACGATTCTGGCGCAGAATATGGACCAGTTTGTGGACTGGAGCACCGGCAAATGCTCCTTTGACAGCGACGAATTCAAGGCGCTGCTGTCCTTCTGCGCTGAGTTCCCCGCCGAATTCAGCTGGGAGAACGTGGACTGGGACGAGTGGGAGGATGAGGAGGCCCGCATCCTTCGCGGCAAGCAGATGCTGATGGAAACCTATGTCAGCGGGCTGGACTGGACGATCCAGTACCTCGCCGCCATTTTCAGGAACGACTATTCCTTCATCGGCTTCCCCAAGGAGGATGGGAGCGTGGGCAGCAGCTTCACATACTCGCGGGGCATAGCCATGACCTCCTCCTGCAGGGACAAGGAGGGCGCGTGGTCCTTCCTCCGCCAGACGTTGCTTCCACAGACCGAGGGCGGGGAGCGGTATTACGGCAGCTTCCCCATCAATAAGTACGATTTTGACAAGCTGGTGGACCAGGCGCTGAACCCGCCTGAGTATGAGCTGGACAGCGAGGGCAACCCCTACCTGGACGAGGAGGGCAACCCCATTCCCGTGGAGTACGGCAGCTTCTGGATTGACGACGGGACCGAGATTCCTCTCTCCGCGCCCACGAAGGAGGATGTCGACAAGGTGCTGGCGCTGTACGAGGCCGTGAGCGCCATCAACCGCTATGATGAGAAGATTTATAATTCCGTCCAGGAGGTGGCGGGCCAGTTCTTTGCCGGCGACAAGCCTCTGGACGACGCGGCCAAGCTGATTCAGAGCAAGGTGTCCCTGTACGTCAACGAGAGCCGGTAACGGTGACCGCCCGGTACATTTCCAAAATATAACAAATTAGATGGCGGTAGGATGCAAAAATGATACATGTGGGTGATAGAGTACGGACAGCTTCAATGGATAAGGAGGAACCATCCGATGGATAGAACAAAAAAACGGGTCGCGGCGCTGCTGCTGGCCCTGAGTATGCTGCTGGCTCTGAGCGCCTGCGGAAAGAGCCAGGACAAGGACGGCGCGCAGCTTTCCGGCACGGTGTATGTGCCTCAGTTTATGGACCTGAACCTGGACGTGGGGAAGCAGTATGACATTGACGGCGGATGTACGGACGGGACAAATGTCTACCTGCTGGTGGACATATACCCCGACTGGGAAAACGGGGAGGTGGGGGATGCCCGCTGCGCCATCATCCGCATCCCCCTGGATGGCGGAGAGCCGGAGGAGCTGGAGAATTTCCAGCCCGCCGCGGCCCCGGAGGGCTACAGCGAATCCAGCGTCTATTGCAGAGGCCTCCGTGCCGGCGCGGACGGGTCATTGTGGGTGGAAGAGAGCATATACGCCTATTCCTATAACCTGCCGGAAGATTTTGACCCGGAGACGGACTATGCCTCGAACTATGAATTGCTGGACAGAGTCAACCTGGAGTATCAGGTCCAGCTGGATTCCACCGGCAGTGAAATCACCAGCATAGACGTCAGTAACCTGCGGGAAAAGGCGGAGGTGGAGTATCTTTACTCCGACGGGGTCCTGATTGACAGGGAAGGGGACTTGTTTGTCAGCAGCGACGGTAAGATCGTGGTGCTGGATTCCTCCATGAACATCCGTTTCACGGTGGAGGACGAGAGCCTGTGGGGCGACAGCCTGGTGCTGCTGTCGGACGGCAATGTGGGGGCCCTGGTGACGGTCAGAGATCCCGCCAACAACACTTACTCCCGCCAGGTGCGCGCCGTTGACAAGTCCGCCCGGAAGTGGGGAGAGTCCTATGAGATGCCTCAGAACGCCTATGAGATCTATTCCGGCGGCGGGGACTATCTGTTCTACTATAAGATCGGTGAGACCCTGTACGGCTTCAAGGCCGACGTGGAAGAGGGGGCCGACCCCGGCGAGCGGCTGCTGAGCTGGCTGGAGGCTGACATCGACTCGGACACCATCGTATTTTTCTCCTTCCTCGCCGATGGCCGTGTGGCGGTCATGACCCGCTCCTGGCGCGGCAACGGCGGTCCGGAGGTCAACCTGGCCACTCTGACCGCGATGGACCGTTCAGAGCTGCCGGAGAAGGTGACCCTGACTTACGCCACCATGAACCTGGGTCAGGATGAGCGCCTGCGGATCCTGAATTTCAATAAGAACAGCACGACCCACCGCATCGAGGTGACGGATTACTCCGAGTATGCCACGGAGGAGGACTACATGGCCGGCATCACCAAGCTGAACGCCGAGATCCTGGCCGGCACGGTGCCCGATATGATGAATGTCGACAATCTGCCTATCCGGCAGTATGGAGCCAAGGGGATACTGGAGGACCTGTGGCCCTTCATTGACGGCGACGCGGAAATTGGCCGGGAAAAACTGATGGACCGGGTGTTTACCGCTGCGGAGCAGGATGGAAAGCTGTATCAGGTGTTCAACAGCTTCTCTATCCAGACCATCATCGGCGCCACCGATGTGGTGGGCGAGGATATGGGCTGGACCATAGCGGAGTTCCGGGAGGCGCTGGCCTCCATGCCGGAGGGCTGCACCGTCTTCGGCGAGGACAGTACCAAAAGCGAAATGCTCACGGCCCTGCTCAGCCAGAATCTGGGCAGCTTTGTGAACTGGGAGACCGGGAAGTGCAGCTTTGACAGCGACAGCTTCAAGTCTGTCCTTGCCTTCTGCGACACCTTCCCCATGGACTTCGATTATACCAACTACGAGTACAGCGACAGCAACAGCGTACCCGCCCGCATTGCCGACGGCCGGCAGATGCTGAACCAGACCTCACTGTACGATTTCCGGAGCATCCAGATGCACGAGGCCATGTTCGGCGGCACGGATGCCCTCCAGCATCTCTATCTGAACGAAAGCTATGGCCCCGACGGATATACGGTGGAGGTCTCGGAGGTGCCCGTGGTGAACGAATGGGGCGGCACCAATGAGTCCAACCGCCTGATTCCAGGCCGCTACATAACCTTCAAGGGCTATCCCATGGAGGACGGCGGCTGCGGCAGCGCGTTCAATATCGGCGACGGCGTGGCCATGTCCAGCGTCTGCAAGGATAAGGAGGCCGCCTGGTCCTTCATGCGCCAGCTTCTTCTGCCGATGTCGGATGATTCCTCCTCCTATTACTACTGGGGCTTCCCCGTCAACAGGGAGGATTTTGAGAAGCAGGCCCAGGAGGCGATGAAGGTGGAGTACCTCACCGACAGCGAGGGCAACCAGGTGCTGGACCTGGACGGCAACCCCATTCAGCGGAGTAAAGGCGGCTGGGGCTGGGGCACGCTGGATATTGACACCCAGGCCACCACCCAGAACGAGTATGAGCAGATTCTGGAGCTGTACAACGCCGTTGATTCTGTCTACAGCTACGATACG
This sequence comes from Oscillibacter sp., assembly GCA_014799925.1. GTDB lineage: Bacteria > Bacillota > Clostridia > Oscillospirales > Oscillospiraceae > Pelethomonas. The sequence continues at coordinate 36,198 of JAAVHC010000001.1, forward strand.
AAGATTTTTGAGATTGTCACGGAGGTGGCGGGCAGCTACTTTGCCGGCGACAAGCCTCTGGACGACGCGGCCAGTCTGATTCAGAACAAGGTAAATACCTATGTCAATGAAAACCGTTAAGGAAAAGAAAATCAGGAAGTCCAGGCCTCCCAGAGCGAAAAAGGCCGGGAAGGTCCGGAGGGCATGGAACCGGGGCAACGACCATATCCGGGACGTTATGCACTCCGTGGCCTTCCTGACCCCCAGCGTAACGGGTGTGGCGGTGTTTTTCATCCTGCCGTTTCTGGTGGTGGTGTATTACTCCGTCATCCGCTCGCCCATGAATCCGGAATTCGTGTTTCTGGATAATTTCATCGCGGTCCTGAAAAACTCCTCCTTCCGCACCGCCGCCAAAAACACCGCTATGTTCTCAGCCATAGCGGTGCCTTTGGCCGTTGTGCTCAGTCTGGTCCTGGCGCTGATGCTGGAGTGCCGCATCCCCTGCAAAAGCCTGCTGCGCACCTTTTTCCTCAGTCCCATGATGGTGCCGGTGGCGTCGGTGGTGCTGATCTGGCAGGTGGTGTTCCACTACCGGGGGACGCTGAACGTCGTCCTGGCCAACTTTGGCGTGGACCCGGTGGACTGGATCAACAGCTCCGGCTGCCTGATGGTGATCGTGGTGCTGTTTTTGTGGAAGAACCTGGGATACAACATGATCCTTTTTATGGCGGCGCTGAACAATATCCCCAAGGAGCTGCTGGAGGTGGCGGACGTAGAGGGAGCGTCGGCGGCCCACAAGTTTTTCAACATCAAGCTCCGCTATCTGTCCCCCACGGTGCTGTTCGTGGCGATTCTCTCCATTATCAATTCCTTCAAGGTATTCCGGGAGATCTACCTGCTGACGGGGGACTATCCCTTTGACGGACTGTACATGATGCAGCACTTCATGAACAATACCTTCAACAACCTGGATTATCAGAAGATGTCCTCGGCGGCGGTGCTGATGGCGCTGGTGATGGTGGCGCTGATCGCGCTTCTGTTCAAGGTGGAGGATATCTTCGGAAAGGATGTGGAGGGGTGAGGAAGAAACACTACTTCGGGCGCTTCGCCCTGACGGTGCTGGCGGTATTTTTCGCGCTGTGGTTCCTGCTGCCCACGGTGCTGACCATCACCAACTCCTTCATGACCCAGTCGGAGATCAGCTCCAACTACGGCAAGGTTTTTGCCAACGTCTCCGGCAGCGACGGCAAGGCGTATATCGCCGACACCGTCAACCTGAAATTCATTCCGGACAAGGTGACGTTCAACCAGTATATTTCCGTGCTGATCCGCAGCCCGGAGTATCTGCTGAAATTCTGGAACTCGGTGATCCTGGTGGTTCCCATCGTGCTGCTGCAGCTGGTGGTGGCCTCCATCACGGCCTACGGCTTCACCCGGTGGCGGGGGAAGGTGAGGTCCTTCCTGTTTTTCTTCTATGTGATATTGATGCTGATGCCCACACAGGTGACTCTGGTGCCCAATTATCTGGTCAGCGACTGGGTGGGGATCCTGAACACCCGGTGGTCCATTATCCTGCCGGGAACCTTCGCGCCGTTCTCGGTATTCCTGCTGACCAAGTCCATGCGCCGCATTCCCGCCTCGCTGATTGAGGCGGCGAAGCTGGACGGTTCCAGCGAGTGGCAGATTTTCAAGGACATCTGTCTGCCCCAGTGCCGCAGCGCCCTGTACTCGATCGCCATTCTGGTGTTCATTGATTACTGGAACATGGTGGAGCAGCCCATCGTCCTGCTGCCCAACGCGGATTTGCAGCCGCTGAGCGTCTATCTGTCCACCATCAATTCCAGGGAGGTCGGTCTGGCCTTCGCTATCGCCACCATTTATATGGTGCCTTCCCTGCTGCTGTTCCTCCACGGGGAGGACTATCTGGTGGAGGGGATTGCCCACCAGGGGTCGGTAAAGGGATGAGGCGGCCGGCGGCGGCCCGGGCAATTATTGGCCGGCAGGTCCAATGGCGCGGGCCTCTGCGGCCAGGCATTGCTTCCGAATTGAGCTTGGAAGTAATATTGCCATGTTTTGCGGCTGCCGCCCCCGGCGGCGGGCAAAACGGCTCAAATCAAGCTTCATTATCCCTGCGGCTTTACACAGGAATAATGAAATCCTCCTGAAAGGAAAAAGATTATGGAAGTAAAAGAAAAGTCCAAGAAAAGGGAATTGATCAAGACCATCGCCATCGTTTTTCTGGCGGTGCTGCTGGTGCTGACCTTTTTTTCCGGGACCATTATGAATTACTCCCTGCCCGAGGTGGCCACCCAGCTGGTTTCCTCCGGCACCATCAACGCCAAGATCCGCGGCAGCGGTACTGTGGCCGCCAACGAGAGCTATGAGGTTGTTATCCAGCAGACCCGCGAGATTCGCTCCGTGTGCCTGGGGGTGGGCCAGGAGGTTCAGGCGGGCGATTTGCTGTTCGTGTTGGGCGACATTGAGAGCCAGGAGCTTCGCAGTGCGCAGGAGGCCCTGGCGAACGCGAAAATGGCCTACGAGAGGCGGAGACTGGAGCTGGCCAAGAGCTATGAGTCCGACGACCAGAATCTGAAAATCATCCGGGAGGATCTGGAGGAGGTCTACGCCAGGCGGGACGCCAACTATGTCACGGACGAGGAGGTGTCCTACGCCAAGGGCGACCTGGCTGCCGCGAAGAGCGAGCTGGACCGTCTTCAGTTTGAGCTGAAGGAGCTGAACGCCCTCCAGTCCGACAGCGAGGAATACGCCAACGCCAAGGCGAAGGTGACGGAGCTGGAGAGCAGGATCAAGAGCCTGGATGCCGCGATTGAGGAGTATGAGGCACAGCTGGAGAAGCTGGAGAGCGGGGAAGACGTAGCTGCGAGCCGGAGAATTGAGGACGCGGAAGCGGCGTTGAGCAAAGCGGAAAATGAGCAAAGAAGCAGCTGGATGGCGTATATAGATGATTTAAATGCATTGATTCGGAGAATGAATACCAATAATGGCGATGGCCTGTCCCATTATATTGGCAGGGTCAGGGAAATCACGACGTCATCCCCGTCAGAGATTGACGCAAGCGACCAGATGTATATTGAGGCATATTTGACGGAATGGGAAAAAAATAATCAGATTGCGTCCGGAGAAGACAAGGACGGCAATCCGATTTACAGTACGGACGCGACCTATCTTACATGTAAAACGGCATACAATGTTTTAATCAAAGCACAGGAAGATGTCGAGGAAAAAGCAGCGGCTCTGGATCGTCTTGTGAAAGACCAGAACATCTCCTCTGGCGATGCTCGCCAGCAGCGCCAGGCCATTCAGAACAAGCTGGACGAGGCCGAGTTTAACCGCAGGGGCGTCCAGTGGGACCTGAGCGTCGCTCAGACGGAGCTGGAGGCCGCCTCCAACGCCGACGACCAGTTGAAGCAGCTGATCCGCAGCAACGAGGCCAACCAGCGGCAGAAGGAGGCGGAGATCAGCACGCTTCAGGATAACCTGACCACGCTCCAGGAGAAGCAGACCATCTATAAGACGGCTGTGGAGACCGCCGGCGCAAAGGAACGGGAGCTGGAGCAGGCCCTGTCCGGCAAGAACATTGACAAGCAGCTCAACAACCTGGACCTCCAGTCCATGAGCATGGACATTCAGAAATACCAGGAGCAGGTGGATAAATATACCAAGGACTCCGTGGACACGGAGATCACATCCCCCGTCACCGGCGTGATCACCGCGATCAACGTCACCGCCGGCAAGGAGACCACGCCGGGTCAGGCCATGGCCGTGATCGACGTGGTGGACCGGGGCTATACCATCAAGGTCTCCGTCACCAATGAGCAGGCCAAACAGGTCAAGGTGGGCGACACTGCCGAGGTGACCAACTACTATTGGGGCAGCAGCGTTGCCGCAACCCTGGAGCAGATCGTTTCCGATCCCTCCAGCATGGGCCAGAAAAAGACGCTGGTCTTCCGGCTCACCGGGGATGTCTCGGCGGGGGATAACCTTTCCCTCTCCATCGGCCAGCGCAGCGCCAACTTTGACACCATTGTGCCGAAAAGCGCTCTGCGGGAGGATGCCAACGGGAAGTTTGTCCTGGTGGTCACCAGTAAGAACACCCCCCTGGGCAACCGGTACACGGCGACCCGCGCCGACGTGCAGGTGCTGGCGGAGGACGATACCAGCGCCGCCGTTTCCGGCCTCGCGGCCAATGATTACGTGATTACCACCGCCAGCAAGCCGATTTCTCCCGGCAGCCAGGTGAGGATGGTGGAGAACCCCTAGTGGGCCAAATCCGCTCTTTGTGCGGTGGATATCCAGGCCTGCCGCACGGCAGCGGGCAAATGATGGGAGAATAGCATGAGAAAATTCTTTCAACGCATGAAAGATGCGATCAAAGCCTTCGGCTTCAAGCAGTGGTTTCTGCTGATATTGAACATCGTGCTGGCCCTGGGGGCCGTTGGCTGTGCCGCGGGGGTGAGCCGGATCAGCGGCACGCTGACTTCGCTCACCGCGGCAAGCCGCTTCCAGGGGACGGGAGAGGGCCGCTTCGCACAGCTGGCCTGCTATCTGCCGGTGGACGACGGCAAGACGGAGGATGACATCCGCGCCTTCCGCCGGGACCTGGAGAACAAGGTGGTGGAGCAGTCCCTGGAGGCTCAGGAAGGGGGACGGCTGTACCTGGACGGATACAGCGGCGCCGCCACGCTGACCGTCAGATCGGACAACGGCGGCAGCGCGGCGGTGAAGGCAGTCGGCGTAGGGGGAGATTTCTTCTATTTCCACCCTCTGCTCCTTCGGGGAGGGGCCTATATCAAAGAAGATGACCTGATGGACGATCTGGTGGTGCTGGATGAAGAGATGGCCTGGAGGCTCTTCGGCGGCGTGGACCTGGCGGGATTGACGGTGTATCTGAACGGCGAGCCCTTTGTGGTTGCCGGGGTCGTTGCCAGGGAGACGGACTTTGCCACCAACCGGGCCTATACCGGCGATGGCGGCTTGTATATGTCCTTCTCCGCCATGAGCCGGCTGAATGAGAGCGCCGAGATTACCTGCTATGAGATCGTCATGCCCAACCCCATTACCGGTTACGCCGAGGGGATGCTGAAGGACGTCTTCCCGATTGGGGAAGGGGACATCGTGGAGAATTCCAGCCGGTACAGCCTTACCCACCTCTGGGAGGTCATTCAGAACTTCGGGCAGCGGTCCATGCGGAACAATGGCGTGATCTATCCCTATTGGGAGAACGCCGCCCGGCTGACGGAGGATTACGCGGCGCTGCTGGCGGTGCTGGTGGTGCTGCTGTCCCTGTGCCCGCTGACCTTTGTGATCGTACTGGGTATTCGCGATATCCGGCGGGCCTACCGCTTCGCCAAGGTCAGGATTCCGGAGAAGGTGGACGAGGCGGTGGAGAAGCACCGGGAGGTGCGGCTGGAAAAAGCCTATAAGAAAAAGCAGGAGGGTGAGGACTGATGGCGGATCTGAGCCTGCGTAAGGTAAAAAAAGTATATGACAATACGGTAGTGGCGGTGCAGGCGTTCGATCTGGAGATCGCCGACAAGGAGTTCATCGTGCTGGTAGGCCCTTCCGGCTGTGGAAAGTCTACAACGCTGCGGATGGTAGCGGGACTGGAGGAGATTACCGACGGGGAGATTTACATCGGCGGCCGGAAGGTGAACACCGTATCCCCCAAGGACCGGGACATCGCCATGGTGTTCCAGAACTACGCCCTGTATCCCCATATGACCGTCTACGACAACATTGCCTACGGCCTGAAGCTGCGGAAGTTCCCCAAACGGGTGATTGACCAGAAGGTCCGGGAGGCGGCGGAGATCCTGGACATTACGGAGCTCCTCAAGCGGAAGCCAAAGGCCCTCTCCGGCGGCCAGCGCCAGCGCGTGGCCATTGGCCGGGCCATTGTCCGGGAGCCCCAGGTGTTCCTCATGGACGAACCCCTCAGCAATCTGGATGCCAAGCTGCGCAACCAGATGCGCTCGGAGATCATCAAGCTGCGCCAGAAGGTGAACACCACCTTCATCTACGTTACCCACGACCAGACGGAGGCCATGACCCTGGGGGACCGGATCGTCATCATGCGTGACGGCTTTGTCCAGCAGGTGGGCACCCCGCAGGAGGTGTTCCATCATCCGGCCAACCTGTTCGTGGCGGGCTTCATCGGCACGCCGCAGATGAACATTTTTGACGCCCGGCTGGTCCGGGAGGGCGAACGGTACTTTGTGGCGGTGGGAGAGGGCGCGGCGGCCCACACCGTGGAGCTGTCGCCGGAGAAGCAGGCCCGCCTGCGTGCCTGCGGCGTGGAGTCCCAGCCGGTGAAGCTGGGACTGCGGCCCGAACACCTGACCCTCACAGAGTCGGACGACGCCGTCTACGCGGCGGTGGACGTGTCGGAGATGATGGGCAGCGCGGTGCATATCCACGTCAGCGCCTGCGGTCAGGATGTGGTCATCGTGGTGCCCCTCAGCGAGGAGGAGGACGGGGAGGCCCTGCCCATGGGCACGCCGGTGCGCTTCACCTTCCGGGGCAGCGCCGCCCATGTTTTCGACGTGGAGACCGGACGGAACCTGGAGTATCCCATTGCCCGGGAGTCCGAACCGGAGGCCCCCGCCGGGGAGGAACAGGGCCCTGCGGAGAAACCCGCCGCTCCCACGGAGGAAGCGCCCCCTGCGCCGGAGGGAATCCCGGAGCGGGAGACGCTGGACGATCCCTTCGCGGAGGACGACGGCCAGGAGGGATAAGCTGTAAGCTGTACATTAAAAAAGGGGACGTAAGGCTATGGAGAGTTATTAATGAAAGGAAAATCCTGTCTGTTTCTGACGGTCCTCTGTCTCCTGCTGGCCCTCACCGCCTGCCAGGATACGACCAACCCCAGCCCCGAATCTGTGGACCCCGTCCCGGAGGTCACAGAGCCGGAGACGCCCGATCCCGCCCCCGTGGAAGAGCCGGAGGAGGAACCGGAGTCTGAACGATCCCAGCGGGAGCAGGACTGGATAACCGACTTGAACTATCTGAGCCAAACCTACAAATCGGTCCACAAGGACCCTTTCTACCTTGTCTCGGAGGAAGAATTTGACTGGAAAATCGAGCGGCTGAAGGCGAAGGTGGGCCAGCTGTCCGACGAGGATATGTATTTTGAGATTGCGGCCTTGGTGGCCGGAATGGGCGACATCCATACCTTTGTCAACGCACCCCAAAGCTTGTATGACCGGCAGTTTCCGATCGGCACCCAACACTTCGGAGATAAATTATATTTAACGTTTTACTTGGAGGGCTATGAGCAGTTTGCGCCCTACCTGCTCCATGAGATCGTGGCCGTGAACGGCATAGATATCACCTATCTTGAACAGAAAGCGGCGTCTCTTAATAACCCGTTCAGTTACTGGTACAGCAAAGAGAATTTTTGGCTTAATCCAATAGCGTTTCTTGACTGGGCAGGCTGTGATTACAAAGAGGGCTATACCATCGAGTTCCTGAACGACAACTGTGAGGTCGAGTCCGTTGAGGTTCCTGTGATAACCCCTGCGGTCATGCAGAGCGGGTCTCGTGTGCGCCATGAAAACTGGGACCAGCTTCTTTTCAAGAAATACGGAAACCAGGCGGAATATGTTTACGGTGAAAACGGCGGCCTTGTCTATCTGTCCCTTTCCAGTCTGTATGATGCTTCATCGATTACGGAGCCTTTTGAAGCGGCAATCGAGCTGATCAAGTCACATCCGGACTGCGGCAAATTGGTCCTCGACCTTCGCTCGCTCCCCGGTGGGATGGATGTCATGCTTGTATGGGTCAGAGCATATGTGCAGGATCTGAAAGACCTCTCCATTGGGAAGGTCTATGTTGCCGCCGGCGGTTATTCCGCATCCGCTGCAATCAGCTGCCTTGCTTCTTTCAAGAATGATCTGGGCGCGGTGATCATCGGTGAGCCTACAGGGCAGTTCACATCTTTTTTTGCCGGTACGCCTGGGGTGTACGTTCTCCCCAATTCCCAGATATCCGTTCATATTGCGCACTTTTGGTATGAGGCAGGAACCATCGGCGAGGAGTACTACGACGAGGACGGCAAGCTCTACCCATGGGAGAGTACCATCCTCCCGGACGTGTATGTCTACCAGGACATTGAGGACATCCGCCAGGGGAAGGACAGCGTGCTTGAGTGGGTCCTGGCACAGTAAACATACAAACGATAGGGGGCATATGTTGTGCTCAAGCACTATTTGAAAGTGTTTGCCGTGGCGGTCTGCTTCGGGATCGTACTGGCCGTTTTAAAGGAAAGGCTGGCTATTGACAGCACGCTGTTCTGGCAATGGTATGTGGCTGCCGCCGCAGTCATCATCGTGGGCGCGATTGCGTTCAATATCCTGTACGCAAGGCGTTATGGGAAGAGGATGCAGGAGCTGGTCCCGCTTCTGGAGAACGGCCAGCCCGCGGCGTACCTTGCCGGCCTGGAGGAGCTCCTTGCAACTGTGAAGACCCGCGGCCTGCGGGATATGCTGCGGCTGAACCTGTCGGCGGGCTACTGCGAGCTGGACCGCTACGAGGAGGCAATCGCTGTTCTGGAGAGCTTGAAATTTGGCGGCAGCCGCGTCCCGGAGATGGTGCGCCGGCTCAATCTGTGCGTGTGCTTGTTCCATACCGGACGGACTGCGGAAGCCATGGAGCTGTACCGCGCAAGCGAAAAGTGGTTCGCGCCCTACCGTGAGAAGGAGCCTTACGGCGGCAATATCGCCGTGCTGGATATACACGCCGCAATGGTGGAGGGCCGCTACACGGAGGCCCGCGCTCTGCTGGACCACACCCGGAAGACCTGGGACAGGCCCCGTCTGCAGAAATACTACGACCAGCTGGAGCAGCTGATGAAGGATAATAAACTATAATATGGATGAAAAAGCAGGTCCGCGTCATTGAGGCGCGGACCTGCTTTTATAAGATCAGGCCGCCCCGGAGGACTCTTCCTCCGGCTTCGGACTGGAGCTGAGGTTCTGGATGTCCGCGCTCCTGGCGTAGGCGTGCCTGCGGATAAAGAAGAAAAAGACGATATGGACGGCGGCGGTCACCGTCCAGCTGACGGGGTAGGAGGTGTAGAGGACGGCGGGCGTGTGGTAGACCTGAAAGATGGTGGCGATCCAGACCAGCCGGACGCCGCAGGCGCCCACCATGGATACCACCATGGGGATCATGGAACACCCCAATCCCCGCAGAGAGCCCACCATGACGTCCATCACGCCGCAGAGGAAATAGGTGCTGCAAATGATTCGCAGGCGCTCCATGGCCTGAAGGATGACATCCTCCTCGCCGGGGGCGTAGATGGAGGCCAGGGCGTGGCCGAAGAAAACCACCAGGCGGCCCAGCACCAGGCCAATGGACACGACATAGGCCTGGCAGAGGATCAGGCACCGGTCTACCCGCTGGCACTGGCCCGCGCCGTAGTTCTGACTGGTGAAGGTCAGATTGGTCTGATAAAAGGCGTTCATGCCGGTATAGACGAAGCCCTCGATGTTGGCGGAGGCGGCGGAGCCGGCAATGACGGCGGTGGAGCCAAAGGAGTTGATGGAGGACTGGATGACCACGTTGGACAGGGAGAAGACGATGCCCTGGAATCCGGCGGGCAGGCCCACCTGCAAAATCCGGCGGATGACCCGCTTATCCATTCGCAGCGCCTTCAGATCCAGGTGCAGCGGCCCCTGGTCCCGCGTCAGGCAGAGGAGCACCAGCACGGCGGAGATGGCCTGCGAGACAATGGTGGCCAGGGCTACGCCGGCCACGCTCATGCGCAGGACGATGACAAAGAACAGGTTCAGCAGGACATTGGTCACTCCGGCGATGGAGAGGAAATACAGGGGCCTCCGGGTGTCCCCCTGGGCCCGCAGGATGGCCGCGCCGAAATTATAGAGCATATTGAAGGGCATTCCGCAGAAATAGATCCGCAGATAGACGGTGGCCAGGTCAATCACGTCCGGCGCGGAGGCCGTCCAGACCAGCAGCCGGTGAGCAAGCGCCGCGCCGGCCGCTGTCAGGAACAGGCCGCTGAGCAGAGAGAGGGCGACAGCGGTGTGAACGCCGCTGGACACATCCTGTTCCCGTCCGGCGCCCAGATCGCGGGCCACCACCACGTTGGTGCCCACGGAGAAGCCGATGAAGAGATTGATCAGCAGATTGATGAGGGAGGAGGTGGAGCCCACGGCGGCCAGGGCCTCCTTGCCCGCGTAGCGGCCCACCACCACCACGTCGGCGGCGTTGAACAGCAGCTGGAGCAGGCCGGAGAGCATCAACGGCAGGGCGAACAGCAGCAGCTTCACCGCCAGAGGACCGTGGACCATATCCATTTGATATCCGGATTTTTGTTGTTTTTCCCTGTCCATTTCCAGACTTCGCTCCTCTCATCCGCTGTCCGTCAGGACAGCAAGCATGTTATACCATATCTTTCAGAAAAGAACAATCGTGAAATCAGAAAAAATAAGGGAAGAATGGGTGATTTTTTTCCATCTTCTTGAGCAAAACGCAGGAAGGGCGGAAAATTCTCTGTAAAAAATCCGTTTTCCCTCTTGACAAACTGTTCATACTGTGTATACTGTTTATATACAGATGAACAGAGGTGGATCCATGGACATCATCATCAGTAATTCCGGCGGACAGCCCATCTATGAGCAGATCTGCCGTCAGGTAAAGGGGGCCATCGCCACAGGAAAGCTCAAACCCGGCGAACCGCTGCCGTCCATCCGCTCTCTGGCCCGGGATCTGCGCATCAGCGTGATTACCACCAAGCGGGCCTATGAGGAGCTGGAACGGGACGGATTCATTCAGACTGTGGCAGGGAAGGGCAGCTTCGTGGCCCAGCAGGACCTGGAGCTGGCCAGGGAGAGCGGCCTGCGGGAGATGGAGGAGCATCTGACTGCCGCCCTGGAGCTGGCGCGGCAGAACGGGCTTGATTTGGAGGAGCTGGTCAATATACTGCGTGTACTCAATGAGGAGGAGCCTTAGGCGGGCGGCCAATGCGCTCTGGAGCGCGGCAATCCATTGGGTTTGCCGTACGGTAACGGAAAATTCTATGACATGGAGGAATCAATACAATCATGGATACCAACGCGATTGAAATCAGAGGGCTTTGCAAGCGCTACAAGGACTTCGCCCTGGAGAATCTGAACCTGGATCTGCCCTATGGCTGCGTCCTGGGGCTGGTGGGCGAGAACGGGGCGGGGAAGAGCACCACCATCCGCCTGATTATGGACGCCCTGGAGCGGGACGCCGGAACGGTGTCGGTGCTGGGTACGGACAACAGGAGCAGGGCGTTTCAGGACTTGAAGGAGGACATTGGCGTGGTGCTGGACGAGACCTTCGTCCCGGAGGTCATGAGCGCCAGACAGCTGGGAAAGGTCATGGCGGGGACCTACAGGAACTGGGACCAGGCCGCCTACGACGGCTGGCTGAAAAAATTCCAGCTTCCCCTGGACAAGAAATTCAAGGACTACTCAAGAGGCATGACCATGAAGCTGGGCATCGCGGCGGCGCTGAGCCATCACGCGCGGCTGCTGCTCCTGGACGAGGCCACCGGGGGCCTGGACCCCATGGTCCGGGAGGAGCTGCTGGAGGTATTCGCGGACTTCGCCGCCCAGGAGACCGCATCGGGCCACGCGGTCCTGCTCTCCAGCCACATCGTCAGCGACCTGGAGCGCATCTGCGACTATATCGCCTTCCTGCATAAGGGAAAGCTGGTGCTGTGCGAGGAGAAGGATGTGCTGCTGGATCGCTACGGCATCCTGAAATGCAGCAAGGAGCAGCTGGCCAACATTCCGGAGGAGGCCATTCACGGCAAGCGGGTGGGGACCTATGGCGTGGAGGCTCTGGTGGAGCGTGAGTTTATGCCCCGCGACGTGGTAGTGGACCGCGCGAATCTGGAGGATATCATCCTGTATATGGTGAAAGGAGAGACCTAACGCCGGTATGCTCTATATTGCGGGGAGCTTCTGAGCCTGCCGCAAAGTAACCAAATTTCTTTTATATGGAGGTAGTAAAATGATTGGCCTGTTAAGAAAGGACCTGTTTGTGGCGGATAAATCCGGGCGGATGCTGCTGGTGCTGGCCGTGGTATTCAGTGTGGTGCCCGGAATGGGGAGCTTCGGATCGACTTATGCCATGATGCTGGCGCTGATGATGCCCATGACGTCCATTGCCTACGATGAGCGGAGCAAATGGGACAAATACGCCGCTATGCTGCCGTATACGCCGGGACAACTGGTATGGAGCAAGTACCTGCTGGCATATTTCTATACCGTACTGGGCGGGGGTATCATTGTGCTGGGTACGCTGCTGCGGGGATTTACCACAGGGACGGTGGACTGGAAGGAGACCATGGAGCTGGCCGCCCTGATGGGAGTGGTGATGCTGTTTGTCATGGCGCTTGGCCTGCCGGTGATCTATCGGTTTGGTTCGGAGAAGGGGCGGTTTATGATGATTGTTATCATGGGCGTAGGCGTGGGCGCGGCCCTTGGAATCTTTGGCGTCTTTGGCGAACTGCCGGAATTGCCCCGCCTCCCGCTGCCGGCGGCAGCCGCCGTGCTCGCGGCGCTTGTGGCGGCCGCGACCTATGCCTCCTTCCGCCTGAGCGTGTATTTCTACAAAAGGCGTCAGAACGGGGCGTATGACTGATGCGCTCATATTTGGCAGAAGCACAGGCGAAACGGGCGGATAGTCTGCAAAATTTGGCGAAACTGTGAAACCTTTTTCAGCATATTGACATAAAAATTCTTCCGTGCTACCATACCTGAGGAATTGAATTTTCCAGAAAGGAAGCGAAATGTATGGAAGAGAAAGAAATCAGGCCGCAGGAAAACAAAATGGGCGTCCTGCCCATCAACAAGCTGCTGGTGAGCATGTCGGTGCCTATTATGCTCAGTATGCTGGTGCAGGCCATGTACAACATCGTGGACAGCGTCTTTGTCTCCCGGATCAGTGAGAACGCGCTGAACGCGGTGAGCCTGGCCTTCCCGGTGCAGAACCTGATGATCGCGGTGGCGACCGGCACCGGCGTGGGCATCAACGCCCTGCTGAGCAAGAGCCTGGGGGAGAAGCGTTTTGACCGGGCCAACCTGGCCGCCTCCAACGGTTTGTTCCTGGGGATTTGCAGCGCGGTGGTGTTTGCGGTGCTGGGCGCCCTGTTCTCCCGGACGTTTTTCATGGTCCAGACGGGCGTGGAGGAAATCGTGGAGGGCGGCGCCGCCTATATCCGGGTGTGCAGCGTCTGTTCCTTCGGCATCTTTATTGCCATTACCGTGGAACGTCTTCTCCAGGCCACCGGAAAAACCATTTACACCATGATCACTCAGATGCTGGGGGCTGTAATCAACCTCATCTTTGACCCCATTTTTATCTTCGTGTTTGGCATGGGCGTGGCTGGCGCGGCCTGGGCCACGGTGCTGGGGCAGGTGATTGGCGCGGCGCTGGGAATCTACTTCAACGCAACGAAAAATACGGAGATCACCCTGACTCTTCGGGGCTTCCGGCCCAACGGGGAGATCATCAGACGCATTTACTCCGTAGGCGTGCCTTCTATCATTATGGCCTCCATCGGGTCGGTGATGACCTTTGGCCTGAACAGGATCCTCATCGACTTCACCACCACCGCCACCGCTGTGTTCGGCGTGTATTTCAAGCTTCAGAGCTTTGTGTTCATGCCGGTGTTCGGCCTGAACAACGGCATGGTGCCCATTGTGGCGTACAACTTCGGCGCGCGAAAGCCGGACCGGATGATAAAAACCGTGAAGCTGGCGATTGTCTACGCCACCTGCATCATGCTTCTGGGCATGGCGGTTTTCCAGCTGCTTTCCCCTGCGCTGCTGGGCTTTTTTGACCCCTCGGACTACATGCTGGAAATTGGCGTGCCGGCTCTGCGGACGATCAGTCTCAGCTTTCTGTTCGCGGGATTTATCATTGTCTCATCCTCCTTTTTCCAGGCGCTGGGACATGGGGGATTAAGTCTCACCCTCTCCCTGGTGCGGCAGCTGATCGTGCTTCTGCCGACGGCGTGGCTGCTGAGCCTGTCGGGGAAACTGGGACTGGTCTGGCTGGCGTTTCCCATTGCGGAGATTTTCACGGTGATCCTGGCCGTAATTCTCCTGACCTACACGTACCGGAAGGAGATCAGGCCGCTGCTGGCGGAAGCCGAGTGATACTTTTCTTTCAAGAAAGGTATAGCTGACACACTTGAGAAAGTATATGTTGGGCTTCGCCCAAACCCACCAGGGGCGTTGCCCCCGTGGGCCGCGCTTTGCGCGGCTTAGGGCTGGGGCGGCCCTGAATTTTATCATTTTTAGTGTGTCCACTTATACTGCAAAAAGCATCTTTTTGACACGAAAAGACCGCCGGTCCCCCGTCAGGACCGGCGGTCTCATTATGTTCATCAGTCTTCCTCGTGGCCGTGCTCATGCTCGTGGCCGCAGCAGCCCTCCGCGCAGTCGTCGCAGGGAGATTCAAAGGGTACGCCTTTGCGCTTGTAATAGTCGGCGATAGCGGCCTTGACGGCCTGCTCGGCCAGGACGGAGCAGTGGACCTTCACGGCGGGGAGGCCGTCCAGAGATTCCACCACGGCCTGGTTGGTGAGCTTCAGGGCCTCGCTGAGGGGCTTGCCCTTGATCATGTCGGTGGCGATGGAGCTGGTGGCGATGGCGGAGGCGCAGCCGAAGGTCTGGAACTTCACGTCCTCGATGATCTCGTCGTCGCTGATTTTCAGGTACATGCGCATGATGTCGCCGCACTTGGCGTTGCCCACCTCGCCGACGCCGTTGGCATCGTCCAGGGTGCCCACGTTGTGGGGATGGGCAAAGTGCTCCATTACTTTTTCACTGTATTCCATTGCCATAGCGGTTATTTCCTTTCTTTTATGGATGGTTGTTGTAAATTCCTCTTCGCGCCCTTTGGGTGTGAGGGTGAGGGAAGTTTGTTTCCATTCATCCTGGCCCGCCGGCCTGTTAAGGAGAGACTGCCCTGCAAGGGGCGCACGCACGGCCGTTATTCCGGACGCTTATTCCTGGTATGGATCCGGCATCTTTTCAAGCATGTGCATCCACACCGGACTCATTTGTCTCAATGTTTTCACGACCTCCGGCACCTGCTCCAGAATGTAATCCACTTCTTCCATGGTGTTGTATTCGCACAGGCTCAGCCGCAGGGATCCATGGGCGATCTCATGGGGCATCCCCAGCGCCAGCAGCACATGGCTGGGGTCCAGGGACCCGCTGGTACACGCGCTGCCGGAGCTGGCGCAGATGCCCGCCAGGTCCAGCCGCAGCAGCAGGCTCTCTCCCTCGATGCCCTCGAAGCAGAAGCTGACTACGCCGGGAGCCTTGTGGTCCGGGTTTCCGTTGCACCGGGAATGAGGGATTCTGCTTAGGCCCGCGGTCAGCTTATCCCGCATGGCGGTAATGTGCGCCATGTTTTCCTCCATGTGCTCGCAGCTCTCTTTCAGCGCCGCCGCCATAGCCAGGATGGACGGGATGGCCTCCGTGCCGCCCCGCTTGCCCCGCTCCTGCGCGCCGCCCTCGATGAAGTTCTTCAGGCGGACCGACTTCTTGCAGTACAGGGCGCCTACGCCCTTGGGGGCGTGGAACTTGTGGCCGGAGAGGGACAGCATGTCGATGTTGTCCGCCGCCACGTCCACAGGTACGTGCCCCACCGCCTGAACGGCGTCGGTATGGAACAGCACGCCCTTTTCCCGGCAGACCGCGCCGATCTCCCGGATGGGCTGGAGGGTGCCGATCTCGTTGTTGACGTACATGATGGTCACCAGGCAGGTGTCCTCCCGGATGGCGGCCTTCAGCTCCTCCACCCGGACCAGCCCGTCCCCATGGACCGGTAGGTAGGTGACCTCAAAGCCCTGCTTTTCCAGCTTCTTCAGTGTGTGCAGCACCGCGTGGTGCTCAATGGTGTCGGAAATGATGTGCTTTTTGCCCTTTTCCGCTCCCATGCGGGCTCCCTCGGTGATGGCCCAGTTGTCGGCCTCGGTGCCGCAGCCGGTGAAGTAAATTTCCCGTGCCTCGGCGTTCAGGCATTTGGCAATGGTTTCTCTGGCGTCCATTAAAGCGTAATTGGCCTCCCGGCCCTTCTGGTGCAGGGAGCTGGGGTTGCCGTACACCTCGCCCATGGCGGGGAGCATGGCGTTTACCGCCGTCTTGCTCATGGCAGTGGTGGCGGCATTGTCCGCGTAAACAAACATGAAGCGAATTCCTTCTTTCTTGTGATGGCCGCAGGTCCGTGGCCCTGTTTTCCCTGTTTCCTATAGGGATATATGAATTATGGACGAAAATCGGGGCGTTCAGCAGTTGCAGCGCTGGCTCTCATGACCGGCACGGCGGGCGTCCAGCCGCCGCTGTTTGTCCACCAGGTCGGCCAGGGTCACATGGTCCACCACGTTGCTGATGGCCTGATCCACCTGTTCCCACAGGTCCAGCGTGACGCAGGCCTTGCACCGGGCGCACTGATTGACCTCGTCGTCCATGCAGGAAACGGGGGAGAGGCTGCCCTCCACCGTGCGGAGGATCATCCCGACCGTGATGTCCTCCGGACTTTTCATCAGGTGGTAGCCGCCCTTGGCCCCGCGCACACTGTGGACCAGCCCGGAGCGCACCAGCACGGGAATGATCTGCTCCAGATATTTTTCGCTGATTCCCCGCCGGTCGGCCACGGACTTTACCGACAGGTTGACCCCATCGTCCTGCATGGCCAGCTCCAGCATCAGATGCAGGGCATAGCGGCTTTTTGCGGAAAGCTTCACAGCGTCACCGTCCTTTCCTGTAAATCCTATCTTAATCTAGGATTTATTTCCTGTCAAGCGGAATTTGCAACAAATTCCAGGGTTGGAACTTGGACACTCTGCCCAACAGTTTACAATTTCTGGCTTGGCAGAGTATTATTTCCGGGTTTTTGGCTCGGAAATAATGTTAGTCTGCCCAGTTGAGGTGGTTTTATTACTTCCGAGCGAAAAGGTCGGAAGCAATACGTGCCCTGTTTTGCGGCTGCCGCCGTTTACGGCGGCGAGCAAAACGGCTCGGATCAAATAATATCTGCGGCAGCGGGACTGCTGTCTGAAAATTTCCCTTGCGTCGCCGTATCCGGGAAGCTATAATAGGGAAAGAAAGCAGGAAAGGAAATCTTCCGACATGAAATATGATTTTACCACGATTTTAGACCGCCGCGGCCGGGACGCCATGGCCGTGGACGCTCCGGGCGGCATGCCCGGATTTGGCCTCTCCAGGCCCAGGGAGGGCTTCGATCTCATTCCCATGTGGGTGGCGGATATGAATTTCCCCGCTGTTCCCACGATTCCGCAGGCGATCATGGAGCGGGCGCGGCACGCCGCCTACGGTTATTTCCAGCCGCCGGAGGGATATTTTGACGCCATCATCCGCTGGCAGGCGGACCGCAACGGCGTGACCGGCCTGACCGGGGAGTGCATCGGCTATGAAAACGGCGTTCTGGGCGGTGTGCTCAGCGCCCTGGGCGCGGTGTGCTCCAGGGGGGAGGAGGTGCTGGTTCACTCGCCCACCTACATCGGGTTTACCAGCTGCATGGAGAACTGTGGCTATCGCATCGTCCACAGCCCCATGGTCCGGGATGGGGACGGAGTCTGGCGGATGGATTTCGAGGACATGGAGAAAAAACTGGCGGAGCACCGGATCCATGCGGCGGTTTTCTGTTCGCCCCACAATCCATGCGGCCGGGTCTGGGAGCGCTGGGAGATCGAGCGGGCCATGGAGCTGTTCCGGGAGTATGGCGTGTTTGTGATTTCCGACGAAATCTGGTCCGACCTTACTCTTTCCGGTTACAGGCACATCCCCACCCAGTCTGTTTCCGAGGACGCCCGGCGGCGGACCGTGGCCCTGTACGCGCCCTCCAAGACCTTTAACCTGGCGGGGCTTGTTGGCAGCTACCGGATCATCTACGATCCGTGGCTCCGGGACAGAGTGGAGCGGGAAGCGTCCCTGTCCCACTATAACAACATGAATGTGCTGTCCATGCACGCGCTGATGGGCGCTTACAGCCCGGAGGGCCGGGAGTGGGTGGACGAGCTGCGGCAGGTACTGACGGAAAATGTGGACTACGCCACGGATTTCATCCGGGAGCACTTCAAGGGCGTGGAGCTGTTCAAGCCCCAGGGGACCTACATGCTGTTCCTGGACTGCACCGAGTGGTGCGCTCATCACGGCAAGACCATCGGCGAGCTCCTGCAAGCCGGCTGGGACGTGGGCGTGGCCTGGCAGGACGGACGGTCCTTCCACGGCCCCTGTCATATCCGGATGAACCTGGCGCTGCCTCTGAGCCGGGTGCGGGAGGCCATGGCGAGGCTGGAGAAGCACGTGTTTTGAGGAAATAGAAATGCCAAAGGTAAAACCTGCGATTACGGACGGCAGATGCATTTTAAAGTGGAAAAATATTTGATGCCAGATGCCCGGATGAAGGCAGAGTGGGCATTCACGGAGAAGCCGTGGATAATTGACGGTCCGTAAAAACCAACAGGCGGCAAGACTGGAAAGTCTTGCCGCCTGTTGGATACTATTTCTTTCAAGAAAAAGCATTATTTCATCAATTTCCGGCACGACCGGGTCAGCTCCTCCAGGGTGGAGCATGGCGCCATCTGGCAGAGGCCCGCCATGGTCTGGATGCTGGCCATATAGGGCCACTTCCGCTGGGGGATGGGGTTCAGCCACAGCACCCGGCCCGCCTGACGGCGGGCCTCCACCAGGGCCTGAGCGGCGCGGGGGAGGTCGATGGTCTTGGTGTCCGACAAAATCAGCAGGGTAGTGGAGGGGCCCAGCGCCGGGGGGCGGTGCCGGCACAGCTCCTCCAGGGCCTGTCCCAGATCGGTGCCCCGGCCAAAGAGGCCGGAGGAGCGGACGTAATCCCGGAAAGCGTCCATATTTTGCAGGGCGAAGGGGTCCACTTCACGAGTCTCCTCAGAAAAGAGAAAGGTCTGGGAGGACTCGGACACCTCGCTCATGGACTTGATGAACCGCAGCACGAACTCCGAAAATTGCAGCATGGACCCGGACACGTCGCACAGCAGCACCAACCGCCGCTTCTTCTGCCGTTTTTTGCGGTAGGCGAGGCGGTAGAAGCTGCCGCCGGTTTCCAACCCCTTCCGGATGGTGCGGCGGAAATCCAGCTTGCCGCTGTGGCCCCGGTTCTGGCGCTTGCGGCTCAGTTCCGCGTCCAGCTGCCGGGAGATGGCGGCAATCAGGGCGGCGGCCCGGGGGATGTCGGCTTCCCTGAACTGGGAGATGTCCCGGTATAGCAGGGCCATGTCCGGGTCCAGCGCCTCGCTGCCCGTGGCGGCGTCGTCCTCCATGGCCATCTGCTGTTCCAGCAGGAAGCGCATGAATACCGAGCGGATGAAGTTGCTGTACAATTTTGGGCTGCGCCGGAGGTTGCCCTGCATTTTTTCCAGCATCTGCCGCAGCTGGTCCCGCTTCTCCTCGCTCATGCGGACGTAGACCTCCTGGAGGTCCTCACGCAGGTTCATGGGCTGGCCGCCCACCTGCATGTCCTGTTCGGCCTCCCGGCGGCGGCGGGCCATTTCCTGCGCCTGCGCCTCCTGCTTCCGCCGGATGGCGTCCCGTTGCTCCACGCTGACAAAGAAGCCGTCAAAGCAGTGCTGGAAGAGGGTCTGCTCCTCGCGGCTCTTGGCGTAGACCGCCTGGAGGACCAGGCGGACGGTTTCCCGGTCGGTGAGATCCAGAAGCGACAGGATCTCACAGGTGTCCGCCGTCTCCTGGGTGCCCACCGCAAGGCCCTCTCCCCGCAGCATGGCGGAGAATTCCGCCAGCTTTTCCAGATAGACGCTCATGCCTGGTGGCGGCCGCAGGCGCCGCAGTGCTCGTGGTCCTGCCCGTGGCTGTGTCCGTGGTCGTGGTCATGGCCGCAGCCGCGGCCCTGACCGTAGAGAACGTCTCCGGCGGCCTCCATATCCTCGCTGCTTTTCAGCACGAACCCCATGGTCTGCCGGGCGGCGTCCATGGTCAGATCGCGGATCCCCAGCGCCTCCAGGGCGGAGGTCCAGTCCAGTGTTTCGGCGATGGAGGGCTTTTTCAGGATGGACTCGCTCTCGCGGAGGCTGTGGATGGCCTGGGCCACCTGAACGGCCAGATGTTCGCCGACGTTGGGGCGCTTGGCCTTGATAATGGCGGTTTCCTTTTCGATATCCGGGTATTGCAGGTAGAGATAGGCGCACCGCCGCCGCAGCGCCTCGCCCAGGGGGCGGGTCCGGTTGGAGGTCAGGACCACAAAGGGGATGGACCTGGCCGGAATGGTACCCACCTCAGGGATGGTGACCTGCATCTCGGAGAGAAGCTCCAGCAGGAACGCCTCAAATTCCTCGTCCGCCTTGTCGATCTCGTCGATGAGCAGCACCACCGGCTTTTCCGACCGGATGGCCCGCAGCAGGGGACGCTCCAACAGGTATTCGTCGCTGAAAAGGGACCGGGTCAGCTCGTCCGCGTCCCGCCGGTTCATCTGAACCTGAATGCTGAGCAGCTGTTTCTGATAGTTCCACTCGTAGAGGGCCTTGCTCTCATCCAGCCCCTCGTAGCACTGGAGGCGTACCAGTTCCCGGTCCAGGGCGGAGGCCATGACCTTCGCGATTTCCGTTTTGCCGACGCCCGCCGGCCCCTCGATCAGCAGGGGACGGCCCAGCCGCAGCGCCACCAGCAGCGTGGCGGCCACATCGCCGCCGCAGATATATTTGGCCTCGTCCAGGCGGGCCTGTAAAGCAGGAATGTCCATATACAGTCTCCTTTGTGAAGCATTTAACAGAAAGCCGTCCAAATGATACCATAATTTCGGAGAAAATGCAATGAAATTTTACTGGAAAAACGGACGGCAATGGAGTACAATAGGGGCGACAGAACCATACAGGGGAGGAAGCGCCATGACAGAACGGGAAATGATCGACCTGGCAGTAGCAATGGGCTTTGCCAACGCGGCGGTGATGGATACGGAGCGGCTGGTATTTGTACCCACCTTCCGGCCATTATGTCAGGAGAATCTCTGCGGGAAGTATGGCGTCAACTACGCCTGTCCGCCGGACTGCGGCACGGTGGAGGAGATGGCCGCCCGAATCCGGCGCTGGCCCAAGGCCCTGGTCATGCAGACCATGTGGGACATTGAGGACCCTATGGACGAGGCCCGGACCAAACCCGCCAAGGGGACCCACAACAAAATGACCCGGCAGCTGATTGATCAGATGGGACGGCCCGGACTGATGGTGGGAGCGGGAGGATGCAGTCTCTGCTCTCCCTGCGCCATCGTGGAGGGAAAGCCCTGCCGGTTCCCGGATAAGCGGTACTCCTGCATGTCGGCCTACTGCGTTTTTGTGCAGGAGATGGCGGAGAGCTGCGGGATGGAGTACGACTGCGGGTCGGGTGTGGTGGCGTTTTTCAGCATGTTCTGCTTTGATCCGGAGGAATGAGGCGGCGCCATGCTTTTAGCCATTGACGTTGGAAATTCCAACATTTCCCTGGGAATTTTTCGGGAGGCGGCCCTGCTGATGAAGGGAAGGATTTCCGTCAGGACCCGCCGGAGCGCCGATGAATACGCGGCGATTGTGTATGATCTCATGCGGATGAACCAGATTGCCAGAGAGGAGCTGGACGGCTGCATTCTGGCCTCCGTGGTGCCGGAGCTGACCGGCCTGGTGGAGGAAGCGGCCCGGATCATTACCGGGACCAATGTTCTCCGGGTGGGGCCCGGCATCCGCACGGGCTTCCGCATCCGTATCGACGATCCCTCCCAGCTGGGAGGAGACCTGGCGGCGGACGCCCTGGCGGCGCTGACGGAATACGGCGCGCCTCTGGTGGTGATCGACGCGGGGACGGTGACGACCATTGTGGCCGTGGACCAGAGCCGTACCTATCTGGGCGGCTGCATCCTTCCCGGCATCCGGCCCAGCGCGCAGCTGCTGAAGGAAGCCACCGCCCTGCTGCCCTCCATTGAGCTGGGCGATAAAGAGGACATCTGTCTGGGCCGCAACAGCGCCGATGCCATGCGCTGCGGTCTGCTGCTGGGCAATGCCATGATGGTGGACGGTTTTATTGACCGCTATGCCGCCCTGCCGGGAATGGCGGGGGCGAAGTGCATCGCCACCGGCGGCTCCGCGCCGCTGGTCACCGCCCGGTGCAGGCACGGGATCAGGCAGGACCCGGATCTGACCCTGAAGGGCCTGCGGTATCTCTACGAGGCCAACCGGCCGAAGCCGAAGCGTTGATAATAACGGCAGCCGCCGTTGTTATACATAATTTGCGCGCCGTACTCCATACTTTTTCTTGAAAGAAAAAGTATGCAAAAAGAACTTTTGCATACGCTCTTTCGTCCTGTGCACATCCAAAATTTCCACACGGTGACGTAAGTATTTTCTATTCGGGAAAAGGTACACTAGAGACGACAGCGCGAGGTGAAATACCCTCAAAAGGAGAAACAAACATGAGCAACCACAACAAAGTCCGGCAGATCACACTCGCGGCGATACTGACGGCAATCATCCTCCTGATGGCATTTACCCCCTTGGGCTACCTGCGCATTGGGCCGATGTCCATCACTCTTCTGGTCATTCCCGCGGTCATCGGCGGCATGACGCTGGGCCCCATCTGGGGCGGTTTGCTGGGCGCTGTGTTCGGCGCGACCAGTCTGGCACAGTGCTTCATGGGTGATCTGTCCGGGGCGGCCATGTTCGCGGCCAACGCATTCGGTACGGTCATCGCCTGCTTCGTCCCCCGTATCCTGATTGGCGTGGTGTCGGGCCTCCTGTTCCCCTTCCTGATGAAGATTACCAGGAAGAGCGCCATTGCTTTCATCGTGACTGCTGTGGCCGGTACGCTGACCAACTCCATTCTGTTTATCGGTCTGGTGGTTGCCTTCTTCAAGGACAGCGTACTTGGCGGCGGCTCCTTCTGGGCCATCTTTGTCAGCTTCTTTTCTGTCAACGTGGCGGTGGAGCTGGCGGTAGGCATTGTCGTCAGCGCGGCGCTGAGCGCGGCGCTAGACCGGTTTGTCCTCAACGCGCCCCGGTATCAGGGTGCAAAGTAGATTGATTATTTGATTTCCGGCGCATCATATTTTCCGTGGAGGGCAATGGAATGGAGAAAACATCTAATTATGACCTCATGCGCAATAAGATGGAGCAGGCGTTTGTCCGGTATGATCAGCAGGAGATGATAGACAGATTTCATCTGCTGCATACATCAGAGCACCTGTTTATTACGTTTGTTGGAGAAAAATATCGTGTTGACCGTCTGACCGGAAAGGTGGAACGCTGCGCTGCTGATGGAACGTTTGTCCATGCCGGCTTCAATGAGAGCATGACGATTTTCGACGTCCTCTGCTGCTCAAAGCCCGGCTGCCGCTTGAGCGGCGAATACGCAGCTGCAACGAATCTTCCCGGCATAGCAAACATCTCCGCGCCCGGGGCAGGGATGTTTGCTGACGCTGCCCGCTTTTTTACATACCGCTGCGATGTGCTGCGGCAAAACTGCGAGCGGTTGAATGGCGTTGAGCAGAAGTTTGGCGATGTCTCCTATCTCATCCCTCTTTTTGATTTCATGCCGGTCATTGTCCAGTTTTGGGACGCAGATGATGAATTTGATGCGGTCCTGAAGATCCTGTGGGATAAAAATACACTGGATTTTATGCACTTTGAAACCACATTTTACGCGGCCGATCATCTTATGAAACGACTGACAGAATCAATTTAGCGTTATTACGTTGGCGATTATTTAATTGCCGCCAACGCAAAAAAATACCCGGCTCCGAGGAGAAGTCTCGGAACCGGGTATTCTTATAGAATTGCGTTGGCAGTCTCTGCCGCCCGCCGGTAGTAGAAATTCTCTTTGATCTCCTCGACGGTGATTTCCGGGTCATTGATGAGCGCTTCCAGAAACTCCGCGTACTCATTGAGCGCGGCAAGCTTGATATCCTGAATATACCGGTCCCAATCAGGCTTGTGCTCCAGCCGCTCGTGGTGGGCCCGAACGAAGGCGGAGCGCAGGTCCGCGTCCATATAGAACGGGAACGCGCAGGGCTCCGGCTTTTCCGCGCCGTGGGCAATCAGGCGGGCTATGTCCAGCGCGTAGGGCATAATGCCGCCGAAGCTCCAGTCGATCATATACGCCCTGCCGCCGTGGAAAATGCCGTTGCATTGGAGAAAGTCGCCGCTGCACAAAGTCCGGGGACAGCTCTCCTGGCGTGCCAGGAACAGCTGGTAGGCTTTCGCTATTTCAGGGTAGTTTTCCAGACGCCTTGCCCGACGATTGATGCGTTCCCGGTAGCGCTGGAAGCGGCTGGCATCAATCTGGCTGTCCCAATAAACGTTCTGAATCTGCGCCAGGGTCTCGGCACTGGCAAGGGCCATTTCCCGGTCAAAGCGCCGCAGGTCCGGACCGTTGATGTGTTCCATCAACAGCCAGAGCGTACCCTCGTGTTCCACGCCGCCGAGGTATTCCGGTACGGCGAAGCCCCTGCCTTGCAGAAAGTCGCGATAGATGGCGATCTCCCTGCTGTCGGACTTTTTCAGTACAAAGCTTTTTTCGCCGGCGGTGATTTTGTAGACGTTATACTTGCGCTTATAGTTCCCGTCGTTATCGCAGAAACGCTCTATTTCCAGGGGACCGTCATATCCCAGCAGATTCTCTGCCAGCCTTGCGGCCGGCAGGGAATCCATAGCCGTTGGTTCAAAATACGGGCCCATATCAGCTCTGCATGGCGGCGGCGGACTGCTCCAGCTGAGCGATCAGCGCCCGCAGCTTCTCGGCCTGGTCCCGCTGGTTCTGGACAATATGGGCGGGGGCCTTGGAAGTGAATGCCTCATTGTTCAGCTTGGCCTCGATGCCCTTCAGATGGCCCTCGGCCTTGGCTTTCTCTTTGGCAATGCGCTCCAGCTCCTTAGCGATGTCCACCAGCTCCGCCAGGGGCATGAAGGCACGGGCGGCGTGGGTAATGACCTCCACCATCCCCTGGGCGGCGGGAGTCTGAGTGGCATCCGTTACATGGACCTCGCTGGCTCCGGCCAGTCTCTGGAAGAAGGGCGCGCCGGCGGTGAAGATATCCTGGTGCGCGGCGGCGACCGTCAGCTGGACCTTCTTTCCGGGGGCCACGTTCATCTCCGCGCGGCGGGTTCGGATGGCCCGGATCAGGTCCATGATTTCCTCCATGGCCGCCTCCTCGGCAGGGAAAGCGAATTTCTCGTCATACACCGGCCAATCGGTTTTCATAATAAACTCGCTGGCTTCCCCCGCCGCATGGGGCAGGGCCTGGTAAATTTCCTCGGTGATGAAGGGCATGAAGGGATGCAGGAGCTTCAGCATCTGAATCAGCACATAGCACAGGACGTTCTGCGCATTTTCCGCGCCCTCGCCCTGCATCCGGGACTTGGTCAGCTCGATATACCAGTCGCAGTAGGTGTCCCAGATAAAGTCATAGACCTTGGCGGAGGCCACGCCCAGCTCGTAGGCGTCCAGGTTCTCGGTGACTTCCCGGATGAGGGTGTTCAGCCGGGAGAGGACCCACTTGTCCTCCAGCGCCAGCTCCTCCGGCAGCTTCACCTCGTCGATGGTCAGGTTCATCAGCACGAACCGGCTGGCGTTCCAGATCTTGTTGGCGAAGTTGCGCATGGCCTCGCACTTCTCCACGTAGAAGCGCATGTCGTTGCCGGGGCTGTTGCCGGTGATGAGGTTGAAGCGCAGCGCGTCCGCGCCGTACTTGTCGGCGATTTCCAGGGGGTCGATGCCGTTGCCAAGAGATTTGGACATCTTCCGGCCCTTGTCGTCCCGGACCAGGCCGTGGATGAGGACCTTCTCGAAGGGGTATTTCTTCATCTGCTCACAGCCGGAGAAGATCATCCGGGATACCCAGAAGAAGATGATGTCGTAGCCTGTCACCAGCACGCTGGTGGGGTAGAAATAGTCCAGCTCCGCCGTCTGCTCCGGCCAGCCCAGGGTGGAGAAGGGCCACAGGGCCGAGCTGAACCAGGTGTCCAGCACGTCGGGGTCCCGCTCGATGTGCTCGCTGCCGCACCTGGCGCATTTTGTGGGGTCCTGACGGTCCACGGTGATGTGGCCGCAGTCGGCACAGGTCCAGGCGGGGATCTGGTGGCCCCACCACAGCTGGCGGGAGATGCACCAGTCGTGGACGTTCTCCATCCAGTTGGTGTAGGTCTTGCTGAACCGCTCGGGGATGAACCTGACCTCGCCTTCGTTCACCACCCGCAGGGCCTCCTTGGCCAGGGGCGCCATCTTTACGAACCACTGGGCGGAGATCAGAGGCTCCACGTCGCTGCCGCAGCGGTAGCAGGTGCCCACGTTGTGGCTGTAGTCCTCGGTTTTCACCAGATAGCCCTGCTCCTCCAGGTCCTTCACCACGGCCTTCCGGCATTCGTAGCGATCCATGCCGTTATAGGGCCCGCCGTTCTCGTTGATGGTGCCGTCGTCGCTGATGACCCGGATGGTCTCCAGGTTGTGGCGCAGGCCCACCTCAAAGTCGTTGGGGTCGTGGGCGGGGGTCATCTTCACCGCGCCGGTGCCGAAGCCCAGCTCCACGTAGTCGTCCGCCACAATGGGGATTTCCCGGTTCATAATGGGCAGGATGCAGGTCTTTCCCACCAGATGCCTGAACCGTTCGTCCTCCGGATTCACGGCCACGCCGGTGTCGCCCATCATGGTCTCCGGACGGGTGGTGGCCACCACCAGGTCGCCGCTGCCGTCGGCCAGGGGATAGCGGATATGCCACAGGTGGCCGGGCTTGTCCTCGTACTCCACCTCCGCGTCGCTCAGGGCGGTGACGCAGTGGGGGCACCAGTTGATGATGCGGCTGCCCTTATAGATGAGCCCCTTTTCATACAGCTCGCAGAAGGTCTCCCGGACGGCCTTGGAGCAGCCCTCATCCATGGTGAACCGGGAGCGGTCCCAGTCGGCGGAAATGCCCAGCTTCTTCTGCTGCTCCACGATGCGGGCTCCGTACTTGTTCTTCCAGTCCCAGACCCGCTCCAAAAACTTCTCCCGGCCCAGATCGTACCGGGTGACGCCCTCGTTTTTCCGCAGCTCCTCCTCCAACTTGATCTGGGTGGCGATGCCGGCGTGGTCCGTGCCGGGGAGATACAGGGCGGCATAGCCCTGCATCCGCTTATAGCGGATCAGCATGTCCTGAAGCGAGTCGTCCATGGCATGGCCCATGTGAAGCTGTCCGGTGACGTTGGGGGGCGGCATGACAATCGTGAAGGGCTTCTTATTGGGATCAGGCTCCGCGTGGAAGCAGCCCGCGTCCATCCACGCCTGGTAGATTTTCCCCTCTACCTCCTGGGGCTCGTAGGTTTTCGGCAATTCTTTTCTCATGGTGCTCTCCTCTGTTCTGTATGAATTGTTTTGCAAGCCGTTATCGGATATTCCTGACCAGAAGTCCGGTTTTCCGGGTGATAAATTCCCGGAAGCCCATGGCCGTGCCCTTGGTAAAGCCGTTTTTATCGTAGATCTGGCCCAGATTGTGGTCCAGGTAGAACAGGAAATACTCCGACGTCTCGCAAATATTCTCGATCTGGTCATACCGGAAATGGCCCTCGGCGGCCTTGCTGACCTGGGTGAAGCCATCCGGGCCGAAGGTGGTGACGACCTCCTGGGCGTCGGGCATCACATACTTTCCGGTAAGCTTCAGATCGAACCAGTCCTCCCGCAGGGTGATGACCAGCAGGAACACCGCCACCAACCCATTGAGCAGCCACCGGCCGTCCCCTACCCGAAGGGCCGCCCAGGCGAACAGCAGATTCAGCGCGATGATGAGTACCGCCAGAAGCTGCACGATGATGCTGCGCCGCTTGTGCATTGTTTTCCGGTTCCCACGAGAAAGGGCCGTCAGCGATTGATCCCCAAGCACAGTCCGATTGACGTATTCCATCCTATCACCTCCCCAAAATAAAAACCGCCCCGGACGAATATGTCCAGGGCGAATCAACCGATCCGCGGTACCACCTGAATTCCCCCGCAGAAGCGGGGACGCTCTGCCTCTGTAACGGGAGGACCCGCCGCCCCTTACTTCCTTCGGGGGCGAAGCTCCGGGGCGACTTCGGCTCGCGCTTCACGAAGCCTTGCACCATCCGGCCCCTCTCTGCGCATCCGCGGCGAGCGTACTGATCCCTTTCACAGCTTTTCCGGATACAGTATAGCCAACGGGAGCGGATTTGTCAAGTGGGGTTTTGGCGGATCACGGAGATCCATTTTTCGCCGGCCGACGGGGCAGCGGGTTTTTGATTTCCCAAACAATTTCTGAATCAGAATATCAATTATATGAAAAGCGTGAAAAACCGACGGAGGAAAAATCCGCCTGTTTTTTTCTCCGCGTATTACTTTTTAGAAAAAAGTGCCGATATATATACAAAGACGCCGTCAGGGAAGACGGCAAAATATGTTTTAGAGGAGGACAGTTTATTATGGTCGATATCGTCAGCACAGTAAATCCCAATTATCAGAAGTCCATTGACGCCGTTTCCAGGACCAGGACCAGCGCAGAGGCCGAGAGCGCTGAAAAAGAGACCGCTTCCACAGAGACCCAGGAAAACGTGGACACCTATGTACCAGAGGACAAGAACACGGTGGAGGAAGACGCCGGCACCACTTACAAGCCCAACGCCGCCCTGGTTCAGGCGCTGAAGGACGAGCAGGCCGCCAATCAGGAGCGGTTCATCAGCATGATGAAGTCCATGCTGAACAAGCAGGGCAAGGTGTTCGGCGAGAGCACCGACTATACCGTGAGCGAGGAGGTCCAGGCCGCCGCCAAGGAGGCTATTTCCGAGGACGGCTACTGGGGTGTGAAGCAAACCTCCGAGCGTATGGTCAGCTTCGCCAAG
Organism: Oscillibacter sp.; assembly: GCA_014799925.1. Classification (GTDB taxonomy): domain Bacteria; phylum Bacillota; class Clostridia; order Oscillospirales; family Oscillospiraceae; genus Pelethomonas. Next base: position 65,053 of record JAAVHC010000001.1, read on the forward strand.
GCCCTGGTGGGAGGCGACCCGTCCCGGGTGGGCGAAATGCGCGACGCTTTCATCAAGGGCTATGAAGCTGCGGCCAAGGCGTGGGGCGGCGAGTTGCCCAGCATCGCCAGGGAGACCTATGACGCGGCCATGAAGCTCTTTGACGAGTGGGAAAAAGAGGGCAAACAGAACGAGACGGACCAGGCTGTCCAGGAAGCCCCCAAGACCGGAAAAACCGAGGAATAACCAGACAAGGAAAACGTCCAGCTCAGCCAAGTGCCGAGCTGGACGTTTTTTAGAGCATGGTGTACTGCTTGATATCCCCAACAAATTGATTACCGCACCGGGCCAATTCGCCAAGAACACGGTCTGTTCCCGTTTCACTTTTATACCAATTATCTTTGGTGATGTTATAGCAATGTACAGGGCACACTTTTATGTCCACGTGAGGAAAGGCCATTTGATATAACATAAGACACCGCCGGGCATGAAACGCTTTGCAGACGATCAACGCAGTTTTGATATCAACACCTCTTTTGTCAGCAGCCTTTCGTGATAGGAAAGCATTGTCACGGGTGTGACCGGACTGATCTTCTCCAATAATTGCCGGGGCCGGCACGCCATTTTTCAGGAGTACGTCTGTAAAAAATTCACAGTCGGATTGATAATTGCCGTTGTATATGTCTGCTTTTGATCGAACTCCCGGCCATTTATCACGTTTTACGCTGATTCCGCCGGAGGGTATAAGCCACTTTGCATAGCCCTGATGATACAGTCCGGCAGCATATTCGGGTTGCGCGGGATGTGAGCCGCCGGGCAGAAAAATGGCATCAGCTTTTTCAACTTCATCAGATATGAATATAAAGTTTGATATATCGGTAATTATGCGACTATTCATTACCCGATTTCTCCCTGTTCAATCGCGTCCGCGATTTCCTTCGCGTAGTAAGTAATCAGCATATTTGCCCCGGCCCGGAAGACGGACAGCGCTGTCTCGCACATAATCCGCCGCTCGTCCACCAGTCCCGCGGCGGCGGCGGCCTTGATCATGGCGTACTCCCCGGAGACGGAGTAGGCGCACAGGGGCAGGTCAAACGCGTCCGCGCACTCCCGGATCACGTCCAGATAGCTCAGCGCCGGCTTGACCATCAGAATGTCCGCGCCCTCATCCGCGTCCAGGCGGCACTCCCGCAGGGCCTCCTTGCGGTTGTGGGGGTCCATCTGATAGCTCTTCCGGTCCCCGAAGGAGGGGGCGGACCCGGCGGCCTCCCGGAAGGGGCCGTAGAACGCGCTTGCGTATTTTGCGGAGTAGGCCATGATGGCGGCCTGCTGGAACCCGTTTTCGTCCAGCGCTCTCCGCAGGGCCGCCACATGGCCGTCCATCATGTCCGAGGGGGCCACCATGTCCGCTCCGGCGGCGGCGTGGCTGACGGCGATTCTTGCCAGATGCTCCAGCGTCTCGTCGTTGTCCACCTCATGGCCGTGGAGGATGCCGCAGTGGCCGTGGTCCGTGTACTCGCACATGCAAACGTCGGTGATGATGGTGAAATCCGGATGATTTGCCTTGATGGTCCGCACGGCCTCCTGGATGACCCCGTGCTCCGCCCAGGCGGAGGAGCCGCAGGCGTCCTTTTCCGCCGGAAGTCCGAACAGGATGCAGTGCTTCACCCCATGAGCCAGACATTCTTCCACGGCCCGGCACACGCTGTCCGGACCGTAGTGGTTCTGTCCCGGCAGGCTGGGGATGGGGCGGATGTGGTCGAGGGTTTCGTCAACAAAAATGGGGTAGATCAGCGCCTCCGCGCTTAGCCGGGTCTCCCGGTTGAGACGGCGGATGGCGTCGGTCCGCCGCAGGCGGCGGGGACGGTTAATGAGGTCCATAGGTGAATCTCTCCTTCAGCAGATCATAAAATTGACAATACCATAAATCAAGTGACAAACGGTAAAAATCACAGTGGGGACCGCCGCGACGATATTTTTCCTGTCAGCGGCAAAAAACAGGAACGCCAGACACGGTGGAACTGTCAGAAGCAGGATGACGGGCGGATTGGTGATCCCCAGATAATACAGAATCCAACCCGCATAGTAGAGCAGTACGCAGCCGATGCAGCCGCGGATCAGCCGTGTCAGTTCCGGCGCGCCCCGCTCCTGATTCACGACCAAGCAAAGCGCCGCAGCGAACAGAAACTGACACACAGAGGCAATCGCATCAAGAAGTGGTGTGACAGATTCCGCTCTCAGGATATCCTTGGGGGCCGGAACGGCGAACCAGATGAAATTGGGAAGCATGACCAGCAGGAGGAGAACAAGCCCCCGGATATCAAAGGCAAATTGATATTGTTTCATACATTCGCCAGCGCCACCAGCGCGTCGATGGTCGCTTTGTCCGCAATTTTCACCTGAATTCCAAACTTTTCCGCCTCACGGGCGGTCTGTTTTCCGATGCACAGCCCCGTAAAGCCTCTGAAATCCGCGTCCGCGCCCACGGCGGATAGGAACCCTTTGACGGTGGAAGCGGAAGTGAAGGTGACAAAATCGAAGCGTCCCGCCTCCAGCTCCTCACGCAGCTCCGCCGACCGGGGGGTGTCATAAAATGTGCGGTAAACGGGAATGTCGTCGTAAGCCGCGCCGGCATCCGCCAGTGCGTCCGTCAGGGCGGGGGAGCCCTCCTCCGCCCGCAGCAGCAGAATCCTGCCTGCCGCCGCCTTCGCCAGCGCCCTGCCCATGTGCCCGGCGTCATAGACCTCCGGGATCAGATCGGCAGTCAGCCCGTGGGCCTCCAGCGCTTTCCCGGTGGCGGGCCCGATGGCCGCCAGCTTCACGCCGCCCAGCGCCCGGGCGTCTTTCCCCATGCCCCGCAGGCAGGACCAGAACGCCTCTACGCCGGCGGCGCTGGTAAAGCCCAGCCATTCGTACTCTGCGGCCCGGCCCAGCGCGTCCTCCATTGCGGGGCAGGGGAGGAGGGGGGAGGTCCGGACGCAGGGAAACGGGACAACCTCCGCTCCCAGCGCCCGCAGCTTGCCGCTCAGCGTTCCCGCCCGCTCTTTGGGCCGGGTGACCAGGATGCGCTTGCCGTGGAGGGGCAGCCGCTCAAACCAGCACAGCTTTTCTGCCAGTGAGCACACGCCTCCCACGATGATCAGCGCGGGACTGCGGATTCCCATTTCTGCCGCCCGTTCCGGGAGCGTGCCCAGCGTCGCGCCGCACCGCCGCTGGCCGGGCAGAGTGCCCCGCTCTATCATAGCGGCGGGGGTGCCGCCGTCCATCCCGGCGTCCAGAAGTCCGTTTATGATGGTGGGAAGGGCCGTCACGCCCATCAGGAACACCAGCGTCCCTTTTGTCCGTACCAGGGCCTCGAAGTCGATGTCCGGCAGCTTGCCCTCCCGCGCGCGGCCGGTGATAATGTGCAGGGAGGAGGCGTAGTCCCGATGGGTCGCCGGTATCCCGCCGTAGGCCGCCGCCGCGATGGCGGAGGTAATGCCGGGAACCTCCGCGAACGCTACTCCGGCCTGGGCGAGGGCTTCTAATTCCTCGCCGCCCCGGCCAAAGACGAAGGGATCGCCGCCCTTTAAGCGCACCACGTTTCGCCCCGCCAGCGCTTCCTCCAGCAGGATCTGATTGATTTGCGCCTGCGGCACGGAGTGATGGCCGGCCTCCTTGCCCACGTTGATCCGCCGGGCGGCGGGGGGGATATGCTCCAGCAGGGCGGGACTCACCAGCCGGTCGTAGACGACGACCTCCGCCTGCTCCAGAGCCTTCCGCCCCTTGATCGTCAGCAGCTCCGGATCGCCCGGACCCGCGCCTACCAGCGTTACCTTTCCCGCCATGCCTGCCCCTCCCTCATACTTTTTCTTGAAAGAAAAAGTATCAAAAAGAACTTTACTTTCGCTCTTCAAGCACTTGTTATTCCTAGATTTTTTCCCGGTTACGAAATTGCGCTTTTAATCGGGGAATAGTATCATCTGTGCCGCCAGCTCTGCCGCCAGCGCGATCCCATCCGAAAGGGGACCGGAAACAGAGGCTTTATGTATGTGTTCCTTCTCGTCCGCGTACATCCCCGTGATGGTGATCTGCGCTCCGTCCACCGCGGCGTACGCCGCCGCCGGCGAGGAACAGCCGCCGTTCAAAGCGCCCACAAAGGCCCGCTCCGCCAGGGCGCACCGCTCCGCCTCCCGGTCCTGAAGGCAGGAGAGGAGGGAGGGGTCCATATCCCTGCGGCACTGGACGGCCAGAATTCCCTGCCCTGCGGCGGGCAGCAGCTCCTCCGGCGAAAAAGTCCGGCTGATGCGCCCGGCCAGTCCCAGCCGCTTCAGGCCCGCCGCCGCCAGCACCAGCGCGCCGTATTCTCCGTCGTCCAGCTTTTGCAGCCGGGTCAGCACGTTGCCCCGGACGGGTTTTACCGCCAGATCCGGAAACAGGCGCCGCAGCTGGAGACGCCGTCTGGGGCTGGCGCTGCCGATGGGCTTGTCCGGGTCCGGCGCGTCCGCGCCTTGGGGCAGTACCATTGCGTCCCGAGGGTCCTCCCGAGGGAGAAAGGCCGCGATGGGCAGATCCTCCGGCAGCTCCATGGGCAGATCCTTGCAGCTGTGGACGGCCAGATCGATCCGGCCTGCCCGGAGAGCGGCGTCCAGCTCCTTCACAAACAGGCCCTTGCCGCCCACCTGATCCAGTGTGCGGTCCAATATCCTGTCTCCGGTGGTTTTCATCGTGATCAGCTCCAGCTCCATATCCGGGTGGGCTGTCCGGAGGGCGGCCATCACCAGCTCCGACTGGATGATGGCCAGCTTGCTGTCTCTGCTCCCAACGCGAAGTTTCATGTCATATGTTCTTCCTTTTCCAGGATTTTTCGGATTTCACCGGCAGCTCTGGCGGTTCTGGCGTGGTTGCTGCCGTCGCCGGCAACCCCCGCCACCAGTCCCTCTCCCTCGCATATGGCGGGAAAGAAGAAGTCGCAGCCGGACCGGCAGTCCGAGCGGTTAAAGAGGACCCCCAGATGCCTGGCCTCCTGGCCGGCGGCCTCGTTGACCGATGGGTCGTTGGCAGCGGCAATGGCCAGGAACGCTCCCGCCAGGTCCCCTGGCTGGTAGCGCCTGGCAATATGGCGAATGCCGTCCACGGGCCGGAGCAGGGAAGGGGATACCACCGTAACTTCCGCTCCGAAGCGGCGCAGGACCTCGGCCCGCCGCAGTCCCACCGTGCCGCCGCCGATGACCACGGCCTTACGGCCGGAGAGATCCATGAACAGGGGAAAGCGTTTATTCTCCACCCTGAGACTCTCCGTTGTCCGATGCGGCGGCAGGGACGGTCTCCTCCGCCGCCGGCGCCGCCTGCCGGTTGACAAACAGCGTCTCCTGACCGTGGGGGTGCTTCCGCTTATTTATGATCAGTACGGTGAGGCCGGCGATGACCAGGATCACGCTGAGTAGCTGGCTGACCCGGATGGGCTGGCCGAACAGCTCCCAGCCGAACAGCTTCAGGGTGTCCGTGCGCAAGGCCTCGATCCAGGTGCGGCCAGTGCCGTACCAGATGAAGTAGCAGCAGGTGTTTTCTCCATCGAAGGTTCTGGCCCTGGAGATGATGAACACGATCAGCAGCAGGCCGGCCAGATTCCACAGGCTCTCATACAGGAAGGTGGGGTGGACCTCGATATATTCCGAGGCGGAAACCCACACCCGCATCCGCCAGGGCAGGGAGGTCTCTCCGCCGAACACTTCCCGGTTGACGAAGTTTCCCCACCGGCCCACCGCCTGTCCGATGAGCAGGCCCATGACGCCAAGGTCCGCGAACGCGCCAAAGGAGATTTTTTTTCTCTTGCAGAACGCGAGCAGCACCAAAAACGCCACAATGACCGCGCCGTAGATGGCCAGCCCGCCGTCCCAGATCGCGACCATCTTGCTGAAGCTGAGACGGCCGTCTGACTGACGGAAGAAGTCCAGGTTGAACAGCACGTAGTAGGTCCTGGCCCCGATGATGCACAGGGGGATCTGCCAGATCATCATATCATAGATGTTGTCTTCCGTAATGCCGTATTTCTTGCCCTGCCGGCAGCAGAACAGCACGGCCAGAATCAGGCCCGCGCAGATGATGACGCCGTACCAGCGCACGCCGTTGCCGATGGGGATTGCCACCGGACTGGGGTTGATGGACCAGTCCCCGAAGAGGCCTGGAAAGCTGATGGGCATGTCGGTCCTTGCATATTCATACATAATGGATCATCCTCCTTGGACGGGGCGCGTCAGGCGCCGGGCTGGATCAGGGAGAGGGCGGCGCGCTCCGGGGCAATGTTCTCCCGCAGGAAGGCCTCCACGTCCGCCTTGGTCACGGTGTCGAAAACCTCCGGGAAGCGGTAATAGTCAAAGCCGCGGAAATACCCCTCTGCCATGCTGATGGCGATGTTCTCGAAGGAATTGAGGCTGCGGAGCATCCCGCCGTAGGCTGAGCGGCGGATCTGCTGATAGAAGGCTTCGTCAATGCCCTCGCGGCCCAGTCTGCCGGCCTGCCGGGTGATCTCGTCAAAAACCCGGCGGGGCTCCTTCGTGTCTCCGCCCACGTAAATATAGGAGGCGCCCGGCAGCATGTCGAAGTTGCCTCCCAGACTGCCGTTGATCACGCCCTCCTCATAGAGACGGGTATAGAGGGGGCTGCTGTCTCCAAAAAGCGCGTCGCAGGCCAGATCTCCGATGATGCTCTCCCGCAGCATGGCCTCGCCGGTGCCCGGGCGCCGGCACTTATAGCCCGCCAGGAACATCGGCATGGAAACCTCCATGATCTGGGTGCGCTCCGCCTGGACCGGGGCGGGGGACTCCTCCTCGCCGTAGTCCCGGTCAATGACGGGGCCGCCCTCTCTGGGGAGGATGGCCTCCGCCTCCTCCGCGATCCGCTCCGGGTCCACGTTCCCGACGCATACCAGGACCATGTTCGACGGCGTGTAGAAGGACTTGTGGCAGTCGTAAAGAGTCTGGGAGGTAATATGGCGGATGCTCTCCACCGAGCCTGCCACCGGGATGCGGACCGGGCTGTTCCGGTACAGGCACTCCATCAGATTGGAGTAGACCCGCCAGTCGGGGTCGTCCTCCGTCTCCTGGATTTCCTGGGCAATGATGCCCTGTTCCTTGGCGACGCTCTCCGGGGTGAAGTAGGGCGTGGAGACAAAGCGAAGGAGGATACGGAGATTCTCATAAAAATTCGCCGTAGAGGTGAAATAGTAGGCGGTGATGGCGTTGCTGGTGAAGGCGTTGTCGGACGCGCCGTTCCGCGCAAAGTCCACCATGACGTTGCCGTCTTCCATTTCAAACATCTTGTGCTCCAGATAGTGGGCGATGCCGGCGGGCGTGTCCAGCCACTGGCCGTCCCGGCGGAAACGCAGATCCATGCCGCCGTACCGGACGGCGAAAAAGGCGTAGCTCTTGGCGTGGTAGGGCTTGGAAACTGTGATGATTTCCAGCCCGTTGGGCAGCCTCCGCCGGTAGAGCGTTTCTCCTGCGCGGGGATATTCCGTTGCCTTCATGAGCGGTCCTCCTTGCCTTTCAGGAAATAGATGGTGTCGGGCTTCACCGTCCGGGCGGCCTCCCGGATGCGCTCCGGCGTCACGGCCTGAATGGCGGCGATCAGGCCGGGGATGGTCTCGTCCGTTCCGGCCACGGCCTGCCCCATAATGAAGTCCTCCATTGCTCCGGGGGAATCGTCAACGGTACGCAGGCTGTTGAGAATGGACTGCCGCGCGCCGTCCAGCTCCCAGTCCTCCCAATCGCCCTGCTGAAGGGCTTCCAGCTGTCTGGAGATTTCCTCCATCGCGCGGTCATAGTTGGCGCACTCGATGCCGGAGGAGACCATGATCAGACCCTTTAACCGGTGAAAGACGCTGTCCGCGTAGTAGCACAGGGACAGCTTTTCCCGCACGTTGGTGAACAGCTTGGAGGTGGTGACCCCGCCGAACATGGCGGTCATCAGCATGACGGCGGCCGTATCCTCGCTGACGGTACGGTATCCGATGCACAGCTTGCCCTGGGTGACGTCCATTTCCTCCGTCAGGAACCGGGGCTGCTCTCTGGCGGGGCGGCGGAGGGTGGGAACGGGCTCCGCCGTCCCGCTCTGCCGGGGAAGGGCGGCGAAGGCGCGGGTAAAGGCCCCGGCGACCCGATTTTCCGGAGCGGAACCGCAATAGAACAGCTCCAGCCGTCCCTTGGGAAGTATTTCGCGGTAATGGCGGTTGAGCTGCTGAAGAGAAATTTTTTCCACGCTCTCGGCGCTGCCCATCCGGCCCACGCCGTAGCGCTCCTCCGCGCACATCTCCTCCAGCAGCCGCCGGGCGGCGTAGGCCCGCTTATCGTTGATGTCGCTGCGTATGAGATCCGCAAGATTGTCCCGCTCGCTCTCTACGTAGTCCTCCAGCAGCCGCCCGCCCCTGGTAGCGGGATCGCAGAAAAATTCTCCCAGCAGATCCGCCAGCTTTTCCAGGAGCTTTTCCTCCTGCGGGAGAAACCGGTCGTCAATGCCGCTGGCCACAAAACCAAAGAGCTGATTTTCTCCCTTTTTTCGCACGGTGGGCTCCAGCCGTGCGCCGTAGAGCATGTCCAGCTCCCGTCCGATGGCGGCCATGTCCGGGCACCGGACCGTACCCCGATTGAGGACGTTGACCAGCAGGGCGTTGCGGCCGGCAGTTTCCTTCTCCAGAGGGGCGGACATCTGGGCGCTGAAAAAGCTGGTCTTGAATTTCTCCGATGGAATGTAGGTAAGGTACACATTGTCCATGAGCATCTGTCGGGTCATGAGTGTTCTCCTTCTTTTGTCAATTCCACTTTAGTATATACCTTTTTCCCCGGAGTTTCCATAGGGGAAGCCAGATTTTTCTTCGGGAGGCATAAAGATTTGGGAAACTTACCAAAAAAAGATGGCAGCGGCGCCCGGGACTGACCAACGGGCGCCGCTGCTGATTTGTCATTGATTGTAATGCTTCTGTACCGGGGCAGGGAGCTGGTCATAGGAAAGCTCTTCCCAGCTCAGGACGCCCCGCAGGGGGGCGGTAGTGATGGCGATGTAGGCGCCGTCCTTCAGAATGCGGGAGGTGTCCAGCTCAAGTGATGAGGCAGCGCCGTTTTCGTCATAGACCGTAAGGGAGTAGCGGTAATTCATGCCGCCGTGGGGAGTGATTTCCTGGACCAGAGTATTGTCGATCCGCCCGTAGCAGACGGTGGCATTGGCCTCAGTGGATTGGAAGATGATGCCAAGAGCGGCAATGGCCAGGACAAGGACCAGCGCTGCCGCGCCGGCCGCAGTGAAAAGGATTTTTGATTTCTTCACAAGAATGACCTCCTTTATTATTACAGGACCATTATAAAGGAGGGACATTTTGCGTGCCATAGATTTACCTTACAAAATGGGGGAGAAGCTTACAGTTATGTAAGATTGACGGAGAAGCCCTTGCAAAAAAGAAAGGCGGCCACCGGATGGTGGCCGCCTTTGCGGGAATCAATTACTCAGCGATGTCGATAACAACGCCGGAGCCAACGGTACGACCGCCCTCGCGGATAGCGAAGCGGAGGCCCTTCTCGATGGCGATGGGGGTAATCAGCTCAACGTTCATATCCACGTTATCACCAGGCATGCACATCTCAACGCCCTCGGGCAGGTTGATGACGCCGGTCACGTCGGTGGTACGGAAATAGAACTGGGGACGATAGTTGTTGAAGAAGGGGGTGTGACGGCCGCCTTCATCCTTGCTCAGGACGTACACCTGGCCCACGAACTTGGTGTGGGGGTGAATGGAGTTGGGCTTAGCCAGAACCTGGCCGCGCTCGATCTCGGTCTTGGCCACGCCGCGCAGCAGGCAGCCGGCGTTGTCGCCAGCCTCGACGTAATCCAGGGTCTTGTGGAACATTTCCATGGAGGTGACGACGGTGGTGCGCTTCTCATCGGTCAGACCAACGATCTCGACGGTCTCGCCGGCCTTCAGCTGGCCGCGCTCCACACGGCCGGTAGCGACGGTGCCGCGGCCGGAGATGGTGAAGACGTCCTCGACGGGCATCAGGAAGGGCATGTCGGCCTTACGGTCGGGAGTGGGGATATAGCTGTCGACGCTGTCCATCAGCTCCTTGATGCAGGCGTACTCGGGAGCGTTGGGGTCGGTGCTCTCGCTCACCAGGGCCTCCAGAGCGGAACCCTTGACGATGGGGATATCGTCGCCGGGGAACTCGTAGAAGGACAGAGTCTCGCGGACTTCCATCTCAACCAGCTCCAGCAGCTCCTCGTCGTCCACCTGATCGCACTTGTTCAGGAAAACGATGATGGCGGGCACGCCGACCTGACGGGCCAGCAGGATGTGCTCCTTGGTCTGAGCCATGGGGCCGTCGGTGGCGGCGATGACCAGGATGGCGCCGTCCATCTGCGCAGCGCCGGTGATCATGTTCTTGATATAGTCGGCGTGGCCCGGGCAGTCAACGTGAGCGTAGTGACGGGCGTCGGTCTCATACTCGACGTGGGCGGTGTTGATAGTAATGCCGCGCTCGCGCTCCTCAGGAGCCTTGTCGATGCTGGAGTAATCGGTGTAGTCGGCCTTGCCCTGGAAAGCCAGATACTTGGTGATGGCGGCGGTCAGGGTGGTCTTGCCGTGGTCAACGTGGCCGATGGTGCCGATGTTGACATGGGGCTTGCTTCTTTCAAACTTTTGCTTGGCCATTGGGAATTTCCTCCTTAACGGTTAAATGAATGTGTGAGATCAGCACAAACGACAATATGCTGATATTTTACAACAAGTCCGGGGAAAAAGCAATCCCAAAAACGGACTTTGCCAGGAATATTTTGGCTTTATTTCATGGCCCGGCCGCCCATCCGCTGATCGATGATCTTCTCCCGGATGTTTTTGGGGATCTCGATATAGTGGCTGGGCTCCATGGTGTACTGGCCGCGGCCCTGGGTGCGGGAGCGAAGGTCGGTAGCGTAGCCGAACATCTCGCTCAGGGGAACAAAGGCGTCGATCTGCTGCGCGCCGGACCGGGCCTCAAAGCCCTGGATCTGGCCGCGGCGGCTGTTCAGGTCGCCGATGACGTCGCCCATGTATTCCTCGGGCACGATGACGCACACCTTCATGATGGGCTCCAGCAGGGTGGGGTCCGCCTTCTGGCAGGCCTCCTTGAAAGCCATGGAACCGGCGATCTTGAAAGCCATCTCAGAGGAGTCCACCTCGTGGTAGGACCCGTCGTACAGCGTGACCTTCACGTCCACCACCGGATAACCGGCCAGCACGCCGGAGAGCATGGCGCCCTGGATGCCCGCGTCCACGGCGGGGATATACTCCTTGGGCACCGCGCCGCCCACCACCTCGTTGACGAACTCATAGCCCTTGCCGGACTCGTTGGGTTCCACGCGGATCTTGACGTGGCCGTACTGGCCCTTACCGCCGGACTGGCGGGCGTACTTGGTGTCCTGCTGGACGTTCTTCTTGATGGTCTCCTTGTAGGCCACCTGGGGCGCGCCCACGTTGGCCTCCACCTTGTACTCGCGGAGCAGACGGTCCACGATGATCTCCAGATGGAGCTCGCCCATGCCGGCGATGATGGTCTGACCCGTCTCCTCGTCGGTATAGGTCTTGAAGGTGGGGTCCTCCTCGGCCAGCTTCATCAGGGCGATGCCCATCTTCTCCTGACCGGCCTTGGTCTTGGGCTCGATGGCCACCCGGATGACGGGTTCGGGGAACTCCATGGACTCCAGAATAATGGGGTGCTTCTCATCGCACAGCGTGTCGCCGGTGGTGGAGTTCTTCAGACCGATGACGCCGGCGATGTCGCCGGAATAGATGGTCTCGATGTCCTCCCGGTGGTTGGCGTGCATCTGAAGGATGCGGCCGACGCGCTCCCGGTGGCCCTTGGTGGAGTTGAGCACGGCGGTGCCGGTGCCCAGCTGGCCGGAGTACACCCGGACGAAGCTCAGACGGCCCACGTAGGGGTCGGTCATGATCTTGAAGGCCAGGGCGGAGAAGGGGGCGCTGTCGTCGGAGGGACGCTCCTCCTCCTCGTCGGTCCTGGGGTTGACGCCGCGGATGGCCGGGACGTCCAGCGGGGAGGGCATATAATCCACGATAGCGTCCAGCAGACGCTGGATGCCCTTGTTGCGGTAGCTGGTGCCGCAGGTGACGGGGATCATCTCCACGGCGCAGGTCGCCTTGCGGATGGCCTTGCGGATGCGGTCCTTGGGGATGTCCTGGCCCTCCAGGTACATCTCCATGATCTCGTCGTCAAACATGCTGATGGCGTCCAGCATTTTCTCGTGGTATTCGGCGGCCAGCTCGGCCATGTCAGCGGGAATTGCCTCCTCGCTGATGTCCTTGCCCAGGTCGTCGTGGTAGATATAGGCTTTCATCTCCACCAGGTCGATGATGCCCAGGAAATCGGCTTCCTTCCCGATGGGAAGCTGAATGGGGACGGCGTTGCACTTGAGCCGCTCGTCGATCATGCGAAGCACGTTGTAGAAGTCCGCGCCCATGATATCCATCTTGTTGACGTAGATCATGCGGGGGACCCTGTAGTGGTCCGCCTGACGCCAGACGGTCTCGGACTGGGGCTCGACGCCACCCTTGGCGCACATGACGGTCACGCTGCCGTCCAGCACGCGCAGGGAGCGCTCCACCTCCACGGTGAAGTCTACATGGCCCGGTGTGTCGATGATGTTGATGCGGGTCTGGGGAAACTGGTTCCGCATTCCCTGCCAGTAACAGGTGGTGGCGGCGGACGTAATGGTAATGCCGCGCTCCTGCTCCTGGGCCATCCAGTCCATGGTGGCGGTGCCCTCATGGGTTTCACCGATTTTATAGTTCACACCGGTATAATACAGGATGCGCTCGGTAGTAGTGGTCTTTCCTGCATCAATGTGAGCCATAATGCCGATATTTCTTGTGTTTTCCAGTGATACCTTTCTCGGCATACTGCTCCTCCTAACTTACCAACGGAAATGGGCGAAGGCCTTGTTAGATTCGGCCATCTTGTGGGTGTCCTCCCGCTTTTTCACAGCGGAGCCGGTGTTGTTGGCCGCGTCCATGATCTCGCCGGCCAGGCGCTCGGCCATGGTGCGCTCGCTGCGGTTGCGGGCGTAGCTGGTCAGCCAGCGCAGACCCAGGGTCTGACGGCGGGCGGGACGAACGTCCATAGGCACCTGATAGGTGGCGCCGCCCACGCGGCGGGCCTTGACCTCCAGGCTGGGCATAATGTTGTCCATGGCGGTGGTGAACACCTCCAGGGGCTCCTTATCGGTCTTCTCCTTGACGATGTCAAAGGCGCCGTAAACGATCTTCTGCGCGACGCCCTTCTTGCCGTCCAGCATGATGGAGTTGACCAGCTTGGTCACCAGCACGCTGTTGTACATAGGATCGGGCAGAATTTCTCTCTTGGGAACATTACCTCTTCTGGGCACGATGCTTCCCTCCTTCATTAAAATTTCATGAAATCACAGGTACTCGCCAAGTCGACGCTTGCGTCGACTTGGGGGCCGGTCGTTGTTCGCCGTCAGGCGGACAATGATGGCCCTCATGGCGTTTCGCACTGCCAAAGAGGGTTGGGGCACAGCTTTTCTTATCAGGAAAGAAAACTATGTTCAACCGATTGGCAAAGCGATTCGGACTCGCTCCGGGTCCTTTCAGGCGGGGCTTACTTGGACTTCGGGCGCTTGGCGCCGTACTTGGAGCGGGCCTGCATACGGCCCTGAACGCCCTGGGTGTCCAGCGTACCGCGGATGATGTGGTAACGGACGCCGGGGAGGTCCTTGACACGGCCGCCGCGGATCATGACCACGGAGTGCTCCTGGAGGGAGTGGCCCACGCCGGGAATGTAGGCGGTGACCTCGTAGCCGTTGGTCAGGCGTACACGGGCGATCTTCCGCAGAGCGGAGTTGGGCTTCTTGGGGGTAGCCGTACGAACGGCGGTGCACACGCCGCGCTTCTGGGGGGAGGGCAGATCGGTCTCCTTGTTCTTCAGGGTGTTCAGACCGTACTGCATCGCGGGGGCGGTGGACTTGTAGGTCGCCTGCTGCCGGCCCTTGCGAACCAGCTGGTTGAAAGTAGGCATAGCTTTCTCCTTTCTTACAAAAATAGGGGAGCGTACGCTCCGGTTTATTTTTTACAGGATAGTAAAAAATTATCCTGAAAAAACCCAGTTTGCGGGAAAACGCTTATTTTAATAGTGTGACCACTGCGGCACCCACCTGGATGCCGGCGGCCTGCCCCAGCTCCCGCATGCCCCATTGGTCCATGACGGGCACATTCCGCTCCAGACAGAGCGCACGGAGGGGGCCGGTGAGGGCGGGGTCGGCGTCCCTGGCCAGATAGACAGCCCGGGCCAGTCCCTCAAGGACTGCCCGGCGGGACTGCTTGGCGCCGGAGACCTTCTTTCCGGAGTACAGTTCCTTCAGCAAACGGACGCCTCCCTTGGCACGCCAAAATTCGCAGAGTTCTTTCCACGCAGTTTTTAATTATAGCACACCGGGCACACAGCGTCAAGCATATTTTTGCCAAATTCAATGGCCGGAGAGCCTCTTTTCACGGCAAAATTGCCGCTTTTTTCCGCCTGCCGCCCCGCGGAAGGAAATTTGAGAAGGGAGGAGCGGAGAAAGTGCGGATTTACATAAATGAAAAAAGAATCTTTACCTTTCGTTGTTTTTTTGTTATAATGTCTTTTGTTGTATAAAAACAGCTGGAAGGAAAGGGGGGAGGCCTTATGAAATACGCCAGATGGACAGGCGGCGGCTATGATGAAGCCGCCGCGGAAGCCCTGTCCGCCGCGGGCTATCCCGCGCTGCTTTCCGCCGTGCTGGCCGCGCGGGGCGTGGCCTCGCCGGAGGCCGCTGCCGTGGCCCTGGAGCGGGAGCGGGACCTCACCCATTCTCCTCTCCTGATGAAGGATATGGATAAGGCTGTGGCCCGGATCCGCCGGGCTCTGGCGGAGGGCGAGCGGATCGCCGTCTTTGGCGACTACGATGTGGACGGCATCACCTCCACGGTGCTGCTGATGGACTATCTCCGCTCGAAGGGGGCGGACTGCGTCAAGCATATCCCCCGCCGGGTGGAGGATGGCTACGGCCTGGGAAAGGAAGCCCTGCGTGCCCTGTGGGAGAAGGGGGTCACGCTGGTGATTACCGTGGACTGCGGCATCACCGGCGTGGAGGAGGCCCGGTTCGCCAGGAGCCTCGGGCTGGATCTGGTGATTACCGACCACCACGAGTGCAAGGAGGAGCTGCCGGACGCCGTGGCGGTGGTGGACCCCCGGCGGCCGGACTGCCCCTATCCCTTCAAGCACCTGGCGGGCGTGGGCGTGGCACTGAAGCTGGCGCTGGCGCTGGATGAGCAGCGGGAGGAGGCCCTTTTTGCCCGGTACTGCACCCTGGCCGCCGTTGGAACCGTGGCCGACGTGATGCCCATGTCCGGAGAGAACCGGACCATCGTTTACCGGGGGCTGGAGGCCATCGGCAGCACGGACTTCCTGGGCCTCAGGGCCCTGCTGCGGGAGACGGGGCTGGCGGACAGGGAGGTTTCCTCCATCCAGATCGGCTTCATCCTTGCCCCCCGGATCAACGCCGCCGGCCGGATGGGGGAGGCGGAGCTGGCCGCCGACCTGCTGCTGACCAATGATCCCGCCAGAGCGGAGGTGCTGGCCAGAGAGCTGTGCGGCCTCAACCGGGAGCGTCAGGCGGTGGAGCAGGAGATTTTCGCCCAGGCGGTGGAGCAGATCGGCCTTCTGCCCGCCGGGGAGCGCAGCGCCCTGGTCCTCTCCAGCGATGTGTGGCATCAGGGCGTGGTGGGCATCGTCGCCAGCCGGCTCAGTGAGAAATATTCCTGCCCCAGCTTTATGATCCATCTGCAAAACGGCGTGGGCAAGGGCTCCTGCCGCAGCTATGGCGGATTCAATCTGTTTGCCGCGCTGGAGTCCTGCCGGGACCTGCTGGTGGATTTCGGCGGCCATGAGCTGGCGGCCGGGTTCAATATCCGGGAGGAGGATATTCCCGCCTTCCGCAGGCGGATGAACCGGTGCGTGTGCGATTACCGCAACGGAGAGACGCCGGTGTCCTCCCTGGCGGTGGATGTGGAGATTCGCCGGCCGGAGTGGATCACGCTGGAGGAAATGGAGGCCCTGGCCCGCCTGGAGCCTTACGGTTCCGGCAACGAGCGGCCGGTGTTCTCCATCATGGGCGCCCGGGTGGAGAGCATGCAGGGCGTGGGACAGAACCGGCATCTGAAGCTGCGGCTGGTCAAGGGAGAGTGCCGGTTTGACGCGATCTTTTTCTCCGCCACCGCAGCCGCCTGCGGTGTGTCCGCGGGGATGCGGGTGGACGCGGCTTTCCATTTGCAGATCAACGAGTTCCGGGGGGTCAACAGCATCCAGCTTCAGCTGGTGGATCTGCGTCCCGCCGCCGGACCGAGCCAGCGGGAGCGGGAGTGCCTGGAGCTGGTGGACCGTCTCGTGGGAGACGGCGGCGTGACGGCGGAGGAGGCGGTCCGGCTGCTGCCGGAGCGGCGGCAGTTCGCGGCGCTCTGGCGGGCCATCGAGCGGCTGGAACTGGAGGGGGAGGCCTCCGCCTGCCGCCTGCCCATCCTGCGGAGGCTGGCGGGCGCGCTGGACGGCGCCGAGTCCTTCCTGCGGGCCGCGCTGGGGGTGGAGGTCTTTGCCGAGAGGGGCCTTGTCACCCTGGTGGTCCAGGAGGATATGATGATATTGCGCCCCGTGCCCGGCAGAAGGGCGGACCTGGAGCAGAGCGCCTACGTGCGCCGGCTGCGCCGGGTTCTGGGGCAGGACGAGAAGGGAGCTGAGTGACCCATGGTCACAGTGGAAGAGCGGTATGAGCATCTGGAAAAGACCATCCGGGGGTATAATATCTCCGCGGATCTGGGTCAGATCAGGGCCGCCTATGAATACGCGAGGGAGCACCACGGCGAGCAGATGCGCCGGGACGGTTCCCCTTATATTACCCATCCCATCCAGGTGGCCCAGATCGTGGCGGAGATGCGGCTGGACAGCGAGTCCATTATTGCCGCCCTCCTTCACGACTGCATCGAGGACACCGACTGCACCTATGAGGACATTGCCAAGCGCTTTGGCGTGACGGTGGCGGACATCGTGGACGGGGTCACCAAGCTGACGCGGGTGCAGTACTCCACCATGGAAGAGGAGCAGATGGAAAATCTGCGGAAGATGCTCTTCGCCATGAGCCGGGACATCCGGGTGATCCTCATCAAGATCGCCGACCGGCTGCATAACATGCGGACCATGGAGTACCAGACCCCGGCCAAGCAGAAGAAGAAAGCCTTCGAGACCATGGAGATCTACGCGCCCATCGCCCACCGGCTGGGCATGCAGAAGGTGAAGTGGGAGCTGGAGGATCTGTCTCTGAAATATCTGGACCCGGTGGCCTATGACGAGATCACCCGAAGCATTGAGGAGGAGAGCGCCCAGCACGACCAGTTCATGGAGCGGGTGCAGAATGAAATTACCAACCGCCTGACGGAGCTGGGGATTCCCCGCGCCACTGTCTATGGCCGGGTGAAGCATCCCTACAGCATCTACCGCAAGATGTACGCCCAGGAGAAGACCATGGAGGAGGTCTACGACCTTTTTGCTTTCCGGGTGCTGGTGGACACGGTGTCGGACTGCTATAATGTCCTGGGCGTGATCCACGATCTGTACAAGCCGATTCTGGGACGGTTCAAGGACTATATCGCCACACCCAAGCCCAACATGTACCAATCCCTTCACACCACCGTCATCGGCGAGGAGGGCATCCCCTTCGAGGTGCAGATCCGCACCTACGACATGCACGCCATCGCCGAGTACGGCGTGGCCGCCCACTGGAAATACAAGCAGGGCATCAAAAAAGAGGGCAGCGAGGCCGATTACGAGTGGATCCGCCGGCTGCTGGAGAATCAGGAGGACGCGGACGCGGAGGAGTTCATCCACTCGCTGAAGGTGGATATGTTCTCCGATGAGGTCTTTGTCTTCACCCCCCGGGGGGATGTTGTGAATCTGCCCGCCGGGTCCACGCCCATTGACTTCGCCTACTCCATCCACTCCGCCATCGGCAATACCATGGTGGGGGCCAGGGTCAACGGCCGGATGGTGGGCTTTGATTATCAGCTCCATAACGGCGACGTGGTGGAGATCAACACCTCCAAGGCCGCCCACGGGCCCAGCCGCGACTGGATGAAAACCGCCAAGAGCAGCGAGGCCCGCAGCAAGATCCGCCAGTGGTTCAAGCGGGAGCGCCGGGAGGAGAACATCGCCCAGGGCCGGGCCTCCTTTGAGGCGGAGCTGAAGCATATCGGACTGACCATGGCGCAGATTACCGCGCCTGACGTGCTGCCCAGCATCCTCAAGCGGGTCAGCTTCCAGTCCCTGGACGAGATGTACGCGGCCATCGGCTATGGCGGACTGACCTCCGTGAAAGCGGCCAACCGGGTCCGCGACGAGATGCTGCAATTGAACCGCGCCGCCGCCCTGGCGAAAGCCGCCGAGGAGGCCGCCGCCAAAGCCGCCCAGGAGGCGAAGGCCGCGCAGGAAGCCAGGCAGCCGAATCTGCCCAGGAAGGTCAAGAGCGAGAAGGGGATCGTGGTAGAGGGCCTCAGCAACTGCCTGGTCAAATTTTCCAAGTGCTGCGCCCCCGTGCCGGGGGATGAGATCATTGGCTTCATCACCCGCGGCTACGGCGTGTCCGTCCACCGGAAGGACTGCCCCAACGCCCAGCCGGGCCACCACGTGGAGGCCAATCAGGGCCGCTGGATCAAGGTCAGCTGGAGCGACGATATCCGGGATTCCTACTCCACCGCCCTGGAGGTGGTGTGCAAGGACCGGCCCAATCTGCTGGTGGACATCTCCACGGCCATGAGCACCTGCAAGGTGAACGTCAACGGTCTGAACGTCCACACCACCGCCGACGGCTTCGCCATCTTCCACCTGATGATCTCCGTGACCAACGCCGAGCAGCTGAATCAGGTCATGCGGAAAATCCATCAGATCTCCAGCGTGATGAAGGTCAACCGGCCGGCGGGATAAACAAACAAATGTTTCACGTGAAACATTTGTTTTAAAAAGGAGGAGCTTTCTATGCGGGCAGTCGTCACGCGGGTGAAATCCGCGTCGGTAGAAATTGACGGAAAAATCAACGGCCGGATCGGCCAGGGATATCTGATCCTGCTGGGGGTAGGCCCCAATGATACGGAAGAAACCGCCGTGAAGCTGGCGGACAGGATATGCAATCTGCGCATCTTCGAGGACGAGAACGGGAAAATGAACCGGAACCTGGAGCAGGCGGGGGGGAGCATCCTGGTGGTGAGTCAGTTCACCCTCTATGCCGACACCTCCAGCCGCCGCCCGGGGTTTTCCGGCGCGGCGAAGCCGGATCTGGCCATTCCATTGTATGAGAAGTTCATGGCCCGCTGCCGGGAGAGGGGCTTTACCGTGGAGCACGGGGAGTTCGGGGCGGATATGCAGGTCTTTTCCCAGAACGACGGGCCGGTGACGATTCTGTTTGATACAGAGAAATAGGAGTAAATTGCCATGTTTTTTGATACCATCTCCGTTGGACAGATCAGCACCAACTGTTATTTGATTGGTGATGAAAAAGAAGGCGTCTGCGCCGTAGTGGACCCCGGCGGGTCCCCGGAGCGTATCCTTGCCATGATCGAAAAGAGCGGGCTGGAGCTGAAGATGATCCTCCTGACCCACGGCCACTGGGACCATGTGGGAGCCATTCCCGCCCTGCTGGAGAAATGGCCTGATCTGCCGGTGTACGCCCATGAGAAGGAGCTGTGCCCCGCGGACGAGCCGAACCCCCACTACTTCTTTCCGCACGCCGGGAAACATCAGCGGACCTGCGGCGAGGGAGATACCCTCTCCCTGGGAAGCCTGCAATTGCGGGTCCTGCACACCCCCGGCCACTCCGCCGGGAGCGTGGTGGTCCTGACGGAGGACGTGATGCTCAGCGGGGATACCCTGTTTGCCGGGACCTGCGGGCGCTGCGACCTGCCCGGAGGGGACGAGGAGGACATGCTGGCCTCCCTGGCCCGGCTGGGACGGCTGGAGGGGGACTATCGGGTCTGCCCCGGCCACGGGGCGCTGTCTACCCTGGAGAGGGAGCGGCAGAGCAATCCCTATATGAAGCAGGCGATGCGTCTATGAAACTGATTTTTACCGGCCACGACTACCGCTATGCCGTGGAGCAGAGCCTGCTGGCCTTTTTCCCCAGCGAGCGCCCCGTCTACGAGGGCGGGGACCCCAACACGGCCCAGGTCCGGCTGACGCTGGACGGCCAGACCGCCCATGCCGCCACGGAGCTGTCGGTGGGCGGCAAAACCGCCGGCGGAGCGTCCCGGGCCGACGTTTCCGGGGCCGTGGATGATTATGAGCGGGAGCGGCTGCTGCAAAGGGCCGTGAAGCTCAGCTTCTTCGAGGCCGCCCGGTCCCTCACCGGCGTGACCCCCGCCTGGGGAGCCCTTACCGGCATCCGGCCCGCCAAGCTGGCGGCGGGACTGCTGGAGGAGGGGAAGAGCGAGGCGGAGGCGGACGCCATCCTGCGGGACACCTACTTTGTCTCCGATTCCCGGCGGGCGCTGTGCCTGCCCTGCGCCAGGGCGGGACTGGAGGCCAGGCGGGGACTGGAGAAAAACGAGATATCCCTGTATATCGGAATCCCCTTCTGCCCCACCCGCTGCGCCTATTGCAGCTTCGTCAGCAACAGCGTGGAAAAGAGCTTCCACCTGGTGGAGCCCTATTTGCAGGCTCTGCTGGCGGAGGTGGAGAGCGCGGGGGCCATGGTGCGGGAGCTTGGGCTGAACATCAGGTCCTTCTACATGGGCGGCGGCACGCCCACCACTCTGACGGCGGACCAGATGGACCGCCTGCTGGGGGCGGTGCATCAAAACTTTGACCTCTCCAGTGCGGTGGAGCTGACGGTGGAGGCCGGGAGGCCGGACACCATTACGGCGGAGAAGCTGGCGGCGCTGGGTCAAAACGGCGTGAACCGGGTCAGCGTCAATCCCCAGTCCATGTCGGACAGGGTGCTTGCCGCCATCGGGCGGCGGCACAGCGCGGACGACATCCGCGCCGCCATGGAGCTGGTGCAGAAGGCCGGGTTCCCCCACGTGAACATGGACCTCATCGCCGGGCTGCCGGAGGACACCCCGGAGCAGTTCCGCAGGACCCTGGACGAGGCGTCGGCCTTCGGCACCGACAACATCACCGTCCACACCCTGAGCCTGAAGAAGGGAAGCCGCATTACCCTGGAGGGCACCCGCATCCCCTCGGTGGAGGAGGTGGGGGAGATGCTGGACTATGTGCCGGAAAAGCTGAGACCCATGGGCTTCGCGCCCTACTACCTCTACCGGCAGAAGTATATGTCCGGCAGCTTTGAGAACGTGGGCTGGTGCCGTCCCGGCGGCACCGGGTGGTACAACATCTATATCATGGAGGAGCTTCACAGCATCCTCAGCCTGGGCGCGGGAGGCTCCACCAAGATGGTGGACCCGGCTCATAACCGCATCGAGCGGGTGTTCAACCTGAAATATCCCCAGGAGTATATCCAGCGGCCGGAAAAGATTGCCGCCAACCAGGCGGCCTTCCGGGCGTTTTACCTGAAAATGATGGAATCATCAGAAAGGAGCAGTGGAAATGGCATACTCACTCAGTAAGATCAACGACGCCGTCCGCAGCGATCCCCAGGGCTTTGTGCAGGAGAGCGACGCGGCCTACGAGAAGAAGATCGAAGCCGCCGCCCGGAAGATCGCGGAGAATCTCTCCCAATCCCGGATCGTCCTTCTCTCCGGCCCCTCCGGCAGCGGGAAGACCACCACCGCGAAGAAAATCGAGGCCAGGCTGGAGAAGATGGGCATCAACTCCCACGCCGTGTCCATGGACAACTACTTCAGGACCGTGGATCCGGAGACCTCTCCCAGAAACCGGGAGGGACAGATCGACTATGAGTCCCCCTTCTGCATGGACATGGACCTGCTCAATCAGCATTTCTCCGCCCTGGACCGGGGGGAGAAGATCCGGATCCCCAAATTTGAGTTTGCCCGCCAGATGCGCTCGGACATCAAGAGCCAGCCGCTCCAGCTGGGGAAGGACGAGATCGCCATCTTCGAGGGCATCCACGCCCTCAACGACGTCATTACCGGCCGGAACCCCGCCGCCGCCAAGGTCTATATCTCCGCCCGCTCCGACATTCTGGACGACGCGGGGAATGTGATATTCAAGCGGACCTGGCTGCGCCTGGAGCGGCGCACGGTGCGGGACAGCAAGTTCCGGGCCTGGAAGGCGGATGTGACGGTAAAAATGTGGGCCAACGTCCGCCGGGGGGAGAAGCTGTACATATCTCCCTTCAAGGACAACGCCAGCATCATGTTTGACACCACGCTGCCCTACGAGATCAGCGCCATCCGCGCCTTTGCCCAGCCCCTGTTCGACCACCTGCGGGTGTCCCCGGACATGGAGCGGTACGAGGAGGTCCACCAGCTGGCGGCGGCCTACCCCCGGTTCGAGGTGCTGGAGGAGAAATACGTGGCCTCCGATTCCCTGATCCGGGAGTTCATCGGCGGCGGCATCTATGACGATTGAGCGGAGGATGAAGTCTGTGAAATTCGAGATAACGAACGGTTCCCTGGAGAAGCTGGCGCGGGGCGCGGGCGACGCCGCGCTGGACGCCGCCGCGGTGCTCCGGGAGGGGGCCGCGGCCGCGGCGCGGCACGCGGAGGAGATTTCCTCCCGCGTCCGGCTGGAGCAGGAGATCCGGGATCTGCGGCAGGAGATCCGCTTGCAGATGCAGGCGGCAGGGGAGATCGTGTATGCCGCCCACCGGGGCGGTCCCTCCGACAGCGACCGGATCCAGACGATTCTGGAATATGTGGATGGACTCTATGAGGAGCTGGAGGCCCACCAGCGGGAGAGCGAGACCCTGCGGGGGCATCTGATCTGCCCCGCCTGCGGCGCGGCCAACCATTCTGACTGCCTGTACTGCCAGAACTGCGGGAAGCCGCTGAGCAGGCAGTGAGCTTCGCGCGCCGGAGGAGGGCTTTTCGAGGGACCGCCGCGCAGCGGGACAAATAAAATGCATGTCTTCCACAGCCGCCTCGTATAGTATTATTGCTTCCGAACGAAAGCGCGGAAGTAATATCGCCATGTTTTGCGGCGAGCAAAACGGCTGAATCCAATGATATGATGTCTGTGGTTTAACGGTGACATCGTATTACGGGCGCGGCGGGGCCGCTGTCCCGCATTTTATGCGAAAAAAGAGGAAATCCAATGTCCAGAGAAAAGAAACAGTCCTTTATGGGCGGCGTCACCATTATGGCCGTCTCCACCGTGTTTGTGAAGATCTGCGGAGCCCTCTATAAGATCCCCCTGAACAACATCCTGGGGGACGAGGGCGTCACCCATTTCATGAGCGCGTACAATATCTACGCGCTTCTCCTGACGCTGTCCACGGCCGGACTGCCTCTGGCGCTCAGCAAGCTGATCAGCGAGGCCAACGCCACGGGCCGGCGCACCCAGATGCGCCGCTGCTTCAACACGGCCATGGTCATCTTTGTGGCCCTGGGCGCGGCGGGGTCCGCTGTCATGCTGCTCTTTACCGGACAGCTGGCCGCCATGATGCACAATTCCCTGGCCTACTGGCCCATCAAGTGCCTGGGGGTGTCCGTGGTCTGCGTGTCCGTCATGTGCGCCTATCGAGGCTTTGCCCAGGGGCGGCAGAACATGGTCCCGACGGCGGTATCCCAGTTTATTGAGGCGTTTACCAAGCTGGTGGTGGGTCTGCCCCTGGCGTGGTGGCTGATCCGCTCCGGGCAGCCGCTGGAGACCGGCGCGGCCGGCGCGATCGTGGGCGTCAGCGCGGGAATCGTTCTGGCCATGCTGTACATGTGCCGGAATTACTATAAGAACCGGCGGCCCATCCTCTGGGGGACGGACGTACCCCAGAGCTATGGAACCATTGCCCGCCGCCTGCTGGCCCTGGGCATCCCCATCACCATCGGGCAGGCGGGCATGAGCCTTTTCAATCTGCTGGACCAGACCATCATTCTGGGCCAGCTGCAAAATGTGCTGGGCCTCAGCGAACGGGAGGCCGCCAGCCTTTATGGGCAGTATACCTTCAGCAGCACCCTGTTCAATCTTCCGGCGGCGTTCCTGCCCGCCGTGGCGGTGAGCCTGATTCCCGCCGTCACCGTGGCCGTGACCCGGAAGGATCACCATGAGGTCAATAAGGTGGTCACTACCAGCTTCCGGCTCATCGCCATGCTGGCCATTCCGGCGGGAGTGGGGCTGTCGGTACTGTCGGGCCCCATTCTGCTGCTGCTGTACCCCGCCCGGCGGGAGACGGCCATCGCCGCCACCTACCACCTCCGGCTGCTGGGCGCCGCGTCCATCTTCGTGTGTATCATGCTTTTGACCAACTCCATCATGCAGGCCCACGGGAAGGTCAACTGGCCCATCTACACCATGCTCATCGGCGGCGCGGTAAAGGTGGGAGTCAACTACGTTCTGGTGGGCAATCCGGCCATCAACGTCAGGGGCGCGCCGGTGGGCACCCTGGTCTGCTATGGGCTCATCGCCCTGCTTAATCTGATGATTGTCAGTCATCTCCTGGAGAAAAAGCCCAACTATCCCGCCATCTTCGCCAAGCCCGCGCTGGCCTCGGCGGCGATGGGCGCGGCGGCGTGGGCCACCCACGGGATGCTGGGCCGCTTCCTGAGCGGCGGATATGTGAAGGAGAGCCTGTGTACCCTGCTGGCGGTCGGCGTCGCGGTGTTGGTGTACCTGATTCTGGTCATCGCCCTGCGGATGATCACCAGGGAGGACCTGAAAATGATCCCACACGGGGATAAGCTGGCGCGGGTGCTGCGGCTGTAAGAAGGAAAAGCCGTTTATATCCGGAGAATATAAAGGAGAGCGTCTGAACTACCTTGACTGGTATTTCAGACGCTCTCCTTTTCCGCCAGTTTATCCATTCCGACACCCAGAGCCACCGATATCTTATAAAATGTTTCCACTGAGAAGTTATAGCGCACTTTTTCGCTTTCAATCTGCCGGATGAAATCATGGGACAGATCCACCATTTCCGCCAGCTGCGCAGAGGTCAGCCCCTTTTCCCGCCGGTATCGCCTGATATTTCTGCGGATCGTGTCGTAGATCGCACCGTCAAACTCCAACTGCTGCATAAAAACCACCGCCTGACAAAAATATACCGGAATACGGTTTGTTTGTATGTTAGGCATTGACTCACAAATGATACTTGCACTTTAGCTGTTTATATGGTAAAATTAAACTGCCTTTATAAAAACAGGCGGAAAGGAGGACACAGCGATGAAAATTGGAATCAGCCGTATCACGGCGGCTCTGCTCGTGCTGGCGCTGGCGCTTGGCCTGACGGGGTGCGGTAAGGACGGAGAGCAGAAAAAGGCGGACCTGGTGTTCCCATCCTCGCTCTACTACGCGGTGGAGGAGATGCCGCAGCCGGTGGAGAGCGGGGAGCTGGCAGGGTGCTGCACCGACAGGGAAAGCATCTGGTATCTGGTGATCCCCGAGGAGGACGCTGAACCGGTTCTCTGCCGCGTACCCCTGGACGGCGGGGAGGCGGAGGTCCTGACGGAGTATCAGGCGCCGATGGCGGACGGCCAGCCTGCTGTTGGCTATGTAGGCCCCATTGTGGGCGGAGACGGTACGCTGTGGGTCTGGGAGCAGTTTTTTGTCCCCGGAACGGAAACGAGCCAGTTCTCTCACACATTTCACATGCGCCAGCTGGACCCGGCTACCGGCAGGGAGCTGAGCGTGACGGACATCACCGCCGCTATGGACGGCATGAACCTGCAGACGCTGAACGGTATCGTGGTGGACGGGGAAGGGACCATCTTCCTGGCGGACCAGAAGCACATAGCCGCCATCGACAGCCAGGGGCAGACCCTGTATACCTTGAAGGCAAAGCTGCCCGGCACATTCTTCTCCTCCGGTGCGGGAGGAAGCCTGGCCCTGCTGCCTGACGGGACCATCGGGGTCCTCACGGTTCAGTCCAAGGATGAGCGGACGGTGCAGATCATCGACCGGGAAACAAGGGATTGGACCAAGCAGGAATACTCCATACATAAAGAGGTGAACCGGATTTACCCTGGCAGCGGCGCCTGCGCGTTCTACTATATCTCGGGCGGCATTGTCTACGGCATCGCCCCCGGGGAGGATATCCCCCTGCGGCTGCTGTCCTGGTCCAGCGCCCAGCTGGATGAGTCCGACGCGGTGCGGTGCTTCGCCCTCCTGGACGACGGGCAGGCCGCGGCCCTGTCCAGCATCCACACGCCCGGTACGGGCTGGTATGACGACACGGTCCAGGCCGTGCGGCTCCTGCCCACGGATGAGCCTCCGGCGGGGATGAAGGTAAGGCTGGTCTACGGCGCCATCGGCACCAACTTCCTTACTCAGGAAAAGATTGCGAAGTACAATCGGGGAAATAAGAACTACTACATCGAATACCGGGACTACTCCGAGGGACTGCTGGGCTGGACCGGCGAGAAAAATACGCAGGTCTATCAGAACGCGCTGGCCCGGCTGTACGCGGATATCGCCGCGGGACGCTGCCCCGACATCCTGGACGAGTCCCTTCCGCTGGACACGCTGGCCAGGCAGGGCGCGCTGGAGGACCTGTGGCCCTGGATCGACGGTGATCCGGCCATCAGCCGGGAGGGGCTGATGGCCCATGTGCTGGAGTGCCTGGAGGTAGACGGGAAGCTGCCCCGGGTGTGCGCCGGCTTCGAGATCGAGACCGCCGTGGCCAGCGCGGCCGTGGCGGGGGACCGGGCGGGCTGGACCATGGAGGAGATGCTGGATGCCTTCGGCGGCGAGACGCCGGAATTCTATTTTGCGCTGAATAACGATCTTAGTCTGATATACACGATGTTCTACCGGTTTGACCGGCAGACCACCCTGTATGATCTGGTCAATATGAACCTGAGCCGCTTTGTCAATATGGAGACCGGTGAGTGCGCCTTTGACAGCGAGGATTTCAAGTCCCTGCTGCGGCTGGCCGGCAGCGGAGAGGATGTGGCGGAAACCAGCCTGAATCTGGATGATCCCTATGTGCTGCGTGATCTGGGAATCAGCGGACAGGATGCGTCGGTACTGAGCGGCATTGAGCCGTGCCGGGTGTTCCCTTGGGAGGGTAGGCCCCTCCTTTGCGCACGGACGCTGGCGGACGCCAAGGACCTGGTGGTCGACGACGTGCTGTTCGGCGGCCGGGAGTCCCTGACGGCGGACTATGACCAGCGGCTCTGGGACGCGGAGATTATTTACAGCTTCATAAACAACAATGATGTCGAACTCATCAGGACGCGTTATGACAAGGACTTTAACCAGGTGTACTGGGCGCATGAGAATGGGTTCGAGCCGATCCAGTACCTTCGGAGTGGATTTAGCGATACACCTTTAGCCGGTGACTATCAGGTCGGCGCGGCGGACGGAAACGTCTACGCCTCCTATGTAGGGTTCCCCACATCCAGCGGCGCGGGCAGCAGCTTTACCATTCGCCAGGGCATGGGCATCTCCGCTTCCAGCGGGGCGAAGGAGGGGGCGTGGGCCTTTGTGCGCGGCCAGCTGCTTCCCAACGGCAACGCCAGCGGATACTGGGTGGCCACAGGCGAGCCTTCCAACTTTGACGGCTTTCCCATCAACCGGGAGACTTTTGACGCGCGGATGCGGATCGGGATGGAATACTGGACCGACCCATACAGCGGGGAGGTTTTCACGGACGCCAACGGGGACCCGGTGGAATTCACACCCGCCGGAATCGGCGTCGGCAAACCCGGGGACGTCGTCCTGATGGCCTACCTCTTCGCCCCCAGCGAGGCCCAGATGGAGCGGTTCTGGAGGCTCTACGAGTCCACGGAGCAGATCACCGGCAGAAACGACGCCATACTGGACATCGTCATGGAGCAGGCGGACGCGTACTTCGCCGGGGACAAGAGCCTGGAGGAGACCGTCCAGCTGATCCAGAACCGGGCGAGTCTGTACGTCAATGAGCACCGGTAAGCGCCCCCGTCCGGCCCGCTTCCACGAAGATTGCTAAAAAAATCCATCTTCTGAAAAATAGGACTGTACAAATCAGACAAAAAATGGTATACTGGGTTTACCCCGCAAAGGAGAAGCAAGAAAGGAGCGATCGTATGAAGTTCACATTTACCTGCAAGAAGGTGTCCCTCAACGACTCAATCAAGGAGTACGCCGAAAAGAAAATTTCCAAGCTGGACCGCTATTTTCGGGAGGATGCCGACGCACTTGTGACCTTCTCGGTGGAAAAGGGCCATCGCTGCGTGGTTGAGATCACCATCCGCAGCGGCAGCACGCTTTTCCGCGCCCAGGAGGACTCCAGAGACGGCGATATGCGCGGCGCGATTGACGCGGCCTGCTCCACCATTGACCGTCAGATCCGCAAGAACAAGACGCGCCTCAGCAAGCGCCTGCGCCAGGAGGCGCTGGCTCCCGCCGTGCCCGCCGAGTTCGACGTCAGCGAGGAGACCGAGTTCCAGGTGGTGCGCACCAAGCGCATCGCGGTCAAGCCCATGAGCGAGGACGAGGCGATTTTGCAGATGAATCTGCTGGATCACGATTTCTTCGTCTACCGCAACACGGATAACGTCATCTGCATTGCCTACCGCCGGAAGAACGGCGGCTACGGCCTGCTGGAGACGGACGGCGAGGAATAACCTTTGCCGGGGGGAGGGGAAAAGGCCCGGCCCCGGGAAAACGACAAAGGTTCTTAAAAAACGGCAAAACCTCCTATGGACATAGGGGCTTGTCTGGTGTATCATACTCTATGGAAGCTTTCCAATATCCCACCCGCCTGGGCCGCTGTCATAGACAGCGGCTCCTTTTTATTCCGGCGGCCGGCAGCGCTGGCGCAAAAACCAGTAGATTTTTTCAAAAACCTGTGATATAATGAAACGCGGAAGGAATGAAGCTCTTTTCTTTCAGGAAAAAGGATGAAATGCGCCGCCTGAAACGGCGGCTTTGGAGGAAACGCGAATGAAGAACCGGAGGAGAATCCTGTCCCTGGCGCTGACGCTGCTGCTGCTGGCCGGCCTGATTCCGGCGGAGAGGGCCGAGCGGCTGATCCCCACGGCGCGGGCGGTAACCCAGGCGGATATCGATAGTTTAAAGAACGAGGCCAAGGAGCTGGCCGGAGACAGCAGCCGGCTGAAAAGCCAGCTGGCGGAGCTGAAAAATGAGCGCAACAGCGCCGTCCAGCAGAAGCTGCTGCTGGATCAGCAGATTGCCCTGACGCTGCAGGCTATCGACAACACGGAGAAGCGGATCTCCGGCTTTGATGCCATGCTGGCCCAGACGGCCTATGAGCTGGAAGAAGCGGAAAAAGAAGAGGAGCGGCAGTACGCCGTCTTCTGCCGGCGGGCCCAGGCCATGGAGGAGGCGGGCACGACCTCCTATTGGGCGGTGCTGTTCAAGGCGGACAGCTTCTCCGATCTGCTCAGCCGCTTGTCCGACGTGCAGGAGGTCGTGAACTACGACCAGGGTGTCCTGGACGACCTGCGCCAGCTCCAGACGGACATCCGGGCCAAGCGGGATGAGCAGGAGCTGCTGAGGGCCCAGTCCGAAGAGGCCAAGACGGAACTGGAGGCCAACAAGGTGGAGCTGGACCGCCAGTACGCGGACGCCGAGGCCCTGCTGGCGGAGATCAACGCCAATGTGGACGTATATGAGGAGCAGCTGAAGGAGCTGAGCGCCGAGCAGGACCGCATCCAGAGGGAAATCATTGAGAAATCCGAGGAGCTGGCCCGCAAGCTGTCTATAACCGCCACCAAGGGTGGCTATATCTGGCCGGAGTCGGTCAGCCGGCGGATTACCTCACCCATGGGCAGCCGCAATACGGGCATCAAGGGCGCGTCCACCAACCATAAGGGCGTGGACATCGGCGGCGTGGGCACCAGTACCAGCGTCCTGGCCACCAAGGCCGGCGTGGTCCAGACTTCGGCTTATTCCAAGTCCTACGGCAACTATGTGGTGATCTACCACGGGCCCGGAAACACAACGCTGTACGCCCATATGTCCAGCCGGTCCGTGAAGGAGGGGGACTCCGTGACGCAGGGGCAGGTGATCGGCATCACCGGCTCCACCGGCGTCAGCAGCGGCCCCCATCTGCACTATGAGATCACCGAGGGCGGCAGCCGGGTGAATCCGCTGGATTACCTGGAGGGCTGGATCAAGGCATGGTAAATATCTTTGCTTGAAAGCCGTACGTTCTCTCAATCATTGTTTTTCCCGGATTTTTACCCGGATATGAAATTGCGCTTTTCATCAGGGAACAGGTAATAAAACCGGCGCGGAGGCTGTTTCCGCGCCGGTTTTGCTATTCTATTCCCAGCTTTCGCATAATGATCTGCAGGTTCCGCCAGTCCTCCGTCATGGAGGCCAGCTGGGTATGTCCGGTTTCCGTGAGCCTGTAGTATTTCCGTACCGGGCCGTTGGACTCGCTGCCCTGGAAGGTGTCCGCCGCGCCGTCCTTGGCCAGGCGGCGGAGGATGGCGTAGAAGGTGCTCTCCGTTACGTCCGGGAAGCAGCCCCGCATGGTCTGGATCACGTCGTAGCCGTACTTCGGCTCGCCGCTGAGGCACTGGAGCAGACAGAGCTCCAATACGCCCTTCTTCAATTGCGCATCCATGGTCAGCTCTCCTTTCGGGGCTTTCCCGCGCTGCGGATCAGCAGCCAGACGCCCGCCGCCAGCACAACACCAGCAGCGTAGGGGAGCAGAGCGGGGAGGAACCAGGAGTAGAGGATCCTACCAAACATACCTTCAAAATCAAGATGCATACAGTAGATGCCCGTGCATAGAACATAACAGGCACACCCGATGGCATGAATCGTGGCGGGGAGGTACCGGACCGAACCGGAGAAGCACCGGGCAAGCGTCCAGACTATCAGCACAAAGAGGATCAGCACAGAGGCTTCGATCCCGACGACTGCATAAAACCGCACAGGCCAGTAAAAACTTTGCCCGAATGGTAATTGACAGATATATAACACAAGTCCGTTTGTCAATGCGGCGAGGATAACCGGAAGGAGAAATACCCATACAGTAGGCTTTTTTTCCACCGGGAACCGCCGTTCCACCGCCGCCCGCTCTCTGACATGCAGCAGGGCAAACAGCGATACTGTCCCCAGCACTACCGAGAGGACCCCAATTTGTATCTTGTGCTCATCAAAATAGTGTCCAAGCCCCGCACCGCCCCACTCAAACGACTGCACCAGTCCAAGCAGAAGCCAGCCTGCGAACGCGCACAGAATCCCCCACGGCCACGGGTTCTTGCGGCGCAGCCGGGCTTTCCGGTCTTCCTCCAGCAGATCGCGGACCACGGTGGCGGGACAGCCCATTTCCGCAAAGATGTCCGTTTCGGCTTTGCCCTGCTCCCGGCTCAACTCGAACTGCTCCTGATAATCCTCCAAAATCTCAATCGTCTGCTCCGCGGAGAACCAGCCCAGAAGGGTGACTGCAAGCCGGTGCTGCCAATCTGTCCAGTTCGCGTTTTTGGCCTGGAAGCAGTAAGGAATTGGTTTGCTGCCATCGACCCAATGTTGGAAGACACAGGCAGTTGCCAGTCCCACCAGGTAGGGTGTTGCCCGAATCAGGACCGCAATCTCCGCAGGCAGTCCGGAGTATGGATCAAGGTCGACGGCGGTATAATACCCCGTCATGGCCAGAGAAGCCAATGCCGCGCCTCCGGCATGAACAATACCAGGGAAATAGAGAATGGAGCGTGTTGCGCTGCGGAACAGCAGCCACATCGCCAGCAGTGCCATAGCCAGCGCAAACAGCTGCAAGGATGTAACGATAATGGGTCCGATATTTTCAGGCAGCATCACTTTCAGCCGCAGGAAAGACAACAACAGAATTTCCTGGATTGCTACAGCGGCGAGCACAGCCCCGGCAGGAATACAATACACCGCAGCAGGGGAGACAGATTTCGCAAACGCGGCGGCCTGTTCCAGCGCCACTCTGGCCGGTCCCCGGAGCAGCATGAACAGTGCCGCACTGGATACCGGCAGGAACACCCAGATTCCAACCCAAAGGATGGTTGTTATATATGCGCCCCCGAAGGTGACCCACGCGAAAGCCCAGCAGAGCACCAGCGCCGCGCCCCACAGAAGGCAGTGCCGGAGCAGCTCCGTCCGGGCGGAGGGGTCTTCTTCCATCAGCTGCTTCACTGCTTCCGACGGGGCGCCAAGAGCCTCGATGATCTCATGGTCAGATTTCCCGCGATCCTTCCCCACATCGAACTGTTCCCGGTAGTCGGCAAAAATATCCTTTGCCTGTGCCTCCGGGAAGGCCCAGGCCAGACGGCGGGCCAGGCTCTCCAGCCATGCTTGACGGGTAACAGGAGGCTTTCCAAACGAAAACATTGTCATCATCCTCTCTACTGTGCGTTGCTACTGTTTGTTGAACAGTAGATGAACAGAGGATAGCATGGATAGACATCCTTGTCAAGAGGGAAAATGAAAAGAGAGGCGATTTCCGCCTCTCCTGGGTCATTGACTATTCAGATACGCCTCCGCCGCGAGGAGAATTTCCTCATCGGTGGCGTAGGTGATCCGTTCCGCCGCGTCCGGGAAGGAGAACCAGCCCAGCTGAGAAATTTCCGATTCCTGGGGACGCTCCCGCCCGCCGGTGGGGACGGCGGTGAAGAAAATCACGTCCTTGATGGTTCCCGGCTTGGGGGAGTAGGTCACCTGACGGCGGAAGTCCGTATGGATTTCCGCGGCGAGCCCGGTTTCCTCCAGAATCTCACGGGCGGCGGTTGCCTCTTCCGTCTCGCCGTCCTCCACATGGCCCTTGGGGAAGCTCCAGTGGCCCCCGTTGTGCCGGACCAGCAGATACTGCCGCTGTCCCGCTTCCATGTGCCAGACCACCGCGCCGCAGGATTTCTCCTCCCTGGCTTTCCGGAATACGCCGCCGTCGCCCCAGGTCCACTCGCCGCCGTGGGCCCCCAGCTCAAAGTGCCGCTTGGCAATGCCCAGGTCCAGCAGGGCAAAGGACCCCGTGCCGCTCAGCCGCGCCCGGACGGACCCGTCCGGACGGAGGGAGAAGCAATAACCCTGCCGGTTCATGGCGGAGGGAGCCTGCCGCACGGCGGCAATGCCGGCCTGGAACCAGGCCGGAGAATTCTCGCAGTCCGGCGCAAGCTCCGCCGGGGCCCTGCGGGAGCGTTCCTTTTTCTCCGCCGGGGCGGGGTCGCCGATGGCGGCTACGCACACCAGCTCTTCGCCCGGCTCCAGGTGGGACAGGCAGAGGGACCTGTCATAGGTTCCGCCCACCCAGCAGGTGCTTAGCCCCATCGCCTGGGCGGTCAGAACCAGCTCCTCGCCGAAATAGCCGCATTTTTCCTCCAGATTCGGGTCCTCGGCAGGGCCGGCCAGGAGCAGATAGTCCTGCGCCCCCCTGATCCGTCCCGCGGCCCTGGGAAAGACGGAAAAGGGCTCCGGGTGGCCGCAGATCAGCCGGACGCGCAGTCCGGCCCGATGGTTGCACTGGGCGATGGCTTTTCCCAGCCGCTGCCGCTGGGCGGGAGAGAGGGAATGGGGCAGATACGCCCGGCAGGAGGTCCGGGTAAAAACAGCGTCGGATATGGTCATGTTTCCTCCTTTTCCATGGTCAGAACGGCCTGGACAAAAATTTTCCATTTTCTTATATTTTTGTGCGAATGGACGGGGATGTCAAGAGAAAAAGTGTAAAGTTTTTGTAAAATCATACTTGCGTGGGAGAGGCATGTCTGGTACAATGGGAGCATAAATACATATCGGAGGATGTCCGCAGGAGAGAGGGGACTGCCCGGAGCACGGAAAGTCTCCCACCGAAGGCGTAAATCGTACAGGGCAACGGAACTGTGGACGGACGAGATTCTGGAGAACTCCGCGAATGGGCGGATGCCGAAGGTGCAAGCGGCCTGGCCGTAATCTCTCAGGCGAAAGGACAGGATTGGTTTATGTTACCCCATACGGGAGCCAAGGGGTAAGTTTTTCTTTTTCTGTCTGTGCAGGGGAGGCGGTCCGCGCCTCCCTTGTTTTCTTTCGATGTGTAAATTGGGTAAGGAAAAGGAGAAAAGAGTATGCGGCAAGTTATGGACACTGTAGCGAGCGTAAACGATAAAATTAACGGTATCGTATGGGGCGTTCCCGCGCTGGTGCTGCTGATGGCGGCGGGCATTATCCTGACCGTGGGCCTGAAGGGCTTCCAGTTCAGGAAATTCGGCTACGCCATGAAGAATACCGTGGGCAAAATGTTCAGGAAGCAGGAGGCCAGGGCCGGCGAGGTCACGCCCCTGCAGGCTCTGACCACCGCGCTGGCGGCAACCGTGGGCACCGGCAACATCGCCGGCATCACCTTCGCCGTCACCCTGGGCGGCGCGGGGGCCATTTTCTGGCTGTGGGTGTCCGCTCTGCTGGGCATGGCTACCAAGTATTCCGAGGTGCTGCTGTCGGTGAAATACCGGGAGCGCAACGTGATGGGAGACTGGGTCGGCGGCCCCATGTACTATATCAAGAACGGCCTTGGCAAAAGCTGGAAGTGGCTGGGAGCCGTGTTCTGCGTCTTTGGCGGCCTGGCCTCTTTCGGCATCGGAAACGCGGTGCAGGTGGGCGAGATCACCTCCGCCGTCAATACCGCGATCCAGTCCTTTGTTCCCTCCGCCGCGGAGCACCAGATGACGATCAATATCGTTCTGGCGGTTATCCTGATGGTTATCATCGGCGTAGTGCTGGTGGGCGGCATCAAGCGCATCGGCGAGGTCACGGAGTTCATGGTGCCCATTATGTCGGTGATTTATATTGCGGCCTGTCTGCTGGTGGTTGGCGCGAACATCACCAGGGTGCCCCACGTCTTCGCGATGATTTTCCAGGGCGCGTTCAGCCCCAGGGCCGTTACCGGCGGCGTGGCCGGTATCACCATCAGGACCTGCGTCGAGTGGGGCGTGAAGCGGGGCGTGTTCTCCAACGAGGCCGGCCTCGGTTCCGCGCCCATTGCCCACGCCGCTTCCTCTGAGAACAATCCGGTGCGGCAGGGCCTCTACGGCATTTTCGAGGTGTTCATGGACACCATCGTGATCTGCACCCTCTCCGGCTTGACCCTGCTGCTGGCACTGGACGAGAGCGCGATCAACTACGGCGTCAAGGGCACCACCGCCCTCAACGCCCAGGCGCTGGGCACGGTGCTGGGCGGTAAAGTGGGGGCGCTGATTATCGCCATCGGCCTGAGCCTCTTCGCCCTGTCCACCGTCCTCAGCTGGGGACTCTACGGCACCCGCTGCTGGGAATTCCTGCTGGGCGAGAAGGCCGTGAAGCCCTATCAGGTGATTTTCACCCTGGTGGTCATCATCAGCGCCACCATGGATCTGTCCCTGGCCTGGGCCATCGCCGACACCCTCAACGGCCTCATGGCCATCCCCAACCTGATTGCCCTGATCGCGCTGTGCCCCGTGGTCTTCAAAATGACCAGGGAGTATTTCGACAGCGAGAAGCGGTTGAGGAAATAATACTTTTTCTTGAAAGAAAAAGGTCCTGGGCGGACGGCCAAATCCGCTCTTTTCTGCGCAGTTTAACTAAGCCTGCCGCACGGTGGCGTTTGATACCTATAATTGAAAAAAGTATCAAAAAGAACTTTTATTCCGAGCCTATTCCCATTGCACTTTCTGGATTTCTGCCCGGTTACGGTATTGCGCTTTTAATCGAGGAACAGTATAAGTCTTCCCGCAGGCCGCCCCCGGGCGGCGAGCAAAACGGCTCAAATCAAAGAGTATGATTCCTGTGTTTAAGCGCGGGAATCATACCCTCTTGCGGATATTTCCAGACGTGGTAAAATATAGATATCCGGCAAATCACTGCCACAAAAAAGGAGACGATACGCTATGGATTTCATGACACTGGCAAAGAAGCGCTGCTCCATCCGCGCCTACACGGACCGGAAGGTGGAGCCCGAAAAGCTGGAACAGATTCTGGAGGCCGCCCGCGTCGCCCCCACGGCCAAGAACCTTCAGCCGGTAAAGCTGCTGGCGGTACAGAGCGAGGAGGGGCTGGCGAAGATCGGCAAGGCCGCCAACATTTATGGCGCGCCTCTGGCGGTCGTCGTCTGCGCCGACCACGACCGAGCCTGGACCCGTCCCTTCGACGGGAAGCGGTCCTGCGACATCGACGCGTCCATCCTCACGGACCACATGATGCTGGAAGCCACTGAGCTGGGACTGGGCAGCGTATGGATCTGCTTCTTCAAGCCCGACGTCCTCCGGGAGGAGTTTGCCCTGCCGGAAAACCTGGAGCCCATCAACATCCTGGCGATCGGTTACGCCGCC
Organism: Oscillibacter sp.; assembly: GCA_014799925.1. Lineage (GTDB taxonomy): Bacteria > Bacillota > Clostridia > Oscillospirales > Oscillospiraceae > Pelethomonas. Next base: position 101,381 of record JAAVHC010000001.1, read on the forward strand.
GGGGAACATGCCGTCTCGGACCGCCACCAGATCCGTGTTCCCCTGGAGCAGCTGGCTGCATACGAGCATCTGTAAATCCGGCAAAACGCGTCGGCCGCCGCAGGGGAGACCCCCTGCGGCGGCCGTTTTGTCGTATTGGATCGCTTCGGCTATACTGGCGGCAGCTTTTCCAGCGATGCCGCCAGATTCTGGAAGGAGCCGTGGGGATAGCTTTCCACCGGCAGATTGCCGGGGTTTTCCAGGTAATCGGTCACCAGGAAGGCCGAAAGACCGGCCTTCAGGGCGGCCATATCGTCCACGGGGTTGTTGCCTGCCATCAGGCAGTCCGACCCCTGTTTTCCCATCCGGGAGAGGATATCCAGATAATAGCCGGGATTGGGTTTGCTCCTGCGGCTGTTTTCATAGGTAGTCACATAGTCGAAATCCGTCCCCGTGAGCCCGACCCAGCTCAGCCGGGTTTCCACCGCCACGGCCGGGAAGATGGGATTGGTAGCCAGCACCAGGGTGTATCCCTTCTCCCGCAGGCCGCGGATCAGGCCGCCCCGGTCCGCGTCCTCCCGCAAAATCGAACGCGTGCCGTCAAACTCGCGGGAGTAAAAGTCATCCAGGATGCTCTCCAGAGCCAGCGCCTGCATGCCCAGCTCCCGGGTGAAGACATTCCAGAATATCTGCCGGTTGGTAACGGCGCCATCATTTTTGATCATGGCGTCTACGCCGTTCCACAGAGACTGGATCAGCTTGTCGCCGTCATAGCCCATGGGGGACAGGCGCCTGACCAGCAGCTTGAAATAGGCATGGATAAAGTCATCCTGGAAAAAGGGGGCCAGGGTGCCGTCCAGGTCAAAAAGGATTGTATTCAGCATAAGGTCATCTCCTTTTAGGAGATTATACCAAAAAATACGCTGTTTAGCAAGGATAAATTTGTCTTGCGCCCCGCTGACCCCGTTTGCCCCGTCCTTTTTGAGGAGAATCAGGGCTCAGAGACGGCGCTCCAAACGCGCCAGCTCCTCCTGCGCCAGCTGGCTGACGCCGTCAAAATTGACGTGGGGGTGATAAACGGATTCCAGCCTGTCGTGGGCGGCTTTGGCTTCCCGGAGCGCGTCCAGCCCCTCTTCCGTCAGGGCGTGGGCCACCCTGGCCGAGAAGCGCAGGCGGGCCTTATACCGCTTGTAGTGGGCTGTGTCCACCATGGCGTCCAGCCGTACCCGGCGATAGGAGGGCCCGGTGTATTCCATGCCCTCGCGGCTGGTGACAAAGGCCAGCTCCAGCTCCGGCAGCAGCAGGTGCTGGATGCGGTCCACGTGCTCCGGGTCGGGGCAGACGATGGCGCGGAAGCCGTGGGCGGACGCGGCGGCGTGGATTCGCTGGAGCATGGGGGCCGCCAGACCGTAAGCGTCCTGAAGCTGGTAAACCTTGGGGCAGATGGACTGGACCGTATCAAACCGCCAGACGGGGCCCTGGCAGGTGAGGCTGCCCAGGAACCGGAAATCGTCCTCCTCTCCGCGGCCTTTCCCGCGTATCTCGCGCCCGATGATGCCGTCGGTGCGGCGGAGCAGCTTTCCGGCGTCCAGACCGTCCAGAACCAGCGCGGCGGCGCTGTCCGACATTTGCCGCGCCGCGCCGAGGGCCCGGTAGGCTCTCTGGTAGGCCGCGGAGCCCGCCTTGGTATAGCGGATCACGTCCGCCCGGTTCTTCTTGGCCGCGTCAATGTCATAGAATTGACCCAGATTGACATACCGGTCCACGGCGGCGGGATATCTGGGCTCGATGACATGGGGCGCGGTGCCGTCTACGATGGCGGCGCGGAGGCGGGGGATATGTACGCCGTCCAGGGATTGGGGATCGCCGGAGCAATAGAGGTACTCGACCGCCTCGCCCCGTTCCTCCATGGCCTTGCCGACGGTGCGCATCAGAGTGGATTTACCTGCGCCGGGGCCGCCCTTCAGCACCAGCAGATCGTGAAAGGACTCAGGCTGGCAGAAGCGCTGGAACAGATTCTGAAATCCCTGGCCGCTGTTTGCGCCAAGGAAGAAGTGGGTTGTGTTTGACATGAATTCTCCTCCCAACTCATTGATTTCTCCTTCTACCATATGCGGCAGGGCCTGACTGTGACAATCCGGCGGCAGGGGGGAGATGAAAGGGCGTGACAAAATCCGTCTGACAGTGTATAATATGATTCCTATACTGAAGAACAGGAAGTATTGACAGGAAATCCGGAAAGGAGAGACAGGGATGGAGGATATCAAAAAGGAAGCGATGCTTCTGGCTCCGGCGATGGAGGAACTGTTTTTTGCGCTCCATCGCTGCCCGGAGCTGGGCAGGGGGGAGCGTCAGACCGCGTCCCTGATCCGCCGCCGCCTGGAGGCGCTGGGTATTCCATACACCCCCCTGGCGGACACCGGGACCATGGCGGTCATCCGGGGCGGGATGTCAGGCAGGACAATTGGATTCCGGGCGGATATAGACGCGCTGCCCATCACGGAGGATACGGATCTGGCCTACGCGTCCCGGAATCCCGGCGTGATGCACGCCTGCGGCCACGACTTCCATACCGCCGCCCTGCTGGGCGCGGCGGAGCTGCTGCAAAACCGCCGCGCGGAGCTTCCCGGAACGGTCAAGCTCTTCTTTCAGCCGGACGAGGAGGGCGATGGCGGCGCGGCCAGGATGATCGGGTTGGGCTGTATGGAGAACCCCCATGTGGACGCCGTGCTCTGCTGCCACGTGGAGAGCGGCATCCCCACGGGGACCCTGTCCACCCGGTCCGGCCCCGTGTGCGCCGCGTCCAATCCCTTTGCCGTCACGCTGCGGGGCAGAGGGTCCCATGGAGCCAAGCCGCATCTGGGGAGCGACGTCATCGTGGCCGGAGCGCATATCCTGACCGCCCTGCAAACCATTTCCAGCCGGAGGACCGATCCCACGGAGCCGGTGGTGGTGACGGTGGGCTCCTTTCACAGCGGCGCGGCAGGCAACGTCCTGCCGGAGGAGGCGAAGTTTACCGGTATTCTCCGCACAATGGGGGGCGAGGCCAGGGAGCGGGTGAAGGCGGAGTTCCGCGCCATTGTCTCCGGCGTTGCCGCCGCTATGGGGGTGGAGGCAGAGATCGAGATTTTTGAGAGCTACCCCGGCTGCCGGAACGACCGGGCCGTCACCGAGCTGCTGCTGCGGGCGGCGGGGAAGATCCTGGGACCGGAGAACATCCTGGAGCAGAACGCTCCCTCTATGGGTACGGACGATTTCGGATATTTCAGCGATGCGGCGCCCGGCTGCTACTACTATATCGGAGTAGGGAACGAGGCCAAGGGGTACACCTACCCCAACCACAACCCCCGCTTTGCGGCGGATCCGGACGCCCTGCCCCTGGCGGCGGCCGTGGAAGCCCAGGCGGCGCTGGACTTCTTAAATGATTGAGGTAACGTTATGATTTTTCCATGTGAATTGAAGCGGGGCGGGACGGTCCTGCTGGCCGCGCCGTCCTCTCCGCTGGCTCCGGACCAGCCGGTGGAGTCTATCGCCGAAGCCGTGGAGCGGCTTGGCTTCCGGGTGGTCATCGGCGCGTCCTGCACCGCCCGGCCCTCCGCCTGCGGCTACACTGTGCCGCCGCGGGTCCGGGCGGAGGATATCAACCGGGGCTTTGCGGATCCGGCGATCGACGCCGTCTGGTGCGTCCGGGGCGGCGAGGCCGCGTGGCAGATACTGCCCTGGCTGGACTATAGCCGCATGGCCGCCCACCCAAAGCCCTTTATCGGGTTCAGTGATATTACCACGCTGCACCTGGCCATCCAGCAGCGGTGCGGCCTGGTGACCTTCCACGGCCCCACCGCCAACCAGGTGCTGAAGTGGGACGAGGAGGGGTTCTCCTGGCAGAGCCTCCAGGCTGCGCTGCATATGGGCCGCTGCCTCGCCATTGAAAATCCTCCCGATGAGCCTGTCAAGGTTCTGCGTCCCGGCAAAGCCTGCGGGATTCTTACCGGCGGAAATCTGTCCCTGGTCACGCAAACCATGGGCATGCCGGAACAGATTGACGCTCGGGGTAAAATCCTCTATCTGGAGGACGTGGGCGAGGAGGTCTACGCCCTGGAGCGGATGCTGAACCAGCTGCTGCGGGGCGGCGTGCTGGAGAGCGCGGAGGGACTGGTGTTCGGCGCGTTTACCAAGTGCCCCAATCACGCAAGAGAGGACTACGGCCCGGAGGAGCTGCTGCGGGAGCTGTTCGGCTGCTGGCCCAGGCCGGTGCTGTATAACCTCCGCTCCGCCCATTGCCGCCCCATGGTGACGCTGCCCATGGGCGCGATGTGCGGGATCGATGGCGGCGCGGGGACCATGACAGTCTACAGATAAAAAGGGAAGAGGTCCGGGGGGTGCTCCGGACCTCTTCCTTTTGCCTGACTCAGATTGCGGATACTGGCTTTATACTATGGCGGGCAGCTCGATCCAAAAGGTGTTGCGCCCTCCGCCGCTCTCGGCCCAGATCCTTCCATGGTGCTCCGATACGATAGTCCAGGCGATGGACAGTCCCAACCCGCAGCTTCCGTCCCTGCTCCGGGCCCTGTCCAGGCGGTAGAAGCGTTTGAAAATGTTTCCAAGCTCCTCCTGGGGGATATCCTGCCCGGGACTGGACACCGACAGCAGGCAGCGACCTCTGTTCCGCCGCTCCAGGGAGACCGTCACCGTCCCGCCGGGAGCGGAATATTTCTGCGCGTTGTCCAGAAGGATCTCCGCAGTCTGCCGCAGCTGAGCGGGGTCTCCCCGCACGGTGACGCCGTCCTCAAGCCGTTCGGTGAGGGCCAGGCCCCGTTCAAAGAAGATGGCCTCAAAGGGCAGGACCGCGTCGGAAACCAGTTGGCTCAGATCCAGCGGAACATGCTCCCGCCGGGCGGCGCCGCTGTCCATCCGGGCCAGCTCCAGAAGGTTCTCCACCAGGCCCCGCATCTGACGGGACACGGCGAGGATATTGCCGGCCGGCTGCTGGGCGGAGACGGTTTCAGAACCTTGCAGCAGCTCCGCGTTGGTGATGATGACCGTGAGGGGCGTTTTCAGCTCGTGGGAGGCGTCGGCAATAAACTGCCTCTGCTGGTCCCAGGCCCGCTCCACCGGGCGCACTGCCCACCGGGCCAGAAAAAAGCTGAGGAACAAAAAGGCCAGAAATCCCAGACAGCTCCCCAGGATACAGGTCCGGGTAAGGTGGGTCAGTGTGTTCCGCTCGCTGGAGATGTCCGCGAAGACAAAGCACATTGACTGCTGGGGGGCCGAAACCAGCAGATAGCGCAGACCGTATTCCTCCAGAATGCCGGAGGGCTTACCGGCGGCGGCGACAGCTTCCACCAGCGCCTCCAAAAAATCCCTGTCAGACAGGTCGTAATAGCTGCCGCCCTCAGCCGCCAGTTCGCCCTCCCTTGTCAGACGCACGGCAAAGCAGGGAAGATGGATCTTCTCGGGAAGGTGGTCTGGCCGCTTGGGGTCAAAGGGCCTGGAGGCCACGGTCTGCATCATGCGCAGGCTCTCCGCCTCCAGATTCGATTGCGTAAAATGAACGATCAGCCCCAGGATCACACACAGCATTCCCATCAGGAACACCATGTTGATACAGATGAATTTGATTCTCAGCTTCTTCAGCATTCCGGCGACACCTCCAGATGGTAGCCCAGACGCCGGATGGCCTCAATGCGGATGTTGGAGCCGATGCTGGCCAGCTTTTTGCGCAGAAAGCCCACATAGACCTCCACGTGGTTCTCCACCGCGTTGGAGTCAAAGCCCCACACACGGGCCAGGATGACCTCCTTGGACAGATTCTGCTCCCGGTTCTGGAGCAGATACCGCATCACGTCGAACTCGCGGGCGGACAGCCGCACGCGCTTTTCTCCGCATACCAGCATGCCGGAGGCCAGGTCCAGCGCGGTGTTGCCAAAGACCAGCTCGTCCACCTGCCCGCCCTGGCGGCGGAGCAGGGCGTTGATGCAGGCCAGCAGCTCCCGGGAATCGAAGGGCTTGGTCAGGTAGTAGTCCGCCCCGGCGTTCAGTCCCTCGATCCGGTCCTCCAGCTCCGATTTGGCCGTCAGCATCAGGATGGGCACCGCGCACCGCCTGGCCCGGACCCGCCGGGCCACCTGATAGCCGTCCAGCCTGGGCATCATCACATCCAGGATCAGCAGGTCGTAGACGCCCAGCTCCGCGTACTCCACGCCGGCTTCCCCGTCGTACACCGTCTCCACCTGAAAGCCCTTGCCCTCCAGCAGCGTTTTCAGCGATTGGGCCAGCAGCGTATCGTCCTCGATCACTAAGATTTTCATGGATGTCCTCCCGAACCTGTTTTTACTTCTTATCATACCGCGCAATCCTGAAAGGGAGCTGAAAGAATCCGCGTTAAAAAAAGGTTTACATTTTCACCGGCAGTTTTTCAGGAAGGTTTCAGCATTCGGTGGTAAAGTTCGAAGCCGGTAAAGGAAGTGAAATGATGTATCGACACGAGTGGAAGCACGAAATCAATCTGAGCGACCGGCTGGTCATCCGCCAGCGGCTGCGGGCGGTGGCCCGGCCGGACCCCCACGCCAGAGACGGCCGCTATCGCATTCGCAGCCTGTATTTTGATACGCCCACTGACAAAGCGCTGCGGGAGAAGATCGACGGAGTGGACTGGCGGGAGAAATTCCGGCTGCGGTTCTACAACGAAGACGTCTCCCTCATTCATCTGGAAAAGAAGAGCAAGCGCAATGGCCTGAGCGCCAAGGAAACCGTCTCTCTCACCGCCGCCGAGGTCCAGGCCATCCTGGACGGCGATCTGGCCTGGATGCCGGCCAGCGGCCGGCCCCTGATGATGGAGCTGTACAGTAAAATGAGTTGTCAGCTCCTGCGCCCCAAGACTGTTGTGGATTATACCCGGGAACCCTTCGTCTATCCCCCGGGGAACGTCCGGGTCACACTGGACTACGACATCCGCACCGGCCTGGGCTGTACCGATTTTCTCGATCCCGATTGCCTGACCATCCCCGCCGGAGACGCCCCCGCCATTCTGGAGGTGAAGTGGGATTCCTACCTGCCGGAGGTGATCCGGGCCGCCGTCCAGCTGCCGGGCCGGCGCGCTTCCGCCTTTTCCAAATACGCCGCCTGCCGCATTTACGGCTGATGCTTTTTCACGAGAATCAGTATAAATATTACATACGAGGAGAATTTTTATGACGACCTTTCAAGACATCTTCAAATCCGGCTTTCTGGAAAACGTCACCAGCGTGTCCCTTCCGGACATGGTGATCGCCCTGGTTCTGGCCTTCTGCATCGGCCTGTTCATTTTCCTGGTCTATCAGAAGACCTTCACCGGCGTGATGTACTCCTCCAGCTTCGGCGTCACCCTGGTGGCCCTCACCATGATCACCACCCTGGTCATCCTGGCCGTTACCAGCAACGTGGTGCTGAGCCTGGGCATGGTGGGCGCGCTGTCCATCGTCCGGTTCCGCACCGCCATCAAGGAGCCCCTGGACATCGCTTTCCTCTTCTGGTCCATCGCCGCGGGCATCGTCCTGGCAGCGGGCATGATTCCTCTGGCGGTGCTGGGCAGCGTGGCCATCGGCGTTACCCTGCTGGTTTTTGTCAACAGGAAGTCCTATGTCAACCCCTATATCGTGGTGCTCCAGTGCGACGGCCACGACAGCGAAGTCCGGGCCCGCGCCTGCCTGGACCGGCAGACCCGGCGCTGCGTGGTCAAAAGCAAGACCGTCCAGAAGGGCATGGTGGAGCTGAACCTGGAGATCCGTCTGAAAGAGGACAACACCGACTTCATCAATACGCTGGCCGAAATGGAGGGCGTTCAGAGCGCCGTGCTGGTCAGCTACAACGGGGATTACCTGGGATAAGGAGGCGGCCATGTCAACGCATAAGCACATCGACCGGATCTGCGCGGCTGCCCTGATTCTCTCCCTGGCGCTGTCCTGCCTTATGGTGAGCGGCAAGGCCCTGGGTCTCTGGACGGCCTCCCGGGCGATGGGCTATGAGAGCCGCCTGTTTGACGCCTCCAGAGTACACACTGTTGAGATCGTCATGGACGACTGGGATTCCTTTCTGGAGACCTGCGAGGACGAGGAATATGTTCCCTGCTCGGTGGTCATCGACAACGAGGGCTTCAAAAACGTGGCCCTCCGGGCCAAGGGGAATACCTCCCTGAGCAGCGTATCCGCTCTGGGCAGCAGCCGGTACAGCTTCAAGCTGGAGTTCGACCACTATGACAGCGGTAAGACTTACTACGGCCTGGATAAGCTGTGCCTGAACAACCTGATCCAGGACAACACCTATATGAAGGACTATCTGACCTACCGCCTGATGGCTTCCTTCGGCGTGGCCGCGCCCCTGTGCAGCTATGTCCATATCACCGTCAACGGAGAGGACTGGGGGCTGTATCTGGCGGTAGAGGGGCTGGAGGACGGCTTCCTCCAGCGCAATTACGGCACACGGCACGGTCAGCTGTATAAGCCGGACAGCATGAGCTTCGGCGGAGGCCGGGGAAACGGCCGGGCGTTCAACATGGAGGACTTTGATTTCGGCAATAGGGAAAGTCCCGTCCAGCCTGAATTGACGGAGCTGCCTGACGGGCAGGCGTTTCAGGGCGGCCTGCGGGGCGGTCCGGGTGAGAACGGCATGGGCCGCGGACGCGAGGCGGACAGGGAAGGCCGTGGCCAGGACGGCGGTTTCGGCGGCGGCATGGGGTCCGACGACGTCAAGCTGAAATATATAGACGACGACCCGGACAGCTACGCCAACATTTTCGACAGCGCCAAGACCAATGTCTCCCAGACGGACCAGGCGCGGCTGATCCAGGCGCTGAAAATCCTCAGCGAGGGCGGCGATGTGTCCGGGGCAGTGGATATCGACGCGGTCCTGCGGTATTTCGTAGTCCACAATTTTGTGGTCAATGGGGACAGCTATACCGGCTCCATGATTCATAACTACTATCTCTATGAGGAGGACGGCCTGCTGTCCATGCTCCCCTGGGACTATAATCTGGCCTTCGGCGGCTTCCAGGGGAACAATGCCTCCTCGGCGGTGAACGATCCCATCGACACGCCGCTGTCCGTCACCGGGTCCGGCGACCGGCCCATGGCCGACTGGATTTTCTCCAGCGAGGAGTACACCCGGCTGTACCACCAGTACTTCTCTGAATTCTTAGAGACAGTGGACTGCGCCGCCATCATCGACCAGGCGCAGGCGCTCATCGCTCCCTACGTGGAACAGGACCCCACCAGGTTCTGCACCTATGAGGAGTTTACCTCCGGCGCGGAGGCGCTGAAGCTCTTCTGCGCCCTCCGCCGGGAGAGCGTATCCGGTCAGCTGGCCGGGACCATTCCCTCTACCAGCCAGGGCCGGACCGGTTCCGCCGCGCTGGTCGACGCTTCCGGGCTGACGCTGTCCGACATGGGCTCCATGAACCAGGGCGGCTTTGGCGGCGGCGCTAATGATGGCGGCTTTGACCGAACGCCCGGTGAGGGTGCGTTTGAGCGTCCCGACGGAGGCAATGCGGAACCGGATGGGGCCGTTCCGGCCTTTGGCCCGATGCGGGGAGGTTCAGAGAATATGGAACCGTCCGGCGGGAAATTCGGCGGCCGTCCGTCATCGGAGATGTCCGGCGGATTTCCGGGCGGCGGCGTGCCGGGGAACGGCGGCGCTCCCGGCGGCGCATTGGACAGCGGCGTCTGGATTTTACTGGGCGCGTCCGTTTTCATCCTGCTTCTGGGACTGCTGGCCGCCCTCCGGTTCAAACGATTCGGAAGATAATTCCGCATAGTTCGCTTCCGCCGTTATGGCCGGCTTTATCAGAAAAATGAGCCCTCGCATGTCCGCGAGGGCTCTTCTTTATTATTTCCTGACTTCGTATTATAGTTCAAATTGGGAGCGATGGCAAGAAATATTTTGGAAAATGGAAATTTGGACACCTGTCCCTTCCGCGGGAACGCGCCTATTCCATCTGCTGGCGCAGCTTTTCGATGGCCCTTTTTTCCAGACGGGAGACCTGCACCTGGCTGACGAGGAGGATCTTCGCGCATTGCTGCTGGGTCAGACCCTTGTAAAACCGCAGGAGGATCGTTTTCTTCTCCTGCTCCGGGAGGGAGTCGATGGCGGTTCTCAGGGCGATGCGCTCCAGCAGGTTTTCCTCTGTGACAGGGGAGGCCAGAGTGGACTCCAGGGTCAGGCCGTCCGCGTTTTCCTGCTGGAGGCTGTCAGGGGGCGCCGCGGCCAGCTCGGCCATGGCGATCTCCTCCGGGGTGAGGCCGGTGGCGTCGCTGAGCTCCGACAGGACCGGCTCCCGCCCCAGGCTTGTCCGCAGGCGCTCGCGGGCGGTATAGACGCTGATGCTCTGCTCACGGAGGCCGCGGCCGACCTTGATGAGACCGTTATCCCGGAGATACCGCCGGATCTCCCCGGCAATTTTTGGCACGGCATAGGTGGAAAACTGCGTGCCGTATTCCGCGTCAAAGCCCCGCACCGCTTTCAAAAACCCCAGACATCCCAGCTGATACAGGTCGTCCGGCTCGACGCCCTTGCCAAAATAGCGCCGGACGACCGCCCAGATAAGGCCGCTGTTTTCCTCCAGAACCCGTGCGGCGGCGGCCTCGTCTCCCTGCTTGGCCTGCGCCAGAAGGTCCAGGGTTTCCGCCGTCATCGGACGGGCCGGCGGGGCTGGATCCGCCGGCGCATGATGACACGGGTGCCCCTGCCCTCCTGGGAACGGACGGTCAGGCTGTCCATGAAGCTCTCCATGATGGTGAACCCCATGCCGCTGCGCTCCTCGCCGCCGGTGGTGTAGAGGGGCTGGCGCGCCCGCTCAATGTCGGGAATGCCCCGTCCCCAGTCCCGTACGGAGATTTCCAGCACATTTTCCGGCAGGATTCGGGCTTTGATGACGATCCTTCCCAGCCGGTCGGGGTAGGCGTGAACGATGGCGTTGGTCACCGCCTCGCTGACGGCGGTTTTGATGTCCCCCAGCTCCTCCAGCGTAGGGTCCAGCTGCGCGGCGAAGCAGGCCGCCGCTCCCCGGGCAAAGCTCTCGTTGGCGCTGCGGCTGAGAAATTCCAGGGTTATGTAGTTTTCACTTTTCGGTTTCATGGCAATCCCTCTTTTCAAGCGATATGATTTTTTCGTTACCGTGCGGCAGATTTGGTACCATGCCGCGCTTTGGAGCGAATCCGGCCGTCCGCCCAGGCCCCCCTCATATTAAATCCACATACCGGCCCAGCCCCGCCGTTTCCAGCACCCGCGAGGCCTGCCGGGGGATGTTTACCACCACCAGCGTTCCGGCCAGCGCCTCCATCCGCCGCTTGGCCCGCAGCACCACCGCGATGCCGGAGCTGTCCATGAAGGTCAGCCCGCCCAGATCCAGCAGGGTCTTGGTGGGCAGGTTCTGCTCCATGCAGCGGTCAATGGACTCCATAAGGCTCTTGGCGGCGTGATGGTCCAGCTCGCCGGTGAGGGTGATGGTGAGCTGCCGGTTTTCCGCTTTATATGTCATTTCCATGGCTTGTCTCCTTCCCGAATAAAAAACGACTGCAAGCGCGTTCGCTTGCAGTCATTATACGTGGTACAGTGATATGGTTTTTGTCGAAAAGGGGAGGGGAACTGGGAAAAATTCCTAACGCTGCTCGTTTAAATACAATACGACCCGGTTCTGGATGGCTCCGGCGGCTTCTTCCGCCGTCCGGTCCCCGGCGAAAAAGGCCCCGGCGCACTCCTGAACAATGGCCCAGATGTTCTCGTCCCGTCCGTTCATTCCCTCCGCCGCCTCATAGAGGGCCATTACCTGATCGTAGTCGGCCTGGGTGGCTGGCTTGAGCAGGATGGCCTGACCGCCGGCAAAGACATACGCGGAGCCCTCCAGCAGGGGTTCCCCGTCGGGGCCCATGATGGTATTTCCGTTTTCGTCCCTGACGTAGCTGAAAGCCATGCTCTCCTGTGCCTCCCGTTCAAAATCGGCGCGGTTTACGGCGAAATCGGCGGTGTAGGCCATAAACTGTTTCCCCTCGGGCAGCAGCGCCTGCCGCAGGAAGGTCCAGGCGCCCTCCTTGTCCCGGCAGGAGGCGGACATGGCCAGGCCGCCCTCCGCCTGAAATCTGACCGCGCCGCCCTCGCCGGGATAGCCCACAAAGGTCACCGCGCCGCCGAACAGGGCGCGGTAGAGCTGGATGGAGGTCAGGTCGCCCAGATACACCGGCAGCAGCAATTGTTCCCCGCTGGCCACACGGGTATAGGCGTCCGAGTCCTCGCTGTTCTGGTCCTGCGCCTGGTTCGGGAAGGAGGCGCAGAACTCCAGGATGGCCCGGAATTCCGCGGAATCAAAGCCGGCGGTCCCCGTTTCCCAGTCCACGAAACGGTCCAGGCGGTCGGCAAACATGGTTTCCAAAAGGGAAATACTGGTCTCACCGGCATTCAGGACGCTGCATCCCGCGGGCATCTTTTCCAGCGCGGCGCGCAGCCCGTCCAGGGTCCATCCCATCTTGTCCCCCACGGCGGAGGGCGCGCCCGCCGCCGTTTCAATGGTAAACCGCGGGAACACCCGGTACAGCCTGCCGCCGGTTTCGGCGGCCTGCAGGACCCGTTCCATCACGCCCTCCCGGCCCAGGTCCGGGTCGGACTGGATGAAGGGCCACAGGTCCTCCAGCAGTCCCCTGGCGGCGTACCGCCGCAGCGGGATGCCGCCGGACACGTCCAGCAGGTCCGGCATATTTCCCGCCAGGATCTCCGTATTCAGCTTGCTGAGACCCGCCGAGGCGTCGCCGGGGGTGTTGTACTCAGAGTAATCCCGGATCTCGATGCGGTGGGTGCCGCTGGTGCGGTTGAACTCCAGCACCCGCGCCCTTGTCTCGCTGTCCAGCCCCATGGTGGCCAGAGTCAGCGCCGTCCGGCCCGCCAGGGCGTCCTCCCCGGCAGGGGAGAGCCGGGCCATAGAGTAGGACGCCAGCCACACGCTGCCGTCCCGCAGCACCGCCGCCCCCTGGCCGTCCGGCAGCAGGCACAGGGCCTCCACCAGCCTCTTGTCCACGCCCGCGCCGCTCCAGCTCAGCACCTTCTCCGGCGCGGCGTGCTCCACGGACCAGCCGTAGAGACTGTCGCCGCTGGTATAGAGAAAATCGTACTTCTCATTGCCGCCGCAGATCTGATCCGCGCTGCCGGTCAGGGGGCGCGCGCCGCCCAATGTCCGCCCCTCAAAATCAACGGGGAAGACCGTGCGGCTCTCCCCGCTGGAGGTCACCGCGCCCACGCCGCCGCCCGCCAGGGAGATCAGCTTTTCCACCGGCTCCTGCCCCTTACAGGCAAAGAGCGCGGACAGCCCTGTATCCAGCACGGTGACCGTGCTCCCGGAGGCGGCGTACAGGCGGCCCTCCCGGTCCATCCGGGTGTCGGTGACCGTATCCGCGCCCAGCCGCCCGGCCAGCTCCGTCACATCCACCCGGTCCAGCTCCTGGGCCCCGGCGGCGTCCAGCCGCCGCCAGACCTGCCCGTCAGGGCCGAAGCCGCCCATGTTGAAGACGATATTGCCCTCGCTCCCAACCTCGGTAAGGTCCAGGCCGTCCAGTCCGCCACGGGTGGTTTCCAGCACCCAGAGGGAACCGTCCCCACAGGGGACGATGGCGGTTACGGACGCGCCGTCCCCCGGCGCGTAGCCCTCCAGCTTCACCAGCTCGCCGGTGGCCGCGTCCATCCGGTACAGCACGGCCTTTTCCGCGCCGCCGGAGTAAAAGGCAAAATCTCCATCGTTATCGCTGGTCGTGGAGGAGTAGGAGAAGCTGCTGGTAAGCTCCCCGCCGTCCTCCTCCGCCGGCTCCTCCTCCATGCCCGCCAGGTACAGGCTTCCGCCATCCGCGCCGGAGGCGGTCAGCCGCGTCACCGGCAGGTCCAGGGGAACCATGTCCGAGGTATAGGCCGCCGTCCCGGACAGACGGGCCGGGTCGCCGCTCTGCTGCTTCCCGCCGCAGGCGGTGAGCAGCAGGCACAGGGCCAGAAGCGCCGCCATCATGTGTTGTCTTTGCTGCATAAAAAATCCTCCTTGCCGCCGGTCGTTGCCGGCTGGGTATGGCAGGGAGGATAACAGACAAATCTTACATATCGGAGGATAAAATTCTTACGAATTCTTACAAATACAAATCCCGCTCAGAGCCTGTTTAGTATCTGGATGTGTGCAGATTGCGCCGTCAGATTTTTCGCCAGATGGCGTCAAAACTTCGCAGGCAGGCTGACGCCTGTCAAGAAATTTGGGCGCTATATGGCGGAAAATATGCAAGCAAGCCGTGTGCGGACAGATGCTAAACAGGCTCTCAGGATTCCCGGTGCTTCCGGAAGACGACGGTGCTGACGTACACCCCCTCCGACAGCGACGCCTCCAGCGTCCCGCCGGACCGGGCCATCAGCTCCTTCATGGTGGGCACGCCCACGCCCCGGCTGTCGGAACGGTCCGGCGCGGCCTTCGCCCGGTTTTCCAGCCGCAGGGTCACGGTATCCGGGCCGTCCTTTGCTTGGATGCGGATAGGGAAGGCGGGGTCGGCGTATTTTTTGAAATTGGAGAACAGATTGTCAAAGACCCGTACCACGTCTTCTGTCCGCAGGTACAATGAAAAGCTCCGCTCAAGCGCCGGGAGCCGGACCTCGAAGCCCTCCCGGCGGAGGTCGTGGCCCTGTTCCGCCAGCAGCTGTCCCAGCAGGGCGGCCCCGTCCACGATCTCCGGCGGGTGCTCCAGACCGGCCTCCGGGGCGTCCACCTGGGCGCGGTCAAAGAGCTGGTCCGTCAGGTTTTTCAGCTGGGCGGCCTTCTCCGAGGCCAGACGGAGAAAGGCGTCATGCTCCTCCTGATTCCGGTACTTCTGATAAATGAGGATGTCCAGGTATCCCGTCAGCTTGGTCAGCGGCGTCCGAAGGTCGTGGGACAGGGAGGTGATCAGGCGGCTGTTGGCGCTGACCGCCTCCCGCTCGCCGGCCAGACGGGCCGCTACGGACCGGCGCAGGCGCTCGATGTCCTCGCCCAGGGCGCTGAGCTCGTCGCGGCCCTCGATATGGATGCTGTGCTCCAGATTGCCGGCCATCAGGACGCCGGTTTCGCGGGAAAGCACGCCGATGCGGCGGACCAGGCGGACAATACAGGGGATCATCACCGCGCAAAAGCCCAGGAGGGCCAGCAGCAGTCCCGCGATCCGCACCAGCCCCGCGTACCGGTCCGCGGCGGATGGTACGGAGATGTAGAGTACGCCGTCGGCACACTGAATCGGGTGCATCTCCATGACAAACTCCACGCTGGCCGTATGGGGGACGTCCGTCTCCGTCAGCCCGGCCCAGGTGATGCTGTAGCCAACGCCGCCGTATTCCGCGTATTCGACGGCGGCAGTGCCGCCCGTCGGGAGGACGGCTTCCGCCGGCATGGGAGTCCCCACCATGATGGTATAGATCCCGGAGGCCAGCTTCCCGTCCGTGTCGTCGACGGCCTGCCGCACGGAGAGACGGTTTTCCGTCACATACGCCTGATAGGCCTCCACGGCGGCCTCGTTCCGGCTCTTCCAGAAGCCGGAAAACCGCTCGCTGTAGAGCAGCCAGGGCCCAACCACGCTGCTGACCAGATAGAAAACGGCAAAGGCCAGGACCAGCCCCAGGAGCGATATGCCGATCAGCTTGCTTCCCAGGCGGGAGAACGCGCGTTTATTTTCCAATGCGATACCCCTTCCCCCAGACGGTTTTGATGTACTCCGGATGCCGTGGGTCCGGCTCAAGCTTTTCCCGCAAACGGCGGATATGGACCATGACGGTATTGGCGGAGGAGGGGAAGTACGTCTCCTGCCATACGCTCTCATAGAGATTTTCCATGGAAAAGATTTTTCCGCAGTTCTGGACCAGCAGCCGCAGGATGCGCCACTCGGTGTCGGTCAGGTCGATCTCTTTGTCGTTCCGCCAGACCATGTTGCCGGTGAGGCTGACCCGAAGTCCGCACCACTCCGCCTCCTCCTGGACGGCCTCCGGCTTGCCACGGTAGACCTGGTACCGCCGCAGCAGGCCCTTTACCCGGGCCAGCAGCTCCGGATAGGAGAAGGGCTTTGTCAGGTAGTCGTCCCCGCCGCTGGAGTAGCCCATGGTCAGGTCTGACTCCTTGCTTTTGGCGGTGAGAAACAGCACCGGCACGTTCCACCTTTCCCGCAGCCGGAGGCACACATGGTACCCGGATACGTCGTCCATCATGACGTCCAGAATCACCAGATCGACAGGATGCTCCTCCAGATATTGCAGCGCTTCCTGCCCGCAGGAGGCTTCCGCCACCTCGAAATGCTCTCCCGTCAGAAGAATCCGCAGAACGTCGCGGATTTCCCGGTCGTCGTCCACAATCAATATTTTATCGCCCATAGTTCCCCCCTGGTTTGTGCATGGTCACGGTACGGCCCCGCTTTACCGGATAAGACGCTGAGAAAGGGAAGGAAGTTCCCATTTTTTCCTATTCTCATAGATGATTGTATCATTTTTGCATCAAAGTGCCATCGGACTTGTCATATCTTTTTCCCAAAAACAAAAATCCCCCCGGTTTTCTTGTTGCGGGAATGGAAAATATATAGTATAATGGCCGAAATGTGGAAGGAGGCGAACACTGTGATATTGGAAACGCCCCGGCTGACTCTCCGGCGGCTGGAGGAAACGGATTTTGACGCGCTGGCGGCGATCCTGCGGGACCCGGAGGTCATGTACGCTTACGAGCATGGGTTTTCCCGGGAGGAGGTCCGGCAATGGCTGGACCGGCAGCTGGAGCGGTACGCCGAGTACGGTTTTGGCCTGTGGGCGGTGATCGAGAAGGCGTCCGGCGAGCTCATCGGCCAGTGCGGCGTCACCATGCAGGACTGGGACGGACGGGAGGTGCCGGAAATCGGCTATCATCTGCGCCGGGACAGGTGGCGTCAGGGGTTCGCCGCCGAGGCGGCCTCCGCCTGCCGGGACTACGCGTTCCGGACCCTGGGCTTTCCGGAGGTCTACTCCATCATCCGGGAAAACAACCTGCCCTCCCAGCGCGTGGCCCTGCGAAACGGCATGTCGGTGCGGGGCTCCTTCGTGAAGCGCTACTACGGCATGGACATGCTCCACTTCGTATTCTCTGTCAGGAGGCCCGGCCGATGAACATTACACTGGGCGACCGCACGGCGGAGACCGCGGCGGTTTACTTTGAGAAGACCCGTTCTCCCGTCATCCGGAGCACCCTGCCGCAGAAGGCGCGGACGCTGGAAGAAGCGCTGGCGGATTTCCGTGAAACCCAGCTGCCCGGCGCGAAGAGCTTCGGAAGGACCATCTATGCCGACGGGCAGTATGTGGGCGACGTGTGGTGCTGCTGCATGGACCCTGCCGGCGACCCGCAGGCGATGGTGAGCTATTGCGTATTCGAGCAGGAGCTGTGGGGCCGGGGCGTCGCGGCGAAGGCGCTGGGGCTGTTTCTGGCGGAGATCCGGGAGCGGTTCAGGCTGGAGCGCGTCGGAGCGTTTACCTTCGCCGCCAATACCGGCTCCATCCGGGTGCTGGAGAAAAACGGGTTCCGGCTTCAGGAGTCCTTCACCGAGGACGGGGTGGAGTCGGGGTATTATGTGCGGATATCATCCAACGGGGACTGACACGCCAGCATCAGACGCACACCCAGCTGGAACCCAAGGGCAAAGCTCTCCCTGGCCTGCACATCGTTCAAGCTGCCCAGAGCCTGCCAGAAATTCTCAAAATCATGATAAGACAGCTGTTTTTCTACCCGCTCAATGACCTCGGACCCTTCCTGCAATACCTTCCGTTCGTTCGAGGACATGAATTCAGGCTTGAATGCCTCGTATAATTCAGTTAAAATGGTATCCATATATATTCTCCCTTCACCACGTATTGCGTGGTGCCCATATCATACACCACGCTTTGCGTGGTGTCAAGAGAAATTGCGAGGTTTTATGGAAATTAAAATGCCCAAATTTTCCGCACGGCTGAAAGAACTGCGGAAAGAAAAAAAAATCACGCAGGTCGAAATGGCGAACCTTTTGGAATGTGCGGAAAATCATTATCAGAGAATAGAATACGGTCAAATCAACGTCTCTGCTTTGACGTTGGAATTTCTTGCGGACTTTTTTGAAGTATCCATTGACTACCTGGTTGGGCGCACGGATAAGCGCGAAATCAACCGCTGACGCAGATATTACAATATAAAAAGGAGAACTTATCCCATAGACATGACCTACTTTGACGCTGTCAAGCGTTTCGGAGGAAATTATGGAAAAATTTGCAGACCGCTTAAGGCAACTGCGCTTAGAGCAGGACATGACCCAGGGACAACTGGGGGAAATTCTGGGAGTAAAGAAATATTCCATCTATACTTACGAAAAGGAGCGGTCAAGCCCTGACATCGACGGCCTGATTGCATTGGCTGACTTTTTTGAAGTATCCATTGACTACCTGGTTGGACGTACGGATAAGCGCGAAATCAACCGCTGACGCAGACATTACAATATAAAAAGGAGAACTTATCTCATGGACATGACCTATTTTGACGCGATGGAGGCCAAGATCCCCCATGGCAAGATCCGTACCCGCTTCGCCCCCTCTCCCACGGGCTACATGCACGTGGGCAACCTGCGCACCGCCCTGTATACCTGGCTCATCGCCCGGAACGGCGGCGGCACCTTCATCCTCCGCATTGAGGACACCGACCAGGGCCGTCTGGTGGAGGGCGCGACGGACGTGATCTACCGCACCATGGCAGAGTGCGGCCTTGACCACGACGAAGGCCCCGACATGGGCGGCCCCGTGGCCCCCTACATCCAGTCGGAGCGCCGGGATACCTACGGCAAATACGCCCGTCTTCTGGTGGAGAAGGGCTGTGCCTATTACTGCTTCTGCGAGAAGACCGAGAGCGAGGAGGACTCCGGCGAGTGGGGCCGCGCCGCAGACCCCTGCCGTTCCCTGACTCTGGAGGAGGCCCAGGCCCGGGTAGACGCCGGGGAGCCCTACGTCGTCCGGCAGAGGATCCCGGAGACCGGGACCATCACCTTCCACGACGCCATTTTCGGCGACATCACCGTGGAGAACTCCACTCTGGACGACCAGGTGCTCCTCAAGCGGGACGGCCTGCCCACCTATAACTTCGCCAACGTCATAGACGACCATCTCATGGGTATCACCCACGTGGTCCGGGGCAGCGAGTATCTCTCCTCCGCCCCCAAGTACAACCTGCTCTACCAGTCCTTCGGCTGGGAGGTGCCTACCTATGTCCACTGTTCTCCCGTCATGCGGGACCAGCATAACAAGATGAGCAAGCGCCACGGCGACCCGTCCTACGAGGATCTGAAGGCCCAGGGCTATCTCACCGAGGCCATCCTGAACTACGTGGCCCTGCTGGGCTGGAGCCCCCGGGGCGACAGGGCGGAGCAGGAGGTGTTCTCCCTCACCGAGCTGGCGGAGGTGTTCGACATCGCGGGAATATCGAAGTCTCCCGCCATCTTCGACATCGAGAAGCTGACCCACTTCAACGCCCTGTATCTCCGCGCCATGACCCCGGAGGCGTTCCATGCCGCGGCGGAGCCTTACATCCGTCAGGCGGTGAAAAATCTCGCGCTGGATACCAAAGCCATTGCCGCCCTGCTCCAGGCCCGGTGTGAAAAGCTGACGGAGATCCCGGAGAAGGTGGATTTCTTTGACACCCTGCCTCCCTACGAAAAGGACCTGTTTACCAACAAGAAGTCCAAGACCAACGACGAGGTGTCCAGACGGATGCTGGAGTCCGTCATCCCCGCCCTGGAGGAGATCGGAGACTGGAGCCAGGAGAGCATTCATGACTGTCTCATGGATCTGGCGGCAAAGCTGGAAGTGAAGAACGCCACCCTCATGTGGCCGGTGCGCATCGCGGCGGCGGGCCGGGCCGTCACCCCCGGCGGGGCAGTGGAGATCTGTCAGATCCTGGGGAAGGACGAGTGCCTGTGGCGGCTGAGGCTGGGACTGGAGATGCTGAGCGCATGAGCTGGCTGAAGGAACAGGCCGTCCTGTTGAAGAGATTTCTGGCGGGGGCGTTTTGCCGGACTCTGAGCCTCTGCGCCCTGGGTATGCTGCTGGCGGTGCTGCTGGGCGTGGGTACGGGGCTGCTGCTCCCGGAGGAATCCGCTCAGGTGATAAACTTTTTTATGGAGCAGGTGGAGGAGAGCGGCGCGATCAACGAGCAGGGGGAGATGTCCGTATTTTCCCTGCTGATGAACAACTGGCGGGCCATGCTGGTCTCCGCTGTCTACGGATTGATCCCCTTCCTGTTCCTGCCGCTGCTGAGCCTTTTGTACAATGGGCTGCTGCTGGGGATCCTGGCGGTGCTGCTGCAAAGCAGAGGCGTCTCCATTCTGACCTATCTGGCGGGCATCCTGCCCCACGGGATCTTTGAGCTGCCGGCGCTGGTGCTGTCGGTGGCCTGCGGCGTGGTCCTCTGCCGGAACATGTGCCGCATGGTGACCGGCAGCCCGCGGAAAGTACCGTTTATGGCGCTGGCGGAGGACCTGCTGCGGGTGCTGGTGCTGGTCATCGCGCCTCTGACCGTGGCCGCGGCGTTTGTGGAGTGTTATGTGACGCCGGTGGTGATGGCGTTCTTTCTGTGAACGAAAAAAAGAATAATTGTGAAATATCACGTATATTTCAGGAAAATTTTGTGAAAATCCCCTTGCAATCCTTTTCCATATGTGCTATGATATCTAAGATTCCGCACAGCCCCGGATGCCGGGCCGGTGCCGCACAATCACAGGCGGTTAGTCCGGCAGAGGATGGGACTGGAGGGTAAAACTAAAATTTGGAGGAAACTGAAAACATGGCAAGCGTCGTATCTATGAAGCAGCTCCTGGAAGCCGGCGTGCATTTCGGTCACCAGACCCGCCGGTGGAACCCCAAGATGGCTCCCTATATCTATACGGAGCGCAACGGCATCTATATCATTGACCTGCAGAAGACCGTCAAGAAGCTGGAGGAGGCCTACAGCTTTGTCCGTCAGCTCAGCGAGAACGGCGAGTCCCTGCTGTTCGTCGGCACCAAGAAGCAGGCTCAGGAGGCCATCAAGGAAGAGGCCGCCCGCTGCAACATGTACTATGTCAACGCCCGCTGGCTGGGCGGCATGATGACCAACTTCAAGACCATGCGCACCCGCGTGGACCGCCTGAATCAGCTCAAGCGGATGCAGGAGGACGGCACCTTTGACATGCTGCCCAAGAAGGAAGTCATGAAGCACCTGGGCGAGATCGCCAAGCTGGAGAAGTACCTGGGCGGCGTGAAGGAGATGAAGAGGCTCCCCGGCGCTCTGTTCATCGTGGACACCCGCAAGGAGCGCAACGCCATCGCCGAGGCCCATAAGCTGGGCATCCCCGTGGTTGCCATTGCCGATACCAACTGTGATCCCGACGAGATCGACTACCCCATCCCCGGCAACGATGACGCTATCCGCGCCATCAAGCTGATTTCCTCTATTATGGCCAACGCCATGATCGAGGGCCGCCAGGGCGAGCAGAACGAGGAGCCCGCCGCTGAGGAGGCTCCCGCCGCGGAGTAATCAAGAGGAGAGGTTGATCGCCGGGTCGGCCGCTGGCCGCGCAGCGGGTGATGACGGTTCCTGATTTCAAAGAAGAAACCCTATGGGGCGGGAGTGTCCCGCCCCATTTTTCCTGAAAAGAAGGATATACTAATATTACAAAATATATGGAGGATATGAGTTATGGCTTTTACAGCTGCTGATGTAAAGAATCTGCGCGAGATGACCGGCGTAGGCATGATGGACTGCAAGAAGGCGCTGGCCGCTTCCGACGGCGACATGGACAAGGCCGTTGAGTTCCTGCGTGAGAAGGGCCTGGCCGCTTCCGCCAAGAAGGCCGGCCGCATCGCCGCCGAGGGTATGGCTTACGCTGCCGTTATCAACGGCGTGGGCGTGGTGGTTGAGGTCAACGCTGAGACCGACTTCGTGGGCAAGAACGAGAAGTTCGTGGACTTTGTCAAGGGTGTGGCCGCTACTGTGGCCGCCCAGGCTCCCGCGAATCTGGACGCTCTCATGGAGTGCAGATACAACGGAACCGACCTGACCGTGCTCCAGCAGCAGCAGGAGATGGTCCTGGTGATCGGCGAGAACATCAAGGTCCGCCGTTTTGCCCGCTTCCCCGAAGGCGTATCCGTGCCCTATATCCATGCCGGCGGCAAGATCGGCGTGCTGGTGAACCTGGACGTGGACGGCGAGGCCACCGACAAGGTGCTGGAAATGGGCAAGGATCTGGCCATGCAGATTGCTGCCCTGAATCCCCGCTTCTGGGATAAGAGCCAGGTGACGCCCGATGTCCTGGAAGAGGAGAAGCGCATCATGCTGGCGCAGATGGATAACGATCCCAAGATGGCCGGCAAGCCTGCCCAGGTCAAGGAGAAGATCGTTGCCGGTAAGCTCAACAAGTTCTACGCTGAGAACTGCCTGCTTCAGCAGGACTTTGTCAAGGATGGCGACATGACCGTGGAGCAGTATATGAACTCCGTGGCCAAGTCCGCCGGCGTGACGGTCCGTCTGCTGGACGCCGTTCGCTTCGAGAAGGGCGAGGGCATCGAGAAGAAGCAGGAGAACTTTGCCGCGGAGATCGCTTCCCTGGTGAAGTAATCCGGTTTGTCCTTTTCCCACCCAATTCCATCCCAATTCTGTCCCTTTCGGGGCAGCGTTGAGATGGCCGCATGAGTAAAATTTGAGAGTCCAGCGTGATTCGTTTGGATCACCCTGGGCTCTTTTTTACGCAATTGGTCTCTCTGGAATATTCTGCCGCTCCTGTTAAGATTTCCATGCAGTCTGCCGATAGTAATATGAAAGCAAAAAGTTGACTGCACGAACTGCCTGAGTTCTGTCATGAAAGCTGTGTCCCCTCAAGGGATCCTGACTGGACATAGCAAGGACAAAAGCCTGACCGCAGCGTTCCGGGTGGTTACAAGCAGGGTGTAAATGAAAAAGGATAACGGACAGGAACCATTCAGAGGAGGAAACTTCATGAACATCACTTGCACGTCGGGATTATTCTTCAGCAGCAGCGTTCAGCCCCAGCAAACCCTGACCTTCACAGAGCCGACCAGCGCCCAGATGGCACAGAGCGCCGAAAAAATTCTACAGGAGTTTAAAAACCGCCAGCCCAACCAGGACAGGGTGGAACTCAGCGGCCAGAGGCCTTCCGGGGTCGTCATGCTGGAGCCTCTCAGCAGCGAACAATTGAGCGGCATCGGACAGATGAAGATGCGGGAGTCCAAGGAAACCACGCAGTTTACCAGCGCGGAGGTCTCCGAGACGGCCCGGCAGCTATCCTCTATTATGGATGTAAACAACTCCAGTGCAGAAATGGCCGCTGAATTCGGAATCAGCGAGTCCCAGCTTGCGGAACACCTGGGCAGCATCGGCAAGCTGATCGACGAGGCTCTGTCTGCCGGTGAGATCACCCGGCAGGAATATGACGACCTCAACAAGGGGCTGGAAGAATACGGCGAGGCTATCATGACCAAAGCCGAGCGGAGCGCAGCGGGATGGGAGCTTGCGAAGGAAATATCCAAGGCCACCCGTGCGCGGATAGAAAGCGGCGCTTCTACTGCGGAAATGGCTGAATACGCGAAAAATCTCCAGGAAAACTATCAGAATATGATCAGCGAGTTTGTGAAAAGCTCCTGCTCCATCAACCGCTCCCTGATGACGCAGCTGACCAGCCGCGTCAGAGGCGGAGAAAGCCTGTTCGCGCCGGGTACGGAGCAGGTTTATGGCCGCAGCAATGTTGCCGGGTATTTCAAAAATGGCTACGTACCGGCTAAACCGACTCCCTATCTCTGATAAGTTGTGAATGCGCTGGACCAAACCCTCACAAAGTAAGAATTTACGGGCCTGATACTTTTTCTTGAAAGAAAAAGTATCAAAAAGAACTTTACTTTCGCTCTTCAAGCTGCTGCAATTTCAGGATTTCCGCACGGTAACGATATTGCACTTTTAATTGAGGAATAGTATGAGAGTCTGTTCTTGAAAGATAAGGCTGGGAATCTGATACGGATTCCCAGCCTTATCTTTGGTTACATTCCCCACAAAATTCCCACCACGGCGGAGGCCAGGATAAACAGGATGGGGTGGAGGCCCTTGGTCTGCTTGACCTTGTTGGTCAGGAGCCACAGCACAATGGCCAATATCCAGCCCTTCCAGTTAAAGAGAGCGAAAGAGAAGTCCTGGGCCAATTCGTCGGAAAAGAACAGATTGCTCACCACCACCGACAGCCCCGCCGCCGCGATGAGCCCTGTGGACGCGGGCCGCAGGCCGTAGAAAGCGCTGTCCACGTACCGGTTGTCCCGGAAGCTCTTGAGGAAGGAGGCGATGATGAGGATAACGATGATGGATGGCGTTATCAGTCCCAGCGTAGCCACCACCGCGCCCAAAATGGCGGCGGGCACGCCCCCCACGTTGCCGCCGGTGAGATAACCCACATAAGTGGCCATGTTGACGCCGATGGGGCCCGGCGTGGACTCGCCCACGGCGATCATGTTGTCCACGTCGATGCGGGTAAACCATCCGGTGGCGTCGGCCATGTTATAGAGGAAGGGGATGGTCGCCATGCCGCCGCCTACAGCAAAGAGACCTGTTTTGAAGAATTCATAAAACAGCCGAAGAAAGATCATCATTTCTTCACCCCCACATTCTTCAGCACAATGCCCAGCACAGCCGCCGCCAGCACGAAAATCACCGGACTGACGGACAGGAAGAAGCTCCCCAGGGTCACCGCCAGGAAGATGACCGCTGTGGGCATGTCAATGACCGCTTTTTTGAAAAGCTTTATCACCGCGTTCAGAATCAGCACGCACACGCACACCCGGATGCCGCCAAAGGCATGGTTCACCCACGTCAGGTGGGAGAAAGCGGTAATCACACCCGCCAGCAGGGAGATGATGATAAGGGAAGGGAAGACAAGTCCCAGCGTGGCGATGATGCCGCCCGGGACGCCCTTGTTCTTCTGGCCGATGAAGGTGGCGGTGTTCACCGCGATGATGCCGGGCGTACACTGGCCGATGGCAAAATAGTCCGTCAGCTCCTCCTCGGTGGCCCAGCCCTTGTTTTCCACCACCTCCCGCTGGAGGATGGGCAGCATGGCGTAGCCGCCGCCGAAGGTCATAACCCCCACCTTGGCGAAGGTGAGGAATAAGTCGGGGTAGATGTTCATAACGATCTCCTTTTGCAACATTTATTGAGATAATGATTGGATGAAATTTCTGATCTCTGTGCTGATCCGCCGGTACTCATAGTCATGCACATAGTGGGGGCAGCCCAGCTCAACGCTCCTGCCGTTTTCCACGCCGGACAGATAGTCCCGTTGGAACCCACGCCATACATCCTCCGAAAAGCCCGTTCCGCCGGACCCGTCGGAGATAAACAGCAGCATGGGGACCTGGGGCGTGCCGCTCTCCGTCACAGTCCTCGCGTTTTCCTTCACGATGGCGGCTTCCGCCAGCATATCCGGCGAGGCGGTGCGGCGGTGGAAGAGGGCTCGATAGGCGGTTTTCTCCGCCTCGGTAAGCGTTCCGTACCGGACGGCGTCGCCGTCCGCCAGACCGGGTATCAGGCGGGCGATCCCCGCGTTGACCGCCAGCTGTCCCAGCCGCAGAGTAAACAGATTGATGGACATGTCCTCGTAAGCCTCCGGCACCGCCATGTCAAGCCCTGCGATGGCGGTCACCTCATCGGGATATTTCTGCGCCCAGCGGAGGGCCTCCAGTCCGGACATGGAGTGGGGGCACAGGACGTAAGGCCCCTCGATCCCGGCGGCCAGCAGGGCGCTGCGGGTGTCCTCCAGTATGGTGTCAATGTCACGGGAGCGGCCCCCGCTGTCCTCACTGTAACCGTAGCCGAATTTTTCCACCACGGCGATCCGGAAATCATCGCTCAACAGGGAATAGAGGGATTTGAAGTCCAGTACCGGGGCGCATGTCCCGCCGCCGGACAGAAACACCAGCGTTTCCGCGCCGGAGCCCTCGGTGTAGACATGCATTTGCTTTCCGGCAACCTCCACCATGGTCCCCGGCGGTGCCAGCAGCGTTTCCTCCTTTGCCAGACGGAGCCGGTGATTGACGTAGCATGCCAGCAGGAGCAGGGCGGCTGCCGCCAGGATGATGCCGGCGATGACCAGCGCCCGGTTCCCGCCCCGCCGGCTGCCCCGATAGGCGCGGTAGATTTTCCGAGGTTTCTTTCTCATAGCCTTCTGCCTCACAGGAATCTAGCCTGGGATACCGGGCAGGATGCACATGGTAACGCCGCTGTCAAAATTGCCGTCAAAATACCAGGTAACATAAGGCTCATCCTGGTCGTAGACCATGGACCACTGCGTGATCCACTGACCATCCGGCTTGGAAACTGCCGACAGGGCGTCCCGGACCTGGCCCGACGTGGTAACGCCCTGCCCCAGGAGGGAAGTCAGCGTCTCATATCTCGCCTGGGCGCTTTCGCCGCCCGCGGAGGTGTCGCCGTTCGCCAGATTAAAGTTGGTTACTGCCTGGGTAGGAATGGCGGTGACCCCGTTCTCTGTGAACTCCACCGATACGGACGCACCGGAGGCGTCGGAGATGGCCAGATGGTGGCTGATGCCGCCGGAGGGGTGGATGTCGTACTGCTCCAGCAGGGCCAGGGCCTCGTCCACCGTGGCCGCCCTGTCCAGCAGCAGCCGGATGGCGGTGGTGACCGTCAGGTCAGGCTTATCCGTATCCGGGTCGGGCATCCCGCCCTCGTTGACCTCCAGGTCCGCCACGCACAGCCCCACATCGTTCACGCCGTCCAGGGGCACATACAGCGCGGCGATGGCCAGCATCTTGTTCATCATGCCCTCGGGAAACGTGGCCGCGTTCCCGGTGATATTCTGGAAATCGCAGGTGGAAAGGGATGTGTAGCCCTCAGCCGGGATATGCCGCACGATGATGGGCACGGACCCTGTCCAATCGTAGTTACGCCCCCAGATGTGGGTACCGATCACGCTCTGGGCGCTCAGGACGCTGCATCCCTCCCGGTAAGTGCCCGCCGGGGCGGTATAGAAGCCCTTGGAGATCTTTTTGGACAGGAAAGCGCTGACCTCTCCATCGGAGGACGCGCCGCCCTGCTCCAGAAATTCCTCAAAATAGTAGCCGCCCTTTACCTCCATGAAATAGGCGGGGGAGCCGGCTCCGAGAGGCCGGATGGTCCCGGTGATTGCCAGCTCCTGCCGGAACAGGAGCCATGCCGCCAGCAGGGCCAGCAGCAGTATGCCCGCCGCCGCTGCCAGCACCCAGAAAACGGTCCGCTTCCGGGGCTTGCCCCGGTAGGCCTGATATATCTTGTTATAAGCTCTGTATTTCATGTTATCCGCTCACTCCACATATCCATATAGTCCCCGGACGGACACCTCGCCGGTGCGCACGGTGGTCAGGCTTCCGTCCGCCAGGCGGACGATCAGCCCGAATTGGTCGTCAATATCCAGCGCCTGGGCCTTCGTCTGTCCGTCCGTCCACAGCAGCCGCACCGGCCTGCCCAGCGTGACGCAGTCACGCCGATAGGCCTGGACCCATTGGTCCATATTGCCGCCCAGCGCCTGGGAAAGACCGCTCAGCTCCTCGATCATGGCCGCCGCCAGAGCGGCGCGGGGGACGTGATAGCCCTCCTGAGCCAGGGAGGTCGCCATTGCCGCCACATCCGGGCTGAAATCCGCCGGGGTCTGGCTGACGTTGACTCCGGCGCCGATCACCAGATACTGCGTATGGCCCGCCTCGCTCTCCATTCCGAGCTCCGTCAGGATGCCGCACAGCTTTTTCCCGCCCAGCACCAGATCGTTGGTCCACTTGATCCCCGGCCGGACCCCGGCGGCCCGTTCCACCGCGTTGCAGACCGCCACGGCGGCCATTCCCGTCACGCCCATCAGCTCCTCCGGAGTCTGCCTGGGACGCAGCAAAATGGAGAGATAGACCCCCTTGCCCGGAGGGGAGAGGAAGGTGTGCGCCATGCGGCCCCGGCCGGCGCTTTGAAAATTGGCCACAGCCACCGTGCCGTGGGGCGCGTTCGCCAGGGCTTCCCGCTTCAGATAGGAGCTGGTGGAATCAATTTCTTCCATGCACCGAAGCTCCGGGCAGGGCGTGCCGGGGGAGAGGCGGCGGCGGATCTCCCGTTCCACCAGGGCGTCCGGCGACGCCACCAGCCGGTAACCCAGACCGCTGTGGGCCTCGATGGTGTACCCATCCCGGCGCAGGCTGTCGATGGCCTTCCATATGGCCGCCCGGCTGACGCCGAGCCTTCGGCTGAGCTCCTGACCGGAGACATAGTCCTCCGGAGACGTGTGCAGGAGCTGGTAAACCTTCTCCTTGCTCATGATTTTCCACGATTCCTTCCAATCCACAAAAGCGGCGGGAATGGGAAAGCCCCGGCCCGGATTTTTCAATAAGCCGGTAAGGCGGAGCCTTTTTCCCGCGCGCGCCGGCCGCCGCGGCCCTGTCAACAGGAAGCTGCCGTCCGGCGCATGGAATATTTTTGAAGATAGTATAGCATCTTCCGATGGATTTGTAAACCAGAAGAAAATGCGGTCTGGCGCCGGTTCAGGCAAAGGTTGCCATCCAGCCGGAAAAATAATCTCTGAAATACAAGAACAGGTGTTGCAAAATTAAGAAAGACGTGTTATAATACCAAAAAGGAAACCACCAAATAAGGCTGGGAGGGCTGATTATGCCAAAGAAGACACAGATGACTGACCGAATCTACGAGTACTTGCAGTCGGTGATCCCGGAGCAGGGATATGCTCCCTCTGTGCGGGAAATCTGTGAGGCCGTGGGGCTGAAGTCTCCATCCACGGTTCATTTCCACCTGAAGCGGCTTCAGGAAAGGGGACTGATCGAAAAGGGAGATTTCAAGGGCCGGGCAATTGTGCTGACGGAACAGCGGGA
This sequence comes from Oscillibacter sp., assembly GCA_014799925.1. GTDB lineage: Bacteria > Bacillota > Clostridia > Oscillospirales > Oscillospiraceae > Pelethomonas. Next base: position 130,289 of record JAAVHC010000001.1, read on the forward strand.
GAAGAATAAAATCCCCGTTTTGGGAGATGTGGCCGCCGGTTCGCCGATCCTGGCCCAGGAGTGCATCGACGACTATCTGACTTTTGACTGCGGCGGGAGAGAGGGGGAGTATTTCGCCCTCCGGGTCCGCGGGGAGTCCATGCTGAACGCGGGGATTCTGCCGGACGATCTGGTGGTGGTGCGCCGCCAGCCCACTGCCGTGAACGGCGAAATTGTGGTGGCCCTGCTGGGAGACGAGGCCACGGTCAAGCGCCTCTCCCGCCGGAACGGCGAGATCTGGCTGCTGCCGGAAAACGACGCCTACCAGCCCATTGACGGAACGAACGCCCAGGTCCTGGGGCGGGTCACGGCGGTGGTGCGTCAGTACGACTGAAACATAAAGCGCGATATGGAGGGGCCGCGGGAGCGGCCCCTTTTTTTGACCCTGGCAAGGTTTCCGGGAAAACGAAGCATCATTACATTTCCGTTACATTAGCCGGAAAATGGTTGCAATACCGCCAATTTGTAGATATACTACGGGCTGGTCTGCGCCGCTGGGCTGGGGGGAACGGCGCGGCCGCAGCGCTTTTCACCCTTCCGGCGCCGCCCTGGGGGAGGACGGGCCGGGCGACCAAATGAGGAAAACAATCTATGCAACAGACAAAATCAACCCGCGCCGCCCGCTGGAAACGGCTGTGGCGGCTGATTCGCGGCTGTCGCCGCTACTTTTTCTTTACCATTCTTGCCACGCTCCTGGCGGCCCTGACCGCCTACCTCAGCCCGCTGGTGGTCAGCTTCGCTGTGGACAGCATCGTGGGCGGGAAGGCCATGGACCTGCCCGCCTGGCTCCAGAGCTGGATCGACGGACTGGGCGGGCGGGACTTCCTGGCCGCAAACCTGTGGCTGCCCGCGCTGGCGGTGCTGCTGATCCAGGGGCTCAACGGCGTGTTCGCCTACGCCCGGGGCCGGTGCTCCGCCCTGGGCGGAGAGGGGCTGTCCAAGGCGCTGCGGGACGCGCTGTATAAGCGCCTGGTCCGCGCGCCCTACGCCTGGCATAAGGCCAGCAGCACCGGCGATCTGGTCCAGCGGTGTACCTCCGATGTGGAGACCGTGCGGCGGTTCATGCAGATGCAGCTGATGGAGGTGGTGCGCACCGCTGTGATGGCGCTGGTGGCGCTGTCCATCATGTGGCCCATCCACCGGCAGCTGACGCTGGTGGCCTGCTCGCTGCTGCCGCTGCTGCTTATTTTCTCCTTTTTCTATTCCAAGGGGGTCCAGAAGCTGTTTCTGACCGTGGATGAGTCGGAGGGAGCCATGACCACCGCTTTGCAGGAGAACCTGACCGGGATGCGGGTAGTCCGCACCTTCGCCCGGCAGAGCCAGGAATTGGAAAAATTCACCGGCCTGAACCAGGACTACCGCCGCAAGTCCCTGCGGCTGAACAACCTGATGGGCGTCTACTGGGGCTCGTCGGACATCATGGGCTATTTGCAGATTACCCTGGTGACGCTGGTGGGCGTCTACCTGACGGTCCGGGGGGACATCAGCCTGGGGACCATGATGCTGTTCTCCACCTATTCCAGTATGCTGACCTTCCCCATGCGCCAGCTGGGCCGCATCCTGGCGGACCTGGCGAAGGCGGACGTGTCCCTGAAGCGTCTGGATGAGATCCTGACCGCGCCCCAGGAGGAAGAGCCGGGCAAGGCCCTTACGCCGCCCATCCAGGGCGGCCTGGAGTTCCGGGACGTGTCCTTCGCCTATCCCGACGGCGGGGAGATCCTGCACCACGTGGACTTCTCGGTGGAACCCGGCCGGACCGTCGGCATTCTGGGCAGCACCGGCAGCGGCAAGAGCACCCTGGTCCATCTGCTCCAGCGGCTCTACGCCCCTACCGGCGGACAGATTCTGATTGACGGCGTGGACATCGCGGATATCCGCCGGGACTACCTGCGGCGGCACGTGGGCATCGTTTTGCAGGAGCCCTTCCTCTTCAGCCGGACCATCGGGGAGAACATCGCCCTGGGCGACCCCTCCGCCGGCGAGGAGGAGCGGTTTGACGCGGCCCGCACCGCCTGTATCCACGACGTGATCCAGGGCTTTGCCGAGGGCTATGACACGATGGTGGGGGAGAGGGGCGTGACTCTCTCCGGCGGACAGAAGCAGCGGGTGGCCATTGCCCGGATGCTGGTTCAGAAGACGCCCATCTGCATTTTTGACGACTCTCTCAGCGCCGTGGACGCGGAGACCGACGCCGCCATCCGGGAGGCGCTTCTCCGGCGCGATACCGGTACCACCATCCTCATCAGCCACCGGATTTCCACCCTGCGGGGCGCGGATACCATCCTGGTGCTGGAAAACGGAAGCGTCATCCAGCGGGGGACCCACCAGGAGCTGGCGGCTCAGGAGGGGCTGTACCGGCGCATTTGTACCATTCAGAACGAGCTGGACGAGGCCATGGAAGGAGGTGTGGCCGTATGATGAAGGAGGAAATCCGCCACGCGGACAACGAAAAAATCGACCTGAAGGTCTGGAAGCGCCTGGTGGACTACGGCCTGAAATACAAGGCGCGCGTGCTGCGCACCATTCTGGTGCTGCTGGTGGTTTCTCTGGCGGACCTGGCTTATCCGCAGTTCAGCCGGTACGCCATCAACCGCTTTATCACCGGGGGGACCACGGAGGGCCTGGGCCTGTTTGGGGTTGCCTATGTCGTCACGGTGGTTGCCCAGGGTGTGGGTGTGATGCTGTTCGTCCGGGGAGCCGGACGGCTGGAGATGGACATCTGCTATGACATCCGGCAGGAGGCGTTCACTCATTTGCAGCAGCTCTCCTTCAGCTACTACGACACCACCAGCGTGGGCTGGCTCATGGCCCGGCTGGGCAGCGACGTGGCCCGTCTGTCGGAGATGATCGCCTGGAGCGTGGTGGACGTGATGTGGGCTCTGTTCTTCGCCATCGGCGTGATCATTGTGCTGCTGATGATGAACTGGAAGCTGGGCCTTTTGGTGCTGGCCATCACGCCGGTGCTGGCGGTGCTGTGCCGGTACTTCCAGCGGCGCATCCTGCGCCAGCAGCGCATTGTCCGCAAGGCCAACAGCCGCATCACCGGCGCTTTCAATGAAGGCGTCATGGGCGCGGTCACCAACAAGACTCTGGCCCGTGAGGAGGCCGCTCAGGTGGAGTTTGAGGCCGTCACCGGCGAGATGCGGACCGCCGCCATCCGGGCCGCCACGCTCAGCGCCATCTTCATGCCCCTGGTGGTCAACCTGGGGGCCATCGCCACCGCCCTGGCCCTTTGGCGGGGCGGCGTGGAGGTGTTTGCCGGGATCATCGACCTGGGCACTCTGGCGGCGTTCATCAGCTACACCACACAGCTTTTTGACCCCATCCAGTCCCTGGCCCGGATCCTGGGGGAGATGCAGGCCGCCCAGGCCAGCGCCGAGCGGGTCATCGACCTGCTGGACACCGAGTCCGACGTAAAGGACAGTCCGGAGATCGTCGCCCGCTATGGCGACCTGTTCCACGGGAAGCGGGAGAACTGGCCGGACATCCAGGGCAGGGTGGAGTTCAAGGACGTGACCTTCCGCTACAAGAGCGGGGAGGAGGTCCTGCGGAACTTCAACCTCACCGTGGAGCCGGGGCAGAACGTGGCCCTGGTGGGGGAGACCGGCGCGGGAAAGACCACCATTGTCAACCTGGTCTGCCGGTTTTACGAACCCAGCGAGGGCGAGGTCCGCATCGACGGTACGGACTATCGTCAGCGGAGTCAGCTGTGGCTGCAATCCAGCCTGGGGTATGTGCTCCAGTCGCCCCACCTGTTTTCCGGGACCGTGGCGGACAATCTGCGCTTTGCCAAGCCGGATGCCACGGATGAGGAGATTCACCGGGCCGCGCAGACGGTCCACGCGGAGGAATTCATTCTGAACCTGCCCAATGGATATGATACCCAGGTAGGGGAGGGGGGAGGCAAGCTGTCCACGGGGCAGAAGCAGCTGCTCAGCCTGGCCCGGGTCCTGCTGGCGGATCCCAGGATCTTCGTCCTGGACGAGGCCACCAGCAGCATCGACACCGAGACGGAGGCACTGATTCAGGACGCCATCCAGACGGTGCTGGCGGGCCGGACTAGCTTCGTGGTGGCCCACCGTCTGAGCACGATCCGTTCCGCCGACCGCATCCTGGTCATCCACAACGGACAGATTCTGGAGAGCGGCACCCACGAGGAGCTGATGGCCCGGCGGGGCGAGTACTACAGCCTCTATACCCACCAGTACCGCCGGGAGGCGACTCAGGCGGCGCTGGAGTAATCGAACAGGAAAAATGCACCCCCGGAGGAGAATCCTCCGGGGGATTTTACTATTCCCTGATTAGAAGCGCAAACTCGTTACTCGTGGGCCGCCTCCGGCGGCTTAGGGTTGGGGCGGCGAAAGTAAGAGACTTCCGGTTTGGCGGACCACGCAGGCCGCTGTCGGGCGGAGATTTACGAAAATACCAAGTTGTTGTAAGCAGGGGATTTTTACAGGAACGTGTACTTTTCTGTAAATCCTTTCCTCCTTTCAATTAAGAACAGAATACTACGCATATCTCCAATTTTCAATACCTCTACAGAAATTTTCTGCGGATAAAATCCACCTACAGAAAAGTACGATTATATTTGAAAGGAGACCAAAGTGATGAAGAAGAGATTGCTCAGCACATTCCTGGCTGTGGCCATAGTTCTAGCGCTTTTGCCACAGAACGCCAGGGCGGAGGGCTTCACCAGAAGTAGAACCTACACGCCAGGGCAGTTTATCGACGTACCCGATAACGCATGGTATGCCTCGACCGTGAAGGACTGCTATGAAATGGGCCTTATAAACGGCAGCAGCGCCACTACCTTCTCACCCAACGGCAGCTCTTTGGTCAGCAGGAGGTAGCGGCCTCCCTCCTGACGGAGACGACGACGGCCTTTGCTCAGGCGTTGGCGGTCAAGGCCAGCGGGAAGCCGGTGGAGTTCTTTAAGCTGATGAAGAAGCCGTTTTACCGCCCAGTGTTCCACTATGTGCGGGAGTACGTCATGAACGTGGAGCAGGGTGTGGAGAACCATGTCATGCGGCTGGAGAACAAGAAGGAGACGAAGAAAATGAATACAGCACCAGCGGAATTACTGAAAGAGTATGTCAAGAGTCAGCAGTTTACCAGCACAGCGGAGATCATGACCGCCATGAAGGAAATGTTCCGGGACGTGGTTCAGACTGCCATGGAGGTAGAACTGGACGAGGAACTGGGGCGGGAACGGTGCCAGAGTGCGGAGGCGTCCGAGGCAACGCCAAACTATCGGAATGGGTACTCCCGGGAGACGGTGAAGACGCAGCTGGGGGAAGTGGACATCAAGGTTCCCCGGGACCGGAAGGGCAGTTTTGAGCCGAAGATCATCAGCAAGTACAGCCGGAATGCGGACGGGATGGAAGAGAAGATTCTTTT
>JAAVHC010000033.1 GCA_014799925.1 Oscillibacter sp.
GAGGGGTCATGCATAATCCTGGGCGGCCCTAAACTTTACTGATTTTGAACTGCGGTTACGATATAATCCGTAGAACGTCAAAAAATTTCGCCAGGAGGATGAGCTTTTCGATGGCGGAATTGGAAAAAGACGAAGGGCGGGCATAGAAGCCCGCCCTTCGATGCTGCTATATTTACAAGGAATCACACCTCGATCTGCTCCATGACGAAGCACTCGATGATATCCCCTTCTTTAATGTCATTGAATTTCTCAATGGACATACCGCACTCGTACCCGGAGGCAACCTCCTTGACGGCGTCCTTGAACCGCTGGAGGGACGCCAGCATCCCCTCGTGGATGACGATGCCGTCCCGGACAATGCGCACCTGGCAGGAACGCTGGATCTTGCCGTCCTGAACATAGCAGCCCGCCACGGTGCCCACGCCGGACACCTTGTAGGTCTGCCGGATCTCCGCGTGGCCGATCAGGGCCTCCCGGAACTTGGGGGCCAGCATGCCCTTCATGGCGGCCTCCACCTCGTTGATGGCGTCGTAGATCACCCGGTACATCCGCATGTCCACGTTGCTCCGGGCGGCGTTGTCCCGGGCGGAGGCGTCGGGCCGCACGTTGAAGCCCACGATGATGGCCTTGGAGGTAGACGCCAGCATCACGTCGCTCTCGCTGATGGCGCCCACGCCGGAGTGGATGACCCGGACCCGGACCTCCTCGTTGCTCAGCTTCTCCAGACTGGCCTTCACCGCCTCCGCGGAGCCCTGAACGTCGGCCTTCACAATGATGTTCAGGTCCTTGACCTCGCCGGCCTGGATCTGGCTGAACAGATCCTCCAGGCTGACCTTCTGAATGGGCGCGTTGGCCTTGGCGCGCTCCTCCGCCTTGCGCTGCTCTACCAGCTCCCGGGCCAGACGCTCGTCGGCCACGGCGTTGAAGGGACTGCCCGCGCCGGGCACCTCGCCCAGACCAGTGATCTCCACAGGCACGGACGGTCCGGCCTCTGTCAGGCGGCTGCCCTTGTCATCCACCATGGCCCGCACGCGGCCCACGGCGGTCCCGGCAATGATGATATCCCCGGCGTGAAGGGTGCCGTTCTGCACCAGCAGAGTGGCCACGGGGCCCCGGCCCTTGTCCAGCCGGGCCTCCACCACCGTGCCCTGGGCGGCGCGGTTGGGGTTGGCCTTCAGCTCCGCCACCTCGGCGGTGAGGGTCACCATCTCCAGCAGGCTGTCAATGCCCATGCCGGTCTTGGCGGAGATGGGGCAGATGATGGTCTGGCCGCCCCACTCCTCGGCTACCAGCTCGTACTCGGTGAGCTGCTGCTTGATGCGCTCCGGGTTGGCCTCCGGCTTATCCATCTTGCTGATGGCCACGATAATGGGAATGTTCGCCGCCTTGGCGTGGTTGATGGACTCCACGGTCTGGGGCATGATGCCGTCCTCGGCGGCCACCACCAGGATGGCAATGTCCGTCACCATGGCGCCCCGGGCCCGCATGGAGGTAAACGCCTCGTGGCCGGGGGTATCCAGGAAGGTGATGGGCTTGCCGCCTATCTCCGTCTGATAAGCGCCGATATGCTGGGTAATGCCGCCGGCCTCGCCCTTGGCGACGCTGGCAGAGCGGATATAGTCCAGCAGGGAGGTCTTGCCGTGGTCCACGTGGCCCATGACCACCACCACGGGGGCGCGGGGAACCAGGTCCTCCGGCTTATCCTCGGCGGTGTCAATGAGCTTCTCCTCAATGGTGACCACCACCTCTTTCTCCACCCTGCATCCCATCTCCTCGGCGGTGATGGCGGCAGTGTCGAAGTCGATGATCTGGCTCAGGGAGGCCATGACGCCGTTCTTCATCAGGCACTTGACCACCTCGGCCCCGGTCTTCTTCATCCGGCTGGCCAGCTCGCCCACGCTGATCTCATCGGGAATTTTCACAGTCAGAGGCGTCTTCTTGGCAATCTCCAGCTGGAGGCGGCGCATTTTTTCGGCCTCCTCCTGCTTGCGCTTGTTGGAGAAGGACATCTGACCCCGCTTCTTGCCGCCGGCGTTGCGGAACTTCTCCTTGCCCTGATCCCGGTCCCGGCGGCCGCCGCCGGAACGGTCGCTCCGGTCGGCCATGTCCTGGAGCTTCTCGTCGTACTTGTCCAGATTGACGTTGGTGGCCTTGCGGGTGTCCACCACCTTGGTCTTGGGCACCCGGGAGGCGGGCTGCTGCGGCTGGGCCGCGCTCTGCTGCTGGGGCTTCTGCGCCGCGGCCTGGGGCCGCTGCGGCTGAGCGGCCTGGGACTGCGCCGCCGGCCTGGCCGGCGTCTGCTGGGCGCGGCCGGCAGTCTTCGGCCTGGCCGCCTCCTTCGCGGGCGCGGCGGACGGAGCAGGCGCGGGCGTCTCCGCCGGAGGCGTGTCCGCGTAAATGGTCTTGATGTCGCTCACCTGATGATTCTGGGTGAGATACTCAAAAACAAGGTTCAGCTCCCGCTCATCCAGATTCTGGCCGGACTTTTTCTGCGTGGAAAAATATTTGCCAAGAATCTCGATAATCTGCTTGGTCTGCATTCCAAAATCCTTCGCCAGCTCGTTTACTTTATACTTATTCACAATGCCCAATCAGGCCACCTCCCGTGTGTGATTCCCTATTTCTTATGCTTCCTGTTATATTGAACGGGTCTCCCGGCGGTCTTTTTCCGCCGCGGGTCCCCCGGTTTTTTCTCTTTCCGCCGGGCGGCGCGCGCCGCCTTGAGACGCAGCCGCTCCGCCGTTTCGCCGAATGCCTCCGGGTCCGCCTGGGCCAGCCTCTCCACAATGGCCCGGGCCAGGCCCAGGTCCGTGACCGCCGCCATGGCGCAGGATTTCCTGCCCAGAGCCGCGCCCAGCTCCTCCCTGGAGCAGGGAAGCTCCGCCAGAAGGCACTGGCCCTCTTCGGCAAAGCGGGCGGCCCGCCGCCGGGCGCTCTCGCCGGCGTCCGCCGCCACCAGGAGCAGGCGGCAGCGCTTGCACTGACAGGCGTCTCCCGCCGCTTCGTCCCCCACCTCCAGCCGCCCCGCCCGGAGGGCCATGCCGGTCATCAGAAGAGCGTCGTTACTCATGACGTTCTTCCCTCATCTGTTCTTCCAGCTGGTCATAGACCTCGGGGGGGATCGCCGCGCTGAAGGCGCGCTCCAGGGCGCGGGACTTCTTTGCCCTGGCAAGACAGGCCGGTTCGGGGCACACGTAAGCGCCCCGTCCCGGTTTCTTACCCCTGAAGTCCAGGGAGATTTCCCCCTCCGGGGAGCGGACCACGCGGATCAGGTCCCTCTTGTTTTTCATCTCCCGGCAGCCCAGGCACTGGCGCTGGGGGATTTTTCTTGGTTTCTGCATAGGCAGGCTCCTTCTTGCCGCCTCCGGCGGCAGGGGCGATTGTTTCTGCCCGATAGCCCGGGGCTTTCCCAGCCCCGGACCCCGGGCTTACTTTTTGTGTGGACAAAAAGTAAGCAAAAAGCCACCAAAACCATACGGTTTTGGATTCCCTTATAATTACGGGGGTTATTTGTTTTGCGCGGGTCCTGTAGTCCGTCCGGACTAACCTCGTCGGGGCGAAATTCACTCCGTTCCGTTTCCGGCGCAAGCCGAAAACTGCACTCCGTTACTTTGCCCCTCCTCTTCCCCACGCGACCCGCTTCGCTGGGCTCGCGCGGGGGCCCCGTGGGGTTCGTTGGGCGAAGCGGCTGCCCAACGATGCTGCCAGGAGTCCCTGCCGTATTGCTTCGGGTTCTCCCGGCGGTGGTGTACGGTCCGACCAGAAGCGGCTTAGCTTCCTCCGGGTACATTAGAATCCGTGGGTAGACGATAGGCACCGGCGGGTTCTGATAGGCAGGATCAGGAGAATCAGCGCACCACGTTGTGCCAATAAACAAATCATTCGGGGATTCTCAAGGGGGCGGGCCCCCTTGAGCGTGCTTTTGGTTACTTTTCCCACGAGGGAAAAGTAACCAACGTCCCCGCCCCCGGCAGGGGCAGAGGCATCACTCCTCTTCCTTGTAGGACTGCGGCTTGATGTCAATCTTATACCCCGTCAGGCGGGCGGCCAGGCGGGCGTTCTGGCCCTCCTTGCCAATGGCCAGGGACAACTGATCGTCCGGCACGATGACCCGGCACATCTTCCCCTCGTCGGCCAGCTGCACATCCACCACGTCGGCGGGAGCCAGAGCGGCGGCAATAAACTGAGCGGGGTCCTCGCTGTATTTGACGATGTCGATCTTCTCGCCCCGCAGCTCGTTCACAATGGCGCCCACCCGCTGGCCGGCCGGGCCCACGCAGGCGCCGATGGGGTCGATGGCCTCGTCGCTGCTCCATACCGCCATCTTGGTGCGGCTGCCCGCCTCACGGGCGATGGACTTCACCTCCACCACGCCGTCGAAAATCTCCGGGACCTCCAGCTCAAACAGCCGCTTCACCAGTCCCGGATGGGTCCGGGAAATGAGCACCTGGGGGCCGCGGGTGCTGCGGCGGACCTCCACCACGTACACCTTCACATGCTGGCCCTCCACCAGCTCCTCGGTTTTGATCTGCTCTCCGGAGGCCAGCATGGCCTCCGTGGACTCCGGTCCGGTGCCGATGCGCAGAGAGACGTTGCCCGTGCGGGGGTCCAGACGGCTGACCACGCCGGTGAGGATCTCGTGCTGCTTGGAGTTGAACTCGTCGTAAACCATGCCACGCTCGGCCTCCCGCAGGCCCTGGATGATCACCTGCTTGCCGTTTCCGGCGGCGATGCGCCCGAATTCCACGTTGTCCACGGGAATATTCACCACGCCGCCCACGTCTATCCGGCCGTACCGGGCCCGGGCCTCTTCCAGGCTCATCTGGGCGCCGGGATTCGCCACTTCCTCCACGATCTCCTTCTGGACGTACATCTTCAGGTCCTTTTTCACCTCGTCCACGTCCACGATCACGTTCTCCACGCCCTCGTGGTCCTTCTTATAAGCGGTGGTCAGGGCCTGGATGATCTTATCCATCATGAAGGTGGGGGAGATGCCGCGCTCCTTTTCCAGCAGATCCAGCGCGGCGAAGATTTCATCACATTTCATGTCGTTTACTCCTATTCCAGCTCTTATACTTTTTCTTGAAAGAAGTATCAAAAAGAACTTGTAATTCTGCAACGGCCACATCGAGTGGCCGTGCAGAATAGATTGTGCATGACCGCTCGATGCGGTCATTGCACAATCTATACGAGACTAAACCCATTGCAAATCCCGGATTTCCACCCGGTTACGAAAGAAATCATTCAAACGAGAAACCGTATTAAAACTCAACCCGCAGGCGGCACAGGGCCACCTCGTTTTCGGCAAAGGTCATATCCGTCCCGCCCACGGTGATGGTGACGGCTCCATCGTCATACCCGGCCAGCACCCCGGCGAACTCCTTCCGGCCGTCCCTGGCCTTATAGAGCTTCACCGCCACGGGGCTGCCCATGAACCGCTCATAGTCGCCGGGCCGCTTCAGGGGCCGCTCCGCCCCGGCGGAGGACACCTCCAGGGTATAGCTCCCCTCAATGGGGTCCGCCTCGTCCAGCAGGTCGCTGAGCGTCCGGCTGACGCGCTCGCAGTCCAGAATGTCCACGCCGGCCTCCTTGTCGATATAGATCCGCAGAAACCAGGTCCCGGCCTCCCGGACGTACTCCACGTCCCACAGCTCGCACCCGGCCTCCTCCACCACGGGGAGGGCCAGCTTCGTTACCAGTTCCGTTATTTTTGCCATGGTTTCTCCTCAATTCGCCCACCGAACGACATTTGTGCGCGGCAGAAGGAATTTTCTCCAATGAAAATTAGTCAAGAAAAAAAGCGGACCGAAAAGTCCACTCTGGTCTACTCATCCTGTCTCAAAGAATACCACAATTCTCCTGATATGGCAAGTGTTTTCTTGCAAATATCCGGAGGAAAGCCATAATTTTTTTGACATAACGCCAATCAAGAGCGGGCACAAATGCCCGCCCTCAGGGGTCAGCCCCTTTGCAGCCCGTCCAGCGTCATCCCGAAGGCCTCGGCAAAGTGGTCCAGGAACCAGACGACCTCCTCCATCTCCATGGCCCGAAGGGCCTCCAGAGTCTCCCTGGCGGCGTCGTCAAACTCGTTGTTCCCCGCCTCCAGCTCCTCCAGGCACTTGATGTAGGCGGAGAGCTTGTCCGCGGCCTTGACAATGCGCCGGACCTCCCCGTCCTCCTCCCGAAGCAGGGGGGCGTAGGCGGGGCGCAGCTCCTCCGGCAGCATTAGCAGCAGTTTCTCTGTGGCCTCCGCCTCCACCTGCCGGTAGGCCTCCCGGATGGCGGGAGTGTGGTACTTGATGGGCGTGGGCAGGTCGCCGGTGAAGATCTCGGAGGCGTCGTGGAACAGAGCCGCCGACGCGCAGGCGTCGGGGTCGCAGTCCTTCCCGAATACGTCCCGGCGGATGACCCCCAAAGCGTGGGCCAGCACCGCCGCCATGTGGCTGTGCTCCTGGATGTTCTCCTGCACGCTGCTGCGCATCAGGGACCAGCGGGTGATGTATTTCATGCGGGATATGTAGGCGAAGAATTTGTACATAATCTGATGGTTCCTTTCTTCGCGCCGGGATGGTCGTTTAGATGCCGAAGGCAGCTAAATGACGTCCCCGCGCATAGTAAGCTTTGATTCTTCCGTTCGATAGACCGGGCTCCCGCGCCCGGACGGCGGCCTGCTTTTCGACCCCGCGAAAAGCAGGCAAAAGCGGGCTTAGGAAACTACGTTTCCTAAGAACCTTCCTGAATGACGGGATATTATTTTTGCGCCCGCGGCACAATCCGGTTTGCCGCTCGGACTGCCGTCCGCGTATGGGCCTTCCGTGTCTATTTTAGTGTGGTCACTGATAGCCCCTACCGTATTGCTTTGGGGACTCCCGGGGTGCTGGGGGCGGATTTGCGTTCCGCGTGGATTTTGTGCTATAATTGGCCCAAAACGGGCGATGCAACCGCAAGTTTACATCCCATCCACTCAAACGCAACCGCGTATCGCTGGATTTTACGTCCCCGCGCGGGTACCATAGGCCCATCTCAACAAGGAGGACGCAGCAATGTCTTTAGCCGAAAATCTTCAATTTCTCCGCGCCCGGGAGGGCGTGACGCAGGAACAGCTTGCCGAGCGCCTGGACGTAAGCCGCCAGTCCGTCTCCAAATGGGAGTCCGGCGCAAGCTACCCCGAAATGGATACCATCTTAAAGCTCTGCGACATGTTCCATGTGGACCTGGACACCCTTCTGCGGGGCAGCGTGGAGCGGTCCTCGGGCGAGGATACCGCCGGGTACGACCGCTTCATGACCGCTTTCGCCCGGAAGATCGCCAGCGGGGTGGCCGCCATTATCGCGGGCGTCGCCGTCTTCTGTCTGGCCAGCCTGACCGGCGAAGGGCAGGCCGGGATGCTGTGCATGGCGGCGTTCTTCCTGATTATAACGGCGGCGGTGGTGGTCTTCATCGCCAGCGGCATCGAGGAGGAACAATTCCGCAAGCAGCACCCCGTCATCACGGATTTCTACACCGAGAAGCAGAAGGCGGATTTCCGCCGCCGGTTCGTCTGGTACATCGCCGGAGGCGTGGGGGCCATCCTCTTCGGCGTGTTCCTGATGATCCTGACCTTCGCGTTCTTCCCCGAGCGGGAGCCCTACGAGACCATTGCGGGAACAGCGTTCCTGCTGATCGTGGCGGGAGCGGTGTGGTTTTTGATCTACGGCGGGATGATGGCGGCCAAATACAATATCCCCGAATACAACTGGGAGAACAACCCCTCCCCGGAGGACAGGGCGAAGCGCCGCCGCGCCGCCACCGCCTGCGCCGTTATCATGCTGCTGGCTACCGCGCTGTATCTCTTCCTGGGGCTGTCCTATGACAAGTGGGAAACGGCGGCGGCCATCTACCCCGTGGGCGGGATCCTGTGCGGCGCGGCGTGGGTACTGCTGGGGCCCAGGTTCGAGGAGTGAGGCCCTACAGCTCTATATCTATGTGATATACGTCGTCGATCAGGATATAGTCCGCATGGTGCAGACGGCACTGCTTCAGCGTTTCCGCGTTGTCCCGCAGCACGGTCTCCATGGTGCAGCAGGAATCGTCCAGCCGCTCCTCGATCGTGCTGGCGTACTTCCGGATGTCGTCGAAGTGACCTCGTATATACGCCTCGCTCATGACCAGGCAGCGGTACCTGATGTGCCGGAGATATTCCTCTTCAAAGCCTTTTGTCCAGTCGAATGGGATATAGCAGCCCTCCACGATCAGGTTCTGCCTGTTCTCAACGGCGGTCTTGACCATCTCCCTGACAATGGGCCACAGGTAGTCCGTCAGGTCCTGATCGCCGCTCTCCGGCGTCAGGTCCGTATGTCCGCTGCGGATCAACCCCATTTTCAGATGGTCGATGGAGAGGTACGGGTATCCGTACTTCTCCATCAGTCTCTGCGCCAGGGCGGTCTTCCCTGTGTGGGACGCGCCCGCGATCAATAAGACCATATCTATATCCCCGCCAGGATGTCGCAGGCCACCGGAGTGTAGAACAGATCCTCCACCCACTTCCGGTCGGTGGTCTGGCTCAGAATCCACATGAGCTTGGCGCACACCGCCTCCGTGGTCATGTCGTAGGCCTCCAGAATCGGCAGGTTCCGCTTGATGGAGCTGCCCACGTGGTACACCGCCAGGTCGCTGCCCTCGTTCTCCACCTGAGTGGTCATGACCACCGTCTTGCCCGCGTCCAGCCCCGCCTTCACGGTGTCGTAATAGTCCCCGGCCTTGTAGGTGGGCAGGCCGCCCACGCCGAAGCTCTCAATAATCAGCGCGTCGTTGTGCTCCAAAAGGTAGGCCGCCGCGCCGCAGTCCGCCCCGGGGATCAGCTTCATCAGCGCCACTTTGGGGTTTACCTCACCGTAAAACTGGGGCACGGCCCGCGCCTCCGGCCGGATATACCGGATGATGCGCCCGTCCCGCACCATGCCCAGAAGCGGGTAGTTGATGCTGGAGAACGCCTCGAAGCTCTTGCTGCGGGTCTTCCGGGCCCGGGTGCCCATGATGATCTTGCCGTTGAACACCAGCAGGACCCCGGCCATGTCCGACGCGGCCACGGTCACCGCGTCCCGGAGGTTCTGCTTGCTGTCGGTGGTCTCAAAGCCAATGGGCTTCTGAGCCCCCGTCAGCACAATGGGCTTGGGACTGCCCTGGACCAGATAGCTGAGCCCCGCGGCGGTGTAGGCCATGGTGTCGGTGCCGTGGGCGATGACAAAGCCGTCAAACTCCCGGTAATTCTGCCGGATGGCCCCGGCGATGCGGGCCCAGTGCTTGGGCTGGATGTTGGTGCTGTCCAGACTGAAGAGCTGGAGGCAGGATATCCGGCAGATCCCCGAGATGTCGGGGATATACTTCAGGAGCTGCTCGCTGGTCAGCTCCGGGGAGAGGCCGCTCTCCCCCATTTCGGAGGCAATGGTGCCTCCGGTGCCAATCAGAAGGATTTTTTTCTTCTCCATTGTTGTTCCTCTTTCTCCTCTGCCGCCTCCGGCGGCAAGGGGAGTTGTTTCTATTCGTTACTCCGGGCTTACGCAGCCCGGACCCGCGGTTACTTTTTGCTTGTGCAAAAAGTAACCAAAAACACACCAGAACCTATGGTTCTGGACTCCTCTGGGCGTCGCCGCAGGCGACGCCTTATTTTTTATTTGTTTTGCGCGGGTCCTGTAGTCTGCCCGGACTAAACCGGGCTGCGGGTGTGGTTTGACGGGCGAAGCGGCTACCCGACGATGTCGTCGGCAGCCCCTACCGTATGGCTTTGGGGACTCCCGGCGGTGGTGAGCACCGATTAGAGCAACGGCTTAGCTTCCTCTGGGTCTCGTTAGAACAAGTGGGTAGACGAACAATCCGGCGCGTTCTGATCGGTGCTGCCGGTAGAATCAAACCAGGTACGTCGGAGCGTAAATAAATAAATTCGGGGATTCTCAAGGGGCTTTGGCCCCTTGAGCGTGCTTTTGGTTACTTTTCCCACGAGGGAAAAGTAACGCCCCGTTTCCCGGCAAGGGGACACCGCTCACCCGATGTCCCTGCCCTCCAGCGCCGCCAGTCCAAACCGGACCGCCAGCGCGACCTCCTCCCGGACCGCCTCGTCCGGGGCCGCGTCATACCGCTCCTTCATCTCCCGGAGAAACAGCCCCCGCAGCGAGTCCTCTCCGGCCCGCTCCCACAGGCGGCCGGCCGGCCTCGTCTTATCCCGCAGCTCCAGGGCGTAGAATTTCGACCGGTAAGCGCTCTCCAGCACGGGGAGGTCCACACCCCGCTCGTCGGCCTCGCCGGTGAACACGATCCGGCAGACATCCTGGGCCGCCGTCTCCGGAATCACGGCCTCCAGGGCCTCTCCGGGAGAGGACCCGGTTACGTCCGCCTCCAGAATCCGGTAGCGCCGCCGGCACAGCGGGACAAACCGCAGCGCCGCGCCGTCCGGCTCCACCGTTCCCGCCAGCACGCCTTTGTCCCCCAACTCGTCAAATCCCCGTCCCTCCGGACAGCCGGGATAGGCCCAGAACGTGCCTCCGTCCCGCCGCACGCCGCTGTACTGATGGATGTGCCCCAGGGCCGCGTAGCTCAGGCCGCTGGCGGCCAGCTGCTCCCGGAGGATGGGGCCATAGGCGCTGCCGGGAGCGCCCACGTCGCCGTGGAGGCAGAGGATATGGGTCCTGCCGTCCCGGGGCAGGGAGAGGTCCGCCAGGGCCTGGCCCGTCCGCTCCGGCCCGGTAAAGGCTCCGCCGTACACCACGCAGTTCAGCTCCGGCAGGGCTGCCGACGACAGCCCCTCCTCCCGGAAGATGCACACATTGTCCGGCCAGGGGCCCAGGGCGTAGGGGCTGCGGGAGGTGTAGGGGTCGTGGTTCCCCGGCGAGATGAACACCGGACAGGCCATCCGGGCCAGGGCGGCCTTCAGCCGCTCCAGGGTCTCCGGAAACACCCGCTCCCCGTCAAACAGGTCGCCGCTGAGCAGCACCAGATCCGCCCTCTCCACCCGGACCAGCTCCGCCAGACGGTCCGCCAGCTCCCGGCTCTCCCGGCGGCGCTCCCTGGCCTTCTCGGTGGGCAGGCCGCCGAAAGCGCTGTCCAGATGAAAGTCCGCGGCATGTATGATTTTCGGCATAGCTCCTCCTCACTCCGGCCAGACCCGCCGGAACTCCTCGCAGACCACCGGCATGTCCGGGGTGAACGCCTGCCCCATCCGGGCCAGCTCCCGCGTAAAAAACGCCTCGTGTACCCGCCGCCACCAGGCCAGGGACAGGTCGCCCTCGCCCTCCCGGCGGGCGTGCTCCGCGCCGATCTCCCGGAAGGGAACCACCGTCACCCGCTCCGTCAGGATGACGCACACCGCCTCATCCCGGCCGTCCAGGATCACGCTGTACTCCCCCGCCTCCGGCAGAGGCTCTCCCTCCCGTTCGTAGGCGGGGAGGGCGGAGGAGGTGGCGGTCTTCACCCCCTCCAGGGTCAGACGCGCCAGCAGGTCCGCATGATCGCCGAAGGCCCAGGCCTCGTAATCCGTGTCTTCTATGTTCTTTCGGGCGGCAAATTCCGCCCACATCTGTTCTCCCGTCATCGGATATCCACCCTTTCCACGCCCACGCACAGCCCCGTTCCGCTGTCGAGGGTGAACACCGCGCCCTGCATCTTACAGGGGCCGTCCGCCACCTGATACCGCCCCGGCAGACCGCCCAGAAACTGCTCCACGCTCTGCTCCGGGCGGATGCCCAGCACGCTCTCGATGGGCCCGGTCATCCCCAGGTCGGTGATGTACCCCGTGCCCCCGGGCATGACCCGCTCGTCGGCGGTGGGCACGTGGGTATGGGTGCCCCAGAGGGCGGAGACCCGGCCGTCCAGGTAATAGCCCATGGCCAGCTTCTCACTGGTTGCCTCGGCATGGAAGTCCACCAGGACAAAGCGGGGACGCTCCTCCCGCAAAAGCCGGTCCGCCGCGGCAAAGGGGTTGTCCGCCCCCCACTCCAGGCCGCACCGGCCAATGAGGCTCATGACCCCGATCTCCACCCGGCAGCAGTCGTAAATCCCCCAGCCCCGCCCGGGGGCGCGGCCCGTGTAGTTGGCGGGGCGCAGCAGATAGGGGTCCTCCTCCAGCCGGTCCGTGATTTTCATCCTGCCGAAGGTATGGTTCCCCAGGGTCACCACGTCCGCCCCGGCCTTGTACAGCCGCTCCACCTGGTCCGGAGTGACGCCGGTGCCGGAGGCGTTCTCCCCGTTCACCACGGTGAATTGAATATCCTTCAGCTTCCTGAAGGGCCGCAGGCTCCTCTCCAGATGGGCGAGGCCCTGCTCGCCCACTACGTCGCCGACGGCCAGAATGTGGAAAATCAACGCGTTCCCCTCCCAACGGATTTTTTCAAAAACAGTATATCCGGGTTTGGACAAAAATGCAAGAAAAAATGAGCCCCCGCACATCCGCGGGGGCCTCATCCATCCGCCGGCAAGTCAGTAGGGGTGGCGCTGCTTGCGCTGGACAGTAAAAATACTTTGCGCGATCCGGGCCTGGTCGGCTTCGTTCAGCGCCAGAAACTGGCATCCGTATTTCGGGAAAGAGGTTTCTTTGTCGATAATGCGAAGCACCTGGCAGTACATGGAAGAGACCTCCTCACTCTCCATCAATTTGAACTTCAGCAGGAATGTGTCGCCCTCCTGAAAGGGGAAACGGGAGGTAATGAACGCGCCGCCCACGCTGATATTCAGCAGCTTGCAGGGCTTCTCCCCGGCGTCGTCTCCCTCAAATATCGTGGCCGTGGCGTCAATGTTCGTATTCAGGCGGAAGAACGCGCGGTCATTCTCGGTTCTGACAACGATCAGATTCTCCACCCGCCATATGCGCTCCGGCTGCGGTATGATGGTCCCCTCCATGTAAACGGCTTTTTTCTCCCGGTCCAGATAACCGCGGATTTTGACGGACATGGGCTCCGGCTCTTCAGAGGTGGAAAGCGCAGAATATTGCTGCAGCTCCGGCTCGAAGTCCCGCGGGCACATCAGCCTTGCCACAAAAAGCAGATGACCTTCCATCGTCGTCACTTCGACCCGCATACCGGAATAGATTTCCATCTCCGTCCTGTTCGGGGTGTTTTCCGCCCCCTGCTCTTCCGTTCCGTGTTTGAAAAAGTCAAAAAGCCCCATCTTCTACCTCCCCGCGGCTTACGGGCCGCTGCATTTTTATCTATTATAGCACAAAGCGGCTGCAAGGAAAACCGTTTTTCTAAATTCGGCAAAATCATGAAGAGGGCGTAAAAATCCAGGGACGAGCAAGGCCGGCTTTTTGCGGCTCTTACATTTTACGCTCCTTTTTTGCTTTGATTTTCCCTGCTTTTCCCACTGAAGCAGGCATTCCGCGTCAAAATCAAAATTTTGTCTATAACGCCGAATCAACCGTCCGGGGCGCGCGAATACTTTCTCCGGGGAAAATACCGTCTGTATGCAGCGGGTTCGCGCCGCAAGAACCGCCAAAAGAACGCCGTGCAAAGACAAATGTTTTGTGTAAGCAGACAAACCTTTCCAAAACGGCGAAAAAAACATTGACGGGAGCCAAAAAACTGTGTTACGATTTAATCAATTAAAGCTCCGGCGGGAGGACCGCCTCCCCGCCGGCATCTGATTTGGAGGTAATGAGCTATGAGTATTCAAAACGAGTATTTAAGCGGCCTGATGGACCGCGTCGTCGCCCGGAACCCCGCCGAGCCGGAGTTCCACCAGGCCGTGCGGGAGGTCCTGGAGAGCCTGGTCCCCGTGGTGGAGGCCCGCCCCGAGTTTATCAGGGAGGGCATCATGGACTGCCTGGTGGAGCCGGAGAGGATCATCAAGTTCCGGGTGCCCTGGGAGGACGAGAAGGGGCAGATCCACGTCAACCGGGGCTTCCGGGTCCAGTTCAACTCCGCCATCGGACCCTACAAGGGCGGACTGCGGTTCCACCCCAGCGTCTATGAGGGCATCATCAAGTTCCTGGGCTTCGAGCAGATCTTCAAGAACAGCCTCACCGGCCTGCCCATCGGCGGCGGCAAGGGCGGCAGCGACTTCGACCCCAAGGGCAAGACCGACCTGGAGGTCATGCGCTTCTGCCAGAGCTTCATGACGGAGCTGTTCAAGTATATCGGGCCGGACACCGACGTGCCCGCCGGGGACATCGGCGTGGGCGGCCGGGAAATCGGCTACCTCTTCGGCCAGTACAAGCGCCTGCGCAACGAGTTTACCGGGGTCCTCACCGGCAAGGGCCTCACCTACGGCGGCTCCCTGGCCCGGACGGAGGCCACCGGGTACGGCCTGTGCTACTTCACCGACTGTATGCTGAAGGACGCTGGCAGGAGCTTCGAGGGGGCCACCGTGGTCATCTCCGGGTCCGGCAACGTGGCCATCTACGCCTGCGAGAAGGCGACCCAGCTGGGAGCCAGGGTCGTCGCCATGAGCGACTCCGGCGGGTATATCTACGACAGGGACGGCATCGACCTCGCCTGCATCAAGCAGCTCAAGGAGGTGGAGCGCAAGCGCATCTCCGCCTATCTGGACACCCATCCCAACGCCGAGTACCACGCCGGGTGCCGGGACATCTGGAACATCCCCTGCGGCATCGCCCTGCCCTGCGCCACCCAGAACGAGCTGGACGAGCAGAGCGCCAAAGCCCTCATCGCAAACGGCTGCTTCTGCGTGGCCGAGGGAGCCAACATGCCCAGCACGCCGGAGGCGGTCCACGCCTTCCAGTCCGCCGGCGTCCTCTTCGCCCCCGCCAAGGCCGCCAACGCCGGCGGCGTGGCCACCTCCGCCCTGGAGATGAGCCAGAACTCCATGCGCTTCTACTGGACCTTCCAGGAGGTGGACGAACACCTGAAGAAGATCATGGTGGACCTCTACCACAACGCCAGCAGCGCCGCCGCCCGGTACGGCGCCCCCGGCAATCTGGTGGCGGGGGCCAATATCGCGGGATTTTTAAAGGTCGGCGAGTCTATGCTGGCATATGGAATTGTCTGATTCAAAACAAGTGGCTGCGCCACTTGTTTTGAGTGGGCGGTCATTCAGCTTCGCTGAACGACCGCCCCGGCAGCCTGTGGCTGCCCAGGTCCGGGCCGAGCGCGGCCCGCAAAGTGTTTTTCCTGCGATTCTGCAACGGGCACATCGAGTGCCCGTGCAGAATTAGATTGTGTATGACCACTCGATGTGGTCATACACAATCACGGTACACGCCGCCGGAAAAACGATTGAAATTTATTTCGCGCCTATGCGCGAAACTCTGCGAGGCTTTTTCCTTGAGATAGTAAGGAGTTGTAATAAAGATGAATGACTATATCGCCCGCGTGCAGGAGAATCTGGCGAAGCAGTACGGCCATGAGCCGGAGTATCTCCAATGCGTGAACACCTGGCTGGAGATGATCGCTCCCGCCACGGAGAACCCCCGCTATGAGCGCCTGGACCTCATCACCCGCATGGTGGAGCCGGAGCGGATGTTCTCCTTCCTCATCCCCTGGGTGGACGACAGCGGCGTCACCCATACCAACCACGGCTACCGGGTCCAGTTCAATTCCGCCATCGGCCCCTACAAGGGGGGCCTGCGGTTCCACCCCGGCGTCACGCCCTCGGTGGTGAAATTCCTGGGCTTCGAGCAGACCTATAAGAACGCCCTCACCGGCCTGCCCATCGGCGGAGCCGCCGGCGGCGCGGATTTCGACCCAAGGGGGAAGTCCAACCGGGAGATCATGCGCTTCTGTCAGGCCTTCATGTACGCCCTGTACCGCTATATCGGAGCGGACACCGACGTGCCCGCCGGGGACATCGGCGTGGGGAGCCGCGAGGTGGGCTGGCTCTACGGCGCGTACAAGAAGGTGACGGGCCGGGCGGAAAGCTCCGCCCTTACCGGCAAGGGCCTCACCTACGGCGGCAGCCGCATCCGCCAGGAGGCGGCGGGCTTCGGCACCGTGTACTTCCTGGCCCGGATGCTGGAGCATCAGGGAGAGACCCTGGAGGGCAAAAAACTCATCGTCTCCGGCTTCGGCAACATGAGCTGGGGCGTGTGCCGCAAGGCAGCCGAGCTGGGCGGCAGGGTGGTCACCCTCTCCGGCCCCGACGGCTATATCTACGACCCCGACGGCGTGGCCACCCAGGAGAAATACGACTTCATGGTGAAGATGCGCTACAGCGGCGAGGACCGGGTGGAGGCCTACGCGGACCGGTTCGGCGTGGAATTCTTCCCCGGCAAGAAGCCCTGGGAGGTCCCCGGCGACGCGGCCATCCCCTGCGCCACCCAGAACGAGCTGGGCGTGGAGGACGCGGTGCTGATTATCGCCAATAACGTCCGCTACTACGTGGAGGGGGCCAACATGCCCGCCACCGCCGAGGCGCTGAAGCTGCTGCGGCTCAGCCCCAGGATCCTCACCGCCGGGGCCAAGGCCAGCGGGTCCGGCGGCGTGGCCGTGTCCGCCCTGGAGATGGCCCAGAACGCCATCCGCTACAGCTGGTCCCGGAAGGAAGTGGACGAGAAGCTGCGGGGCATCATGAGCCGGATCTACGACGCGTCCGCCGCCGCCGCGGAGGAATACGGCCTGGGCTACGACCTGATCGCGGGCAACGACATCGCCGCATTCAGGAAAATCTCCGAGGCCATGATCGCCCAGGGACTGTAAACGATCCGCCCCCCGCCGGAGCCCGGCGGGGGGCACCCTGTTTCCCCTCTCCGCATACATTGTCAGGAGACCAACAAGGAGGGGACATCGGATGCCTGGAGAAAATCAAGTCATTGCCCTGGTGGGCAACCCCAACGTGGGAAAATCCACCGTCTTCAACGCCCTGACCAATCTCCGCCAGCACACCGGCAACTGGCCGGGAAAGACGGTGGAGACCGCGCGGGGAACCTATACATACCACAACAGAACCTATACCCTGGTGGATCTGCCGGGGACCTATTCCCTCCATCCGGGTTCCGCCGAGGAGGAGGTCACCCGGGACTACCTGCTGTCCGGGGAGGCCGACATGACTCTGGTGGTGGCGGACGCCACCTGCCTGGAGCGGAACCTGGCCCTGACGCTGCAAATCCTGGAGACCGCATGGCCGGTGGTGCTGTGCGTCAATCTGCTGGACGAGGCGGAGAAAAAGGGGATCCGGGTGGACCTGGAGATCCTGGAGCGGGAGCTGGGCTGCCCGGTGGTGGGCGCAGCCGCCAGGGGCGGGCAGGGGCTGGGCGCGCTGCGGCAGGCGGTGGAGGACGCGGCGCTGCGTCCCGGCCCCAGGCCGGAGCGGGCCCTCCCCGTCTGCGCCGGGGACTGCGCGAACTGCGCCGAGGGGCGCGCGGCGGCGTTCATGGCCCGCGCCGGGGCCATCGCCGGAAAGGCGGCCGCCATGGACGCCGGGACCGCCGCCCGGCGGGACCGGACGCTGGACCGGCTGCTGACCAGCCGGAAAACCGGGATCCCCGCCATGCTCCTGCTGCTGGCCGGGATCCTGTGGCTGACCATGGTGGGGGCCAACGCGCCGTCGGAGTGGCTCAGCGGCCTGCTCCTGGGCTGGCAGGAGCCCCTGCGGAGCCTGCTCGGAGCCCTTCACGCGCCCTGGTGGCTGGAAAGCGCCCTGACGGACGGGGTGTACCGGACGGTGGCGTGGGTGGTATCCGTCATGCTGCCGCCCATGGCGATTTTCTTCCCCCTGTTCACCCTGCTGGAGGACGCGGGGTATCTGCCCAGGGTGGCATTCAACCTGGACCACTTTTTCCGGAAGGCCGGGGCCCACGGGCGGCAGAGCCTGACCATGTGCATGGGGCTGGGCTGCAACGCCTGCGGCGTCATGGGCTGCCGGATCATCCAGAGCCCCCGGGAACGGCTGATCGCCATCCTCACCAACGCCTTCATCCCCTGCAACGGCCGTCTGCCCACCCTGACGGCGCTGATCGCCATGTTCTTCGTCACCGGTTCGGGGCTTTTCAGCTCCCTGGCCTCGGCGGCAATGCTGATGGGGGCCATCGTGCTGGCGGTGGCCATGACCCTGTGGGCCAGCCGGTTCCTGGCCGCCACGGCCCTGCGGGGGGAGAACTCCTCCTTCTCCCTGGAGCTGCCCCCCTATCGGGCCCCCCAGGTGGGACAGGTGCTGGTGCGGTCCATCCTGGACCGGACGCTGTTCGTGCTGGGCCGGGCGGTGGCGGTGGCGGCCCCGGCGGGACTGCTCATCTGGATCGCCGCCAACGTGACCGCCGGCGGGGTCAGCATCCTGGTTCTTCTGGCGGATTTTTTTGAGCCGCTGGGGTCCCTGATGGGGCTGGATGGCTTCATCCTTCTGGCCTTCCTTCTGGGCTTTCCCGCCAATGAGATCGTGGTGCCCTGCATCCTGATGGGATACCTGTCCGCCGGGACTCTGACGGACTACGCCAGCCTTTCCCAGCTCCACGGGGTTCTGGCGGCCCATGGCTGGACCTCCGGCACGGCGGTCTGCGCGCTGATCTTTACCCTGTTCCACTTCCCCTGCGGGACCACGTGCTTTACAATCTGGAAGGAGACGAAGAGCCTGAAGTGGACGGCCCTGGCGGTGGCTCTGCCCACCGCCGTGGGGATGGGGCTGTGTATACTGGTCCATGGCCTTTGCCTGCTGCTCTAGGGGAAGCGCGTCCCGGAGCCGTCAGGGACGCAAAAAAGCGGCCCCTTTTTCCAACAAAACCACAAAAAACTCCGGAAATCAAATTGACGCGGCAAAAACACTGTGTTAAAATGGTGACGTGCGCCCGGAGGGACGTTACTTCGCCGCCGGAGGCGTACAAAAAAACAAAGCAACCGAATCTGAGTGGAAAGAGGACACACTATGTATCGGATCGTAAAAAAACGGGTTCTGAACCCCACCGTGACCCTCATGGAGGTCGAGGCCCCCGCCGTGGCCCGGAAGTGCGAGCCCGGCCAGTTCATCATCCTCCGTGTGGATGAAAACGGCGAGCGCATCCCCCTGACCATCGCGGACTATAACCGCGAAACCGGCACCGTCACCATCATCTTCCAGATCGTGGGCGCTACCACCGAGAAGCTGAACCACAAAAGCGAGGGCGAGTACCTCCAGGACTTCGTGGGCCCCCTGGGCAAGGCCACCGAGACCGAGGGCCTCAAGCGCGTGGCCGTCATCGGCGGCGGCGTGGGCACCGCCATCGCCTATCCCGTGGCCAAGAAGCTCCACGACGTGGGCTGCCACGTGGACCTGATCGTGGGCTTCCGCAGCAAGGATCTCATTATCCTCAAGGACGAGTTCGAGGCCGCCAGCACCAACCTCATCATCGGCACCGACGACGGCTCCTACGGCAAGAAGGCCCTGGTCACCGACCTGCTCAGAGAGCAGATCGAGGCGGGCGCGAAATATGACAAGGTCATCGCCATCGGCCCGGTCATCATGATGAAGTTCGTCTGCCTGCTCACCAAGGAGTACAACATCCCCACCGTGGTCAGCATGAACCCCATCATGATCGACGGCACCGGCATGTGCGGCGGCTGCCGCCTCACCGTGGGCGGCGAGACCAAGTTCGCCTGCGTGGACGGCCCCGAGTTCGACGGCCATCTGGTGGACTTCGACGAGTCCATGGCCCGCGGCGCCATGTACCGCGATTTCGAGCTCCATGCCCGGGAAGAGACGTGCAATCTGTTCAAGCAGGAGGTAAAATAAGATGGCTAATATGCGTCCGGATAAGAACCCCATGCCCCACCAGGACCCTGTGGTCCGCAGCGGCAACTTTGAAGAGGTAGCCCTGGGCTACACCAAAGAGCAGGCCATCGACGAGGCCCAGCGGTGCCTCAACTGCAAGAACATGCCCTGCGTCTCCGGCTGCCCGGTGAAGATCCATATCCCCGAGTTCATCGCCAAGGTGGCCGAGGGCGACTTCGAGGCCGCCTATCAGATCATCGCCCAGGACAGCGCCCTGCCCGCCGTGTGCGGCCGCGTCTGCCCCCAGGAGACCCAGTGCGAGAGTAAGTGCGTCCGGGGCATCAAGCATGAGAGCGTGGGCATCGGCCGCCTGGAGCGGTTCGTGGCCGACTGGCACAACGCAAACTCCGCCGAGAAGCCCGTGAAGCCCGCCTCCAACGGTCACAGGGTGGCCGTCATCGGCTCCGGCCCCTCCGGCCTGACCTGCGCCGGCGACCTGGCCCGGAAGGGGTACGAGGTCACCGTGTACGAGGCCCTGCACCTGGCCGGCGGCGTGCTGGTGTACGGCATCCCTGAGTTCCGTCTGCCCAAGTCCATCGTCCAGAAGGAAGTGGACGGGCTGAAGGAGCTGGGCGTGAAGATCGAGACCAACGTGGTCATCGGACGGTCCATCACCATCGACGAGCTGATGGAGGAGTTCGGCTTTGAGGCCGTGTTCATCGGCTCCGGCGCGGGCCTGCCCAAGTTCATGAACATCCCCGGCGAGAACCTGAAGGGCGTGTATTCCGCCAACGAGTTCCTGACCCGCATCAACCTGATGAAGGCCTACCGGGAAGGCTCCGACACCCCCATCATGCCCCTGAAGGGCAAGAAGGTGGCGGTGGTGGGCGGCGGCAACGTGGCCATGGACGCCGCCCGGTGCTCCCGCCGCCTGGGGGCCGATGTGTACATCGTCTACCGCCGCTCCGAGGCCGAGCTGCCCGCCCGTGCCGAGGAGGTGGAGCACGCCAAGGAGGAGGGCATCATCTTCAAGACCCTCAACAACCCCACCGAGATCCTGGGCTACAACAATCCCGAGGACAAGCGGGATCCCAGGAACGGCTCCGTGGTTGGCCTCAAGTGCGTGGAAATGGAGCTGGGTGAGCCTGACGCTTCCGGCCGCCGCCGTCCTATCGTCAAGGAGGGCAGCGAGTTCGAGATGGAGATGGACTGCGTCATCATGGCCCTGGGCACCAGCCCCAACCCGCTCATCAAGTCCACCACCAAGGGACTGGAGATCAACAAGCGGGGCGGCATCATCGTCAATGAGGACGGTCTGACCAGCCGTGAGGCCGTGTACGCCGGCGGCGACGCCGTTACCGGCGCGGCTACCGTCATCCTGGCCATGGGCGCGGGCAAGACCGCCGCCGCGGCCATTGACGAGTATCTGAGCAAGAAGTAAGGCATCTGTACTTTTCTTTTTTGAAAAAAAGAAAAGTACCAAAAGAAAAAACTTTTTGCGGCAAAACTGCGTTTTGCCTTGTGTTAAAATTTGGAGCGGACCCGGCAGCGGGTCCGCTCCTTTGCGCTATTCGCAGGCGTCGCACAGTCTCCAGACAGGCTTTTCCATCGTGGTCAGCAGCTGCCATCTTTCTCGTTCGCGCTCTTTGTCGCTGTCAATCATCGGAAACATATCCAGCATATAGTCGCATTCATCGCATAACCAGGAATCTACCTGCACCCATTTATGTCCGTCCCAGGAAAAGCAATTGCGGCAGGCTTCGGGAATAATCCCATCAAAATAGCTCATACGATTTACCTCCTTGCTCACATTATACTTAAATATTTAGACATATGCAAGTCCATCTATCAAATCTATAATCTTTTATTGACAGGCAGATGATGGTGGAGATTGCTGATATGATAAGTTATGAGCCGCTGTTCAGGACAATGGAGAAAAAGGGTATCACATCTTATCGGTTACAAAAAATGGGATTCAACCGGGCCACCTACTATTCCATCAAGAGCGGGAACAGCGTTTCGACAAATACGATCCATCAGTTATGCAAGCTCCTGGATTGCCGGGTGGAGGATATTCTGGAATATATACCGGATGAATAAAATGCCGTAAAAGGAGCGGGCCCCCCTTGGGTCCGCTCCTTTGCTGCCACGTTTCCCCACATTGACAGGGCGGACGGCATATAGTATAATATCGTCAGCACATTTGAAGAATAAATCATTGAACAGGAGGGATTTCGATATGACGCATTTCATGGTTTGGATCTGGCTGGCCGTTACGGCCCTGGCCGCTTTCCTGGAAATGGCTACCATGGCCCTGGTTTCCGT
This sequence comes from Oscillibacter sp., assembly GCA_014799925.1. Lineage (GTDB taxonomy): Bacteria > Bacillota > Clostridia > Oscillospirales > Oscillospiraceae > Pelethomonas. The sequence continues at coordinate 21,925 of JAAVHC010000033.1, forward strand.
CTGGTGCGCCGTGGGCGCGCTGACAGCGGTGTTCGCCGCCTACTTCGGCGCGTCCCTCCAGGCGCAGCTGCTGCTGTTCGTGGGCGTGTCCATCGTAGTGGCCGCCGTAGCCCGGCCCCTGGCAAAAAAATACGCCGATCCCCACAAGATTCCCACCAACGCCGACCGGCTGCTGGGCATGGAGGGCCTGGTCACGGAGACCGTCAACAACGGCCAATCCACCGGCGCGGTGTACGCGGACGGCAAGACCTGGACCGCCCGCAGCGCGGACGGTGAGATCATCCCCAAGGGGGAGACCGTGGAGATCCAGCGGATGGAGGGCGTGAAGCTCATTGTCCAGGCAGTGACGCAAAGCGGCACTGCCGGACCGGTCGTTGGCCGGGCGCAGGCCGGACAATGACGGTCCCCGGCGGCGGTCCCTGTGGCATAAAATGGAGGATACAACATGTTAGTACCTCTGCAAGAGAAGGATTTTGACAAGTACATCGACTTTGCCTGCGAGCTGGCCCTGGACCCCACACGGTCCGGGTATCCCGCCTACTTTGACGGAGTCAAGACCAAAGAAGATTTCATCATCGCGGCCAGAAAGGGCTTTTCCAGGCCGGGCGAACAAATCCTGCTCTACCAGGAAAACGGCCGGGCGGAGGGCTGGATACACTATTACGATTGGCCCGAGGGCCGCTATCTTGGTTTCCGCGCCTGCTGCGTCCGGCGGAACACCGCCGGGGCGCTGGAAGAGCTGTCCGATTATCTGACGGCCCGCTATTCCGGCTGCGACTGGACCATGGGCTTCCCGGCGGCGAACCGGGAGGCGATATCCTGGCTGGAGCAGTCCGGATTTTCTGTGCTGGACGATTTGAACGACTACCATCTCCTTTTCAGCCAGTACACGCCGGAGCCGGATGATCCCGGCGTGGAGCGGATCACAGAGGAGAATTTTGAAAAGTTCCAGCGCATTTATCAGAGCTTTGACGCGGACATGTACTGGAACTGCCGGCGGCTCCGGGAGAACCTCTCTGAATGGGACATCTTTGTGGCGGAGGAGGACGGCGTCGCCGGGGAGATCATAGCGACCCATGAGCCCGACGGCGGCTATGAGATTTTCTCTCTGAACTGCGAGGACGGACAATTCCATGAGGGCCTGTTTCATCGGCTGCTGAAGCGAATCCTGAACGAGGGCAAGCGGACGGGAGCGGCGCACCTGTACTTTTTCGTAGACCCCGGCAGCGACGAGGACCGCATCCTGCCGGAGCTGGGTTTCCAGCTGGTGGGGCATTATCTCGCTTACCGGAAGCACATATAACGCGAAAATTGGGCAAACTACCTGTGGACGAATGAGTCCGGAGGGAGAGATTGCGTGATGGAGAAGAAAAAGGATAAGAAGCCGGCGGAGCCGATGGAGAAGGCCATGGACCTGACCATCTGGCAGTCGGCCAAAACGGACCCCCAGGGCAGCTACACGGGAACCCCGGCGGACCCGTATGAGGTGCCCGTGCAGGACGCGGACGACTTATAAAAACAAACCGAAGCGCAGAGAAACCGGAACGGACTTTCTGTCAGTTCCGGTTTCTCTGCGTTTGCCGGGTTCCTTGATTTAGCAGTTGCCTGGTCTGTGAAAATATAGTACAATATGGACATCAATCTTTGGAGGTCGCCGCTTATGATACATAAAAACAAGGCCAGATGGACGCTTCTGTTCACCCTGCTGGCCGTTCTGGCCCTGTCCTCCTTCGCCCGTGCGGCGGAGGCTCCGGCAGAAGACGGGACGCAGCGCGTCATCATCCTCTACGGGGACGCCGCCAATCCGGCGGAGCTGGAAGCGGCCATTGCCCGGACGGAGGGCGTGGAGCTTCTCTGGCGCTATGATACGTTTCTCTCCGGCGCGGCCGCGGACGCCGCGCCCCAGGCCCTGGAGCGGCTCAGAGCCCTGCCCGGCGTAGCCGACGTGCGCCCCGCCCGGACCTACGAGGCTCCCCTGACATCCGCCGGACAGGACGGGCCGCTGCCCACAGACGAGGGTTGGAAGCTGATGGGCGCGGACAAGCTGTGGGAGCAGGGCTATACGGGGGACGGCACGGTCATTGCCGTGCTGGACACCGGCCTGCTGACCAGCCACGAGGCATTTGCCGACGACTCTCTGATGACTGCGCCCGCCCTCAGTCAGGCGGATGTAGACGCTTACGCCGCCGCCAGGGGCAATACGTCGGGACGCTATGTATCCACGCGTATTCCCTTCGCCTACGATTACTATGGCCGGGATAACGACGTATCCTCCACCAACGGCCACGGCACCCACGTCACCGCTCTGGCGGCTGGCTACGCGCTGAACCAGGACGGCTCTGTCCGTTTCCGGGGCGGGGCGCCGGGAGCCCAGATCCTCAGCATGAAGATCTTCCCCGACGGGGCCAACAGCGGCGCCGACGACTCCATCGTCCTGCGGGCCCTGGAGGACGCCTGGAATCTGGGGGCGGACGTGATCAACATCTCCATCAGCACCGGCGCGGGCTTTGTCCAGGACCAGGCCCTGGACGGCGTGTACTGCCGGGCCTTCGCCCAGATGGCGGAATCCGGGGTCATTGTCTGCTGCGCCGCGGGCAACGATAACACCGCCGCGGCGGAGAAATCCTGGCTGCCCAGGCTGCCCGCCGCCGCCTACACCGACTATGGCTCCACCTGCGCTCCCGCCAGCTATCGGGGGGCGGTGGCCATAGGCGCGGCCTCCGGCGCGGGAAGCGGGGCGGCCCCGGCGGATTACTCCTCCTGGGGTCCCGCCTCCGGACTGCATCTGGCGCCGGCGCTGCTGGCCTTTGGCGGCCCATCCGTCTCCGCCAGCGCTTCCGGCGATGACCTGTACCGCAGCGACTACGGCACCTCCATGGCTTCCCCCAGCGCCGCCGGCCTTTTCGCCACCCTGCTCCAGATCCTGCGGGAGCGGGGCGTGACGGACAGGCCCCAGGCCGCCCGGCTGGCCCTGGGGCTGCTGGAGAGCACTGCCCAGGTGCTCGAGGACGCCGGCGGCGTCCCCGTCTCCCCCCGGAAGCAGGGCGCGGGCCTGGCAAATCTGTCCGCCGCCGCGTCCAGCGATCTGGTCATCCTGAACCCCCTGGCGGAGCCGGGAGAAAGCGCGGAGGGCAAATTCACCCTGTCCTTTACCCTGCGTAATCTCGGGCAGAAAGCCGTTGCCGTCTCCCTGCGCACCACCGTCCTGACGGACGCCTGCGAGGAACGGGAAGGGGCCCTCTACAGCGCGCTTACCGCCCGGGATATTACCGGCGGCGTTACGATAGACGGCAGCAAATCTGTCACCGTCCCGGCGGGAGGTGAGACGGAAGTCTCCCTGACCCTGACCGTCAGCGACTCCCTGCGCCGGGAGCTGTCGGCGGTGTTCCCCAACGGCTTCTATGTGGAGGGCTACGTCACCGCCTCCGGCGGCGGCCAGTCCGTCCACGCCGCTTTCCTGGGCTACTGCGGCGACTGGGACGCCGCTCCTGTGCTGGAGCCCCTGGATTTCCGTGACGTACAGGACGCGTGGTTCCGCATGGCGGGGTCCACCGCGCCCAGCAGCCGGAACAACGTGGAGGACGCCGGCCGGTATCTGCCGGAGCTGAAGGCGGACCTGGGGGCCAATCTGGCTTTCATTGGCGGATCCGAGCCGGCCGAGGACGGCCGTCTGCTGGGCGTCAATCCTTATATGTATGCCCTCCATGACGACGCCCGCTTCGCCATGCCCAGCCAGGAAACCGACGCCGGTGCTTCTCCGGACGGGCAGCTGCATCTGGACCTGTACGCCCTGCGCAATGCCGCGGGGATCGTCATGCTGGTCTCCGACCAGGAGACCGGGACGCTGTATTACGCCGCCGGTGAAACCTGGAAGGGGCGCAGCACCGTTGCCAAGAGCGGCGTTAAGCCCGCGGCATCCTTCTCCTGGGCGGGCGCCGACGCCTCGGACAACCCGCTTCCCGGCGGCACGAAGGTCCGGGTGGACGTCTATGCCTGGCTGGATACCGATGCGGACGCCGTGGCCGCCTATCAGCAGAATGTCCGCCTAGGGGCGGTCGATGAATTCCGCTGGCTGCTGGAGGATACGTACGCCGCTTACCGTGAGATGAGCTTCCCCCTGACGCTGGACGGTCAGGCTCCCACCGCGTCCGCCGCCTTCAACGGGGACGCGGCGGAACTGACGCTGACCTTCCGGGACGACCAGTATCTGGCCTACGCCGCCGCGGGCGACCGGGAGCGGCAGATGCTGGGGGAGAAAACCTTCTTCCCCCAGGCCGCCGGGGAGAGCGGCACGGTCACCGTCAGCTTCCCGGACGGTGAATACCCGGATCTGATTTATCTCTTCGCCGAGGACTATGCCGGCAACACGGCGGGCTATTCCCTGGATATGGGCGCTCTGGCCGCGGGAGAACAGGTTTCCCCGGAGCGGTGCGCCATGTTCCTGATAACGGACGTCAGCCTGTCCGCCTGGTATCATGAGGCCGTGGACAAGGTCCTGGACAAGGGGATCATGGAGGCGGACGAGGAGTCGCGGTTCCGTCCCGAGGACCAGGCCACCCGGATCGAGATCGTCCGGGCCCTCTATCGGGCCAGCGGCAGTCCGGCCCCCGGTCTGGCGGCGGCCGATCTGCCCTTCCGGGATGTCTCCAGCCGGGCTTCCTATGCCGGCGCGGTATGCTGGGCCTACGAGAATGGTCTGGTCGCCGGCGAGAGCGAGACCCAATTTGCCGGGGCCGCCAGCGTCTCCCGCCAGCAGCTGGCCGTGATACTCTGGCGATGCGCCAGGCTGAACGGGACCCTGGGCAGTACCACCGGCAGTCTTGCGGCCTACCCGGACCAGAACAGTGTCGCCGGCTGGGCTGTGGAGGCCATGACCTGGGCCGTGGGGCAGGGGCTCATCAACGGCGAGAACGGGAAGCTGAATCCGGAGGGGCCGGTCACCCGCGCCCAGGCCGCCCAGCTGCTGGTGCGGTTCCTGGAGAGATAAGGAAAGGGCGTTTTCTCCGCAAAGCAGGCGGATACGCGAAGAAACCGGAACTGACAGAAAGTCAGTTCCGGTTTCTCTGTGTCTGCCGCATGGCGTCCGCCAGTCTGGCCAGCGCCTCTGCTTCCGCCTCCGGCAGTCCGTCGGTGTGGATGACGCCGGCCCCGCCCCGCTCCGGAAACACCAGCGCGTCCACGGAGAAGTCCAGCAGTCTCATCAAGGAGAACAGCAGCGGCACCGACGGCTTCCGGCGGGAGCTCTCAATATTCTTCAGATGTATGGGGGTGATGTCCAGCAGCTCCGACAGCGCCTCCTGGGTCAGTCCCTTCCGCATCCGGGCGGCCCGGATGGCCTCGCCCAGCTCCCGCATCTCCACGCTCATTTCTATCAGCTCCCTTTGCAGTTATCTTACAGACAACGATTCCTCTTGCAAATTGTCTAAAAGAATACTATAATATATTCTAAAAGATAACCAAGGAGGCGCACAATGATACATTGGTTTATTCTGGGAGCGGTTCTGCTGGCGGCAGCCGCCGGTCTCTGGTACGCGCAGGCGTTCGGCGGGAGGGTTCCGCCTCCCCGCCGGCCCGGCGCCGGGGAGGCGGACGCGGTCCACCGCCCGCAGCCGGAGGCCGCGCCCGCCGGACTGGAGGAGCTGGCGGGCGCGGTGCGGGAGCTGGAGGCAGTCATGGCCCATCCGGAGCTGGGCGGTCCCGGATTTCTGACGGTGCGGTTTACCCGGAACGCCGGCGGCCAGGCGGTCACGGTGGTAACGGCCCAGTACCCCAATATCCGTGAGGCGATGTACCGTCTGGCTCTCCGGCAGCCGCCGGACCCGGCGGCGCTGGCGGAGGCGGGCGTGCCGGAGACGCTGCTGGCGCTGTCCCCGGTTTTTGAGACGGACAGCGGGGGCGTCGTGCTGATTTCCGTTTCCGGGGAGGGCTGGGCGGCGGTTTTGCCGACGGCCGGCCGGAGAGAGCGGCTGGAGACATTGGAGACACTGTCGGAGCTGCTGGGACGGCGGTTCCCGGGGCTGGAAGTCCGGCCCTTTGGCACGGAGCTGCTGCTGACGCCTGTCAGGGAGAGAGGCGGAGAATAATACTTTTTCTTGAAAGAAAAAGTATCAAAAAGAACTTTTATTCCGAGCCTAAACCCATTGCAATTCCTGAATTTCTGCCCGGTGACGATATTGCACTTTTAATCGAGGAATAGTATAAATATCCCGGAGCTCCCGTCCGCCTTGCCGGCATGGTCTGCTCCCGGAAATTCTTCTGGCAATTCAACATCCGCTATGGTACACTGAAGCCAAAGTACTGAGACGGAGGACAGCGTCATGATCTATCAATTCGCCGTCTGCGACGACAAAGCGGAGGACGGCCGCCTGATTTCCCAGCTGTGCGCACAGTGGGGGCGGCGCACGGGCGCGGAGGTGGAGCTGGAAATCTTCCCCTCGGCGGAGGCGTTCCTGTTCCGCTATGAGGAAAAGAAGGACTTCGACATCCTCCTGCTGGACATCGAGATGACCGGCATGGACGGCGTGGAGCTGGCGCGGACTGTCCGGCGGGACAACGAGGACGTACAGATCGTCTTTGTCACCGGTTATTCCGACTACATCGCCGAGGGCTACGAGGTCTCCGCCCTCCACTACCTCATGAAGCCGGTGAATGAGGAGAAATTTGATCAGGTCCTCACCCGCGCCGTCAGCCGCCTGGCCCGGAATGAGGCATTTCTGACGCTGGAGCTCCCCGGCGAGACCGTCCGGGTGCCCCTGCCGGAGATCCGCTATCTGGACGTCCGCCAGAACTATGTCACCGTCCACGCCAAACGGGACTACACCCTCAAGCGCCCCCTGGCGGAGCTGGAGGCCTCCCTGGACCGGCGGTTCTACCGGATCGGGCGGTCCTGCATCGTCAATCTCACCTGCGTCCGGCGGGTGACCCGGGCGGAGGCGGAGCTGGCCGGCGGGGAACGCCTCCCCCTGCCCCGGGGGCAGTACGAGAAGCTGAACCGGGCCATCATTACACAGATATAAGGAGCAAAAGCCCATGGGACTGTTTGACAGATGGATCGATAAGCGCCTGGCCGCCTACCAGCGGGAACTGATCGAGATCCACTACGCCGAGGTGGAGAACATGTACCGCCAGATGCGGGGCTGGCGGCACGACTACCGCAGCCATATCCAGACCATGAAGGCCCACGCCGCCGGAGGCGACTGGGAGGCCGTCCGGGCCTATCTGGACACCCTGGAGACGGACCTTGCCACGGTGGACACGGTGGTCAAAACAGGCAATCCCATGGCGGACGCCATTCTCAACAGCAAAATTTCCCTGGCCCGCTCCAAAGGGATTCCCGTCCAGGCGGATGCCAGCATTCCCGTGGCGCTGAAAATTTCCCAGCTGGATCTGTGCGTCATCCTGGGAAACCTGTTCGACAACGCCATCGAGGCCAGTCTGGCTCTGCCGGCGGAAAGGCGGCTCATCCGGGTCTATATCGACATGAAGGGCTCCCAGCTGTATATCTCCTTCACCAACCTCACGGCGGCGGGCAAGCAGCGGAAGGTGGGCTCCCTGTTCCGGACCACCAAGGGGGAGGGCCACGGCTTCGGCCTGGTCCGCATGGACGCCATCGTCTCCCGCCTGGGGGGCTACCTGACCCGCAACAGCGAGGACGGGGCCTTTACCACGGAGATCCTGCTTCCGCAGGCGGCGGACTGACAGTTCGTCCCCCAATATCAGCAATTCGTCCCCCGATTGACACAACCGGGGGACTTTGTGCTATGCTCCTTTCCGAGGTGAGAAACATGAAAGAACCCAAAACCAACAAGAAAAAACCTGTCTATGGCATGGCCTCCAACTGCGCGTTCATGATCGGGCGGGCGTGGCGGGACTGCAAAAGCGTTCTGGCAATCGTCCTGGGTCTGATCTTCTGCGGCGTGGGGGCGAATTTGCTGGAGCTGTTCGTGGTCCCGGCCATCCTGGAAGCCGTGGAGCGGGGCGTCAATCCCGGCGCGTTCATCCGGATGATCCTCTGGTTCACCATGGGACTGGTGGGGATACACGGCCTGCGGACTTATCTGGACACGAACACGCTCTTCAGCCGCATCGTGGTCCGCAGCAATCTGTGCATGGAGAGGCACAGGCTGTTCTGCCGCGTCTCTTTTCCCTGCACAGAGGACCCGGAGTATCTCAAACGGGGTGAGAAGGCGGGGGAGGCTCTCTACAGCAACCGCGCGGCAACTGAGGCCATTTGGAAGACCCTGACGGAGCTGTCCACCAATCTCATCAGCTTTGCCGTCTACCTTCTGCTGCTGGCGGCGGTGGGGCCGTGGATCATCCTGCTAACCATCGCCCTGGCTGCCCTGAGCTACTTCGCCGGGAAGCGGGCCCGGTCCTACGGCTACCGCCACCGGGAGGAAGACGGCGAGATCTGGCACAAGCTGATATATGTGAAGGATTGCAGCCAGGATACCAGGCTGGGCAAGGACGTGCGCATCTTCGGCCTGGGCCCCTGGCTGACGGAGCTGTATGACAAGTACGCCAGGCTGAATCGGGATTTCCGGATCAGAACGCAGATGTCCGTGCTGCGGGCGGAGGCTCTGGACGTGCTGACCGCCTTTCTGCGGAACGCCGCCGCCTACGGCTGGCTTATCGTTCTGGCTGTGCGGGGAGAGTTGACGGCGGCGGATTTTGTCCTGTATTTTACCGCTGTCAGCGGCTTCACCAACTGGGTGACAGGCATCTTCTCCGGTTTCGCGGAGCTTTACCGGTTCAGTCTGGACATATCGGCTCTGCGGGAATTTCTGAATACAGAGGAGATATTCCGCTTTGAGGACGGCAGGCCCCTGCCGGTAAAGCCGGACCACCAGTATACCCTGGAGATGCGGGACGTGACCTTCCGCTACCCCGGCGCGGACCACGACACCCTTTCCCACGTCAGCCTGACCATCCGCCCCGGCGAGAAGCTGGCGGTGGTAGGACGGAACGGCGCGGGCAAGACCACCCTGATCAAGCTCCTCTGCGGCTTCTACGATCCCACGGAGGGCCAGGTGCTGCTGGACGGAGAGGACATCCGGCAGTTTAACCGCCGGGACTATTATAAGCATTTCTCCGCGGTATTCCAGCAGTTTTCCGTCCTGGCGGGGACCATCGCGGAGAACGTGGCCCAGAGCGTGGATGTGGATCTGCCCCGGATGTGGGAGTGCCTGGAGCGCGCGGGGCTGGCGGAGAAAATCCGGGAGCTGCCCAGGCAGGAAAACACCTGCCTGGATCATAAGGTGTATCTGGACGGCGTGGACCTCTCCGGCGGACAGATGCAGCGGCTGATGCTGGCAAGGGCCCTCTACAAGGACGCGCCGGTGGTGGTGCTGGACGAGCCAACCGCCGCCCTGGACCCCCTGGCGGAGAGCGATCTCTACCAGCGGTACAGCGATCTCACCGGAAACCGGGCCAGCGTGTATATCTCCCACCGGCTGGCCTCTACCCGGTTCTGCGACCGCATCCTCCTGGTGGAGGGAGGCGGCATTGCCGAGGAGGGCACCCACGAGGAGCTGCTGGAGAAGGGCGGGCGGTACGCTTACCTTTTCAATCTTCAGAGCCAATACTATCAGGAAGGAGCGATGGAGCATGTCTGAGAAAAAAGGAAAACTGCCGCTGAAAGACGCTGCCGCCCATAACAGGCGCGCGCTCTCCATTCTGTGGAAAAACGACCGGCAATATGTGATTTTCCTCATCCTCCAAGGTACGGCGGCGGCCCTGACGCCCTATATTCCGCTGTACTTCACCGCCCGGCTGGTCAACGAGCTGGCCGGAAGCCGGGATCCGGCGAGGCTTTGGCAATGGCTGGTGATCCTGTTGATCTCCTCCTCAGCGGCGGCGCTCATAACGGCGGCGGTCCACCGCCGGTACTGGGCGCTTCTGGAAGCCAGCTATACCAACTGGAACGGTCTTTTGGCCAAAAAGCTGCTGGACATGGATTTCTGCGACGTGGATGACCCTGCCACCCAGGCTTTGCTGGATCAAATTGAGCAAAACAACAGCTGGGCCGGCTGGGGCTTCAACCGCGCGGCCAATAACTTCAGTGATCTGGTGGACGCGGTGTTCCGCATCCTGGGGGCGGTGGCCCTGTCGGTAAGCCTGTTCACCATGCCGGTGCCTCAGGACAGCCCTCTGGCCTGGCTGAACCATCCGGGCTGCCTGGCGGGGATATTGGGACTGCTGCTGGCGGCAGTGATCGTTTCCCCCATGCTCTATACGAAAGGACATTCCTATTGGGCCAAATACGATGGAGCTCTTGGCAACCGCGTCTGGAACTTTTTCGCCTATATTGCCATGGCGGAACGCCAGCGGGGCACGGATATCCGTATCTACCAGCAGGACGAATTCTTTCGGTTGAAAGCGGATGACCCGGCCTGCCAGTCTTTCTTTCCAAATTCCTCCATCGGGCGGGCGGGCCGGGGGCCTATGGGCCTGCTGATGGCCGGTTCCACGGCGGTAAGCCGGGTGTTCACCGGGGCTGTCTACCTGTTCGTGGGCCTCAAGGCTCTGGGCGGCGCCTTCGGCGCAGGGTCCGTGACCCAGTATGTGGGCGCGCTGGCGGGATTGGCGGAGGGTATGACCGGCCTGCTGTCTACCCTGGGCGAAATGCGGGAGAACGCCGAGTTCCTTCAACCGGCCTACCAGTTTCTGGACACCCCCAACAACATGTACCAGGGCAGTCTCACCACCGAGAAGCGGTCCGACCGGAAGTATGAGATCGAGTTCAGGGACGTGTCCTTCAGGTACCCCGGCACGGACGCCTGGGCCCTGCGGCATGTGTCCATGAAGTTCCGCATTGGCGAGCGTCTGGCGGTGGTGGGGGAGAACGGCTCCGGCAAGACCACCTTCATCAAGCTGCTGTGCCGTCTCTACGACCCCACCGAGGGGGAAATCCTCCTCAACGGCATCGACATCCGGAAATACCGGTATGACAACTATCTGGACCTGTTTTCCGTGGTGTTCCAGGACTTCCGCCTCCTGGCCCAGCCGTTGGGGCAGAACGTGGCCGCCGCCATCGAGTACGACCGGGAGAGGGCGGCGGAGTGCCTGAAGCGGGCGGGCTTCGCTGACCGGCTGGCGGAGCTGCCCAAGGGGCTGGACACCTGCCTGTACCGGGACTTCGAGGACGACGGCGTGGAGATCTCCGGCGGCGAGGCCCAGAAGATCGCCCTGGCCCGGGTGCTGTATCAGGACGCGCCCTTCATCGTCCTGGACGAGCCCACCGCCGCCCTGGACCCGGAGGCCGAGGCGGAGGTTTACACCAGGTTCAACGACATTGTGGAGGACAAGACCGCCATCTATATTTCCCACCGCCTGTCCTCCTGCCGGTTCTGCGACGAGATCGCGGTGTTCGACCACGGCCGGGTGGTCCAGCAGGGCACCCACGACAGGCTGGTTTCCGCCCTGGGCGGCAAGTACCAGACGCTATGGGAGGCCCAGGCGCAGTATTATCAGAAGAAAGAACAGGAAGCCGCGCCGATATAGTCGACGCGGTTGAGAAAGAGCAAAAAGGAGGCGCGGCAAGGCGAAGGACGCAGGCGGCCCACAGGCAGCGATATCGCGCTTCTAATCGAGAAGCCGTATGAAAAGACGCGGCGCGGGTTACTTTCCGCGCCGCATTTTGTGTTGACATTTTGTATTGTTTGTATTATAATAAATAATACAAAGGAGGTGCGCTCATGCTGCTGCGGCTGGACTTCAACAGCGATGTACCTATTTACCAGCAGATCCGGAACCAGGTGGTGACCGCCATCGCGTCGGGGGAGCTGAAGCCCGGGGAGAAGCTGCCCACCGTCCGCGCCCTGGCGGAGGAAGCGGGCATCAACATGATGACCGCCAGTAAGGCGTACCAGCTTCTGAAGGCCGAGGGCTGCGTCACCACCGGACGCCGGGACGGGGCCGTGGTGCGCATCCCGGAGCGGGGCGTAAGCCCGCCAACCATGGACGGCCTGCGGCTGAGGATCTGCGAGCTGCGGCTGGCGGGAATGGGGAAGGAAGAGATACTGGAACTCTGCGGGAAAATTTTTGACGAGGAGGTGTCGGGGAGATGACGCTGTTTTGGAGTATTATCTTGTGGGGCTGCATGATCTGGCTGGTTCCTGTCATGTATTTCATGTTGAAAAACGAGTGCAAGCCCAAGAAAAATATTATCGTCGGCGTGACCCTGCCCTATGAGGCGCAGCAGGATGAGGCGGTGCTGGCCTTGCTGGAGCGGTACAAAAAAGAAATGAAGATCACCTGCCTGGCCTCTCTGGCGGCGGTGGTCCCCGGTTTGTTTATTTCCGACGTCGGAATCGCGATGACGGCCCTGATGCTCTGGACCGTGGCAATCTGCCTTGTATTTTTCATCCCGTACGTCCGCTGCAACATGGCCCTGCAAAAGCTCAAGGCGGAGCGGGGCTGGCGGCGTGACGCTGAGGACGCGTCCCAGGCGGTCACGGACCTGAAGGCCGCCGCGGCGGAAATGCGGTGGCTTTCCCCCTGGTGGTTCCTGCCGCCGTTTATCATCAGTCTGATCCCCCTGTTCTTTGACCGGAGCATCTGGGGACTGTGGATGTTTGACGCGGCGATGGTGCCAATTTGCTACCTCTGCTACCGATATTTATACCGCAGTCGTGCCGAGGTGGTGGACGAGAACAGTCAGCGCACCATTGCGCTGACCCAGATCAGGCGGTACAACTGGGGAAAGTGCTGGGTCGTCGCGGCATGGGCGACAGGATTTCTCAACGTCGGCATGTGGCTGACTTCAGAGCACATATGGCTCTGCATGGCGGTGATTCTGGTCTATGGGCTCGCGGTCTCCATGGCGGTCATCGGCATCGAGTTCCGGGTCCGCCGCCTGCAGGAGAAGCTGACGGCGGACAGCGGCCGGGGATACTACGTGGACGAGGACGACCACTGGATCTGGGGGATGATGTACTACAACCCCAACGATACCCGCCTGCTGGTCAACGCGCGGATAGGAATCAACAGTACCTTCAACATGGCCCGGAGGTCCGGCCAGGTGATCATGGGCCTGATTCTGGCGGTACTGCTGGCCTGCCCGCTGGCGGGGGTATGGATGATCGGCATGGAACATGCCCCGGTGGAGCTGGAGGTCACGGAGACGGAGCTTGTAGGCTCCCATTACGGCGGACACTGGAGCGTGGCCCTTGCGGACATCGCGGAGGCGGAGATCATTGAGGAGCTGCCCCGGCTGACCCGTACCATGGGCACGGGCCTCTCCACCGCCTGCACCGGGCAGTTCAGCAGCGGCGAGTGGGGCCGTGTGACCCTCTGCATCAATCCGCAGGCAGGCCCATGGCTGCTGGTGAAGGATTCCAATGGGAAGCTGTTCCTGTTCGGGGCCAGCGAGGAGGGGGCGGTGGAGAAAATCGCGGCGTCCCTCACCGCCGCCGGCGCATGGCCGCAAGGCGGCCGAGCCATTCCCTGACCCGGAGGGAAACCGGCTTCTTTGGCGTTTCCGCGCTTTTTTCAGCGGGTTCTTCCTCCCCATGGTCCGTCACGGGAGCGGCCGGCGGCTGCCGGTCCGCCGCGTCCTCGATCAGGATAGAATCAACCAGCGCCTCAAATTCCCCGTAGATTTCTTTCTGAACCTCCTCCGGCGTGTCCCGCAGGTCGATCTCCAGCATGACCTCCATGGTATCCCCGCCGTCCGGGAAGACGCAGGCCGCCGCGATCTTCTCCGCCGTCCGGCCCTTGACCTCTATGCAGGACGGCTTCCGGGAAAAGTTGAAGTACAGCAGCTGCCCGTACCGCGCCTGCCAGGCGCTCCGGACGTCCGCGCTGCCGCACTGCCGGAAGCCGCCGCCGTACCGGTCGCTTATCAAAAACGCCATCCGGCACCCGGGGTACTTCTCATGGCAGAATACCCGGTACGCGTCGGAATGGCCGCCGCCGTCCCGGAACGCCTCGGAGGGCAGCCGGCAGGTGACCAGACTGCCCTGGACGGTCTCAAAGGTTTTCAGTTCATGATCGGATAACTGCATAGCGTCCTCCCCTCTCTTCGCCGCCTTGCCAACGGTTGTTTCCCCGCGCGTCATGAAGCGCCGGCGCGCCAGGCGCCGCCGGCTGGCGCGTCTGTTCTGCCCCCTGCCTGTAAAGCGTCCCGGCGGGCGGGCCGGAATTCACACCGCTGGTGTGCATACCGCCCCGCCCGCCGGGACCTGCGGTTGGCAAGGGATTCTACCCGTCCGCTCTGTCTGACTGCGGCGGCGTCCATGCGTCTGCATGGTACGCCCCTGTCAGGCTTTTTTTATGCTATTCCCTGATTGGATGCGCAAACTCGTTACCCATGGCCGCGTGGCGGCTTGGGCTGGTACTTCTTCTTTCAAGAAAAAGCATCAGCGCTGCAAGGCGTAAATGCCCTCCTCGGATAACCCGGCATACGCGTCCCAAACCTCTGAAAACACGTTCTCCAATGCGTATTGCTCCGCTTTTTCCCGGCCATTCCCGCCTAAATGCCGCTGCAAATCTTCCGACTCCAGCAGCCGCCTGATTTGCTTCGCACAGGCCTGTTCATCGCCGTAAGGGTACAACAGTCCCGTCTCACCGTCCGCGATCAGGTCGCTGTGCCCCTTCACATCGCTTGCAACCACTGGAAGCCCGGCATGCATCGCCTCCATGATATTGAACGGCAGGCCCTCGATCCTGCTGGCGGACGCCGCCGCGTCAGCCATATCGTACCACTGGCCCATATCCTTTACATGCCCCGGGAACCGCACCCTGTCCGCCACGCCCAGACGTTGGACCTGCGCCAGGCACTCATCCTGCAAAGCCCCGTCTCCAGCCAATACCAGCACAACATGTTCCGGCAGCTGCGCCATGGCCCGGATGAGCACCGCCTGACTTTTCCGGGCGGAAAACTCCGCCGCATAGAGCAGCACAAAAGCGTTGTCCGGGATGTTCAGTTCCGTTCTCAGCTGCCGCCGCGTGTCAGCTGACGCCGTGTGCAAACGCGAGAAATCTACCCCAACGCCAGGGATATGTATCACGTTTCGACCCAATTTGTATTGGACCGCCGCCTCGTAGTCCCATCGGTTCATTGTCAGCACCACGTCCGTCACGGGCGCCATCCACCGCTCTGCCGCCAGCAGCACAGTCCGCTTCAGCCAGGGCGTCCCGTCGTCAAACAGATATCCATGGACCATATTGGCCACCGGCGGACGCTCCCGCAGCCCCCGCAGCGCCAGCCGGGTGAAAAACGCGGCCAGGGACGTGTGCGTGGTGATGAGGCTGTACCGCTCTTCTTTTATTTTTTCGCGCAGCGCGGCCGCCGCCCTGAAATTTCCGGGAGACCGCATGGATTTCTCCAGGGGAAAGGGAATCACCTCATCCGCGTAAGGAATATCCATGGCCATGCCCCCGCAGGCTGCGTGGACGGTCCAGCCCTCTTCCCGGAATTTGCGCAGATAGGGCAGATGGAAATTCACGATGTGGGAATATGTAGAGGCCGTAAACAGGACCTTACGATCTATGGTCGTCCCCTCCCCTCAGTCCAGCGCCTCGCTGTTCATAAACTTTCCGCGAAACACGGTGGTTAACAGGATCTCGATATCGAACAGCAGGCTCCAGTGCTCGATGTAATACACGTCATGCTCCACCCGGGCCTTGATGGACGTATCTCCCCGCAGTCCGTTTACCTGGGCCCATCCCGTGATTCCGGGACGCACCTGGTGCTTCACCATATACAGAGGCACCTCCTGTTTGAACTGTTCTACATAATAGGGGATCTCCGGCCTGGGCCCCACCAGGCTCATCTCCCCCTTCAGCACGTTGAAGAACTGGGGGAGCTCGTCCAGGGAGCACTTGCGCATGAACGCACCGAATTTTGTCTTTCTGCTGTCATGGTCTGTGCTCCACTGTGTGTCCTGTCCGCTGTTCACCCGCATGGAACGGAATTTGTACATAAAAAACCGCTTTTTGTTCCGTCCTACCCGCTCCTGCTTGAATATAATCGGCCCCGGCGAGGACAGTCTTACTCCGATCACGCATACCAGCATAACGGGGGAGGACAAGAGGATCAGCAGCAGCGATCCCATGATATCCATGGCCCGCTTGCAAAACGCGTTGGCCCAGTTATCCAGCGGGATACGCCGGAAATTCAGCATCGGAATGCCCCCCACCTCGTCGAATTGGGGATTGGAGGGCATGTATTTCGCATAAGATGGAATAATAGACAGCTTCGTCCCCGTCTTCTCACAGGCTTCGATGATCTCGGGCATCCGTCCGTAGTCCTCCGGGGTGATGGCGCAGACGGCCTCGTCCGGACGCTTGCTTTCCAGGAGACTCTCCAGCGCCTCATAGCCTCCCAGCCGCTTCCGCTTGCCCATCCTCTTCTCCCGCTGGGATGACACATAACCGATCACCGTGTAGCCCAGCTCCCGGTCCTTATCCACCGTGTTCCAATAGGTCCGCGCCATCTCCCCGCCGCCGATCAGAAGCACGTGCTTCTGGTTATAGCCCTTTTGCCGGAAATAGTGCAGCACGCGGCGCAGTACCGCCCGCTTGACGCTCAGCAGCCCCGTGCTCAGGAAAAACCAGATAATCAGGGTGAGCCGGGAGTAGTCAATGTAATGCTGTACGAACAGGAAGCTGAGCAGCGCCGCCATCACCAGGAGATTGGCCAGCCAGAGGCGTTCCAGCTCCTGGCGCAGCCGGCCCCTCCGGAAGGACTGATACAGCCCGAAGGCGGCGTAGATAAACAGTTGGACAAGGGTAAGCAGTATCCCGAGGAGCAGATATTGGTACAGCTCCACCGAGATGTACCCGCCGGGCAGGATATAAAAGCGTATCCAGAAAGCGACAGGCAGCGACAGATACAGAATTGCGCCGTCGCTGAGTACATGCAGGCGGTTGAGCAGCTTTTGATTTTCTTTGATCATGGTCGTTCTCTCTTATTATTATAAAAGTATCCGGTCTATGAACGCCTGCGCCTGTTTGTTCAGGACGATATGGCCCATATTTTCCTCGTTCCAGGCGTCCAGCAGCCCCACAATATGGGCGACGCCCGCCCGGTACTCCGCCGTATCCTGCTCATACTCCTCCAGAAGATCAAACGCCCTCTGCCATACGGTGGAATCTGAGGAAACATAGGCCACATACCGCTCCGTCATCTCCAGTCCCTTCTCCGTGCGCCCCGTGTCCAGATAGTATTCCGCCAGGTAGATGGGGATGGTATTGGAGTCGATTTTCTCCAGCCGGGCGGCATATTTGTCCGCCTGACGCAGGGCATCCTCGTCCGCCTCTGTACCGGTGACCCACGCCACATAGGTGAGCATATGGTCCGCTTTCTCAAAGGGGTCCAGCGCAGCGGCCCGCTCCAGCTGCTCCAGACTCGACGCCGAGGCCGTCATGCTCTGCGCCGCCATATTGCACCCCAGCAGCACCCCAAACACCCCCAGCAGAGCGCATGCTGCCAGCGCCAGTCCGTTCCGGGCGGCTTTTTTTTCTGCCCAGGCGGGGATGGGGAGGGCGTCCCCGCAGCACAGGGAAATGGAGGCGAACACGCCGAAGAGGAAGGGAAGGGAGGCGAAATAGGAGAATATTCCTTCTACCATGGCATGACCGGCCATAAAGGCCAGCGCCGCGCCCAGAGCCGGAGCCAGGGGATGTTTCCGCCCCCGCCAGATCGAGGCCGCGGACACGATCAGCAGGCCCAGGAACAGGATCAGCCCCACGACCCCTGTCTCCACCAGAGTCTGGATATAGTGATTGTGGGCATATTTGGTGTAGTAGTAGAAGGACTGCACGCTGGTCACGCCGTTTGCATAGGCGCCAAGGCCCAGGCCGAATATCGGGCTGCGGCGGAACAGCTTGAGACCGTCCTCAAAGAATACGAACCGCTGGATGGCGTTCTGGTTGGCCCGCAGTCCCTGGAGCCGGTTCGCGATAAAGCCGGGGAGCAGGCGGTAACGCAGCGGGACGCTTCCCGAGCCGTTCTCTCCCGCAAAGCCCGCCGATTCCAGCCGCGTCTCTGTGCGCGCCGTAAATTGAAACCACACGACCAGGCTGTCCTCCGGTACGGTGAACGCCGCCTGAGAAAGTGCGCCTCTGTACAGCTCCGAGCTGGTATGCATCATGGTGTCCGACCGGTTCTGACTCTGGATGACGACAAGAGGGTCGCCGTCTGTCTCCGCCTCCAGGGTATAGGTCCCCGGCGCCGGATAGGCGGAGCGGCGCAGGGAATCCCCTGCCTGGAGGGTTACGCCGGCGGTGAAATTGCAGGCGGCGGCAATAAATATCACCAGGACCGCCAGGATGGCGGCAGCCAGGAGAAGCACCGTCTTTCCGTATCCGGCCAGTTTTACCGCCAGCCGCCGCCCTGCCAGCAGGTCCAGGGCGCACAGCGCCGCCGCGCCGCCGGCCGCGCACAGCAGGGGAATGGGCCGCACCCCGTCCCAGGCAGTCATGGAGGTCAGGGAGATGGGAAAGGCCGCCAGCATGGTTACGGCCAGCGTCTCGACCATGAGGATCAGCATACTTGTCCGCTGGTCCCTCCCCGTCAGCGCCAGAAGCACCAGAAAAGCCGGAACAATCATGGCGCACGCGCCCATACTGAAGGTCAGTATAAAGGCCAGGGCGTTGATAAACAGGCAAACCAGATGGGCCGCCCGTTCTCCTTTTTTTTCGGAGGTGACGACCAGCCCCAGCGCCAGCAGAACGCCGATCCCCATACATGCCGCGAACGCGTTGGGATAAATAAAGACGGAGGTCATGCGGGCCCCGTCCTCCACCACCTTCAGGTCCATATAGTCGGGAGTAAACCAGCTCAGGACCGTCAGCACCGGCGTGCTGATCCATCGGGTGGAAAGCAGATCAATGCTGACCAGGCCCGCCACAGCCGCGCTGCCGACCAGAACGGACGCCGCCTTCCGCTCCGGTTTTTCTTTCCCGATGAATGCAAGGAGAAGCAGCGCCATACAAAACGCGGCGACCACCTTCAGCAGTTCGTTCAGCGCGAATTTTCCCGAGATCGCGTACAAGGCGCTCACCCCGTCCATCAGGACCACCAGACCCAGCGCCAGAACGGGCGGATTGAGCCGGTCCCTCAGTCTGTCGTAGAACAGAAACGCCGCAGACAGGGTCAGCGGGACCAGCAGCATCGCCGCGGCCTTGACGGTGGCCGCCGAGCTCAGGCAGACCGCCAGGAAAAACATTGCCGCGCCCAGTACAATGTCCAGCTGTTGGAAACCGGACCATGCCAGGGAGGAAGACCTGGGTTTGCGGGTCATTTCATCTCACCTCATTTACAGATTCCCTCACCAAACCCTCCGCCGTTATGCCGGGGAGTTTGGTGAAGGAAGGGGCCGAAGCCCCTTCCTTTCTTTTGCCCGCCGCTTCAAGGGAAGCGGCGTTCAGGATACTTTAGGGATTAACCTGGAAGCCCTCGGCATCCTTCAGCTCCTTGCCGTTCACCCAGAGGGAAGCGGCAACGCCGTTCTCGGTAGCCTCAGCCGTGACCTTCACGATGCCGGAAGTCCCAGCCTTGGCGGTGATCAGGTCGTTGGAGATGGAGATGGTGGCCACAGAGCTCTCAATGGTCAGGTCCGCGCTGGTTTTCTTGGCCAGGGAAGTCAGGGCCCTGGCGGGGAGGCAGACATTGATCTTGCCCGCGTCCTCGCCGTTGATTACCAGCGTGATCTTGCCGTCCACAACAGCGTCGGCCAGCTTCTTCACAGCCGCATCCGTCAGCATGACGGTAGCGACGTCATCCGTCACGGTCGCATTGATGACCGCCGCGCCTTCCTCGACCGCGATCTTGTCAGCGCCCAGCGCCGCCGCAGCGGTGGAGGTGTTGGAATCAATGGGAAGGAACACACTGGTGTCCTTGTTCCCGCTGTAGGGGTTGTTGCCATAGGGGTTGTTGCCTTCGCTGGTTCCGGCGGCGCTAACGGCCAGAGCGGTGGCGGGCACCATGGCCAGGACCATGACCAGGACCAGCAGTTTGGCAATGAATTGCTTTTTCATGATTGTATTTACTCCTGTCAGATTACATTCAAATTTGGTTTGGTTTCCTCTGCTATCGCTGCTTATCGATTCAGCAGCCCGTTCCATTTGTCTGGAGGCCCACGCACCAAAGAGCAGTATTGACGCTTCCAATAGGTATGGGCTCTCTGATTTTTGCCCATGGACTTCTCACCTCCTTTCCAAGTAAACGCACCGAGTTGGCTTCGGGGATATGTGTCATGGGGGGCGGCTCTGCCGTCAGTTCTTTCGCCTTTTCACCCGCGGCGGCAATGGTCTGGTCCATTATGCAACTTCGGTGCTCACCCAGCCGTCCGCCAAACGTAACATTGGGATATACTTCGGCCAGCTTCAGATACTGCTGGTAGAGCGCTTTGTTTTCTCATCTTTCACCGGATCATACCGCTCTTGCCCCGGTCCCCATTCCCCGGCATGCTTCCGGGTAATGGCCGTTTCAGAGCTGTGCGCTCCAGTGAAACGCTTGTGTTCCATCATGCGGGAGAAGGGTATGCCGCCGTCCGAATATCCGCGGCGGCCCCATCCCCCAAAATCCGGCTCCTCTAAAATTTCCTCTTCAAAACGCGGACCGTGGAACTCCGACCGGCCCGGGCTGTACTCAAAAGCTTTTCGGTCAGCGGACCGCGGTTCTCCGCCGGAACGTCTGCGTATTGTTTATGTAACCGCCTTACGCGGTATGGCAGGAGCGTTATGCCTTGAGCAGCACCATCCCGGAGCTCTTTTTGGCCCGTATGGAAATGTGCGCCCCGCCCTCTTTGCCGGATTTGCAAAAACGTCTTCCGCCTGCGTGACGGCAGCGGACGGCCTCTCGCCCAACTGTCTTCCATACAACGGAAGGATGCTTCTGCCGATACATAGTATATAATAGCATCAAGTGACCAAAAAAGCAACAATAAATTCCCACCAAATCCAGGTGTGAAAATATCCCAGAAAGCACTTCCGGGAGTGTGGACATCCGGAGGGAAGGAAACAACTCACGTTAGGATGCGCCCCGCATTTATTGCAGGATATCCCGGATATTTTCCTGGATACGCTGGGACAGCTGCTCATACTGCGTCCGTTCCTCACGGCTGAAGCCGGACAGCCGGGCCGCTTCAAAATCCTTCAGGGCGTTTTCCAATTCCTCCCGTACCGCTTCAGCGGCGGGAGGAAACGAGATTTGCAGCGTCTTTTCCCGGCTGTCCGGGATATGCGTTTCCGTGACGGAAACCAGCCCCTTGCCCGCCAGCCGCTGAAGCTGCATGGATAAGCTGCCCTTCGATAGTCCTGTGAAGTCTGCGAGGGCCTTCCGGGTACTGGCTCCGGACTGGCACAGCTGCAGCAGCAGACGTACTTCTTGAAGCAACAGGCCGTTTTTCTGCGCGACAGGCTCCAGATAATAGTCCAGCAGCTTCCGTTCCCGGAACTGATCGAACAGGATGCCCTCCCCAATTAACATGCCGGGACAGACCTGGATGCGTTCATTGCCCAGCTTTGTGGAAACAAGAGGAAGAGGCAGCGCCGCACCGTCCTGCGCGGCGTCGAACAGGAAGCGGTAGATCTTCAGACGGTGCTTTTCGTATTCGGCCTCATCCAAAACCGACTTGTAAAACTGCTGATAATAATCAAACAGCATCAGCTTTGTGCGTACCGTTTTGGAAATGCTGATCCCCTGGTTTACCAGAGAGCCTTTGGTTTTTACATAGTAGTAAACCGGCACCTGCAGCGCAAAGAAGCGCCGGGCATGGCGGATATATTCCAGATTGAACAGAAAGTCCTCGCACCAACTGACCGCCGGGTCCATCCGCAGATGATGCTCCTCGATGATATCCCTCCGATACAGCTTGTTCCACAGTACGCCATAGTAGAAATCGGCGGGGTTTTCCATCATATAGGCGACATACTCCTCGCGGGTGAGGGGGCCGTCTTTATCAATGTCGCCTTTCGGAGAAACCCGCTCCCCCACAACGCGGAAAAAGTCGGAGATGACCATATCGCATTGGTTCTCTTCCGCCGCCCGGACGAGGAGCTTGGTGGCGTTGGGCGTGATCCAGTCGTCGGCGTCCAGAAATTGCAGGTAGCGGCCCTGAGCGATGGATATGGCCTGGTTCCGGGTGTCGGATACGCCGGAGTTGGCTTTGTGGATGACCTTGACGCGGCTGTCCTGGCGCGCAAAAGTGTCGCAGATAGCGCCGGAAGCATCCGCGCTGCCGTCGTCCGCCAGGATCAGCTGCAGGTCCGTGTATTCCTGACTGAGGACGCTTTCCACACAACGGCGCAGAGTCGCCTCCGCGTTGTAAACAGGGACAATGATACTGACATAGGGTTCCATAGAAACGCTCCTGATTCAAGATTTCAACACGATATTATAACCTTATCTCTCCACTTTTGTCAATTCATAAGGTTCTGCTCTCAGGGCAACAGCATTTAAAGTTTAGCAAAAAGGATAGCAAGAAAGCGGTCGGGATCAAGAGCAGCCGAGAAGCGTTTTTTCTTCATACTGACCCTGGGACCGAAATCAGCGTGTTTGCAAAGAGCAAGAGCAGTTTTGCGGAGGATATTCAGGTTGAGAGGGGACATATCTTTTCTGGCTTTGGAAGAATCTTCGTCAAAAACAATATCCAAAGCCCAGTGGAGTTGATTTTCGATAGACCAATGTTTGCGCACAGCATAAGAAAACCGTTCAATATCTGTTAAAGAAGTAATGAAAAAGCGAGTATCCATACTTGTTGTGCCATTTTTAGTCACAGTTGAGCATACGGAACCAACCGCTTTCAGTCCAGCCCATTCGCTGCACTCCGGCAGCCAGGACAGGTCGGTCAGCAGGCGGTATTCTCGCTTTTCTATTCTTCCATGGTCCTTATCTCTTGTGACATGGCAAGGCAAATCCTTACTGAAATCTTGGAAATACAGAGAAATATTCTCCAGCAAAGATGGTTGGTTTCCTTTTAATCCAATCACATAGTCCGCTTTGCCGTCCTGGATTTTTTGGACAATGGTCTTTTGGCAGCTCATGGCATCTGCGGTCACTATGCTCCCCTCCACGTTAAGGGAATCCAATAGTTCCGGAACAGCCGTGATTTCGTTGGATTTTTCCTCTGTTACCAGTTCTCCCAGTACCAGTTGGTGTTCTGCCACAAACGCACTGACCACATGATAGGCCTTATGACTTTTGCTTTTGCTGCCACATATTGTTTTTCCATCTATCGCGATTACAGTTCCTTTTTCCCAATGGCAGCCCAACCAATCATACAGGCATTCTGACAACGTTTCCGGGTTGATTCGTTCAAATACTCGCCGAAATGTGTCGCTGTCTGGTATTCCATGTGGCAACTCCAGGAATTTCCGCAGCCATTCCTCTCTTAGAGCAGTTCCCAGAAATAATGAGAAAAAAGGAAGCGAGGGCAGGGAACGCAGGGCAAGGCGGAGGACACAGACGGGCTGACGCCCGTCAAGGACAACAACGCGGCCATGCGTTTTCTGGACCGCTGAACTTTTCTCAGTATTTTTGGGTGCTGCTCTAGCTCCCCGAATGCCTCCATATCCGTGAAGTCTTCTCCGTTGCACAGCAGGGTACACAGTCCGATGATGATTATGTCTTCCAGCTTATGGAGAATGTGCCCGCCTACTGTCCTTCGTGGATCCTCCATCTCGCCAATGCTGTTTTTAAACTCCTCTAAATGAGCAAAATTAAAAACTGCACAAAAGGGTTCTAAAACGACGAATAGCGGCAGACAAAGACAGCGATGCATGCTGAACGAGCTTGTCCAGCGCATTGAGGTCCATCAGGCGGAGAAGGTCGATGGCGTTTGGGTACAGCGACTCACGATCCACTATAACTGTGTCGGAGCGATTACCATTCCAGAGAACTTGCCGCTCCCCATGCCGGACATCACTGTGAATACCCGCAAGGGCGTATATGTCAGCTACCAGCCTGACAGCAAGGTGGGGTAGTGGTATGACACAAAAAATCCGAGTTCTGCTTTATTGCCGCCTTGCCCGCGATGACAGCATGGTGATGGAGTGTCAGAAGGCATATCTGCGGCGCTGGGCTGCGGAGAATGGCTACACGGCCGTGGGTGAAATCACCGAGGTGGGCAGCGGCATCCAGCATGACCGCCCCGGCTTGGCCGAGGTTATGAGGGCCGTCCAGAAAAAAAGAATGGACGCTCTGGTGGTGAGGAAACTTGACCGTCTGGCCCGGCGTCCCCTGGACGCTTACTGGCTGATAGAGCAGCTCAAGAAAAAGGGCGTTGACCTTATCTGCACCGATGAAAAATTGACCCCTGACCTGTTTGTTACTCGCTTTTGAAATAAAGAAGGCGAGTGTTCTTACAGCATCTTTCAAATACTATAAGAACACTCGCCATGGTTGCGGCGGTCTGCAACTAATTGTATGTGCGACGTTTGATAATCGTATGGTCCGGTGATCCGGGCAGGCGCGGGGCGTTCCCCGCCACCCCGGATACGCGGTCCCCCTTATCCGGCATGAAGATCTACAGAAGAAGAAAGGAGATCATCATGCCGGTCCCTGATAATTTCGCTGATTTCCTTCGACGGTACAAGGAGGAGAATCATCTGTCTATCGCGGAGCTGTCCGATGAGCTGGGCATTGCCAAGTCCGCCGCTGTGAATTACCTCAGCGGCAGGTGCAACCCACGGGCTATTTCAAAATGCAGGCTACCAAGGTGGGGGATGATACCACTCTGGCGCAGATCGTCCGGCTGGTGGACGAGGCCACCAGCTCAAAAGCNCCCATCGCNAAGCTGGCCGATNAGGTTGCCGGAGTATTCGTTCCGACTGTTATTGGTATCGCTCTTGTGTCGGCGGTGGTCTGGCTGGTNTTGGGCTATGGTGTGGAGTTTGCCCTGTCTATCGGCATTTCTGTCCTGGTGATCTCCTGCCCCTGCGCCCTGGGGCTGGCAACGCCCACCGCTATTATGGTGGGAACGGGCAAGGGAGCCACAAACGGCATCCTGATAAAATCTGCGGAGGCACTGGAAACTGCCCACAACATTGACACCGTGGTGCTGGATAAGACNGGCACGATCACCCAGGGCAAGCCGGTAGTGACGGATATTTTGTGCGGAANCAGCACTGACCGCCTGGGGCTGCTGCAAACTGCGGCCTCACTGGAAAAGTTATCGGAGCATCCTTTGGCNGACGCCATTACNACCGANGCAGGAAAAGCAAAACTGTCNCTGTCCCCGGTANAGGANTTCCAGCAGATTCCCGGTCANGGCATNGTGGGCCNGGTGGACGGCGAGATTTGTCTGGCNGGCAACCGCCGNATGATGGANGCNCACNNCATCANNGGCNGCGAACTGCTNCNCTCCGGNGAGACGCTGGCCGCAGAGGGCAAAACGCCGCTGTTTTTCGCCCGCGCAGGAAAGCTCATAGGCGTGATCGCNGTGGCCGATGTAGTCAAGCCCACCAGCGCCCAGGCTATCCGGGAGTTGTCCGGCCTCGGTATAGAAGTAGTTATGCTCACCGGGGATAATGCNAAGACCGCCCAGGCNATCCAGCGGCAGGTCGGCGTAGATCGGGTNGTGGCCGAAGTGTTCCCCCAGGACAAGGAGCGTGAAGTCCGGCGCTTGCAGGATAGCGGCAAAAAGGTGGCTATGGTGGGGGACGGTATCAACGATGCTCCTGCACTGGCCAGGGCCGATGTGGGTATCGCCATCGGAGCGGGAACGGATGTAGCAATCGAATCCGCTGACATTGTGCTGATGAAAAGCGATCTACTGGATGTGTCCACGGCAATTCAGTTGAGCAAGGCCGTGATCCGCAACATCAAGCAAAACCTGTTTTGGGCCTTTATCTACAACATTATCGGCATCCCTATCGCTGCTGGTGTGTTCTTCCTGTCATTTGGCTGGAAACTCAACCCCATGCTGGGGGCGTTTGCCATGAGTTTCAGTTCCGTCTTTGTTGTGTCCAATGCACTCCGGCTGCGGTGGTTCCGGGCCAAGCATGGTACTTTCCCGGAAAGCCGCCAAGTCGGGGTGAATATGGAGAATATCTATCAAAAAGGAGTGTTTCAAAACATGGAAAAGGTACTGTTTATCGAGGGTATGGTCTGCGGGAACTGCGTCAAGCACGTCCAAAAGGCACTGACCGAAATCGAGGGTGTCAATGATGCCCTTGTCGAATTGGAAAGTGAGACAGCCAAAGTGCAGTTGTCCAANGACGTGTCGGATGATACGCTGCGCTCGGCAATCACAGAAGCCGGATACACTGTAATCAGCATCCGGTAAGCGGCTCTTAAATGAAGGCCAAGCGGGGCGATGTTGCCCACAAGTTAAAAATTGCGCGGGGCCAGTTAGACGGTATTCTGCAAATGATCGAGGCAGATCGCTACTGTGTAGATATTTCCAATCAGATCATGGCAACCCAAGCCCTGCTCAAAAGTGCTAATCAGCAGATTTTACAAGCCCATATTCGTAGCTGTGTTCGGGAGGCGCTGCAAACCGATGCTGCAAACCCCAAATTGGAAGAAGCGTTGAAACTGCTGGAAAAGATGGCACAGTAAAGTCCGGCGCGGAAAGACTACTAAGCCTTTCCGCGCCGGATTCTCATTTCCGAAAGGATTGTAAGTCCTGCGGTATGGAGCGTACAAAAACGGACAATCGTTGTATACTGTCAAACGGTTAGACGTGGCAAACAACGAAGGAGGTACTGCTATGAAACAGCAANTTGACACAAGAACAAAGCTGCTGACCAAAAGCCCGTTTCCCCTGATGGTGGAGCTGGCAATCCCCGCTGTCCTGGGCATGGTAGTTGTTGGACTTTACAACATGATGGATTCCATCTTTGTCGGCCAGATGGTGGGCAGCGTACAGATGGGGGCCGTTTCCGTGTCCTATCCCTTTACCCTTATCAACGCCGGCTCTGCCGCCATGCTGGGTGTTGGTTCCGCCTCGGTGCTGTCGCGGGCCATCGGCCAGAAGGACCAAGATACCGTAAAGAAAATCATGGGCAATTTGGTGGCGATGGTGCTTCTGCTGTCCGCAATTTACACCGTGATCGGTATGGCGTTCACCCGNCAGCTTTTATCTCTGGCCGGAGCCAGCGACAACATCCTGACCTATGCGGAAAAGTATCTGCGGATCGTATTTGCCGGTTCCCTGTTCGTGAATTTCTTCCAGAGTGCCAATATGGTGATCCGTGGAGAAGGCCAGCTTAAAAAGGCCATGACGATCATCGCCAGCGGAGCTATCCTCAACATCATCCTGGACCCCATTTTCATCACGATTCTCAAACCCTATGGCATGGGCATTGAAGCGGCGGCATACGCAACGATTCTTTCTCAGTTTATCCAGGCCNCCGTNACGCTTTGGTATTTCAGAAAGAAAAGCCCCAATGTGAAGATCGGGCGCATCCGTCTTGATGGGACCCTGCTCCCGCAAGTTCTCTCTGTCGGTATCTCCGCCCTGCTGATGCAGGTCTTGACGCTGGTGCAGCAGACGGTGATCTACCGTGTGGCCTCGGCCTATGGCGGAGAAACGTCACAAATTCTGCTGGGGGCCGCTCTGCGATTCTGGAATTTCTCTTTTGTACCGTTGTGGGGTATCAGCCAAGGATTCCAGCCCGCTGCTGGTACAAACTACGGTGCGAAGGACTACGACCGGGTAAAGAAGCTGACGGGGGTTTTCATTACCGCCGCCACGGTATTGTCCTTGCTGTTCTACATCCCGGTAGAGCTGTTCCCGGACAAGGTGCTTTCGATGTTTATTACTGAACCGGGAGTAGCGGCTTCGGGAGCAACGAACTTCCGCATCATGTTCAGCACCTACATTCTGCAAGGCAGTTTCTTGATCGCCGTTACTTTGTTCCAGTCTTTGGGCAAGGCAGGCAAAGCCACTTGGCTGGTGCTGTTCCGTCAGATCATCCTGTTTATTCCGCTGTGCGTGGTGCTGCCGATGATAGGCGGTATGGGTATCCGGGGTGTCTGGCTGGCGATTGCCCTGACAGATGCAATTCTGGTAATTATCACAATTTCCATGATGCTCTCGGAGTTCCGCAAAATGCCCGCGACTTCCATTGTGAACCGTTAAGGGAGGCCGCTATGAAAAAAGTGTTATACCCTCTGGCGATCCTCGCCGTTATTGGAGCCGCCGCATGGTGGTTGTGGGATCGTGTGATTTGGGGCAATCAGTAAATTGTAGGAGAAAAAACGAAATGAACATTCTTAGTGCGGTCAAGAATACCGCTTTCTCTGCTGCTGTTACCACTACGCTCAATTATCTGGAACAGAACCCAGAGCAGAACATTCCCAAGGCTATGAACCTGATGGACAAAGTGCTGCCTGACGGCTGGTATGAGGGCCAGCGGGCCGCGTTCCGTAAGGCCATTGACGAGAAAGGAAATTGGTATCAGCTCCTTCTGAAAGCCTATCAACTGGATGAAGGTGTCCGAAAGACGTTCTTCCAGAATTTCATCATCAATGCTTCCCTCAAAGGCGGCGCGCTGCAAGAGGAAGTCCGTCAGCGCGAGGGCTGCAACGTCCCCTGGGCAATTCTGCTTGACCCTACTTCTGCCTGTAACCTCCACTGTACCGGCTGCTGGGCGGCAGAGTACGGTCACAAGCTCAATCTGAGCCTGGACACGATTGACAGCATTGTGCGCCAGGGTAAAGAGCTGGGGACCTATATGTATATCTACACTGGCGGGGAACCGATGGTGCGGAAGAAAGACCTGATTACCCTGTGTGAGCGTCACCCCGACTGCGAATTTCTCTCCTTTACCAACGGAACACTGATTGACGAGGAATTTTGCCGGGAAATGCTGCGGGTCAAGAACTTTGTCCCCGCCATCAGCTTGGAGGGCTTTGAGCAGGCCAACGATGGACGGCGCGGGCCGGGTGTGTTTGAAAAAGTACAGAACGCCATGCGGCTGTTGAGAGAACACAAACTGCCCTTTGGCATTTCCACCTGTTACACCAGCGCCAACTATGAGGACATCAGCAGCGAAGCCTTTTTTGACCTGATGATCGAGGCCGGGGCCATGTTTGTGTGGTTCTTCCACTATATGCCGGTGGGCAACGAGGCCGTTCCCGCTCTACTGCCCTCGCCGGAGCAGCGGAAAGCGGTCTATGAGCGGGTGCGCCGGTTCCGGGAAACAAAGCCAATTTTCAGCATGGACTTCCAGAACGATGCCGAGTATGTAGGCGGCTGCATCGCCGGGGGCCGGAACTATCTGCATATCAACGCCGCTGGCGATGTGGAGCCATGTGTGTTCATCCACTACTCCAATGTGAACATCCATGATTGCAGTCTGCTGGACGCGCTGAAAAGCCCCATTTTTATGGCCTACCATGACGGCCAGCCGTTCAATGAGAATATGCTGCGGCCCTGTCCGATGTTGGAGAACCCGGAAATCCTGCGGGATATGGTGAAACGCACCGGCGCAAAGTCCACCGATCTGCAATCGCCGGAATCGGTAGATCACCTTTGTGAGAAGTGCGATTCTTATGCGGCCTGCTGGAAGGGAACAGCGGATATGCTCTGGACGGCCCAAACATCAACGGCCCCAGGCACACAGCAATAGGGAGGCTGCATATGAACCTTTGTGATGGAAGGATAGGAGGTCAATATAAAGTCGCAAATATTGCCCTTCCGACCAATATGGAAAAACGGTTGGAGGCGCTGGGTATGACTAACGGGACCTCTGTTACTGTACTGAACAGCAAAAGCCACGGCGTTCTGATCGTAAAAGTGAGGGGAACGCGGTTTGCCCTTGGACGCAATATCACAAGAAATATCTTAGTGGGGTAACATCCGATGAAAGAAAACTTGACAATCGGCTTCATCGGAAATCCGAACTGCGGAAAAACCACGCTATTCAACGCCTATACCGGCGCAAATTTGAAGGTGGCGAACTGGCCCGGTGTGACAGTTGAAAAAGTGGAGGGAGCCATAAAAGACCATGATTTGAATATTCGTCTGGTTGATCTTCCCGGTACATACAGTCTGACTTCCTATACAATGGAAGAACAGGTTTCCCGGCAGTTCATATTAAGTGATGAAGTTGACGTGATTATTGATGTTGCAGATGCCTCGGCACTGGAACGAAATCTATACCTGACATTACAACTTTTGGAGTTAGGCAAGCCGGTAGTATTGGCTCTGAATATGATGGATATAGTGGAAAAGCGTGGTATGGAGATCGACACACACCGTCTGCCGGAAATGCTGGGTATCCCGGTTATTCCGGTTTCTGCTCGGAAACGGACGGGCCTTGATGTACTGCTCCATGCGGCAGCGCATCACAAGGACTGCAAAGACCCGGAGTGCTTGATCCATCACCACAAATACACGCCAAAGCACCGGCACGACCACCATTCCGAATATGCCATAGCGTCCTTGCTCTCTCGGTTGATATGGCACAGGCCGGACAGGGTGTAGTCCCAATCTTCCGGGAGGCTAAGTATCTGCGACAGCAGGCCCTTGGCTTTCAGGGACGGCTTCAGCCTCTGGGCTGGAGGCCCCAACCACCCGCTATTTCCGCCTGACATACTGCTCTTTCTAATTCCCCGGCGTTTTTGAGCGCGGCGGGGTACTTTGCTGCGTCTTTCTCCGGGAGACTTTTCATAGCAAAGAGCTACAGGAACTCCGTATACCTGTGCCCAGGGCGAGCGAGACTTCCACTGGTGTATCGAAAAATTGTGTAAACCGCTTTGTTTTGGTGGTTTTTCTTCTCCATAGGTTTGCAAATGTTTTGCTGGACTTGTGATACTTTCTTCGATATTGTAGTGCTTGCAGAAAGCAAACATTACGAGTAGGAGGAACAATCATGGACAGAAGAAAAGAGATTGCCCTGGTAACGGCGGGCATCCTGGCGGGGATTGCCGTCAGCGGTCCCGCGGCACAGGCCGCGGCGGGCCTCATGGCTAACCCCAGCAGCCAACGGTTCTATGTCAACGAGCAGCGCGTCAACCTGGAAGCCTACGAGATAGGCGGCAGCAACTATGTGAAACTCCGGGATATCGGAGAGGCAGTGGGGTTCGGCGTCACCTACGACACCACCACCAATACCGTCACCATCAACCCGGACAAGCCCTATGAAATGGCAGCGACGGTCCCTGTAATCAGCCAGACCACACTCAACAAAAATGCGGACGGTTCCATCAACATCCCGCAGGACGGTTCGCAGTACGTCCCGCGGGTGGGCGATGTGATCCGCTGCGACGATGGAACCAACTACACCATCACAGATGTAAGCCGATACGATAAGAACTACTTCGCTGATGGCCCGGTGGGTCCCCTGCCGAAAGCGGCCTGCGATTGGAGCCAGTTCGACCAGCCTGAACTGCCAAAGGCGGAAGTCAGGCGGTTCAACGATCCGGACGGTGATTACATCTTCATTCGCAACCTGTATGAGACGCGCCGGATGCTCTACAGTCTCTACAACGCTATGGGCGAGGATGACTGGATCATGCAGAGCGGCAGTCCGAGAATGCGGGGAGATGGAACACCGTGGGTCCACATCCACCTGACCCTGCCGGACGATATGATCGGCACCCCCTTCTGGCCCTGGCGGGAGGAAGCGGTTCCCAACATGCTGCACTCCTGTCCAGGCGGTGACTACTATCTGGAGGTCTGGGATGTGTTTAAAAACGGCAAATTTCTGAGAACGGAATATAACCTGCGCTGACGGCCAGCATAAAACATTGGGCGATGTGCCAACAGGCACATCGCTTTTCCTCAATCAGTGCACCTTGCTGCCAGCTGGTAGCGCACAGTTTGCACCTGTGTCTGCAAAGAATAGAGGAGAAAGAAAGTTTACCCCGTTGGCGGCCGTTTAGAACCCCGTGTGCCAATTTGCAGAGCAGAGGGACACCCAATACCACTTGCCTCAGAAACGCTGTGTTGGGACCTGTGTGGGCAAAGTAAGCCAGTACAGTAATCTGATGAAATTACCATCCCCCTTGCTGCTATTCATTATTTTGTGACTTCTGCCTGGAAAACAACCTATGCAGTTCTTGGCGGTTAGAAATATGACACTTCTGATAGACGTTCGCAATATGTCTGTATACCGTAGCGACACTGACACTGATTCGCTTGCTGATAAGAACTGGTGTGAGACCGTCCATCAAAAGTCCAACGATTTCCGCCTCCCGCTTAGTGAGAAAATACGTCTGTTTGAAAGACTGGAGCGGAGAGGATGCCTCACCTGCTTTCAGGAGCAAATCAATGTGGTAGTTTTCCAGCAGCGGCTGTATGATCTTGACCAGCTCGATTTCCTGATAGGAAAAGGGAACATCCTGCATCCGATCCAATACGATGATACTGCGGATGCAGTTCTCCTGGTCGCTCAGGCCGATCCCCATGCTGTGATAGAGTCGGAGAGAGCGCACATAGTCGTCCACAAAGGCGCTCTTGTCCTCTGTTTTCTCATCCAGATCATACCAGTAGTTCTGTGCATACACTTTTTCTTTCTGCGACAGGCGCATGGGTTCTTTCAATGAATATTTGCTGAAGACNAGGTCGTTATCATAGTAGTACATAAAATCCTTCCACTGCCGCTCATTGACACCAAAAAGCCTGGAATCGTAGATCTTTCCGGATCTGTCTAAAAATAGCACCCGAGCCTGATCATAGGTCACCAGATCAGCAAGCTCTTTAACTAGCTGGCTGCAAAAATCGGAGGATGTACGCTGTGCGCCGCAGTGGAGAAGGAGTTGATAAATCTGCTCCGCCTGTTTTCCTGATATGGCTGCATTCATGGGCATGGTCACCTCCCAGAAATCAGTCCGTCCGTTCAGGGACACCGATACGGTATTTATTAAGAAATTACATAATTTTATGTATACNCGAGGACAGCACTTTGCATAGTTTTATGTATTCTATTATAGCGTCGTTTTGTTAAAATGTAAATAGAAACAGCAAGGATCAGGCTTCATTTTAAATATTTTAACAAGGAGGATCACAATGGCAGAAATACAACAGAAACGGATTGATCCAGAATCCCTGTCCCGTATGAATGCAGCGGCAATAACACCCCTACAGGACATTTTTGTCAACTGTATGCGTGGGAAAGTGGCGCTGGTCACTGGAGGTGCTTCCGGTCTTGGCTACATGGTGGTGAGTCGGTTGTGTGAAGCCGGTGCAAAGGTGGTCATTGCCTCCCGGGGCGAGGCTCGGGCCCAGCGTGCGCTGGAAGACTTCCAGGCCAAGGGCTATGAGGTCAGCTGGGTCCAAACCGACGTATCCAAAGTGGCCTCCTGCTACGAGGCGGTAAACTATACCACAGCTACCTACGGAGGTCTGGACGTGCTGGTCACCTGTGCGGCAGGATGGTCCAGCTACTCCTACCTGGACTTGCCGGAAGAGGTATATGACCGGGTGATGGACACAGATCTGAAAGGCAGCTACTTCATGGGACAGGCGGCCGCACGCTACATGGTAGCGAACAAGATCAAGGGCAAGATCGTCTTTATTTCCTCGGCAGCCCACCTGGGTGAAGGACCCAAGGGCATTGGCATGAACAGCTACTACGCAGCGGCCAAGGCCGGTGTGGTGGCCATGACCAAGACAGTATCCGGAGAACTCCGGCAATACGGCATCAATGTGAACTGCGTTGCCCCTGGCGGGATGCTTAGTGCCGGTGTGTTCACGGAGGGCACGGAGGCTTTCGCCTTGTACGGACCGGAATATAAGACGGTCCGTGACTCCCACGGGGCAGGTTCCCCGGACGCNACGCCGCTGGCCATGAATCCGGACGAAGTGGCGCTGGTAGTATTCGCCATGTGTACGCCCATGGCGAACTTTATGCAGGGCGAGACTGTCGATGTCAACGGCGGCACCCTGATGATTACACAGGAAAGGCCGTTNAGCTTCACGGTTGAGGGCTGTGTTCCTGGCCCTAAAAAAGACTAGCTGAATTTTCAAAATAAATAAAAAAGGAGAATTAACATGGCTGTAGAAGTAGATGTCAAGAAGAGCGATATTCCTATGTCAAATGTGAAAAAGGGNCATACCACCGTCTGGCACCTTCAGAAGATGAAGGATGAGGGCAAGAAGATCTCCATGGTGGGTACCGCCTATCTGGACCCTGTGTTCACCATGATGTGCGAGAAAGCCGGTGTGGATCTGGTCCGCTACACCGCTCCCGGCGAGAACAGTGAGATGCGGGCTCAAAACATCCACTGGTGGACCCGGATGCAGAAGAAGATGGCCCCCGATATCTGCCTGAACGCCGTCATGCAGACACAGCAGTACGCTAACGAGACCATCGCTGTTCAGGAAGCTGCCCGACTGTTGGCAGATGGCGCAGACTGCGTCATGCCCATGGGTGTCACCAATAAAGTGCTGAAGGCCATGGCGGACAATCACATCGCCGTATTCGGACATGTGGGTTGTCTCTCCGGCTGGCAGACCAACAATGTGGGTGGCTACCGCCGCACAGGCATCACCGCCGAAGATGCCATGAAAGTGTTCCGCCAGGCCTATGAGTATCAGGAGAATGGCATGATCGGCATGACCATTGAGATGACCAGCCGGGAGCTGACCAACGCCGTTGCCAAGCACCTGCGTATTCCTGTCGTGGCCGTTGCCGCCGGCGGTGCCGCGGACGGTTCCGAGATGGTTATTTTCGACCTTTTCGGTTTTATTCCGCCCCAGGCTATGTCCCAGCACGCAAAGACTTATGCAAACATAATCGGTAGCTGCATCCAGGGTGCTGCCACATTTAACCAGGAGGTCAAGAATGGCATCTATCCTCCCGCCGACAATGGCTGGAGCATGGATGAGAAGGAACTGGATAAGTTCATGAATCTGCTGGAGCAAAAATACTAAAGCTCAGAAACCAGGGCGGGCATCCCGCTTATAAACAACGTACTCAATTTGTAATAAAAGCCTAAAAGCCAGCGGAGATTTCTCTCCGCTGGCTCAGTTTATTGTCCATTTTTCACAGTGAGAGCTGTTCCATATGGATTCTATCCATCTTGACCCCAATGGATGGATATGGTAACATCATAGCAGTCACTTTGTCTGATTTATGAAGGAGGACTGCCATGTTCCATATTCTTGTTGTTGAAGACGACCCCCAGTTCAACCGCAACGTCTGCGCTTATCTCCAGCGCCACGGCTACTCCGCCGAGGGTTGTGGGGACGGACTGGAGGCGTTCGATAAAATGAGCCAGACCATGTATGACCTCATCATATCTGACATCATGATGCCCAATCTGGACGGCTTCGCCTTTGCCCAGGCGGTTCGAGAACAGGACAAACTGATCCCGCTCCTGTTTCTCACCGCCCGTAGCGACTTTTCCGCAAAATCCGAAGGTTTCCGCATTGGCGTGGATGATTTCATGGTCAAGCCAGTGGATATGGACGAGCTGGTACTACGGGTTGGCGCTCTGCTACGCCGGGCGGGCATTCTCAGCTCCAAGCGGCTGACCGTCGGTGCACTGACTCTGGATGCGGACGAGACCTCCGCCACACTGAACGGCGAGGATATGCCCCTGACGGTGCGGGAGTTCAACATCCTGTTCAAGTTGCTGTCCTACCCCAAGCGCACCTTCACCCGCGCCCAGCTGATGGACGAATTCTGGGGTCTGGAAAGCGATACCACACCCCGCTCAGTTGATGTGTTCATCACACGTCTGCGATCCAAGTTTGCGGACTGCCAGGACTTTGAGATCGTCACCATCCGGGGGCTGGGGTATAAGGCGGTGCTGAAATGAGGGGGCTGCTGCGGGAAGTCTTCGGCAGGGAGCGGCGCGCCACGGCGGGCTATTTCCAGTTTTCCAATTACTCCTATCTGCTGGGGGCGGCGGTGTTCGTATCCATGAGCAACTTCGCTGTGTACGCGATCCTCCAGGGGATGGACGGGTTCCCCCTTCCCCTGAAAATCCTGGCCATGATCGGGCAGATCCTGTTTTCTGCATTCATGATCTACCTGGGCTTCGGCTTTGCGAACTACAATTTTTACGTCAAGCCTATGCGGACAGTGGCACAGGCGGCCCGGAAGGTTGCGGAGGGGGACTTCAGCGTCCGGCTGGAGGAAGCCCCGGAAGGCGGGCAAAAAGATGAATATGCTGTCCTGGCGGAGGATTTCAATACCATGGTCCGGGAGCTGGCGGGGATGGAGTCCATGCGGGGAGATTTTATTTCCAATGTGTCCCACGAGCTGAAATCTCCGCTGGCGGTCATTTCCAGCAGCGCGGCCTCTATAGGGGACAGGACGCTGACGGCGGAACAGCAGGAGGAGTACCGCCAGTCCATCCTCGCAGCCGCTGAGCGGCTGAATGGACTGGTGACGAATATCCTGAAGCTGAACAAGCTGGAGAACCAGGAAATCTATCCGGCGACACAGCGGTATGCCCTGGATGAGCAGCTGCGCGAGGCCGTCCTGGCGCTGGAGCCGCTGTGGGACGCGAAGGAACTGGAGCTGGACATTGACCTGGAGGAGCTGTCCATTGAGGCTGATGCCGATCTGCTGGAATTGGTATGGAACAATCTGCTGTCCAATGCCATCAAGTTCTCCGCGCCTGCCGGCCTGCTGCGCGTAACACTGCGGCAGGAAGACGAGCGGGCTGCGGTAGTCATTCAGGACTCCGGCTGCGGCATGGATGAGGAGACCCAGAAGCACATTTTCGAGAAATTTTACCAGGGNGANNCCTCNCGTGCCTGCCAGGGCAACGGNCTGGGGCTGGCNNTGGTAAAGCGGGTNCTGGANATTGTGGGAGGNGANNTCAGCGTGCAGAGTTCTCCCGGCNAAGGNTCNNCNTTCACNGTCNGGCTNCCNNTGCANAATATCCGCAAACATTAACACTGCTTTAACATTTCCTTAAACCAGCNGCAACATAACAAAGTTATCCTGTCACCACTGGAAGCAAACCAGACAAAATTTTGACAGGAGGGATTGTTATGATGGGTTATGTGATTTTGATTTCTGTGATTGCCGCGGCTTTGATCGGCGCNTTCGGCTNCTGTGTAAAAGANCTNACNGTTTGATACGAAAAGCGTACGGAAGAACAGGCCGCCCCTGTCCTTCCGTACGCTTTCATTTTCCTTGATGNATNCCTTCCCGATATTGGCTGGGATTCATCCCGGTCACNTTNTTNAAAATCGACTGGAAGTGGCTGGGNGAGCAGAAGGCCAGGAGCGAGGCAATGNTGGCGATNGAGCGNTCCGTCGTCACCAGCAGGCGGGTAGCCTCGTCAATCTTCAGACGGTTGATAAATTCNCTTAGATTGATNCCNGTNTCCTGCTTGAANTGNGTGGANACATAGCAGCGGTTCCACCCCAGCTCGGNGGCAATGGACTGNACNGTCACNGATTCGGTCAGGTGCTGCTCGATCACCTCTACNACNCGNTTGACAAAGGCGGANTCCGTATAATTGACCCGCTTTTCCGCCACCATCCTGGTGTAGGTTTT
Source organism: Oscillibacter sp. (assembly GCA_014799925.1). GTDB lineage: Bacteria > Bacillota > Clostridia > Oscillospirales > Oscillospiraceae > Pelethomonas. The sequence goes on from JAAVHC010000033.1 coordinate 59,290, forward strand.
CAGCATATCCCNGTGCAGGACAAGNAGGGCGTTCCGCTCCTGGGCCATCTCAACCCTTTGGATATATCCATCCGCGATGGTCATAGCGGTGTCATACNCCAATCCNCCGTCTACCGCCGCCCGTGAAGCAAACGCGACCGATGAGATCACCATATTTTTCTGGTGGCGCAGCATGGTGTCNGCCAGGGAGCCCTGATGNCCGGTATAGGGGTTGTTCTGCAAAAACTCTACGATTTCTTTATAGCGTCCGGAACGGACGAAGGAATACAGNTCTTCTTCATAGGCGCGTGCGCCATGGGGNGTNGCAACCACTTCCGGAAGATTCACCGGAGCGGAGAGCTGTTCCGGTTCCAGCTGGTANTCCTCCGGAAGCAGCTGGGCCAGGCTCATCGTTTCCCGGTTGATCGTATAGTTGGCAAGAAGNACAAAATCCGAAAACCGCTGTAAAATGCAGACNGGNGTCTCCCTGAAGTACCCCAGCAGGTCTCCGACCTCNGTAGTCGGCAGACCGTATTTTTTCAAAATGCGCCGCGCCCGCCGGGTATCGCAGTCAATAGCGGAAACAGGNCCAAACACCGCATAATCGCCTGCCCCATCNTTTATCCGCACCAGTCCGCAGCACAGCANCTCATCCGTAAGAATNCAGACCGCNTGACCACTGCTGCTGCGGCTCTTTTCCAGCAGAGCGGGAAGCTCCTGTTCGGACAGCTTTGGCAGATATGTCAGGTTCGGTGAATAAAACACAGCCCGATTTTCTGNAAAGTAAGTGACAGGGATACGGGAGATGTCCGCCAGCGACCGCAGGATCTCTCTNNTTTCCATAGTTTTTCCCCNATGTTTTTAACANATTTGATATTANNATAACATATTTTGTTGCANGGTNCAAGNGGTTCTGATAAACTTTCATTCAGCAGNCAAATCCGGCGTCCGGAAGCCGGATTTGTTCACAGCGTACAGACGCGCTGTGGGAGGAATGAGAGTTGAGGAGGAACCACCATGGCAACATTGAGCAAATCAAAACTGTTTAATTCACCGAAGCTGGATTCNCGCATCAAGTCCGCAAACACTCAGACCAGCGAAAAAGCTCTGGGCTATTTCTTNGGTCCATGCTTTGTTTACATGGCCTACTACGCCATTGCAGGTACTTATTTGACCCAGTTCTATACGGACGTGTTGGGCGTGACAGGTATCTTCTTGACCATGATGCCTGTTTTCAGCAAAATTTTTGACGCGATCACAAATATCATCATGGGCCGCATCATCGACAAGACCCATACGCGGCAGGGGAAAGCCCGTCCCTGGATTCTGATTTCCGGTGTAATGATGGCTGTCACAGGCGTTCTTCTGTACGCTGTACCCACGGCCAGTATGCAGGTACAGCTGGTCTGGATCGTAATCAGCTACAATCTGTTCTTTGCCCTTGCGTTCACTATTTACAACATGAGCCACACTCTGATGGTACCTCTGTCCACCCGGAATACCAAGCAGCGGGATGGGCTGGCTATGTTGACCAGTACGGGAACGTCCATGCTGCCCGGTTTGCTGGTGACGATCATTCTGCCCATCATGATCAACACTATCGGCGTAGGTGCCGCCGCTCAGGGAGCTTGGATCACCGTCATGAGTATCCTCTCCATTTTGGCTATTCCTGCCACCCTGCTGGAATACTATTTCACCAAGGAGCGGGTCACGGAGGACACGATTGCGGCGGGTGCGGATGTCAAAGAAGCCGGTGTTCCATTTATTCAGCAGATGAAAGTCTGCTTCTCCGACCCTTACTGGCTGATCGTCATTGGTTTCAATATCTGTTTCCAAATTTTTAATTTTCTGTCCACCAACTCGATGATTTACTACTCCAACTGGGTGGTAGCCAACTCTGTTGAGGGTGGCACCGGAATGCAGGTACTGATCAACGCCATTGGACAGGCGCCTCTGGGATTGGGTATCTTTATCCTGTGGCCACTGGTTGGAAAATTCGGCAAGCGCATGGTGACCATGATTGGCTTCGGCATTGGCGCGATTGGAAGCCTGCTGGTACTGCTAACCCCTGGAAATGTACCGATGTTGCTGCTCGGACTGGTCATCAAGTCCTTCGGTGCGCTGCCCACTTACTGCATGGCCGCTATGCTGGCAGAGGCGCTGGACCATATTGAGTGGAAAAACGGCTACCGTGCGGATGGATTCTCCGCTTCTGTTATGAGTATCATTATCACGGTCTGCGGCGGTATCGGCCAGTCCATCATCATCGGCGGTATCAGCGCCTTTGGTTACATAGCGCCGTCTTCTACAACGGAGATCATCAATCAGCCTGACGCAATGAAGACATTCTTCAGCTGGTGCTTTGTGGGTATCCCGATGATCGGTTACCTGATCGGCTCGTTGCTGATGCTGCGATATGACGTGGAAGAAAAAATCCCCCAGATCTCCGCCGATATCACCGCCCGCCACCGCGCTGAAGCTGAGGCTCGCGGCGAGGTCTACTACTCCGCCGAGGAAAAAGCCGCTATGGAGCTGGCAGAGCAAGAGAAGAAGGCGGAAGAGAACCGTATCAAGGAGCTGAAGGCCAAGTGCCGGAAGCAGGGCTTGGATTTCAACGTCGAAGAGGCCAAATATCAGGCCAAGCTGGCGGAGAAGAAGGCCAAGGAAGAGGCTAAGGCCGCGAAGAAAAAGAAGAAGTAAGAGACCAAACTGATTGACGGGGCGGCGGCATAAGCCGCCGCCCCGAGCGTTATTTTTGAAACGGAGAATAGACATGACTACTTCTGAGATTAAATCGTTGGTATCCCAGCTTACTTTAGAGGAAAAGGCCGGACTCACTTCCGGCAGGGACAACTGGTACACCAAGGCCGTAGAGCGCCTGAACATCCCTGCTGTCCGCACCAGCGACGGCCCCCACGGCCTGCGTACCCAGTCCGGCGAGACCAATTCCCTGGCGGAAGGGTCCAGCATCCCCGCCGTATGCTTTCCCGCCGCCTGCGCCACTGCCGCCAGCTTTGACCGGGAACTTCTGCGCCGCATGGGCGAGGAACTGGGCCGGGAATGTCAGGCGCTGGGCGTAGACGTGCTGCTGGGGCCGGGGGTGAACATCAAGCGCAGTCCCCTGTGCGGACGAAACTTTGANTATTTCTCCGAGGACCCGNTGCTGGCCGGAGAACTGGGCGCGGCCTTTGTTCAGGGNGTCCAGAGCCAGGGGCGGGGGACCAGTTTGAANCACTTCTTNGCCAANAGNCAGGAGCACCGCCGGATGGATTCNTCTTCCGANATGGACGANCGGACCATGCGGGANATNTANCTGCCTGCNTTTGAAAAAGTNGTGAAGGAGGCACAGCCCTGGACCGTTATGGCNTCCTACAACAAGATCGGTGGAACATACTCCACCGCAAACAAAAAGTATCTGACGGACCTTCTGCGGAACGAATGGGGCTTTGAAGGGCTGGTCACCAGCGACTGGGGTGCGACCCATGATCGTCCTGCCGCNGTGGAGGCCGGGTGCGATCTGACCATGCCAGCAGAGGATACGGATCAGGAGATTGTCAAAGCGGTTCAAGAAGGGCGNCTGGCAGAGGANGCNCTGGANGCTNGCTGNGTGCGGCTNCTGGAACTGGCNTTCAAGGCGGCNGANAGCCGNAANGANGGNNTGGAGTTTGATTANGACGGCGGTCATGCNCTNGCCCGNAAAATTGCCGGAGAATCCATGGTGCTGCTAAAAANTGAGGACGACGTCCTGCCGCTGGATAAAGGCGNGGATGTGGCGTTTATCGGTCTCTTCGCGGAGAAGCCCCGGTATCAGGGCGGCGGCTCCAGCCATATCAACAGCAGCAAGGTCGTGAGTGCGCTGGAAGCGGCACAAACCGCCGGACTGTCTGTGAAGTATGCCCCCGGCTGCAACGAAGATGGGACAACGTCCGATGAGCTGCTGGNGGAAGCCGTTGNAGCGGCCAAAGCGGCGGAAATTGCCGTAGTATTTGCGGGGCTCACCGAGCCAATGGAGTCCGAGGGCACAGACCGCCGCCACATGCACCTCCCTGAGGGCCATGATATACTGATAGAGGCGGTATGCGCCGCCAATCCCAACACCGTGGTGGTACTCCACAACGGCAGTCCTGTGGAGATCCCCTGGGCAGATAAGCCCAAGGCGATCCTGGAAGCTTATTTGGGTGGTCAGGCTGTTGGTGAAGCCACCGTAGATGCTCTGTACGGCGACGTAAACCCCTCAGGCCGTCTGCCGGAGAGCTTCCCCAAACGGCTGGAGGATAACCCGTCCTACTTGTATTATTTTGGTGAAGCTGGTACAGTACATTACAACGAGGGCCTGTTTGTGGGCTATCGCTATTATGAAAGCAAAAAGCAGGATGTACAGTTTCCTTTCGGCCACGGCCTGAGTTATACCTCTTTCCAATACAGAGATCTGCGGCTGGACAAGGAAAAAATGAGCGAGGACGAAGCCCTAACTGTCTCTGTTACCGTGACCAACACCGGCAAGCGGGCAGGCAAGACAGTGGTGCAGCTCTATGTCGCGCCGGAGAAAGTGGAAATGATCCGCCCGGTGCGGGAGCTGAAAGCCTTTGACAAAGTTGAACTGGCTCCCGGCGAGAGTAAGGCCGTGACCTTCAACCTTGGGCATCGCGCCTTTGCTCATTGGAATCCCGTCGTCCACAACTGGCGGTGCGAGAGCGGGAAATACACGATTCAGATTGGTGAGAGCGCTCATAACATCGTTTTGGAGTCAACAGTGGAGATGACTGCCGAACCGATCCCCCCGGTGGGCGGNTACAANGTTGGGATGCCGATGGGTGAGTTCACCAAGAGTCCCAGGGGCTATAAATTCCTGGATGAAAATATTGAGCACATGATCCGGGGCATGGCAGCGGTGGGCTTTCTNCCCAAAGAGATACTGACAATGGTGGANCAGATTCCCGGCGGGCTGAANCTGGCGGTTATTGATATGCTGGCNCANCGTGCCGGGAACGCCGCCAGCGGNACCAGCGGCATCCAGACCCTGATGGGNCANCCGCTGAGCATTCTGTANAGTTTCCTGCCNCAGGAGAAAAAAGACGAATTGATGNCTCTGATCAATGAGCTGAACGGATAAAAGAGGAGGAACGACCATGAAATTTGAAAAAGGCTTTTTAGTCGGCGCATCTACCGCCGCCCATCANGTGGAGGGCAACAACATNCACAGCGATTTCTGGGCCATGGAACAGCTGGAGCACAGCAATTTTGCCGANCCGTCCCTGGACGCGGTGGACCATTACAACCGGTATGAAGAGGACATCAANCTGCTGGCTGNCGCGGGNCTGAACGCNTACCGNTTCNCCATNGAGTGGGCNCGGATCGAGCCGGAGAAGGGCCGCTATGACGAGGCNGAGATNGANCACTACCGCAAGGTTCTTCANTGCTGCCNNGACAANGGCGTCACACCAGTAGTAACCATGCACCATTTTTCTTCCCCCAAGTGGCTGATTANCGAAGGCGGCTGGGAGAGCGAGAGNACGGTGGAGTATTTCAANAATTACTGCGCCTANGTNGCNTCCAANCTGGGTGATCTGATGGANTACGTCTGCACCATNAACGANGCCAANATGGGNTTGCAGGTGGCCAGNGTGGCNAAAGGCATCCTGCGCCGTATGGGNGTTACCCTCCAGATCGGTATGAACTTCGANCANATCATGGCGAAGGCCATGTCCCCTGAACGGTTGCAGCAGAAGANGGAGATCGCGGCGGCCTTTGGACTGGAAGANCCCAACGGCNTCCACGATTTTTTGTCTATGCGTACCANTGAGGGNGACCTGCTGATTATGAAAGCCCACNTGGCGGCGCGGGANGCTATGAAGGCTCTCTGCCCCCATNTGCANATTGGNCTGACCCTGTCCCTGTACGACATCCAGCCCCAGCCCGGCGGCGAGGAGATCGCCCGACAGGAGTGGGAGGACGATTTTGCCCACTANCTGCCCTACATCANNGATGATGATTTCTTCGGTTTGCAGAACTACAGCCGCAAGCTGGTGGACGAAAACGGCGATATGGGTAATCCGGAGGGNGCGGANCTGACGCAGATGGANTACGAGTTTTATCCCCAGGGAGTGTCCCATGTGATCCGCAGGGTAGCAGAGGAACTGCCGGGNAAGCCCATCNTGGTTACGGAAAATGGCGTTGCCACCACCGACGACAGCCGCCGGGTGGCATTCATCCAGCAGGCGNCCGAGGGCATCCNGGGCTGCANCGCGGATGGCATCCCGGTGAAGGGTTATTTCTACTGGTCCCTGCTGGACAACTTCGAGTGGCAGAAAGGNTATTCTATGACCTTTGGGCTGATTGCCGTGGACCGNACNACNCANNCCCGGNANCCNAAGGGAAGNNTGNNNGTNCTGGGCGGACTGGCAGANNGATAAGGAGCGCANTATGCAGAAAANAGNCTTTAANGATAACTGGCAGTTCCANAANCANGGGNANACCANCACACAGNCTGTCACCCTGCCCCATGACGCCATGATNCATGAGGCCCGCGAGCCGGACGGNCCCGGCGGCAGCGGCCACGGGTATTTCCCNGGCGGGATTTATGTNTANGAAAAGNCCTTCACNGCNCCGGCNGAGTGGGCGGAGGGAACGGNCTCCCTGCTGTTNGAGGGCGTTTACAAAAATTCCNCCGTAACCGTCAACGGCAANNCGGNTGGNGGCCAGCCNTACGGCTANACNNCCTTCACNGTCTGCNTNGACGGNNTGCTGAACTACGGCGGGGAGAATANNGTCACNGTCACGGCNGACAACTCCCNNCTNCCCAANTCCCGCTGGTANTCCGGCAGCGGCATNTANCGNCCGGTGAGCCTGCTNGTGGGNGANAANTCCCANATCAAGTGGCAGGGNGTGAAAATNANCACNCTGTCCTATGCNCCGGCNANNATCAANGTGGANACAGATGCNACNNGCGGNGANATCNCCNTNGAAATTCTGGACGGNANAGATGTGGTTGCNTCNGGNANNGGCNCNGCAGTNGAACTGGANATTCCNNANGCCAAGCTCTGGAGCGATGAANCGCCCANNCTCTACACCTGNCGGGTGACGCTGACGGAAAACGGCAGGACTGTGGACGAGGTGACAGAGCNTTTCGGCATCCGCATGATCGAGTGGAGCCCCAAGGGCCTGTTTGTCAATGGCAGGAGCGTCCTCCTNCGNGGTGGCTGCTTCCACCANGACAACGGNATTCTNGGCGCNGCNACCTACGCCAAGAGNGAGGANCGGCGGGTNCGNATCATGANNGANAANGGNTTCAACGCCCTNCGTTCCTCCCACAATCCCGCCTCTACNGCATTGATTGAGGCATGTGATAAATACGGAATGTACCTTATGGATGAAACCTTTGACATGTGGTACAACAGGAAGAACAAATTTGACTACGGCCTGGATTTCCAGGAGTGGTGGCAGCGGGATACCGCCGCCATGGTGGAGCGGGACTACAACCATCCNTCGGTGATTCTGTACTCCATCGGAAACGANGTNGCGGAGCCTCANGAGGAAAAAGGCGTAAAAGTGGGCCGGGAGCAGATNGACTTCATCCACAGCCTGGACAAAACCCGNCCNGTGACCTGCGGCGTGAACCTGATGATNATTGGCCGTGCNGCCAAGGGCCAGGGCATTTATCAGGACGGNGAGCAGAATACTGCCTCCGGCGGTAAGAAGCAGAAGGAGGGCAGCAACGCCAGTCTGGCTTTCAACATCATTGCTTCCTTTGTGGGCACTGGAATGAATAAGGGCGGCAACTCCCCCAAAGTGGACGCGGNAGCCAGNCCCTTNGTGGACAGTCTGGATATCGCGGGNTACAACTACGGTTCCGGCCGGTATCCTCTGGAAGANAAGCAGCATCCGGACCGGNTNATTTTCGGCAGCGAGACTTTCCCGCAAGANATCTATAAAAACTGGGAGATGGTGAAGAAATATCCCTATCTGGTGGGCGACTTCATGTGGACGGCATGGGATTATCTTGGAGAATCCGGTATCGGCGCATGGAGCTATACCGGAGGGATGCCTTTTAACCGACCCTATCCCTGGCTGCTGGCGGGGGCGGGAGTCATNGATATCCTGGGCGTTCCCGACGCCTCCTGCAAGTACGCCGCCACGGTGTGGGGACAGCTGGATNANCCGGTCATNGGNGTGCGGCCNGTGAANCANCCCGGCGTGCGGGTGAGCAAGTCNGTNTGGCGGGGTACNAACGCCATCGAGAGCTGGGCATGGTCCGGCTGCGGCGGAAACAAGGNAGAAATCGAGGTCTACGCCCAGGCCGCCAGCGTGGAGCTGCTGCTGAATGNNAAGTCGCTGGGCAGAAAGAANCTGAAAGCGTACAAAGCCATGTTCAAGACCNCCTATGCTCCCGGAACGCTGNCTGCGGTGGCNTANGNTGCNGNNGGNCNNGAGATTTCCCGCAGCGAGCTGCGCTCCGCAGACGGAAAACTCCACATCCAAGTGGAGCCGGAGGAAAAATCGGTCAACTCCGGTGAGATCGTCTATATCCCTGTTTCCTTGGCAGGCGAGAACGGCGTAGTGGAATCNAACAANGACCGGAAGCTGACCGTCACAGTGGACGGCGGCGAGCTGCTGGCCTTCGGCAGTGCCAATCCCTGCACGGAGGAGCGGTATGACAGCGGTAGCTTCACTACTTACTATGGACGGGCGCTGGCCGTGGTGCAGGCCGGGGAGAAAGACATGACCGTCAGCGTCACAGACGGAAATCAAACAGAAAAGATCATTATTTCAGTAAAGCAGTGAGGTGCTTTTCATGGATAATCTACCCCACATTATGCCCTTTTTGTGGGTCCACGGCGAGGACGAAACAACCTATCGAAAACTGATTGGGGCAATTTATGACGCCAACCTTCAAGCCTTCTGCGTGGAAGCCCGGCCACATGACGGCTTTTTGCAGGATGCCTGGTGGCAGGACATGGATATTATTCTGGATGAGGCAGAGCGGCGTGACATGAAGGTCTGGATTCTGGACGACAAGCATTTTCCGACCGGTTACGCGGCCGGGATGGCGGCCAAAGCGCCGCTGGAGCAGCGGCGGCAGAGCCTGCTGCACAAGGTCTGGCCCGTTCGGAAGAACCATATCCGTCTGAATCTTGACAAATGCGCCCACCCGCCGATCAGCCGGGACCCTATGACACATGTAGGCAACATAATCAACAAGAATCTCACCCCGGACTGCCGGTTCACGGATGACCGCTGGTACAGCGTTACCGCTATCCAGCAGGACGGTCCCCGGAAGATATTGGATATATCCCCCCATGTGCGTGGTGGAATACTGGATTGGACTGCTCCGGAGGGTAAGTGGGAAGTACATCTCTGCTATCTCTCCCGGAATGTGGGGGCGCACCGCAGCTATATCAACATGATGGACACGGAAAGCTGCCGCATTCAGATTGATACGGTATATGAATCCCACTATGCCCATTANGGGGACAAATTCGGTAANGTNATCGCCGGATTTTTCTCCGACGAGCCGGAACTGGGCAACAACCGGATGTATCTGATGAACAACACCCTCGGCACGGANCAGGATCTTCCCTGGAGCCGGGAGCTGGAGTCCGCCCTGAAAGACCGTCTGGGTGAGCAGATGCCCGAACTGCTTCCGCTGCTGTGGTGTGATTGCGGAAATCCCAAATGGACTGCCGGAGTGCGCTATCACTATATGGACTGTGTCTCCCGTCTGGTAGAAAAGGATTTTTCCCAGCAGATCGGCCAGTGGTGTCAGGAGCACGGGGTGGAGTATATCGGCCATGTGGTAGAGGATAACAATCAGCACGCCCGTACTGGCACCAGTCTGGGACATTACTTCCGGGGGCTGAAGTGGCAGACCATGGCCGGGATTGACGACATCGGCGGTCAGGTGGAGCCGGGATGCGAGGACCGCCGCCAGAAATCCGTCTTCGGCTATGACGACGACGGCGAGTTTTACCATTATGCCCTGGGCAAGCTGGGCAGTTCTCTTGGGGCGCTGAATCCCCGGATGCAGGGCCGGACCATGTGCGAGATCTTCGGCAACTACGGCTGGAAAGAAGGCGTGAAGTTGGAGAAGTACCTGCTGGACCACTTCATGGTCCGGGGTGTCAATTACTTTGTCCCCCACGCCTTCACATGCAGCGCCTACCCGGAGAAGGACTGCCCGCCCCACTTTTACGCCCAGGGGAACAATCCCCAGTACCGCCACTTCAGGGAACTGATGAAGTANGCGGACCGTGTTGCCCGCCTGATTTCCGGCGGAAAGGCGGACGCGCCTGTGGCCGTGCTGTACCACGCCGAGGCGGAGTGGTGCGGGAAATGTATGCTGATGCAGAAACCCGCCCGCGTTCTGCTGGATCATCAGATTGACTTTCATTTTGTCCCCGCCGATGTGTTTGCTGAACCGGATTTCTANCAAACCGAGGTCACGGATANNCTGACTGTCAACGGCTGNCGTCANGAGGTGCTGGTGGTGCCTTACGCGCAGTTCATTACCAGGGAAACCGCCCGGGCGGTGGAGACGCTGACACAAAACGGCGGGAANGNCCTGTTCATNGNCGGNCTTCCGGATGGCCTCTGCACCGGAGAGGANCTGCCGAAAACNCTGCGGCAATGCCGGGTCATTGCNCTGGACGGGTTGGCGGCAGAACTGGATAGTCTNCGGACCGTGCGTCTGTATCCNGCCAGCAATCGNNTCCGCNCGATGCACTGCACGGGAGAGAAAAATTTCTACTACCTGTTCAATGAGGGAGAACAGGNTTACCATGGCACAGCGGCTTTGCCGGAGGAAGAATATTACCGTTACGACCCGTGGCATGACCGCTGTCAGGCGGTGGCCGTCCGGGAGGGCGCGGTGCGGCTTTCACTGGCCCCATCGGAGAGTGTGATCCTTATCCAGGGAACGCTGCCGGAAAATGCCTACACGCCGCCCGAGAGGGGCGAAAAGATCCTGCTGACCCATTTTACGCAGAGCGTATGCCGGGCTATTGACTACCCGAAGTTCAGCAAAGCNAGGGAGATCGACTGCCTGGAGAGCTATGCNCTGACCGACAAAAAGTTCTCCGGCTTCATCCGCTATGAGACTGTCTTCGACCANCCGGCCANGGNATTGGAGATNACCAACGCCTATGAGGGNGTGGAGGTGTTTGTCAACGGNCAAAGCGCTGGGATNCAGGTCACGGCTCCCTTTGTTTACGACCTTTGCGGCCTGGTGCNGGAGGGNGAGAACCGGCTGGTCATCGAGGTGGCTACCACACTGGAACGTGAGCGGGGAAGTACGAAAAACGCCTCGCCCACCGGCATCGTGGGCAACGTAGCGCTGTATTTATGATAGAGCAAGAGGAGGATCACCGTANGGCTTATCACAGNATTCGTCCCGGNCNNGTCTGGCTGGACACAAGCGGNAAGCCNATCCANGCCCACGGGTTCTCNGTGTTCTATAACGAACAGGAAAAGCTCTGGTACTGGTATGGGGAAAATAAAGAGAAAACCAATGGNAAGGGGAACATCTGGCANTGGGGCGTACGGCTGTANACCTCGCCGGACCTCTACAACTGGTCGGACAAGGGACTCATNATTCCGCCCCAGCCGGACGATCTTTCCAGCCCTCTGCATCCCACCTATTGCATGGACCGTCCACACATCCTGTACTGCGCGAAAACCGGCAAATATGTTGCTTGGCTGAAAATCATGGCCGGCGAGGTCAGCCAGTTTATGAGCGTGCTGACGGCGGACCGGTTTGAGGGACCATACACCTTTGCCCGAAAAATCTATAAGCCACTGGACATGGATACCGGCGATTTCTGTCTGCATACTGACCCGGACGGAAANGCCTACATCTGGTTTGAACGCCCTCATTTCCAGCTGATCTGCGCCACGCTGACGGATGACTATACCGCTGTCAGCGGAGAATACTCCGTCCACTATGACGGCCTGCTCCCGCCGCTGACGCGGGAAGCTCCCACTTACTTTGAACGAAAGGGGAAACGTTATCTCTTCACCTCCGGCACCAGCGGATACTATCCGAATCCCTCCAAGATCTGCGTGTTTGATGACCCGCATGGAGAATATACCGATTTGGGTGATCCCTGCATTGGTGACAAAAGCGCGACTACNTTCAGNTCACAGATCACCAGCGTNATTCANCTTCCCGGTACGGACCAGTATATTGCCTGCGCTGACCGCTGGATGCCCCAGTGGTANATCAAACCCATGGCGAANCAGATNATTTCCNGNATGGAGCGGCACTTCAAGGACTACAAGCCGGACACTTCGCCTAAAGCGGCTGCGCCGTTGCCCGGTATTGAGATCAGACATAACGAAAATACATCCATCTCCCGCTATGTCTGGCTCCCGATTGAGTGGCAAGGCGATAAGCCGGTAATACAGTGGCAGGACGAATGGCACACAGAAAAACTTGGCTAAGTCAGGGGTGTTTTGTTTCCAAGCATATGTTTCCCTGGTGACCAGCCCCAATATTTCAGCAGAGGTCTGAAACCATCCTGTCTGGGACGGTTTCAGACCTCTCTTGTTCAGGTCGGCACTGACCCGGATGAATAGTCTATTTTTACCGAAGTAGTTCTTTTCTAGCGACCCATATAAATGTATCTGTGGATTGCACCAGTGTCTGCAAAGAAAAGGCCAGCAGTTCACACCCCATCTAATCTCCGCTTCAGTTCAGCGTCGCTCATCTCGCCCCGCACTGCCGCATCTCTCCAGTCCTGAATCATCGCCACCTGCTGGTTCCATTTATCGGTGCGGAGACTCCCCCGGTTCTTCCGGGCCTTCAGCCGGTTGTAGGCTTTGAAGTATTCCTTGTGGATCGGTTCCTCATTTTTCTGTTTCTCTTTCCGATGCGCACCTACCTGACGGCAGGTGCGTTTCGTTTCACCCGGAGCGATTCGGTTGCAGTACACAGTATCGTAGCCGCCTACTGCTAAAAAGAAGCGCCCGCAATTGTGGCAGCGGCGCGGTACATTCCCCGCCGTCATGCCTTTGTACAAATCGGTGTATAGAAAGCTGGCCAGCTCCTCGAAGGTAAACGCCTCGCCCAGCACGACTCCGCTCTCTTTTGTTTCCATGGCTCTGAACCCAAGCCGGATTGGGAATTCCAGTTTAAAAGCGTCCAGGTCCTTGTCAGTCACATCTTCCCCCACCGCATAATCAAAAGCCTCGCTCACTGTACTTCTGTATCTTTCGTAGGCATCGGCATATGCCGCTGGGGAGCGGGAGGGAAGCTCCTCAAAATAATCCACCAACATCAAAAAGGTATTGTGGATAAAGTCATTCACCGAATCCGACAGACGCTCCAGTCTGTCCAGCCAGTA
>JAAVHC010000026.1 GCA_014799925.1 Oscillibacter sp.
CGCCGCCCGCGCGGCGGATCAGGAATCCCACGACGCGCAGATTGACCGGCTGGTGGAGCTGCGGGAGCAGTATGAGGATCTGACAAAGCAGATCGACGATACCAGGGAAAAGCTGGAAACGGCTATGTCTACCGCCCAGTGGGACAGCTTCGGCGGGGCCATGAACGCCGCCGCCGTGGAGGTTGAGCATCTGCGGGGCGATATGGAGGACCTGACCGCCGCTCAGGAGGACTGCGCCGCTGAAATTGCGGAGCTGGAGGCAGCGACCGAGTCCTACAGCCAGCAGGCGGCGGAGGCCGTCAGCCCCACGCAGGAGATGGAGGACCGGCTGGCCTCCCTCTCCGGAGAGGTCAAAGTTCTGGTAGACGCCTATCAGGAAAGCTATGACGCCGCCATGAAGAGCATCAACAGCCAGGTGAAGCTGTTTCAGGAAATGGACGGTACCGCCAAGACCTCCGTCGACAACCTGATCGGGACCCTCCATGGGCAGGTGGCCTATATGGAAACCTACGCCCAAAACATCCAGAAGGCCATGGAGATGGGCGTGGATATGGGCCTGGTCAAAAAGCTGTCAGACGGCAGCGAGGAGTCCGCACAGATCCTGGACGCTATCGTCAAGGGCGGCGAGGATGATATCAAGGCCCTGAACGAGGCGTTCGCCAAGGTGGAGGAGGGCAAAGAGAATTTTTCCACCACCGTGGCGGAAATGGAAAACGACTTCAGCAAAAAAATGGAGGCCCTCGCAAGAGACTACAACAGCACCTTTGAAGAACTGGACATGCAGGATGAGGCCTACACGCTCGGCTGGAACAACGTCCAGGGGCTGATCAATGGCACCACTTCTCCGGAGCAGAGGCGCAAGCTTACAAACGCATATCTTGAGTTGGGATATGCCTCCGTTGCGGCCTATCAGAAGGGTTCTGACCAGCACTCCCCGTCCAGAAAATTTTATAAGGCGGGCACCTATGACATCCAGGGCCTGATCAACGGCGCGGAGAGCGAAAAGGAGCACCTGAAATCGGCATATATCGATCTCGCGGAAACCGCTACGCTGGGCGTGGCCGAGGGCCTTGCCAGCGGCGGTGACAAGGCGGCGCAGGAAGCGGACAAGCTGGCCAGCGAGGTCTACAGCCAAAACAAGGCCTGGCTCGACAAGCAGACGAAATATCAGAAGCTGACCCTTTTGGAGCAGCTGGACGTCTGGGAGGCCATCCAGAGCCAGTTTGTGGAGGACAGCAAGCAGTACGCCCAGGCTGAGGAGCAGATTTTCGATCTGAAATCCAAGATGCAGGATGAATACGCCAAAAAGGTGGAAGAGGTCAACAAGAAGATCACCAGTCTGGAAAAGGAATATCAGGACGCGGTTTCCAAACGGACCCAGGAGATATTCAACTCCTACAAGCTCTTCGATCAGGTGGCGGAACGGGAAGAGGTGGACGGGCAGGAGCTGACCAGAAACCTTCAGGATCAGGTTACGCGCATGATGGATTTCTATCACAAGCTGGATCAGCTGTCCGCCAGAGGCGTCGGCGACGATCTGGTGGAGGAAATCCGGGCCATGGGGCCCAGCGCCTCCAATGAGCTGGACGCTCTGCTGCGGCTGAGCGACCAGAAGCTGACGGAATACGCGAACCTCTACAAGATCAAGCAGCATCTGGCCAACCAGCAGGCCATCGAGGAGCTGCGGCCCCTCCGGGAGGAGACCAACCGGCAGATCCAGGAGAGCATGAATGAGATGTCCGATACCTACGCCCAGCTTGCTCCCGCCGTGGGGACCGCCTTTACGGATGCTGTGGCGGCAGGGATCATCAGCGGTTCTCCCACGATGGCAAACGCCGCGGACGCCGCCGCGCGGGAAGCGGTTGCGGCCGCTGAGCAGGCAATGTCCGGGACGGTGAAAACCATCGGCGGCATCTCGTATGACCTCAGCGTGGATTATTCGGCGCTGATGGCGCAAGCCAAGAGCTTTGAAGAGTTCCAGGCCCTTGCCGCCCAACGGAACGCGAAAATCATCGGGGAAAACCTGGACCTGGTGGGGAACGGGTTTTCCGACAACTCCCAGCTGCTGGCGCAGTGGCAGGAAAATATGGCCAGGATGGAAGAGGAAAGCAATCGGGCCATCGCCTCCATGTGGGAGGGCATTTCCGGCCAGATACAGGAGCTGAGTGAGAACGACAAGAAAATGATTGAGGAAATCAATCATTCATCCGCTTTGCTGGATCAGACCGTGGGCCGCATGACCCAGGACCTGCGGTCCATTATGGAGACGGAATTTGAGTCGGTCCGACAGCAGATTGACCAATCCATATCCCGTCTGGCGGAAAACAGGGCTCTTGAAATCCAGGCGGAGCGTGACAACATGGCCCAGGCCGTCGGCAATGCCGTCAGGGAGGCCCTGGACGGCACGTCGGTGAACCTGAACCAGCGCAAGGTGGGCGAGATGATGACCAGGTGGCAGGACAACAATGACCGCAGCCGGGGTAATTGAGGAGAATGAGGCATGAGGGCTATTTTAATCATCAACGGCGTGGATTTCAGTCCATGGCTGCGCTCTGAAGGGCTGACTCAGACGGAGATCACCCGGAGAGGGCGCAGCGTGGTGGATCTGAACGGCACGGAGTACCGCAATGAGATCGTCAAGCGGGGCATTTCCGTCTCCCTGGTGGAGATGCGGGATACCACCTGGACCCGGCTGGCGGCCGCCCTCAACACCCGCCCGGCCAGCGTGCGGTACATCGACGACCGCTATGGCGACAATACCCGGCTGTTCTACGTCTCCGGCCTCACCTCCGCCGCCAAGACCGTCCGGGGCGGGCACACGTACTTCAGCGGCATAGCGTTCACACTGGAGGAGAAGTAATGCACACGACCAGCGCGCTGTATCAGCGGCTCCTGCGGAGCCCCCACCACAGGAAGGAGTTCCGGGTCCGGATCGCCGGCACGGACTACGGCCATGATCAGATCATTTCTCTGGAGACATCCGGCAGCGTATTCTCTGAGCCGGATATCGGGAACGCGGTTTCCCGGCAGATCGACCTGACCCTCCGGCAGCCCGGCAAGATTCCCCGGGGAGCGGAAATCCGGGTGTTCGTCCGGCTGAGGCTGGACGAGGAGGTCTCAGAGTGGATCCCCAAGGGCGTGTTTTTCATCTCCACCCGGCAGGCGGACCGGCGGACCGGACGCCTGGAAATCCATGGATTTGACGCCCTGCGGCGGGCCGGAGACGTCTGGGACATTGACCCGCACGCCAACTGGCCCATGCCGCAGCAGAAAGCGGCGGAGGATATCGCCCGGCAGATGGGCGTGGAGCTGGATCCCCGGACAGAACTGTCCGGCGGCTGGATGGTGAATTACCCTGTGGACGAAAACGGGGATCTGGCTATGCAGGACGTGCTGGAGGGCATCGCCGTCAGCAGCGCCGGCAACTGGGTCATAAGCGACGAGGGAAAGCTTCTGCTCCTGCGGCTGGGGGATATCCCGCCGGAGACCAGCTACCTGGTGACTGAGCACGGCGACGCTATTTTGATCGGAGGTGTGAGGATCCTTGTTGGGTAAAGTGTTTGTGGGGAATCGCGTGTCCGACTTGAACACAGGAGAAAAAGCCCAAAGAGTCAGCCGGGTGACCCTGGTGGTGGACGGCGAGACCATGTATACCGCCGGGGATGATTCCGGGCGAACGATCCAGAAAAACTGCCTATGGGGTACGCAGGCCATGGCGGACAGCATCCTGGCCAGCCTCCGGGACGTTGAGTACCAGCCTTTCTCCGGCACGGACGGCCTGCTGGACCCCGCCGCGGAGCTGGGGGACGGCGTTACCGTGGGCGGGGTGTATTCCACGCTTGCAAAGGCGGATATTACCTTTGACGGTTTGTATTCGGCGGACATCGCCGCCCCGGGCGAAGACGAGGGGGATGAAGATAACTATAGGCCCCGCGTCCAGCGGCAGTCGGATCGGGAGCTGGCAAAAATCCGCTCCAGCATTACCAAGACGGCGGATCGAATCACGCTCCTCGTTGAAAACGAACTCGCCGGTCTGAGCGGGAAGCTGGAGCTGACGGCCAGCAGCCTGACGGCGGAGATCAACAATACCAGAGACGGCCTCAACTCCAAGATCGAGCAGACAGCGTCCAGCCTGACCACGAAGATCACCGATACGGAAAAGGGCCTCAACTCCAAGATTGAGCAGACCGCTTCCAGCCTGACCACGAAGATCACCGATACGCAGAACGGCCTAAACTCCAAGATCGAGCAGACCGCTTCCAGCCTGACCACGAAGATTAACGCTACAGACGGGCGCGTATCGACTCTCTCGCAAACCGTATCCGGCATCAGCACAAGAGTATCCAACGCGGAAGGCGACATTTCCGCCCTGGAACAGTTTGCGGACAGTCTGACGCTGTCGGTATCCAACGGTTCTACCAGCAGCAGAATCTCCATCTCCGCCGGAGGCGTGACGCTGGCCAGCCAGACCATCAACATGACCGGGCTGGTAACCTACACCGGATTGGAAAGCGGGACCACTGTTATAAACGGCGGGTGCATCCAGACGGGAATGATTGATGCGGCATACATCAACCTCACCGGGGCCATCACCTTCAGTGATTTGTCCCGGAATCTGCGCGACGACATTAACGACGCGTACGCAATGGCGGAGGACGCTCAGTCTGTTGCGTATGATCTGGATGGCACGGTAGGCGGATGGATGTACCGGGGCACGACCTACATTGACGGCAGCAAGATTATGGCCGGCACCGTTATGGCTTCCCAGCTGCTGGGCGGTACGGTTCTGCTGCTGGACGAGTATGAGCGGATTGTCGGAGGCCTGGAAATTACCCGGACGCAGACAGGCAATGGCGTCGAACTTTACACCGATTACGGCGGGATCCGCATCAGCGCGGCGGGAAACTTCTGGGTGGATGCGGATTACGGCTCCTTCGGCATTATCGACACCGGAATTGCCTGCGGAAATCACTTCGTCCCGATGCGCTCCGTTTATTACGACCTGGGCGGGCCGGGGCTTGAATGGAAGGACATTTACGCTGACAACGATGCCATCATCACCTCCGACCGGAGCAAAAAGCAGGATATCAGCTATGATCTTTCCGTCTACGACCGGTTTTTCGACGCTCTGCGTCCCGCCAGCTACCGGCTCAAAAACGGAACATCCGGGCGGACCCACCTGGGGCTCATTGCCCAGGACGTAGAGGAGGCGCTGGAAGCCTGCGGCCTGACAAGCACGGATTTCGCCGGGCTGGTCAAGGCTCCCAGGGAGGACGGCGGGTATGACTACGCGCTGCGGTATGGAGAGTTAATCTCCATGCTGATTATGAAATACCAGACTCTCAACGCCCGCGTGGCGGAATTGGAAAGGAGAATTGTTTCATGAACGACATCCAGAAAAAGATTGAGGAGGCCCACCGCATGGTTTCGGTCATCGCCGTCAGCGGAGACGCGGTGGACGTGATGGCGGGGGCCAGGATCAAGCTGAAGGAGGCTTTCCAGCTGGCCGGCGACAAATCGGCCCTGTGGGAGGCCCACAAGCTGGCGGAACAAGAAAAGGAGAAAAAGAAGGAAAAGGAGCCGGTCGGAGATGGCTGATAAAACCACCGGCGGGCTCACCGCCGTCAGAGAAGCCGCCATAGGCGATCTTCCCGGCATCGCCGGCCTGTATGATGACACTCTGATCCCTGTGGAGCAGCAGGGCGCCGCGGGTAAAATGACCGGTGCGCAGTGGAAGGGATATGCCCGCGCCGCGGTTTCGCAGGATGTAGGCGCTGCGAAAGAATTTGCCGATGCTGCCGATAAAAGCGCAGCCGCGGCGGCCGGAAGCGCCAATACCGCACAGCAGTATTCAGGCAAGCCGCCCATCGTGCAAGCCGGGTATTGGTGGACGTGGAATGCAAGCCAGCAGAAATATGTAACAACCGGGAAGCGTGCCGTACTCAATTTTGACAAGGTTTATTCCTCTGTTGCGGAAATGAACGCGGACAAATCCAACGTAGAGGAAAACACGATAGCTATTATTTCCACCTCTATAAACGTCCCTGAGAATGCCCGTATTTACATGTCTGATGGAACAAACTGGCAATATCTTGCAGACCTGTCCGGCTTTACCGGCGTGGGCATTCAATCCATCACGCTTGAGTCAGGAGATCACAGCCCCGGGACAACGGACGTGTATAAAGTCCTTTGCACAGACGGCAGCTCCTATCCGTTTACAGTGCATAACGGCGCGACCGGTCCGGTGGGGCCTATTGGCCCAACAGGCGCAACCGGAGCGCAGGGCCCGCAGGGTCCAGCCGGTCCAACCGGGGCGGCTGGTCCTCAAGGACCCATCGGGGAAACAGGCCCTGTTGGTCCGCAAGGTCCTCCTGGCATTCAAGGGCCGGAAGGACCGCCGGGCATCAACGGGGTTGCGGTATCCACAACAGGTACTTACGCTTTTAATGTGGATGAAAACGGACATTTGATCTTACATTACACCGGAAACGATGCGCCGGATTTTTCCATCAACACAAGCGGACATTTAATTCTCAATATTTAGGAGGCGCGTTATGCCGGAAATTGATTTAGGAGTAGTTGTTGGTCCGCAGGGGCCGCAGGGTCCGCAGGGGCCGGCTGGAGCAGCAGGCGAAACCGGACCGCAGGGACCCGTTGGTCCCGTTGGCCCACAGGGTGAAACCGGCGCAACCGGACCTACTGGCCCGACCGGTGCAACCGGTCCGCAGGGACCGCAAGGACCTGCCGGAACCTCCGCCACCATCAACGGTTTGCCCGCGATTACCATCACCCCCGGCCCGAACGTGGAGCTGAAACAGTCGGGCTATTCGCTGGAAATCGGCGCGCTGGTGCCGGGGAAGAATCTGATTATCAACGGGGACTTCCGAAAGCCGGTGAACAGGAACGGGCAGACGGAGTATGCAACGGCAGGATATACGATTGATAAATGGCGCCTTTCGGGGAGCGGGAAGGCAGCTATATCAGGCGATTGTATTATTCTTGAACGTTCGGGTTCTTTTTTGAATTTCAGTCAGGATATTTCCAATCCCAGTATGTGTTCAGGATGTAAAATTACAGCTTCCGTTCTGGTATCAGGAAATGTGAAAGTTATTTTTGGCTGCAATGGGACTTATCCCATTGCAGGAGCCTATAACAATGAAGAGGCAGGCATACTTAAATTTTCATACGCACTCCCTGAACAGATTAATGAACTGACTGTAGTAATTCAGCCCCAAAGCAACGAACCAGTTATGGTGTATGCCGGCAAGCTGGAGCTCGGCAGCCACCAGACCCTTGCCCGTCAGAACGCGGACGGCGAGTGGAAGATCATCGATCCGCCGGACTATGATCTCCAGTACCTCCTCTGCTCCCAGTACAGCCCGATTACCGGGGAATGGGTGGGGAGTCAGCACAGCAATCCCAATCTGCTGTACAACTGGTACTGGGCTGCTCCGATCAATCAGCGGGGGCAGGGCGAGTA
>JAAVHC010000038.1 GCA_014799925.1 Oscillibacter sp.
TGAGGCGCAGCTTCGTTGTCGTCCTTGACGGGCGTCAGCCCGCCTGCGTCCTCCGTCTTGCTGCACCCCATTTTTCCCTGCCTCCTTTTTACCCTTTCTCAACCGCGTCGACTATACTTCCGAGCTGAAAGGCCGGAAGTAATATCTGCCATGTTTTACGGTTGCCGCCGTTTATGGCGGCGAGTAAAACGGCTCAAATCAAATTGTATTATTTCCGAACTTTAAGTTCGGAAATAATACAACGGGGCTGCAAGGCTTTTACCTTGCAGCCCCTTCTGCTGGAAAGCGTTCATGGTTTGCTCCAGTGCCGCAGCTTTGGCAGCTGTCCCTCCAGATACGCGCGGACCTGCTCCGCCGGCCATTGTTCCGTCGCCATATGGTCCACCAGGAAATTGGTCAGCTGATTGATATCCGTGTAGACGAATTTGCCGTCGGCATAGCACCACTTGCAATATTCCTCGTTAAATGCCCCGTCCGGTTCCCGGCTGATGGACGCGTCGTCCAGAGGCATCCCGCAGCACTGGCAGATCAATTGCTGGGGGGAACCCAGCAGCGTATTGATGGAAACCTGGAACAGTCCGGAGAGCAGTTTCAGGGCCTCCGTATTGGGCACGGTCTCCCCCGCTTCCCAGCGCGAGACTGCCTGCCTTGTTACAAAGACCTTCTGCGCCAACTCCTCCTGGGTCAGGCCGCTTTTTGCGCGCAGCGTCATGATAATATCTTTTGTCTCCATAATCATCACCTCACGTACATTTTACACGATGATCCGGCATAAAGCAAGCAACCGGCGGTTGCGTCAAGCGTCCTCAGATTGCCCCCGGCGCTCCGATTCCCCGGAGTTTACACAAATTACCCGAATCCCTCTTCCTTCGCTGCGAAGATCAGGGCAATTTACCAAATTTTCCGCCAACGATTGACAAACAGTGGGGTTGGTGATACAATACCTTTAAACCCGCTAGAGTAGTTGGTTTATGCGGCAAGAAGGAGGCGGCATTCATGCGGATTCAGCTTTTCCGGCTTCTGCGGCGCAATTCCCGGTTCGGGCGAATGCGGCCGCGCTGCACCGCCCGACCCCAAAAAATAAATGAAAGAGGTATATGCCATGAGCAGCAGCTATAAATTCGAGACCCTTCAGCTCCACGCAGGCCAGGAGCAGCCTGACCCCGCCACCGACGCCCGCGCGGTGCCCATCTATCAGACCACCTCCTACGTATTCCGCAACTCCGCCCATGCCGCCGCCCGGTTCAATCTGTCGGACGCGGGCAACATCTACGGCCGGCTGACCAACTCCACCCAGGACGTGTTTGAGAAGCGCATCGCGGCCCTGGAGGGCGGCGTGGCCGCTCTGGCCACCGCCTCCGGCGCGGCGGCCATCACCTACACCATCCAGGCCCTGGCCCAGGCCGGGGACCACATCGTGGCCCAGAAGACCATCTACGGCGGCACCTACAACCTGCTGGCCCACACCCTGGCCCAGTTCGGCGTGACCACCACCTTCGTGGACGCCCACAATCTGGCGGAGGTGGAGGGCGCTATTCGGTCCAACACCAGGGCCGTCTATCTGGAAACCCTGGGCAACCCCAACAGCGACATCCCCGATATCGACGCCATCGCGGCCATCGCCCACAGGCACGGTCTGCCCCTGGTCATCGACAATACCTTCGGCACCCCCTATCTGATCAGGCCCATTGAGCACGGCGCGGACATCGTGGTCCACTCCGCCACCAAGTTCATCGGCGGTCACGGCACCACCCTGGGCGGCGTTATTGTGGATTCCGGCAAGTTCGACTGGAAGGCCAGCGGCAAGTATGCTCCCATTGCCGAGGCCAACCCCAGCTATCATGGGGTCAGCTTCGTGGACGCTGCCGGTCCCGCCGCCTTTGTCACCTATGTCCGGGCCATTCTTCTGCGGGACATGGGCGCGGCCATCTCTCCCTTTAACGCCTTCCTGCTGCTCCAGGGCGTGGAGACCCTCTCTCTGCGCCTGGAGCGGCACGGCTCAAACACCAAAAAGGTGGTGGAATTCCTGTCCAGCCACCCCCTGGTGGAGAAGGTCAACCACCCCTCCCTGCCAGACCACCCGGATCACGCCCTGTATGAGAGGTACTTCCCCAACGGCGGCGCGTCCATTTTCACCTTCGAGATCAAGGGCGGTCAGGAGGAGGCCCACCGGTTCATTGACCATCTGGAGATATTCTCCCTGCTGGCCAACGTGGCGGACGTGAAGAGCCTGGTCATCCATCCGGCCACCACCACCCACTCTCAGCTGAGCCCCGAGGAGCTGGCGGACCAGGGCATCAAGCCCAACACCATCCGCCTGTCCATCGGCGTGGAGCATATCGACGATATCATCGCCGACCTGGAGAAGGGCTTCGCCGCGGTGTGACAGATCCGACAGTGCCGGAAATTTCAAAAAATCCACCAAAAGACGCACAGCATCCTTTCAGGGCACACAAAAGCGGGACCGCCCGGCCGGGCGGTCCCGCTCTATCATGCGATGTTTTCTCGGAATTCCGCTTACTTGTGGTCCACGCTGTACATGTGCTTGATGAGCTCCAGCACCTTGTTGGAGTAACCCATCTCGTTGTCATACCAGCTGACGACCTTCACGAAGGTGTCGGTCAGGGCGATGCCGGCCTTGGCGTCGAAGATGGAGGTGCGGGCGTCACCCAGGAAGTCGCTGGACACCACGTCCTCGTCGGTGTAGCCCAGGATGCCCTTCAGCTCGCCCTCGGAGGCGGCCTTCATGGCGGCGCAGATCTCATCATACTTGGCGGGCTTCTCCAGATTGACGGTCAGGTCCACGACGGAGACGTCCAGGGTGGGGACGCGCATGGACATGCCGGTCAGCTTGCCGTTCAGAGCGGGGATGACCTTGCCCACGGCCTTGGCGGCGCCGGTGGAGGAGGGAATGATGTTGCCGGTGGCAGCGCGGCCGCCGCGCCAGTCCTTCAGAGAGGGACCGTCAACGGTCTTCTGGGTGGCGGTAACGGAGTGAACGGTGGTCATCAGGCCGTCCTTGATGCCAAAGTTGTCGTTGAGGACCTTGGCGATGGGGGCCAGGCAGTTGGTGGTGCAGGAGGCGTTGGAAACAAAGGTCATGTCGGGGGTGTAGGCATCCAGGTTCACGCCGCACACGAACATGGGGGTGTCGTCCTTGGAGGGGGCGGACATGATGACCTTCTTGGCGCCGGCGTCGATGTGAGCCTGGGCCTTCTCCTTGGTCAGGAACAGGCCGGTGGACTCCACCACGTACTCGGCCTCCAGCTTGCCCCAGGGGATGTCGGCGGGGTTGCGCTCGGCAAAAATGGGGATGTTCTTGCCGTTGACGATGATGGCGTTCTCGGTAAAGTCCACGGTGCCCTCGAACTGGCCGTGCATGGTGTCATACTTCAGCATGTAGGCCAGGTAATCGGCGGGGCACAGATCGTTGATGCCGACGACCTCGATCTCGGGGTGATTGATGCTGGCGCGGAAGACCATGCGGCCGATGCGGCCAAAACCATTGATACCGACTTTGATGCTCATAAGAAAAAACTCCTCTCAAATTTTGTTGGAATTTCCAGTACATAAATCATATGGTATTCTGCGGATATTATACACCGGGGATTTTCAAAAGAAAAGGCTTTTTTGTCAGATTTTTGACAGAGGTAAAATTTTCTTGTAATTTCGACAAATTTTTGATATGATACCGCTAGGATTCTTGGAAGTTTGCCGGGCCTGTTTCCGGCAGGCGGCCGCTTGGGGGAATTTACCACGGAAAATTTCTCCCCGATGCACACACTAGCCGTATCAACCGGCGCCGCGGCAGGAGGTAGCCTATGTCACAAGAGCTTTTTCATCAGGACGAACAGATGAGCGAGGTGCTTCAGCAGGTGTCCAGCCAGCTGCGCCTCTCTCTCGGAAATATTTACAGCGCCCTCACCCGGCTGGCCCCGCCGGATGCGCGGGACGGGTCGGAGAAAATCGACCGGGACGCGGCGGTGCTCTGCCAGAGCTACTACCGGATCCTTCGTCTGGCCAACAATCTCTCCGACGCCTCCGAGCCGGAGCGGCCCGCGGACGGGGATCTGGTCAACGACGACATCGTGGCCTTCTGTCAGGGCGTGGTGGACCGGGCCCAGGGTCCCGCCGAACTGCTGGGTATCCAGCTGGACTTCCGCTGCGCCATGAGCGGACATATCATCGCCATGGACAGCAAGCGGCTGGAACGGCTGCTGCTGAACCTGCTGTCCAACGCCTTCAAGTTTATCGGCGACGGGGAGAAGCGGGTCACTCTGGAGGTTCAGGTGAAGACGGACTACGTCTTACTGCGCCTCTCCGACACCGGCCTGGGCATTCCCGCCCAGCGGCTGGACACGGTGTTCGACCGCTGCCGGGAGATGAGGCGGCAGGACCCGCCGCCTCACGGACTGGGGCTGGGACTGCCCATCTGTCAGCGGATCGCCAGGGAGCACGGAGGCAGTCTGGGACTGAAATCCCAGGAGGGACAGGGAACCACCGTCACCGTATCCCTGCCCAACCGCCGGGTGCCCCCGCAGGCAAACACTTACGCGCCCATGATGGAACGGTACGGCGGATTCAACACCACGCTGGTGGAGCTGTCCGACGCGCTGCCCCGGCAAGCCTTTTCGCAGAAGTATCTGGACTGAGGGCAGAGGGGCGCCATGGAAAATAGGAAGGTTTTGGTGGGCATGAGCGGCGGCGTGGACAGCGCCGCCGCCGCCCTGCTGCTGCGGGAAATGGGCTATGAACCGGTTGGCTGCACCCTGCGGCTGTATGACAACGAGGATATCGGGGAATCCCTGGAGGGCACCTGCTGCTCCCTGGAGGCGGTGGAGGACGCGCGCAGCGCCGCCCGGAAGCTGGGGATCGATCACTATACGTTCAATTTTACCGGCCAGTTCCGCCGGTGCGTACTGGACGATTTCGTCACCGCCTATCGGGAGGGCCGCACGCCCAACCCATGCGTCCAGTGCAACCGGACCGTCAAGTTTGACGCGCTGCTCCGCCGGGCGGAGGAGATGGAGATCGGATACATTGCCACCGGGCACTATGCCCGCGTGGACTATGACGGGGGCCTGGACCGCTGGCGGCTGCTGCGGGGAAAGGACCGCCGGAAGGACCAGACCTATTTTCTCTATCCGCTGACGCAGAAAGTCCTCAGCCGCCTGCTGCTCCCGGTGGGGGAATATGACAAGGCTTCTATCCGCTCCATGGCGGCTTCCGCGGGCTTCCGCAGCGCGGGCAGACCGGACAGCCAGGACATCTGTTTTGTCCCTGACGGGGACTATGCCGGCTTCCTGGAGAGATACGGCGGGGTGGAGCTTGTCCCCGGCGACTTCGTGGACGAGGAAGGCCGGGTGCTGGGGCGGCACAGAGGGCTGCCCTGCTACACCACCGGCCAGCGCCGGGGACTGGGTGTCAGCGCGGACAGGCCGCTGTATGTACTGCGGAAGGACGAAGCGAAAAATCATGTCATTCTGGGAGAGGAATCCCGGCTCTACAGCCGCTTTGTCTGGGCGAAAGCGTTCAATTGGGTCTCCCTGCCGCCCCAGACCTGTCCTATGCCCGTCACCGCCAGGACCCGATACAGCCAGACCGAGGCGGCCGGCGTTCTGTACCCGGAAGCGGACGGCATGGTGCGGGTGGAATTCGACGAACCCCAGCGGGCGGTAACGGCAGGCCAGTCCCTGGTGTGCTACCAGGGAGAGCTGGTGGTTGGCGGGGGGATCATCCGCGCGGCCGAATAGCGCCCCGAAGGGGCGGACGGTCTCAGCGGTCGCTGGCCGTCCACTCCTCCTGGAAAATGAAATCGTCTACATCGCCGCGGAAAACAACCGGGTCCATATGTGCGCCTCCTTTTTTGCGGATTTCCCCAGTATATGCGGCGAAGTGAAAAATGTTACACGAAATATGGGCCGTTCAAAAAATTTTCGCTCCTCGCCGGAATCCATGCTTGACAGAAGGCGAAACATGTGGTATCCTAACCATGTTGCGGTGCGATGTATCCGCACCCATGCTGGAATAGCTCAGCCGGTAGAGCAGCTGATTCGTAATCAGCAGGTCATCAGTTCAAGTCTGATTTCCAGCTCCAGAAGCCCCGGAAAACGAGAAGTTTTCCGGGGCTTTTTGCTGTTTTGATGTCATCTGAGGCGGCAGGCCTTTGGCCTGCCGCCTTTTTACAGAAATACGGCAGCCATCTGATAGACCGCAAAAGAAACCAGCCAGGCCACGCCCAGCTGCCAGATGAGGGCCAGCGCCGTCCAGCTGAGGCTGTTCATCTCCCTCCGGATGGTGGCAATGGCCGCCACGCAGGGGGTATACAGCGCACAGAACACCAGAAACGCCAGCGCCGCGGCCGGCGTAAAGGTAACCGCCATGACCGCTCCCGCCGCCGCGTAGTCCGTCAGGGAGAAACCATAGAACAGGCTCATGGAGCTGACCACCGCCTCCTTGGCGATGAGTCCCGTCAGCAGCGCCACCGCCGCCTGCCACACGCCGAAACCCATGGGCGCGAACACCGGGGCGATGAGGTTCCCCAGGGCGGCCAGGATGCTGTCCGCCGTGTCCTCCACCATGCGGAGATCAAGTCCAAAGCTCTGGAGAAACCACACCGCCACGCTCATGGCGGCGATGATGGTGCCCGCGCGGGTCAGGAAGTCCCGTACCCGCTCCCAGACATGGAGCCAGATATTATGAGGAGTTGGCATCCGGTAGGGCGGAAGCTCCAGCAGGAAGGGAGCCGGCTCCCCCTGGAACACGCCCTTTTTGAGAATCAGCCCGGAGAGGATGGCGATGATTGGCCCCAGCACGTACAGGCCGAACACGACCAGCCCTCCGTATCTGGGGAAAAATGCCGCGGTCATCAGCCCGTATATGGGCAGCCGCGCCCCGCAGGACATGAAGGGCACCAGCAAGATGGTCATCCGCCGGTCCTTCTCGTTCTCCATGGTCCGCGCGCCCATGACGGCGGGCACCGTACACCCGAAGCCCATGAGCATGGGGATGAACGCCTTGCCGGAGAGGCCGAAGTGACGCAATGTCCGGTCCATGACGAAGGCGGCCCGGGCCATGTACCCGCTGTCCTCCAGCATGGAGAGGAACAAAAACAGCAGCGCGATCATGGGCAGGAAGGTCAGCACCCCGCCCACGCCGGCGATCAGCCCGTCCACCAGCAGCCCGTTCAGCCACGCCGGGGCATGGACCGCCGCCAGCCACCCGGACACGCCGGGGCACAGCACCTCCTCCACGAACCAGGCGATGCCGTCCGAGAGCCACGCCCCCGGTCCGCTGAAGGTGAGCAGAAATACTGCCAGCATCATCCCCAGGAATACCGGGATGGCCCAGATCCTGTGGGTCGCCACGGCGTCGATGCGCTCCGTGACGGTGGGCTCGCCCCTGTGGTCCTTCTTCTTCACCGAGGAGCGGACCACCCTCTCCACAAACCGGTACCGGCTGTCCGCCAGCAGGGTCTCCCGGTCCCCCAGGGGACTGGCGGACTCATATTCCCTGGCGACGGCGTCGATTTTATCCAGGGTTGCCTGATCCAGCTCCAGGTCGCGGGCCACCTCCTCGTCGCCGCCCAGCAGCTTGATGGCGGCCCAGTGGGCGGGAATCCCTCTTTCGTAGGCCCGGTCGTGGATCAGGGCGCTGATGCGGTGGTGAATGGCGTGGGTGAAGTCGTCGTACAGGTCGTCCGGCTCCACGGTGAGGCCGGTGTGCATCTGTCTATGTACCTCCCGGACCAGCGTGTCAATGTTCACGCCGTCCCGGGCGGAGATGGGCACCACCGGCACGCCCAGGCCGGCGGAGAGACGGGCGCAGTCGATGACGTCGCCCTTTTTCTCCACCTCGTCCATGAAGTTCACCGCCAGCACCACTGGCCGCTCCAGCTCCAGCAGCTGCATGGTGAGGTACAGGTTCCGCTCCAGGTTGGTGGCGTCCACGATATCAATAATGGCGTCCGGCTGCTCGTTCAGGATGAATTTCCGGGCCACCAGCTCCTCCATGGAGTAGGGGGACAGAGAGTATATCCCCGGAAGGTCCACCACGGTAAATTCCAGGCCCTCCAGCCGGGCCTGTCCCTCCTTCTTCTCCACCGTCACGCCGGGCCAGTTGCCCACGTACTGGTTGGAGCCGGTGAGGGCGTTGAACAGGGTGGTCTTGCCGCAGTTGGGGTTGCCCACCAGGGCCACCCGCCAGGGGCGGACGTCGTGGGCATGGGGGTCGTAGGCGCGGGGGTGCTCCTCCTGCTCATGCCGGTGGGCCTGGTGCATGGCCTCCAGGTCCCGGGGATCGTCGCAGCCCATCGCGCACCGGGCGCAGTCCCCGTGGCAGGCGGCCCCCAGGTGGTAGGCGCTCTCGGACACCTTCTCCCGCTCTCTGGGCTTCACCGGCGCGGCGCTGATCCGGATCTGCGCCGCGTCCTCCTTCCGCAGGCTCAGCTCATAGCCCCGCAGGCGCACCTCCATAGGGTCTCCGAAAGGAGCCATTTTAATAAGCTCCACGCTGGTGCCGGGAGTCAGGCCCATGTCGATGAGGCGGCGCTTCACCGCCCCCCGCTGGTTGCCGACCCGTTCAATGACGCAGCTGCCGCCCACGCTCAGCTGGTCCAGTGTCATCCCTTGCTCCTTCATGCCTCGGACCTCTTTCTTCGGAATAATCGGTATTCGTCCTCGCTAACTCTAGGACAAGCCGGATGCTTTGTCAAGGGGATTCGGGGAATATTTTCTGCAAAATCCAGATATTTTGTCTTGCCTGACGGCAGGGTTATCAGGTACAATAGAGAAAACTCCGCTGTCGAATTCTGTCGACGGCACAGGAAAGGAACTTGTCTGTATGAAGCGCTTTTATATGTTCATTCTCTCCTTCGGCCTGCTCCTGACCCTGTCCCTGACCGCGTCCGGGGCCAATTGGGACGGGGTTCACATTCTGGTGGACGGCGAGCCCCTGGAGGTACCGGAGGCCTACATATCCGCCGACGGCCTGACCATGGTCCCCCTTCGGACCGTGGCCGAGGCCCTGGGCTGTGAGGTGACCTGGGATCCCGCCACCCGGACGGTTTCCATTGCCTCGGCGCCCCGTTCCGAGGAGGCAGAGGAGGAGGCGCCGGCATATTCCGCTCTGGTGGTTCTGGATCCCGGCCACGGCGGCGAGGCGAACGGCGCGGAATACGGCGGCGTGCAGGAGAAAAACCTGAATCTTGCCATCGCCGCCCAGGCCGCGGAGCTCCTGGAGAAGGCCGGCGTCACCGTGGTCATGACCCGGACGGACGACAGCTACGTGGACCTCTACGAGCGTACCGACCTGGCCAACGGGCTGGGCGCGGACCTGTTTGTCAGCGTTCACTGCAACGCCAGCGTGAATCGCAACGACGTCACCGGCATCTACACCTGCTCCTACAGCGAGGGCACCAAAGGCTGGCGGCTGGCCCAGCTTCTCCACCAGACCATGCGCGCCGCCACCGGAGCCGACGACTTCGGCATGGAGGAGCGTCCCAATCTGGCGGTGCTCCGCACCTCCTGGATGCCCGCGGCCCTGGTGGAATGCGGCTTCATGTCAACGGAATCGGAGCTGGCCCTGCTGGTCCAGCCGGAGTATCAGGCCAGGCTGGCCCAGGGGATCGCCGACGGCATCCTGGCCTGGCTGGCACAGTGACCTTATCCGCGGCATAGAATGGCATGTAACAGACCAGACACGGGACCCCCGTCCCGTTTGCGCAGAAGGAGGAACCCTCGGATGGAGGAAACAACCACCCTGGATCGTCTGGCCGTGGGCCAGCGGGCCGCCGTCACCGGTCTCTTCGCACCGGAGAACCAGCGGCGCAGACTGCTGGAGCTGGGCTTTGTTCCCGGCAAGGAGGTTTCTGCGGTCCAGGAGAGCCCCTGGGGCGACCCGGTGGCCTACGCCGTGTGCGGCGCGGTCATTGCCCTGCGGCGGGCCGACGCGCGGCAGATTGCCGTCAGGCAGGGGTAATGCGAACATAATAAAGGACGCCGCCGGTCCAAGCCGGCGGCGTCCTTGCGGCGTTTGCGGGAGATTTCCGGATACACGGCAAGCCGGGGCAGGGCGTATTTCGCCCATCCGCGCCGGCGCGCCCAGGGGGTTGAACAGCCCCGGCAGCAGGTTTGCCGTTTCATTGGGAATAACTACCCCTTTGCCCTCAGCTTTTCCCGGAATCGTCTTCTTCCGCCTCCGATTCCGGCAGGGGCTCGGCCCGGCGCAGCACGAGGAATACGGTCAGCGTCAGGGCGCAGCCGCACCAGAGCAGCGCCCGGCCCGGATTCCCGGCGCTGTCCGCCATGGCGGCCAGGCAGAGCGGCACGCTCAGATCCCCAAAGAAGACAAACCACCGCAGGCTGCCCTCCCGACAGGTCAGGCCCGTCAGTTGGTAGAAGGCGCAGGCAATGAGCGCGGCGGCCAGCACGGAGAGCGCATACCGGGCCAGCACCGGGTTGCTCTCCTCCGGCAGGTAGACCATCAGTACGAGCAGCACAGAAAGGAACATGACGGGCAGCAGGCAGAGGGTCCTGGGCTGGCCCCCGCCCCGCAGCTGCCGGGCAAACAGGACAAAGCCCGCCGCGGCTGCCGCGGCCATCACGGCTGCCGCGATGGTCAACGCGCTCCATCCCGGCAGCAGCACGCCGCCGGCGCATATCAGCAGACTGCCCGCCGCCAGAAGGGGCAGGTCTCTCCGCTCCGGCGGCTCGAAGCAGTTGAGGAAGGCGCGCTTCCCCCCCGGAACGCCGCGAAGGCTCATGACGCACTCCGCCACCGCCAGGAAGGCGACGGCGGCAGCCAGGATCGTCCCCGGCAGGGAGGGCCGGGACAGCCCGGTGTCCGGGTCAAAGCCGGTTTTCAGCTGCGCCCAGCGCAGGCAGAGAAGCAGCAGGCCC
Source organism: Oscillibacter sp. (assembly GCA_014799925.1). GTDB lineage: Bacteria > Bacillota > Clostridia > Oscillospirales > Oscillospiraceae > Pelethomonas. The sequence goes on from JAAVHC010000038.1 coordinate 10,899, forward strand.
TCTATCCAGAGCCGCAGGCCTTTCAAATAAGCTGTGTTCTTCATATTCCGATATCCTCTATACTTCTTGGTATTTCCTTTTCCGCCGGAATCTGGTAAACTGTTTTATGGACGGCACGATACAGTATACCACGTGTTTCCCGATTTGTCATTCATTTTCTGGACAAGCAAATCATATCCTGTGTGTAAGAAGGAGATGAACCGCTTATGAGGAAGGATATTGGACTGTCGCTGCTGCTGATCTTTTTGATTTTTTTCCTCCCCTGGCTATGGGGCGGACCGGAAAAGGCCCCGGAGCCGGAGCCGGAGCAGGAGCCTCCTCCCGCCGGAGATGTGGAACCGGAGGAGCCGGCGCAGCCGGAGCCCGCCGGGACCGAACCGGCGCGGAGCGTGGACAAGACTACCGCGCTGAACGTATGGATCGGCGAAACGCTCCGGTCCATGGATATGGAGACCTACCTCCTGGGCGTGGTGCGGGCGGAGATGCCCGCCTCCTTTGAGGAGGAGGCGCTGAAAGCCCAGGCCGTGGCGGCCAGGACGTATGTCCTCCACAAAATCGCCGCCGGGGGCAGCCCCAATCACCCCCAGGCCGACGCCTGCGACGACATCACCTGCTGTCAGGCCTATAAAAGCGAGGAAGCGGCCGCCGAAGACTGGGGAGCGGACGCAGCGGCATACGAGGAAAAAATCCGCCGGGCGGTAACGGAAACCGACGGGGTGTGCATCCTCTACGAGGGCGCGCCGGTGCTGGCGGTGTTCCACTCCTCCTCGACGGGGACCACTCAGGACGCCCAGAGCGTCTGGAGCGCCAGCCTGCCCTATCTGCAAAGTGTGGAAACCCCGGAGGGAGAGGAGACGGTGCCCAACTACCGGTCCACCGCCAGCTTTTCCTCCGCCCAGCTGCGGAAGCGGCTGCTGGACGCCCTGCCGGAGGCATCGCTGACGGGCAGTCCCTCCAACTGGTTCACCAACATCCGCCAGCAGCCCAACGGCACCGTCACCAGCCTGTCCGTGGGCGGCGTGGAGGTGAGCGGCAACCGGCTGCGGACCATCCTGGAGCTGCGAAGCGCCTGCTTTACCATTTCCTTTGACGGGGATCAGGTCACCTTTTCCGTCACCGGCTACGGCCACGGCGTGGGCATGAGCCAATACGGGGCCAACGTCCTGGCCGCGGGCGGCATGACCTATCAGGAGATCCTGGCATGGTACTACACCGGGACGGAGGCAGGCATCCCCGGCGCGTGACGACAGCAAAAGAGGTCCCCCTGCTTCATCTTTTGATAAAACAGGGGGACCTCTTTCAATATCAGGGTCAAATATCCACAAAACCCCGGCCCCTCAAAAATCTGCCGTGTCAAATTATGCCGAAATATGTGCTTGCAATCTTTCCTAACATAGTATACAATAGACCCACGAGATAACAGAAGCATATAGGCAGGGCGCGGAGAGTTCGCACCTCCCCACGCCCCTATGCAGGAACCTTGGTTAAGGCACATTCCCACACAGCAGAATTAACTGCGCCCGAAACCTATTTTAACAGTTTCCCACGCATTTTACAAGGGAGAATTGATAGGTGTGTGCGTAGCTTCGGCGGTGTAGGGGATCATTGCCCCTGCGCCGCTTTTGTTGTCTTGACGGACCCGGGCAAAGCCCAAGGGGGGACGGGAGGGCCCCGCCCCCACGGGCCGGGCCGTTGAGACGGAGTGAATCCTAAGTAAAGATGAAGGAGAGGACCACATGAAAAAGAAAATGCTATCCCTTGCGCTGGCTCTGGTAATGTGCCTGTCGCTCATTCCCTGTGCGTTTGCCGCCGGGACGGAGAACGCCGCCGACAAGTTCACTGACGTGCCGAGTGATGCGTGGTATCTGGACGAGCTGGAGTATGCCGTGTATAACGGCTATATCAGCGGCACGAGTGCGGACACGTTCAGTCCATCCGTTATTATCACGAGAGGCGAGTTTGTCACCATACTTGGCAGGATGCTGGGCGTGCAGACGAATGCGTACACCAGTGCCAAGTTTGAGGATATAGACCTTTCAAGCTGGTGGGGGCCTTATGCGGCGTGGGCGACAGAGAATGATTATATGGGACGCTACTCATCAAGAGGGTTTGGGCCTGCTGGAAATATGGAAGTTGCACAGATGGCCGAGGTTCTTGATAAGTATATCAAGAAGACAGGCGCCGCCTTGCCTGAGCGCCCTGTAACCTATGTGGATCAGTCCGACGTTTCCGCCAGTGCTTATCAATCGGCATTGGAGACGGCGAGCAAGTATGATTTGCTTCGTGTTGACCCAGGTGGGCATGTGTGGCCGTACAATCTGGTAACTCGTGCAGATTGCGTTTATACGCTTGTTCGCTTAGCGAAAGGCTTGGGGCTTGGTAATGAGCCTCCGAGCAGTTCTCGTCCTGTTGCGGGGAAGCTGAATTCTTTTGTCAATCAGCCTGTGCTGGCTGGTAAGGTTACGTCTTATTCTGATCTTCTTCCTGGAGATTATCAGATTATCAATAATCATGCGCCTGAAGATATTGCGGCCATTGAAAATAATTTTAAGTATTTGCTTAAGTATGACTTGCAGAGTATTAAGATGATTTTTGACGCTAATGATGACTGGACTAGTGAGAAATCCCTGCTATGTAGAGAGAATTATCTCGATTTTGCGCTGCAGTTTTCAGATTTTGGGTATTATGGAGGCTGGGTATACGAAGGTCTTGGCGTTGGCGGTGACTACTCTAAGGAGTATAAAACCATTTCTTTCAAAAGTCAGGAACAGCCAAACGGTATTGATAAGTATAGAATGGATGCCCTTATGAAGGCCGTACAAATTCATGACGAGCTGTGGGCATCCGGTGCGATCAAGAGTACAATGACTCAGAAACAGAAGGCACGAGTTTATTACGATTGGCTTATCAGTCACTGTGCGTATGATTATGAGGCTTATGAGGCTTATGGGGATATGTTTGGAGATGCTTCTTATGCAAGTTCGTACATGACTTATGGCGCATTAGTTAATGGCAAGGCCGTATGCGAGGGGTATACTGGGGCGTACAATTTGCTTTTGAAGTTGGAAGGGATTGAGTGCCGAGTAGAAGTATCAAAGACTGCTTCCCATGATTGGACATCTGCGACATTAGATGGTGTTCTCTATCATATTGACCCGACCTGGGGGGATTCAAGCGGTCAGGCAAATAAGTATTTCGCAATGACCCCGGAGGCTTCTTGGGCGAGGTTCAAGTAAGTTTGTGTAGAGCAGCCATAATATAAGTGAGGCGGAGGGCTTTAGACAAGTTGTCTGAGGCACTCCGCCTTTTGTTGTTGCTCCGCTGGTTCGGCGGCCTGATAAAATGGTTTTGAAAGCGGCGTTAGCTTAATGGCATTGGAGCGCGGAGACCTCTTCTCCGGTTACGCCCCCAGGATGATGCCCACAATGGTGCCGGCGTAGTTGCCGATGACGTACCCCAGCACGCCCACCAGCATGGCGGGGCCTACCAGCCGGGCCCACCCCTGGGACACGGCCATGCCGGCGGCGGTGGTGGGGCCGCCGATGTTGGCGTTGGAGGCAATGATGGCGTCCTCCAGGTCAAATTTTAAAATCCTGGCCCCCACAAAGCAGAAAAGCATATTGACGACGACCATCAGGAACGTCAGCACCAGAAACAGCGGGGCCTCCGTCAGCACCGTATAGATGTTGGCGGGTACGCCGATGACGAAAAGGAACAGGTAAATGAGATATGTGCCGATCTCCTGAGAGCCGTGCATCTTCTCCGCCGCGCCGGAAAAGCAGGTGGCGGCAATGACGGAGAGCGTGGTGATCCATACGTACTGACTGCCCAGAAACTTGCCCACGAAGTCCAGGAGTCCGTCCCGGAAGCTGCTCGCCACGCCCTCCGCCGCGAAGGGGCTGAACACCCCGGCAATCAGGTTGGACGCCCATACCACCACCACGGCGAAGGCCAGGTTCATGGCAACGTCCTTCAGGGAGATATCCTTCCGGCTCCAGAAGGCGGCGGCCTGGGTCCGGGCCGTGCCGACGTCCGCGCCCCGCTCCACCTCGTCAATGTGGGGGTGGGAGAACCGGGAGCGGAAAAACCGCAGCCCCGCAAAGGCGATGAGCACAAAGAAATACAGGGCCATCAGCAGGTTGTCCGCCACGGTGGCCGCGGCGGCGACGGTGGTGCCCTTCAGGCCGTGCTGCATGGCCATGGCGGAGAAGTTGACGCCGCCGCCGATATAGGAGCCGGTCATCATGGAGGCTACCGCCGCCAGGTCCCGGGCCTGCCCGCCGGAGGCGGTGTAGAGCCCGCTGAGCGCGTAGTAGGCCAGAAAAGCGCCCGCGATGGTGCCCACCGCGCCGATGAGGAAGATGGTCAGCATCTTCCCCGCCTCCCGCCAGATCTTTTTCAGGTTGCACTGGAGCAGCAGCAGAGGGATGCCTATGGGCACGATGACGCCCCAGACGATGTCGTCATACAGTACGCAGCTGATGGGGATGACCCCGATATTGGCCAGAACCATAGCCAGGATCAGCGCGATGATGGAGCCGGACACCTTCGCCGCCCACTTATACTTCTGCTCCAGGAAGACGGCCAGGGCAACGGATACGCACATCACGCCCAGCAGACCCCAGGTGTCGTCGGGACCGATCAGGGTATGGCCCAGCAGGTTTTCGATCAGTGACATGAACGGGTTCCTCCTTCTTTTGTAAAAACAGAAAGCCGCCGGAGCGCGCCCCGGCAGCTTTCCTTTATTATACTGGAAAAAGATGGGGTGTGTCAACCGGTGAAAGATTAAGATTTTGTTTTGAAATTACAGTGGATTTTCCCTCTCTTCTGTGATAAAGTGAACGTATGAGGCGCTCATATCCTTTCCTCTGCTGCGGTTTGCCTGGTTACTGCTTCCAGGCTAAAAGGCCGGAAGTAATATGTGTCATGTTTTACGGCGGCGAGTTTACAGGATCTTCTGCCGGCGCCTCTTTTTTCTCTGCTTGCATGATAAACCCAAAAAAGGAGCATTTACCGTATCTGCCCGCTGCCCGTTATGACGTACTGATAGGAGCACAGCTCCTCCAGGCCCATGGGCCCCCTGGCATGGAGCTTCTGGGTGGAGATGCCCATCTCGCAGCCCAGGCCGAACTCGCCGCCGTCGGTGAAGCGGGTGGACACGTTCCAATACACCGCCGCACTGTCCACCAGGGCGATGAAGCTCTCCGCCGTGGACCGGCTGGCGGTAACGATGCAGTCGCTGTGGCCGGTGGAGTGGGCGGCAATATGGGCCGCGGCGGCCTCCGCTCCGTCCACCACGCCCACGGCCAGGATATAATCCAGAAATTCCGTGTCAAAATCCGCCTCACCCGCCGGGGTGCCGCTGATGATGGCGGCGGCCCGCCGGTCCAGACGGAGCTCCACCGGATGCAGGCCCGCGGCAGCGCGGTCCGAAACCAGCCGCTTTTGCAGCATGGGCAGGAAGCTTTCCGCGATGTCCCGATGGACCAGGCAGACCTCTTCCGCGTTGCAAACGCTGGGGCGGCTGGTTTTGGCGTTGTCAATGATGTTCAGCGCCATCTCCGGGTCCGCGTCCCTGTCCACGTAGACATGGCAGATACCGGTGCCGGTCTGGATACAGGGGACCAGGGCGTTCTCCACGCAGGAGCGGATCAGCCCCGCCCCGCCTCTGGGAATCAGCAGATCCACCAGCCCCACGGCCCGCATGAGGTCGTTGGCGCTCTGGCGGGAGACGTCCTGAAGCAGGCTTACCGCCTCACGGGGCAGACCCGCCCGCTCCAGGCCCGCGCGCAGGGCGGCCACGATGGCGTTTGCCGACTGAAACGCCTCCTTGCCGCCCCGGAGGACGCAGACGTTTCCGCTTTTCAGCGCCAGGGCGGCGGCATCAGAGGTGACGTTGGGGCGGCTTTCATAAATAATGGCCACCACTCCCATGGGAACGGACCGCTTCTCAATGGTGATCCCGTTGGGCCGCTCCACGGTGCGCAGGGTCCTCCCCACCGGGTCGGGAAGGGCGGCAACCTGACGAACGCCCTCGGCCATGGCGGCGACGCGTTCCTCCGTCAGGGCAAGGCGGTCCAGCATCACTTCGCTGATATGGCCCCGGGCGGCGTCCATGTCGGACGCGTTGGCGGCAAGGATCCGGTCCCGCCGCGCCCAGAGCGCGTCCGCCATGGCCAGCAGGGCGGCGTTCTTTTTTTCCGTGCCGGCGCGCAGCAGCGCCGGACGGGCCGCCTGGGCGGCCTGCAAAATTTCCATCGTGGTCACAACGCTTCCTCCTTCCGGGCAAAAAACCGGGTGCCAACCTGTGCGCCCTCCGCGATGCGGTACAGATCCTCCGGCCGCTGGCCGTTGGTGATGATCATATCGCAGCCCGCCGCCAGGCACATGCCGGCGGCCCGGAGCTTGGTGACCATCCCTCCGGTGCCCAGCTCGCTGCCCGCGCCGTCCGCCAGGGCCAGGACCTCCGCCGTCAGCTCATGGATCTCCGGGATCAGCCGCGCGTCCGGGTCCTTCCGGGGATCGGCGGTATAGAGGCCCTCGATGTCGCTCATGAGCACCAGCAGGTCCGCCTGCACGTTCACCGCCACGATGGCGCCCAGGGTGTCGTTGTCCCCCACGGCGATTTCCGAGGTGGCCACGGTGTCGTTCTCATTGATCACCGGCAGAGCGCCCAGCTCCAGCAGGCGGGACATGGTGTTGTGGAAGTTCTCCCGCCGCTGGGGGTCCTCCACGTCCATCCCCGTCAGCAGGATCTGGGCCACCGTGTGATGGTACTCGGAAAACAGCTTGTCATAAATATACATCAGCTCGCACTGACCCACGGCGGCAAGGGCCTGCTTGGTGGGAATATCGGACGGCTTTCGGGCCAGGTTCATCTTTCCCACGCCCATGGCGATGGCGCCGGAGGATACCAGCACCAGCTCGTGCCCCGCGTTTTTCAGGTCGCTCATCACCTTGCACAGCCGCTCCACCCGCCGGATGTTCAGCTTCCCCGTGGCATGGGTCAGGGTGGAGGTGCCCAGCTTGACCACCATTCTCATGATACACACCTCTTTACAGCATGATTATTCATAGTATACCACGCTGTTGGAAAAATTGAAATCGACAATTGCCACAGATTCTGCTATACTGATGGCACATTTTCGGTTCTTTTGCGTCATATGCGAACAGAGAGGAGGGATGCTTCCATGGAGGACGTCCAGATCATCGACCTGTACTGGCTGCGGGACGAGCGGGCCATCCGGGAAACCGATATCAAATATGGAGGCTTCTGCCACAAGATTGCCATGAACATCCTGCACAGCTTTCAGGACAGCGAGGAATGCGTCAGCGACGCCTATGGCCGCTGCTGGGACACCATGCCGCCGCAGCGGCCCATGAGCCTGCGGGCCTATCTGGGGACCATTCTCCGGAATCTGTCCATCAGCCGCTACCGTTCCGGCCGCGCGCAAAAGCGGTTCGGCGGGGCGGAGGTGCTGCTCAGCGAGCTGAACGACTGCGTCCCCGCGCCGGAGAACGTCCAGCGGACGCTGGAGGCGGCGGAGCTGGGGGACTTCATCAACCGCTGGCTGAGGGGACTGGAAACGGAGGACCGGGCGCTGTTCGTCCACCGGTACTGGAACGGGGACGGCGTGAAGGAGCTGGCGGGAGAGCTTGGGGTGCGGCCCAACGCGCTGACGAAGCGGCTGCTGCGGCTGCGGGAGAGCCTGCGCCGGAGCCTGGAAAAGGAGGGACTCAGCGTATGAATCCAAAAGCGGAAATTTTCTTTGACGCCATCACCCTCCTGGAGGAGGACCTTGTGGAGGAGGCTCAGGACTACCGGTTCCGGAAACAGCGGACCGCGTGGAAGAAGCTGGGAAGTCTGGCCGCCTGCCTGATGCTGATCGCGTCCATCAGCCTGCTGGCCCTGCCCAGAGGCTGCGGCGGAAGCGCGCCCAAGATGAACAACAGCAGCGCCCCCGCCGAAGCGTCGGACCAGAACGCGCCGGTCTCCGGCGAGCCCGCGCCTGAGCCGGCGGATGCTCCCGCCGGCGCGCCGGAGGACGGCTATGAGCAGACGGAGACGGTCCAATTCACCGCCGTAGTGCTTGAGATCAGGGACAACTCCATTCTGGTGGAACCCATGGAGGGCGAGCGGATACGAAGATCCTATGACCAGATCTTGGTGGTCACAAGGAACCTGGAGCGGCCGGAGCTGGCGGTGGGATATGAAGTCCGCGTTTCCTACAACGGATGGGTCGCGGAGAGCGACCCCCCCGTCATCAGCGGGGCCTCGGCTATTGAACTGCTGGAGGAATAAACGCCATGCTGGACCTGCACCGGCTCTGCCGGGATATGAGCGACCCGAAATCCGCCCCGCGCCGTCAGGCGGACCACCTGGTGCGGGAGATTTACGCCTTTCTCCGGGAGCCCTCGCCGCAGACGGCGGAGCAGCTGGCCGGGTGGCGGGAGGATTTCCGGGTGATCTACGGGGAGGTCTCCCTGTCCGCCCACAAGCGTCTCTCGCCGGAGAGGCTGCTGCCGGCCTACGGCATCGAACCGGAGGAGGACCAGGAGGAGCAGATGCGGCGAGTGCTGTTCGCCATCCAGACGTATTTCTCGCTGCTGGTCAAGACCGCTATGGCCGGCCTGCTGGAAGCAGGGGAATGCGATTGGGCCGGCATCCTGCTGGGGACCTTCGCCGGGGAGCGGGGCGTCGCCAACTACTGCCGGCCGGACTGGTACTGCTGGCCGGTCCATGAGCTGAGCAGCGGCTTCGACCGGGTAATGGCGGCCATCGCGGAGCAGACGGCGCGTTACGCGGTATCCGGCCGCGGGCCCGTCCGGGCTGGCCGAGACGACGTCAAGCACCTCTACGAGGCCCTGATTCCCCGCCAGCTGCGCCACGCCCTGGGGGAGTACTACACCCCGGACTGGCTGGCGGCGTATACCCTGGATACCGGGCTGGCCCTCCACGGCGGAGACGTGGGGACGCTGCGGATCGCGGACCCCGCCTGCGGCTCCGGCACGTTCCTGCTCCAGGCCATCGCCCGCAAGCGGCGGGCGGGGTGCGGCCTGCGGGAAATTCTGCGCACGGTCCGGGGATATGACATCAACCCCCTGGCGGTGCTGACGGCGCGGACCAACTATCTGCTGGCGGTGCTGGATCTGCTGGACGGCAGTCCGGTGGAGATCCCCGTTTACCGGGCGGACGCGCTGGAGCTGGGGCCGGAGACGGAAAAGGCGGACCTGGTGGCGGGCAACCCGCCCTGGGTCAATTGGGAGTACCTGCCCCCGGCCTACCGGGCGCGGAGCCAGCATCTGTGGAACGAGTACGGCCTGGTCCGGGCCAAGGGCCCGGCGCTGAGCTTTCTGAAGGCGGATATCTCCGACCTCATCACCTACGCGGCGGCGGACCGGCTGCTGGAGCGGGGCGGGACCCTGGCCTTTCTGATCCGCCAGGGGGTGTTCAAATCCGGACGGAACGGAGCCTGTTTCCGCCGGTTCCGCCTGCCGGACGGCACGGGCCTGCGGGTTCTCCGGGTGGATGATCTGTCCGGCCTGCGGGTCTTTGAGGGCGCGGCGGCCGGCGCGGCGGCGCTGTTCACCCGGAAGGGGGAGGATACGGTCTATCCCGTTCCCTACGCCCTGTGGGAAAAGGGACCCGGCGCGGGCCGGGGCCCCATCAGCACCCGGTTTTCGCCGGAGGAGGTCCTGCCGCTGCTTGCCCGCCGGGAGCTGCGGGCCATGCCGTCAGACCCCGGCGACCCGGCCTCCCCCTGGCTCACCGCCCCGGCGGAGGAACTGGAGGAGCTGGGGAAACTGCTGGGCTCCAATCCTTACCGAGCCAGGACCGGGGTATTCACCGGCGGGGCCAACGCGGTATACTGGCTGCGCGTCCGCGCCGCCGGGGACGGGACAGCCTCCGTCTCCAACATTCTGACCCGGGCAAAGCGGAAAACATCGCCTGTGGAGGCGGACATAGAGACCCGATACCTTTATCCCATGCTGAAGGGCGGCGGCATCCGCCGGTGGCGGACCGGATACGACAGCTACCTCCTCTGTCCCCATACGGCAGAAACCAGGCTGCGGCCCGTGCCGTGGGCGCGGCTGAAGGAGGAATGCCCCCGGACCGCCGGTTATCTGTCGTCCTTCCGGGAGGTCCTGGACCAGCGGAAGGGGTTTGCCGGATGGGAGAGGGAGATTCAGCGGCAGGAGTTCCACGCCGTGCTGCGGGTGGGGGCCTACACGTTCTCCCCCTGGAAGGTGGTATGGAAATACATCGCTACGGAGTTCGTCTGCGCCGTCGTGGGGACGGTGGAGGACCCCTGGCTGGGAGAAAAGCTGCTGCTCCCCAATGAGAAGGTCATGTACGTGGCGGTGGACAATGAGGAGGAGGCCTATTATCTCTGCGGCCTGCTGTCCTCCACGCCGGCGGCCCGGTGCGTGAGGAGCTACATGAATCCCACCAGCATTTCCGCCCACGTGCTGGAAAAGCTGCGGATTCCCGCCTATGATCCCGGCAGCCCCCTCCATCGGGAGATTGCCCGGCTGTGCCGGGAGGGCCACGGCGCGGAGGACATTGCGCCATATATCCGGGAAATCGACCGGCTGATACTTTTTCTTGAAAGAAAAAGTATCAAAAAGAACTTTACTTTCGCTCTCTAATGCGTTGCAATTCTTGGATTTTTGCACGGTAACGAATTGCAGCATTTAAACGAAAAATAGTATAAGCTGTATCTTCTTTGAACGTTTCACGGACAAAAAATGCCCGCGCCGGGATGCCCCGGCGCGGGTTGATTCTATAACTTCGTCAGCTGTCAAGATAATTTCTGACCAGAATTTGCAGCAGCTCGTCCCGGTCCACCTTGCGGATCAGGGTACGGGCCTGATTATGGTTGGTGATATAGGTGGGGTCCTCGGAGAGGATGTAGCCCACGATCTGGTTGACCGGGTTGTAGCCTTTTTCTTCCAGCGCCCGATACACGGTCAGCATGATCCGATGGATTTCCGCGTCCTGATCAATGACGAAATCGAATTTCCGGGTGTAATCGTCCACTCCCGCACCACCTTCCTAAGATAAGCTCCCTCTTAGTATACTCGATTTTTTCACTGGTGTAAAGAGAAAAAAGTGAATGTTACATAGATGTAATATTCGACAAATTTGCCGCACGGGGCTGTTTCTGAAAATTTTTGCATGGAAATGGGAAAAAACAGCTTGACTTTTTTTCAATTTCCGGTATAATAAACAGGCTCGTCAATTGCGCGGGCGTATATCCTTGCTCCCATCTGAGAATGGGGGCCATTTGTCCAAAAGGAGGTGCAACCATGGCAAAGATCAATGGCAACTACGAGGTCGTGTACATTATCGATCCCGCTCAGGGCGAGGAAGCTGTCACCGCCACCGTCGAGAAGTTCAAGGCGCTGGCTGAGAAGCACAGCTCTGTGGTGGAGGTTGAGGAGTGGGGCAAGCGGAAGCTGGCCTACGCCATCGACTACAAGACCGAGGGATATTATGTGCTGATGAGCTTCAGCAGCGATCCCGATTTTCCCAAGGAGCTGGACCGTGTTCTGGGCATTACCGACGGCATTCTGCGCTCCATGATCGTCTGCAAGGACGAATAAGGGGGAAAACCGCGTATGTTAAACCGCATTATCATTATGGGCCGCCTGGTGCGGGATCCTGAGCTGCGGACGACCCAGTCCGGCATTTCCGTCACCAGCTTTACCCTGGCGGTGGATCGTGACTTCAAAAACCGGGATTCCGGAGAGAAGAACACCGATTTCATCGACGTGGTGGCCTGGCGGCAGACGGCGGAATTCGTCTGCAAATATTTCTCCAAGGGCCGTATGGCCGTGGCCGAGGGCCGTCTCCAGATCCGGGATTGGAAGGATCGGGACGGCAACAACCGGCGCAGCGCGGAGGTTGTCGCCGACAACGTGTATTTCGGCGACAGCAAGCGGGACAGCGCCTCCGGCGACAGCTATGGCAGTCCCCCGCCTTACGGCGCTCCCGCGTCCTACGGCGGCGGAGGCAGCGGTTATGGCGGCGGCTACGGCGCGCCCTCTGCGGAGCCCTCCGGTTTTGCGGAGATCGACGACCAGGACGGCGATCTGCCGTTCTGAGCGGCGTCAAAATGAATCATCCGGCCCAAACCGGGTGAATGCCCAATTTTTTCGGTCGCGCCACATGCCGGCGCGATACTCTGACAGGAGGTATACAGACCATGCCTATGGATCGTGAAAATCGGCCTGCCCGCCCCGGCGCTCCCCGGAAGCGGAGAAAGGTTTGCCAGTTTTGCGTAGATAAGTGCGAGCACATTGATTACAAAGATGCCGCCAAGCTGCGCCGTTTCATTTCCGAGCGCTCCAAGATCCTGCCCCGCAGGACCACCGGTACCTGCGCCATGCACCAGCGCCAGCTGACGGAAGCCATCAAGCGCGCCCGTCAGATCGCTCTGCTGCCCTACGTGACGGAATAAATGCTTCAAAAAGAGGCCGGGACGCACGCGTCCCGGCCTCTTTTTGATATTTTCAAGAAAAAATATGATGCCGGCCGTCATCCCGCGCCGGGATGCCCCGGACGCGGGCTTTTTGCCTACCATTTCGCCTCTGCGGCAGGGCAGTGCATATCCGCGCGGGCCGCGCGCATCTCCACGTAGCAGCCGCACTGCATACAGGTGCCGCTCTCCAGGCTCTGACATGCCTTGCAGGCCAGAAGACGCTCCTCGTACAGACCGTCCGGCGTACGCAGCCGCTCCGGCATGGTCTCCCGATAGAATTTCACACTCTCATAGTAGCGGTTCTCATCGGTCATCTCCCGCAGCAGGCACCGGCGGCAGCGCTTGCTCCCGTTCATCCCGGCCTCACCTCGAAGGCCGCGACGCAGCAGGAGGGCAGCGCCACCTTGAAGCCGTCTGCCGTCTGCTCAATGTTTTCCAGCGGGACAGGCCTGACGGTCTCCGGAGCCTCGAAGGTGTTGTGAGCGTTCGCTCCGCCGGACAGCACCCGCCCGGCGACGCTTTCCACCCGGCCCATGCCGGCCAGTGAGCAGTCCAGAACCGCGCCCTGAGCGTCGTCCAGGTTCGCCGCGGTGATCAGCACCGTCCCGTCCGGCCCCTGGCTGGCGGAAATATGCAGATTGGGCACCCGTCCCTCCTCTGTTTCGCCGATGAGGGACGTTTCCACATAGCTCTCCAGCTGCCGGGCGTCCTGGTGCTTCCGGTACATCTCGAACACATGGTAGGTGGGAGTCAGGAGCATCCTGTCCCCCTCGGTCAGGATGACGGCCTGGAGGACGTTCACTATCTGGGCGATGTTCGCCATCACCACGCTGTCGCAGTGGTTGTTGAAAATATTCAGGCTCACCGCCGCCACCAGCGCGTCCCGCATGGTGTTCTGCTGGTACAGGAAGCCGGGATTGGTGCCGGGCTCCACATCAAACCAGGTGCCCCACTCGTCCACGACCAGCCCCACCCTGCGGCCGCCTTGGTACTGCCGGATAATGCGCGTATGGTTCTCAATCAGCTCGTCCAGCCGCAAGGCCTTTTGCAGGGTGGTGAAATACGCTCCGCGGTCAAATTCCGTGGCGCTGCCCTTATGGGTCCAGTCGCCGGGGACGGTGTAGTAGTGCATGCTCACCGCGTCCACGAACTCCCCCGCCCGCTCCATCAGCACCTTCGTCCAGTGGTAGTCGTCCGCGTTGGCGCCGGAGGCGATCCGGCAGAGCGGGTGAGCGCTGTCGTAGGAGCGCAGGTAGGTGGCGTACTGACGGCACAGATCGGCGTAGAACTCCGGGCGCATATTGCCGCCGCAGCCCCAGGCCTCGTTGCCGATGCCCCAGTAGCGGACGTGCCAGGGGTCTTCCCGGCCGTTGGCCCGGCGCAGGTCCGCCATGGGGGACAGCCCGCCCATGTTGCAGTATTCCACCCAGTCGGAAAATTCCTGCACGGTGCCGCTGCCCACGTTGCCGGAGATGTAAGGCTCGCACTCCAGCTGGCGGCACAGCTCCAGAAACTCGTGGGTGCCGAAGGAGTTGTCCTCCGTCACGCCGCCCCAGTTGGTGTTGACGATCTTCCGGCGGGTATGCCGGGGGCCCACGCCGTCCCGCCAGTGATAGGTGTCGGCAAAGCAGCCGCCGGGCCAGCGCAGCACCGGCACCCCCATGGCCCGCAGAGCGCGGACCACGTCCGGGCGCATCCCGTTCTCGCTGGGGATGCCGGACTGCCCGCCCGCGTAAAGGCCGCCGTAGATACAGCGGCCCAGATGCTCCGCGAAGTGGCCGTAAATATTCCGGTTGATAACGCCCCTGGACCGGTTGGCGTTGATGATCGCTTTTGACATAAATGTTCCTCCTCTTTATCTGACTTTATCCGACGTCATGCGCGCCGGCGCTACGGGACCAGTTCCGCGCCCGGCACCTGGTTCCGCTTTCGGTATTGGGACGGCGACATGCCGATATGCTTCTGAAAGACGCGGTTGAATTGGGAAAAGCTGGCAAAACCGCAGGACAGAGCCGCCTCGGTGATGGGGATGCGCGTGTTGATAAGCAGGGACTGGATGTTCCGGACCCTGGTCATCTGGATGTAATCGGTCAGGGTGAAGCCGGTGACGTCCTTGAACTGGTGGGAAAGGTAGCAGCTGCTGATATAGAAGTTCTGGGCGAGGGCGTCCAGGGAGAGTTCCTCCGAGTAGTGGGTATGGATGTAGCTGGTGACAGAGTAGATCTTTTTCTCCATGGGGGTCATCTCAGATTTGTTGGTGTACTGGTTGTGCTCCCGGTTCAGGAACAGCAGCGTCAGGAACTCGGTGAACTTCAGGTGGATGATGAGATCCCGCATGGGGTCCGTTTTCAGGGCCAGAAGGAAGATGTCGTTGAGCTTGCTGAAAAGCTTCTTCTGCAAATCCCTGTCGAAGCGGAAGATAGGGATCTCCTGGTGAAAAATGCTAAGCAGCTGCTCGTACTCGTTGGAGAGGCCCGTGACGTTCCGGGGGAGGTTGAACTGGATGATGAGCCGCTTGCAGGGGTCGCCCGGCGGGTACTGGGACCGGTGCAGGACGGTGGGAGGGATGCCGATGATGTCAAACGCCTCCAGATCGTAGGGCTTCCCCTCCAGGAGATGCTTGGTGTTGGGGCACATCATGATGCACAGCTCATAGAAGGAGTGAAAATGCTGGAACTGCATGTTCTTATCCTCCGTGCGGACGTCGTAGTCGAAGAAATAGAACAGCGTGTCAGGCTCCTCGTTCACCCGGACGGAATACCGGTCCTGATACAGGAGCAGATTGCCGATCAGCACAGGCCGCGGCCCCCTTCCATGTGGAGATCGCCGCACTGAATGAAACGGCCGGGACGCTCCAGCAGCTTTTCCATATCGGCGTCCGCATGGAAGCGGCAGTCCCGGAAAGCAACGCCGGACGCGCCCTGCGCGTACACATAGCAGACGGTCCTGTCCGTACCCGACGCGTCCGACGCCGGGCGCAGGTCGTGGAAGCCCTTCTCATAGTCCGTAGCCCGGCGCAGCCGGAGGCTCACGCCGTCGAAAACAATATCCGAGACCGCCCCGGGACGCTCCCCGTACAGCAGGATGCCGTTCTCGCTGTCGCAGAGAATGCTGCTGAAGCGCACATTGCGGATGGAGCCAAGGGCGGTCTCCGTTTTACGCCGGAGGGCCGTGACCGCGATGGGCTCGGCGCTGCCCCAGAACATGTCCGGGTGGAACAGCCGGGTCTCGATGGCGATGTTGTGAAACAGGATATTCTCCATGCGCCCCCCATCCCGGAGCTGAAGGGAGATGCCCCGGTTGGAGCGGCTGATGACGCAGTTCTCCACCACGATATTGCGGAAAACGTCCTCGCTCTCGCTGCCGAATTTGATGGCGGCGCTGGTGGAGGTCAGGGTGCAGTTGGAGACGGTGATGTTCTCGCAGGGACCGTACCGCATGGCGCCGGCGGTGTTCTTGAACACGATGCAGTCGTCCGCGCACTCGATATGGCAGTTGGCGATCCGCACGTTCTGGCAGTGGTCCGGGTCGATCCCGTCGCAGTTGGCCATCCGCAGGTTGTTCAGGATACGGATGGTGTCGATGAGCACGTCCCGGCATCCCACCAGATGGACGGTCCAGAAGGCGCTGGCGGTCAGCGTGACCTGCCGGATGGTGAGGCGGGAGACGTTCTCCAGGAAGAGCAGGGGCGCGCGGGGGTAAAAGGACCCCTCGATATGCCACCTGGTGGCCTCCCCGTAGAAGATTTCCTCGTTGCCGTCGATCCGGCCAAAGCCGGTGATGGCCAGATCCTCGCAGTCCCTGGCATAGAGGAAGAAGTGGGTGGGCCTTCCGGCGTACTCGCAGTTCTCGTAGGAGGGAACAGCCATTTTCTCCGGAGCCGCGCCTTCAGGCGGCCGGTAGTCCGAGAGACGGTCGCTGCCCTTCAGGACCGCGCCCATTTCCAGATGAAGCTCCAGATTGGAGCGAAGTCTCAGCATTCCGCTGCGAAACGTCTTCCCTCCCGGCAGAACCACCCGCCCGCCGCCCGCCGAGGCGCAGGCGTCGATCGCCGCCTGGATCGCGGCGGTATCGTCAGCGGCCCCGTCGCCGGCCGCGCCAAAATCCAGTACGCTGTAGTCCATCGTATTTTTTCCTCCCCGCAGTTTCCAGCGTCATTTTCTTCATTATTTTAGCACGCGGCAGACGAAATAGCAACAGAACATTGTATTTCATTCGGTCAAAAACAATGTTTTTGACTATTATTAACAAAAATCACCAGAAACAATTATGCAAAACGAACATAAATGGAGGATGCAAGAAAAAAAGAAAGCAAAAAACGCAATATGCAGAAGAGAAAAAGACAATTTATGCGTAGTAACCGCCTGAAATCACGGGTATGATGAAGTTACCCCACCGTTCCAGGCAAATACCCGGTGGGCAAATCAATTATGGGAGGACAATATGGGAAAGTTTAAAAAGTGGATGTCCCTTGCTCTTGCGCTCATTATGTGCATCGGACTGCTGACCGCGTGCGGCGGCGGCAACAACAGCAAGACACCCGAACCCCAACAGCCCGGCACAACGACCCCTGACGCCACCCCCAGCACACCCAGCACACCCGATCCCGCGGAGATCGCCGCATCAGGCTTCTCCGAAGCCCCCTACATCACCAGCCTTGGCACCTACGGCGCGGTGGAGGACCGTCTCCCCGTCGCTGACGACATCATGGTCGAGTCCGTGGACGCCGCCGGCAATCCCCTGGCTATCGGCGTCTACGGCGGCGAGCTGAAGCGCAGCGCCGGCGGCGGCAACTGGGACGCCGGAAAGCCCGTCGAGGAGGGCCTGTTCCGCTTCAACACCAGCGCGGAAGTTGAGCCCAACGTGGCCAAGAGCTACGACGTCAACGACGACGCCACCGTCTACACCATTCACCTCCGCGAGGGGATGAAGTGGTCCGACGGCGAGCCCTTCACCGCCGAGGACTGCGTATGGTTCTACAACGCGGTCTGCTTGAACAACCTGGACGGCAAGGGCATCCGCAACTGCCACAAGGACGCCAACGGCGATCCCGCCGTGGTGGAGAAGGTGGACGACACCACCTTTACCGTCACCTTCGGCACCCCCAAGTATGACTTCATCGAGGCCCTGGTCGTGGACCTGAAGTGGCACTACGCGCCCAAGCACATCCTTGGTGACATCTGCCAGATGATCCTGGACGGCAAGGAGGCCGAGGCCATCGCCGCGGGCAAGGAGCTCACCGGCGTGGAGTTCTCCGACAGCAGCGCGCTGGGCAAGGAAACCCTGTACTACTTCTGGAACTACTCCGGCATCCCCACCCTGAACCCCTTCGTCCTGTCCACCGAGGCCAACAAGAACAACGTGAAGGGCGAGTACTACGAGTTCGTGCGCAACCCCTACTACTGGAAGACGGACGCCGCCGGCCAGCAGCTTCCCTACATGGACAAGATCATCTACACCACCGTGCAGAACGTTGACCAGACGCTGATGCTCCTGCTGGACGGCACCGTGGACTATCAGACCATCGCCGTGCAGGACGCTCCCACCGTCCTGGATGCCGAGAACACCTCCGGCACCAAGATCAACCTGTATGAGTGGTCCGGCGTGGAATGGGGCAGCGCCGCCCATCAGCTCCACCTGAACCTGGGCATTGCCGACGCCAACAAGAACGCCCTGTTCAATAACGCCGACTTCCGTCAGGCCATGTCCATCTGCGTGGACCGCGTGGCCCTGGCCTCCGCGCTGACTGACGGCTGGCAGGATGCCGGCCAGGCCGCTCCTCAGGAGGGCACCCTGGGCTACAGCGAAGAGTGGTCCAAGAAGTGGACCGAGTACGACGTGGCAAAGGCCAAGACTCTGTTCGAGAGCGCCGGCCTGGTCATGGGCAGCGACGGCTTCTATGATTTCGCTGACGGCACCGACTTCGAGCTGACCATCGTCTCCGTGGCCGATATGGGCGCCGCCGATACCTTCTCCCTGCTGGACACCTATTACCGTGCCGCGGGCATCAAGTGCAACTTCCGCGACTACGACCGCAGCTACATCGATAACGAGCTGATGGCCGGCTCTCTGGAGTGCATGCTCTACCCCGTCACTCCCATCGGCGACATCTCCATCGCCCTGAAGCCCAACTCCATGATCCCCGGCTATGCCACCAACGTGGCCTGGTATGGCAACATCAAGGAGGATACCGCTACCGGCGATCTGCTGGAGCTCATCAACCTGAAGAAGCAGCTGGATCAGACTGCTGACGCCGACGCCCGCAACGACATCGTCGCCCAGATGCTGAAGCTCCACGAGGAGAACCAGTGGACCATCGGCTACGTGGCCGCCACTCCCACCATCCACGCCGTCAACGCCCGCATCCAGAACTTCCCCGACGGCCTGGTGTGGTCCGATATCTACCGCGATATGGGCGTTGCCCACTGCCAGTGCTGGTTCATCCAGGAGTAACAGGAACCCCGGCAGAATCGTTACGCTTCGCTAGTTGAAATGACGCGGGAGGCCGCTTCTGTTCCCTTGGAAAGGAGTTGCCTCCCGCTTCCCTTTGATATGGATCTGTTTTCCCTGGCAAATGCAGACATATAGACCTACCTGAAAGGATGTGCGGAAATGCTAAAATACATAGGCAAACGGCTCCTTATGTTTATCCCGACCATCTTCATTATCTCCGTGGTGATCTTCTTCATCATCCAGCTGCCCCCTGGAGACTACGCCACCTCCTACGCGGCCGCCATGGCTGCGGAGGGCGAGATCATGACTCCCGAACAGATCGAGGCCCTCCGGGCGCAGTTCGGTCTGGATAAGCCCTGGTACATTCAGTATTTCAGCTGGATGGCCGACATCATTACCAAGGGCGACTTTGGCTACTCCTTTGAGTATGGCCGGGCCGTCTGGGACGTCATCGCCCAATATCTGCCCCTGACACTTGGCATCTCCTTCGTGATCATGCTCTTCCAGTACGTGGTGAGTCTGCCCATCGGCATTTACTGCGCCAACCATCAGTACTCCGTGGGAGACTACTTCTGGTCCTTCATCGGCTTTATCGGCACGGCCACGCCAAACTTCCTGCTGGCCATCCTGGTCATGTACTTCATCTATGTGAAAACAGGCACCATGTATCTGGGCCTCTTCAGTACGGAGATGCTCCAGAACGGTATGCGGCCTGAGTACATTCCGGAATTCCTGGGCCGGTGCATGATCCCCGTCCTGGTCATCGGCACCTCCGGCACCTGCGGCATCATCCGTACCGTCCGCGCCCAGATGCTGGATGAGCAGGCCCGGCAGTACACCCTGACCGCCCGTGCCAAGGGCTGCTCCGAGGCCACCATTACCTACAAGTACTGCCTGCGGGCGGCGCTGAACCCGGTGGTGTCCGGCCTGTCCGGCGCCCTGCGCACCATCTTCTCCGGTTCCACCGTGTCGGCCATCGTCATGAACATGGCCATTCTGGGCCCTGTGCTGCTGACGGCCCTGAAATCCCAGGATATGTATCTGGCGGGCACCATCGTTCTGGTCCAGGCCATCCTGGTCGTTGTGGGCACCCTCCTCAGCGACATCGCCCTGGCCTGGCTGGACCCGCGGATCCGGTTCTCGGAAAGGAGTTGAGCCCATGGCTATTTTTAAGAAAAAGAAGCCCCAGAATGACGAATCCCGCTATATGGCTTCCCAGTGGAAGCTGATGTGGATCAAGCTGAAAAAGCACAAGCTGGCCAGGTTCAGCATGATTATCCTGGCGATCATGTACGCCGGCGCGCTGTTCGCGGATTTCCTGGCCCCCTACGGCCTGGAGGATTTCACCGGACTCTACACGGACACCGCTCCCACGACGGTCCACTGGCGCGACGAAAACGGCAGCTTCTCCCGTCCCTTCGTCTACAAGCTCCAGAAGGTCAACGACAGAAAGACCTACTCCGTCATCATCAGCGAGGACACCTCCGCCAAGTACTACGTGAAGTTCTTCGCCAAGGGCAACGAGTACAAGCTCCTGGGCTTCATCCCCTGCGACATCCATCTGTACGGTCTGGTGGACGAACAGGGCGTGCCCAACACGGAGGCCCGCATCAACATCTTCGGCGCCGACAGCGTAGGCCGGGACATCTTCTCCCGCATCCTGTACGGCAGCCGGGTGTCCCTGACCATCCCCTTCGTGTCCGCCGCCATCAGCTTCGTGCTGGGCATCCTGCTGGGCGGCATCTCCGGCTACTTCGGCGGCTGGATCGACAACCTGATCCAGCGTATCATTGAGGTCATCTCCGCCATCCCCAGCATCCCGCTGTGGCTGGCCCTGTCCGCCGCCATTCCTCCGGGCATCTCCGTGACGGCCATGTACCTGTACATCACCGTCATCCTGTCCTTCATCGGGTGGACCGGTCTGGCCCGCACGGTCCGCGGCCGGTTCATCGCCCTGCGGAAGGAGGACTTCGTGATGGCCGCCAAGCTGGCCGGCGTCAGCGACTTCAAGATCATCGTCAAGCACATGGTCCCCGGCTTCCTGAGCTACCTGATCGTCAGCCTGACCCTGGGCATCCCCAACTCCATCCTGGGCGAGACCTCCATGAGCTACCTGGGCCTGGGCATGAAGGCCCCCGCCACCAGCTGGGGCGTGCTGCTGAAGGAGACCGAGGCCCTGGCCACCGTGGCCCAGTGCCCCTGGAAGATGATCCCCCTGATCTTTGTCATTATCGCCGTCCTGGCCTACAACTTCCTGGGCGACGGTCTGAGAGACGCGGCTGACCCCTACAAGTAATAAGCGGAAAGGAGCGCGTATGATGGAAAACGAAGCGCGTAAGAATGATACCATCATTCAGGTAAAGGACCTGAAGGTCAATATCAAGACCGACGACGGCATCCTGACTGCCGTTCGGGGTGTCAATTTTGAAATCAAGAAGGGCGAGACCCTGGGCCTGGTGGGCGAGTCCGGCTGCGGCAAGAGCCTGACCAGCAAGGCCATTCTGGGCATCAACGACAAGAAGTGTTCCATGGAGGGCGAGATCATCTTCGACGCAGACAACCTGGGCCCGACGAACCTGCTGAAGCTGAAACCCAGAGGGGACGAGATCCGCTCCGTCCGCGGCAAGCAGATCTCCATGATCTTTCAGGAGCCCATGGTGGCCTTCTCCCCCATGTACACCATCGGCAACCAGATCAATGAGGCGACCCTGCTGCACATCACCAAGGACAAGAAGAAGTCCAAGGAGATCTCCCTGAGCGTCATGAAGAAGGTGGGCATTGCCAACGCGGAGAAGCGGTACGACCAGTACCCCCACGAGTTCTCCGGCGGTATGCTCCAGCGCGCCCTCATCGCCATGGCCCTGGTGTGCAACCCCAAGCTGCTCATCGCCGACGAGCCCACCACAGCTCTGGACGTGACCATCCAGGCCCAGATTCTGGAGCTGATGAAGGAGCTGCAGAAGGACTTCGGCATGTCCATCCTGTTCATCACCCACGACCTGGGCACCGTGGCCCGGATGTGCGACCGGGTGGCGGTCATGTACCTGGGCCGGATCGTGGAGTCCGCCACGGCCTATGAGATCTTCAAGAATCCCCAGCATCCCTATACCAAGGGCCTCATCGGCTCCGTCCATAAGATCGGCACCAAGAACCAGGATAAGCTGTTCTCCATCGAGGGCACCGTGCCTCTGGCGCTGAACCTGCCCGCCGGGTGCGGCTTCTATGAGCGGTGCAATCAGCGGATCGAGGGCGTGTGCAACGTATACGATCCCACCCTGGTTGAGGTGGATCAGGACCATAAGGTAGCGTGCTTCGCCTGCACCGGCTGCCCCAACGCGGGAGCCTGCGGCGGGCAGGACAAGGAAGGAGGTAAGGACGCGTGAGCGATAAGAAGCAGATTCTGGATGTGCAGCATATCCATATGCGTTTCAACTCCAAGGGCGTCTGTGTCCGGGCTGTGACGGACGTGAGCTTCGCGGTGAACGCGGGCGAGACCATCGGCATCGTGGGCGAATCCGGCTGCGGCAAGACTACCCTGGGCCGGTGTATCGTCCGGGCCTATGAACCCTCCGAGGGCGAGGTCTTCTATACCGCCGAGGACGGCGAGACGGTCAATTTTACCAAGATCGACCCCAAGACCATGAAGAAGTACCGCAAGGAGATCCAGATGATCTTCCAGGATCCCTACTCCTCCCTGGATCCCCGCATGACGGTCTATGACATCATCAAGGAGCCCCTGGTGGCCAACTTCCCCAATATGCCCAAGGCGGATATGGACCGGCGCATCATGGACATCGCCGCCAAGGTGGGACTGAACACCTCCTACCTCATGCGTTATCCCCACGCCTTCTCCGGCGGCCAGCGGCAGCGCATCGGCATCGCCCGTGCGCTGGTGCTGAACCCCCGCGTGATCGTGTGCGACGAGTCGGTCTCCGCCCTGGACGTGTCCATCCAGGCCCAGGTCATCAACCTGCTCCACGATCTGCAGAAGGAGCTGGGCCTGACCTACCTGTTCATCAGCCACGACCTGTCGGTGGTGGAGTACATCTCCGACAAGGTGGGCGTGATGTATCTGGGCAAGCTGGTGGAGTACGCGCCCACCACGGACCTCTTCAGCCACCCCATGCACCCCTACACGGAGAGCCTGCTGTCCGCGGTGCCTGTGGCGGACCCGGAGGCGCAGATGGAGCGCATCCCCCTGGAGGGCGAGATCCCCAACCCGGCCAACCCGCCCAGCGGCTGCTATTTCCATACCCGGTGCCGGTTCTGCACGCAGAAGTGCAAGGAGGCGGCGCCGGAGTACCGGGAGCTGGCGCCCAACCACTTTGTGGCCTGCCACCGGGCGGAGGAGCTGGAGCTCAAGGGATTCCAGTATGAGTAAACAGCTGATTATCTTTACGGACTGCGGCGACACCATCATTGACGAGAGCACACAGGTCTATGACGACCGGCACATCGTGCAGCAGGCGGACTTCATCCCCGGCGCGGACAAGGTGCTCAAGCAGCTCCGCGAGGAGGGCTTTACCATCGTGGCCGTGGTCGACGGTGAGGTGGAATCCTTCGGCAATGTGTTCCGCAAGAACGGGCTGGACTACTGCTTCGACGCGTGGGTCATCTCCGAGACGGTGGGCCAGCAGAAGCCGGCGGCAATCATGTTTGAAACCGCCTATGAAAAAATGCACTTGACAGAGGCGGACAAATCCCGTATCGTTATGGTCGGCAACAACCTGAAAAAGGATGTGGCGGGGGCGAACCGCCAGGGCCTGACCTCCATCTGGATGGACTGGTCCCCCAGATACTTCCACACGGTGGAGGAGCCCGACTGGCAGCCGGACTATACGGTCAAAACGCCGGAGGAGCTGCTCTCCCTGCTCCACACACTCAATGCAAAGCTCGAGGATTAAAGGTTGAGGTTCTCTATGGAAAGAATAGCAAACAGAGCGGAGATAGAGAAGAAGCTTCTGAAGCTGGTAGACGCGTTCTGCCCGATCCTCTATGAGGACGACGAGGTCTTTCTCAAAAACATGCAGGGCCGGAATCTGGCGGGGGATGACATCCGCCTCTATCAGCACTGGGAATGGACCCAGGGCGTCGGGCTGTACGGCCTCTGGAAGTTGTTTGCCAGAACCGGGGAAAAAACATATCTGGATACACTGATCAAATATTTTGACCAGCAGCTGGCCATCGGTTTCCCGGCGCTGAACGTCAACACCATCACGCCCTTTCTGACCATGTCCTACGTAGGCGAGTATCTGCGCGAGGAAAAATACCTCTCGCCGTGCCGGGAGAGCGCGAAATGGATCATGGAGCGCTTCCCCAGGACGGAGGAGGGCGGCTTCCAGCACATGACCTCCGACACGCTCAACGATCAGGAGCTGTGGGACGACACGCTGTTCATGACGGTGCTCTTCCTGGCCAACATGGGGCGGATCGAGGGAAATCAGGCGTATACCGACGAGGCGTGCTATCAGTTCCTGCTCCATGCGAAATATCTCACGGACCGGGAGACCGGGCTGTGGTACCACGGCTGGACCTTCCACGGGCGGCACAATTTTGCCCGGGCCCTCTGGGGCCGGGGCAACTGCTGGGTCACCATCGCCATCCCGGAATTCCTGCGGATGGTCCCGTGCGGCGCTCCCGTCAGGCGGGTGCTGACCCAGGCCCTGCTGGACCAGGTGGAGAGCCTGAGGCGGTTCCAGAGCGAGGGAGGCATGTGGCATACCCTTATCGACGACGCGTCGTCCTACGTGGAGGCCAGCGCCAGCTGCGGCTTTGGCTACGGCATCCTGCGGGCGGTCCACGAAGGGATTATCAGCGGGGACTACCGGGAGGTCGCCCTGCGGGCGCTGGAGCCGGTCCTGGACTGCATCGGTCCGGACGGGGTGGTCTGCCAGGTGTCCTACGGCACGGCGATGGGGCGCGAGAGCCGGGACCTCTATCGGAACATCCCGTTGAAGCCCATGCCCTATGGGCAGGCCCTGGCGATGCTGTTTTTGATCGAGTGCCTGGAAGAAATCGAGGCATAGCGGTACGTATGAAGATCGGCAGACAGTGGGAGGACCGGCTCCGCATCTGGTCGGAGCAGTTTGAGAAGCACTATTTCATCCCGCGCGCGACGCTGCATCTGTCCTTCTTCCCCACCATGGAAAGGCTGGCCCTTGACGAGGCGGTCAAGGGCCGGTTTTCTCCGGCGCCGCCGGGGACCAGGTGGGGGAAGAAGTGGGAATACGGATGGTTCCATACCCGCGCCGTCATTCCGGAGGAGCTGGAGGGGCGGCGCGCCGTGTTCACTCTGGGAGCCGGAGCGGAGATGCTGGTATGGGTCAACGGCCGGGAGGCCGGCGCGATCGACAGCCGCCATACCTTCATCACCCTCTCCCGCGCCGCCAGGGCGGGGGAGGTATACGACATCTACGCGGAATGCTACGCGGGGCACGGCCCCCGTCTGGAGGGCGCGGGTCCGGTGGGGCCGGAGGAGCAGACCGTCCCTGAGCCGCCCCAGGCCCAGGTCACGGTGGGAGCGTCCCTCCTGGGCGCATGGAATGAGACGCTGTTCCAGGCGGCCATGGATTACCAGGCGCTCTACAGTCTGGTCAGGACGCTGCCCGAGAAGAGTCTCCGCGCCATGAAGATCGTGGAGGGCCTGAAGAAGTTCACCTATATGGCGGATTTCGAGCTGCCGCCGGCGGAACTGACCGCCAGCGTGACGGAGGCGGCGGACCGGTATCTCAAGCCCCTTCTGGCCTGCAAAAACGGATCCACCGCGCCGGAATACACCGTCTTCGGCCAGTCCCATCTGGATCTTGCCTGGCTCTGGCCGGTGGAGGAGACCATGCGGAAGGCCGCCCGGACCTATGCCAACCAGCTCGCACTGATGGAGGAGTACCCGGACTACCGGTTCCTGCTCTGCGAACCGCCGGTCCTGGAATACCTGAAGGAGCTCTACCCCAACGTGTACCGCCGTGTGCGGGCAAAAACCGCCGCCGGCGCGTTTTGCCCGGAGGGAGCGATCTGGATCGAGTGCGACACAAACATCCCCTCCGGCGAGAGCCTGATCCGGCAGCTCGTCCGGGGCAAGCGCTGGTTCCGGGAGGAATTCGGCGTGGACAGCCGCATGGCATGGATGCCGGACACCTTCGGCTTTTCCGCCGCCCTGCCCCAGATCCTGAAAAAATGCCATATCCCCTACTTTGCCACGCAGAAGCTGACCCGGCAGGACCCGGAAGCGGAGCCCTTCCCTTACAACGTCTTCTGGTGGGAGGGGCTGGACGGGAGCCGGGTGCTTTCCCATCTGTTCAAGAAAAACAACGCTGTGTTCACCTCCGGGGACCTGGTGACTCGGTGGGAGACGGACCGCGTCCAGCAGGAGCAGATCGACGGACTGATGTTCCCCTTTGGTTACGGCGACGGCGGCGGCGGCTCCACCAGGGAGATGCTGGAAATTGCGAGCCGATGCAGGGACCTGGAGGGCGCGCCCCGCTGCCATATGGAGAACCCGGTAAAATTTTTTGAGCGGGCGCAGCGGCAGGAAATTGAGAACACCTGGCGGGGAGAGCTGTACCTGGCATGGCACCGGGGGGCCCTGACCTCCCAGGCCCGGACGAAGCGTGGCATCCGCAGGGCGGAGGTCATGCTGAAAACCGTGGAGTACCACATGGCCCGGCGGATGCTGGACGGGAAAGCCGTAACGGAGGCGCAGAAGGAGACGCTGGACGGGCTTTGGAAGCTGCTGCTGTTCAACCAGTTCCACGACATCGCGCCGGGGACCTCCATCCGGAGAGTCCATGAGCGGGCGGAGGCGGAGCTCCAGACGATCCTCTCCGAGGGAGAGAAGCTGCTCACAGAGATGCTGGGCAAACCGGGAGAACAGGCGGCGGTCTACAACCATCTGGGATGGAGCAGGACCTTTCGCGGCTGCGAGATTCCCGCCCAGGGCTTTGCGGTGATCGGACCGGACCGGGAGAGACCGCCGGAGCGGCGGGCGGCCGTCCGGCGGATGGAAGCGGAGGATGGCTATGAGCTGCGAAACGCCCACCTCGTCTGCCGGGTCAACGCCGCCGGGGAGCTGGTCAGCGTCCGGAAGCCGGGTGAGGAGATGGAGTTCCTGGCAGGAAACGGCAACCGGTTTTTGCTGTTCAAGGATGTGAACACCTGCTACGACGCATGGGAGCTAGGCAGCATGTACGAGCGTCTCCCGGTGCCCCTGGAGGGCGCGGCCCATATGGAGATCCTCGAGGAGGAGGACGGCGTGTCCCTGCTGGTGGAGAAAACGCTGCATCACTCCAGGCTGTCACAGCGGATCTTCCTGGGAGACGACGCCAGACGCCTGGATTTCGTGACCCGGCTGGACTGGCGGGAGCGCCACAAGCTGCTGAAGGCGGCTTTCCCGGTCAATGTATACGCCGCGGAAGCCATTGAGGAAATCCAGTTCGGCTATGTCAGGCGGCCCACCCACCGGTCCAGGCAGAGCGACAGGGACCGGTACGAGGTGTGCAGCTACCGGTACACCGCGCTGCAGGACGGCGCGTACGGCGCGGCGGTTTTAAACGACTGCAAGTACGGCGTCAGCACGGCGGGCAGCGAGATCCGCCTGACGCTGATGCGGGCGCCGCTGATGCCGGATATGCACGCGGACCAGGGGGAGCAGATATTCACCTATTCCTTCTACCCCTTTACGGGACCCTTCACCGGGAGCGGCGTCCTGCGGGAGGCCTGTGAGCTGAACGAGCCGCCGGTGCTGGGCTCGGCGTTCCCTGCCGGCGAGGGAGATTTGCCGCCGGTATTTCTGCCGGCGCAGAAGAATATCATCGTGGACACCATCAAACCGGCGGACACGGTGGAAAACGCGCTTCTGGTCAGGGCATACGAGGCCATGGGGATGCAGACAAAAACCGTCTTTTCCGTGGCTGGGGCCGTCAGGAGGGTCTCCGAGGTGGATATGCTGGAGGAGAACGAGCTGCCCATGGGCCCCCGGCTGGAAGCGCGGTTCGGCGCGTTTGAAATCAAGAGCTTTTTGCTGTATCTATGAGGGTACGGAGAGAATAACGGGAGAAATGTATCGGATAGGAATTGATCTCGGCGGAACCTTTATCGCCGCCGGACTGGTAAACGAAGCCATGGAGATCGTGGACCGGGCCAGCGTCCGGACCAACGCGCCCAGGCCCATGGAGCGCATAGCGGACGACATGGCCGCCATGACGCGCTCGCTCCTGGAGCGCGGCGGGCTGCGCCGGGAGGACGTCGCCTCCGTCGGCGTGGGCGTCCCCGGTACGGCCAACGCGGAAACCGGCCGCATAGAGGACGCCAACAACCTGGGCTTTGCCGACGAGCCTTTCGTCCCGCTCCTGGAGGAGCGGTTGGGGCTGCCGGTCCGCTTCGGCAACGATGCCAACGCGGCGGCCTGGGGGGAGTACCGGGCGGGCGGATACCGGGAGGACTCCTTCGTCATGATGACCATCGGCACCGGCATCGGCGGGGGGATCATCCTGGGTGGCAGGCTCTGGCCCGGCATCAACGGCGCGGCGGCGGAGTTCGGCCATATGACTATCCGCCGCGGCGGCGTGCCTTGCAGCTGCGGGCGGAACGGGTGCTTTGAGGCCTACGGCTCCGCCACGGCTCTCATCGGTCAGGCCAGGGAGCGGATGCTGGCGGACGATACGACCCTGCTGTGGCCGCTGTGCGGCCATGACCCGGACCGGCTGGAGGCCAGGACCGTCTTTGACGGCGCAAGGGAAGGGGACAGAGCATGCCTGGAGCTGCTGGACGCCTATACGGCCTGCCTGGCGGAGGGCGCCGCCAACATCATCAATCTGTTGCAGCCGGCGTATCTGTGCGTCGGCGGCGGCGTGAGCCGGGCGGGAGACGCGCTGCTGCGGCCGCTGCGGGAAAAGGCGGCAAAATTGATCTATTCTCAGAACGCAAAACGAAACACGCAAATTATTTTGGCACGGCTTGACAATGACGCGGGCATCATCGGCGCGGCCCTGCTGGAAGAATAAAGCGTCCATTACCGAGGTGACATCCAATATGAAAGCACATTATAATCTGATCCTGCGCGATACGGAGCGGGCGGCGGAACACGCCCTGAAAACCCAGAACCTGGAGACGGCCAGCCCCTGGTACGGCGCGTTTCCCCAACCGGACGGCGTTTATCAGCCCAAGTATGCCATTTACCAGGTTTCTTCCCTGATCGCAGTCTACTGCAATGAGGACGCCAGGTCCTACCACGACGGACCGCTCTATGAGCGCATCCTGCTGGGACTGGACTACGTGGACCGGGCGCAGCATGAAAACGGCCTGTTCGACTATGTGACCTGCAACTTTTTCTCCGCGCCGGACACGGCTTTCTGCATCAAGAAGATCATCCCCCATCTGCAATTTCTCATGGCGAAAGAGTTCCTGACCGGAGAGGAGGAGGTCCTCAGGGCCAGGCTCCACAGGATCATCCACGCCGGCGCGCGGGGACTGCTGGAGGGCGGCTTTCACACGCCGAACCACCGCTGGGCGATTGCCTCCGTGCTGGCCGTATGCGGGAAGCTGTTCGGGGAGGAGGAGCTGACCAGGGCCGCGTTCGCCTACCTCAGCGAGGGCATCGACTGCAACGGGGACGGGGAATTCTCGGAAAAATCCGCAGGGAATTATAACCGTGTGAACAACGACGCCATGATGATGCTGACAGAGGGACTGGACGATCCCTCATATGAGCAGTACGCCATCCGCAACCTGCGGATGATGCTCACCTACTGGGAGCCGGACGACAGTATCTTCACGGCCAACTCCACCCGGTTTGACAAGGACCGCGTCGTCTACGCCGACGGCTATTACTACGAGTATCTGTCCCTGGGCGTCCGGCATCATATTCCGGAATTCATCGCCATGGCCAACTATATTTTTGACATTCTCCGGGAAAAGCGCCTCGCCGCTCCGGACTTTCTGATGGAGCTGATGTGCCGCCCGGAGCTGATCGCCTATGAAGCGGAGGAGAACGGCACGCCGGACCGCTACCATGTATTCTACAGGGACTCCGGCATCGCAAGGGTCCGCCGGGGCCGCTATACCTACACCGTCATGCGGGATAAGTCCAACTTCCTGTACGTCCACAACGGCAGCATCAAGCTGGCGGTGAAAATCGGCGGCAGCTTCTGCGAGCACCGGGCGTTCAAGGCGGAGACCATGGAACAGGACGGGGACGGAACCTTTCATCTCCATCAGACCATGCGGGGCTGGTACTACCTCCCCTTCGAGGAGAAGCCCTCCACCAGCGACTGGTGGAAGATGGACAACGCCAGCCGCAGGAAGAAGCTGGGACCGGATATGGATATCGACGTGACCATCCGGGAGACCGAAGACGGTCTGGATGTGGATATCCGGACCTCCGGCGTGGCGGGCGCGCCCTGGCGCGTGGAGCTGGCCTTCAACGGCATCCGGCGGATCTCCAACGAGCATATGACCATGCCTGTCAACGGAGACGAGGTCCTGGTGCTGCGGGACGACGACTTCGAGGTGACGAACGATGAGGCCTCCATGCGGATTGGCCCGGCCTTCGGCACGCACCACTTCACGGAGGGAAAAGAGGACAGCGAGGTGAAGACCCCCGGCGCGGCCACGGTCTATCTGACCGATTATACCCCCTTCCGCCACGTGATTTCCATCCGGCCATAACCATTTAATGGAGGCAGCGATATGAAGCTTTGTATTCGCGCCCACGACCTGGGCGTCAAGGGCACGGAGGACATCCTGCGGCAGTTGGACCGTCTGGGGCTTGACGGCGTGCAGATGGTCTGCTACAAGGCCTACGACGACGTCCCCTATGCCCCCGGCGCCATTACGCCGGAGAAAGCCGCCGAGATCGGCGATGCGCTCGCCCGCGGGGGAAAGATTATCCCGCTGGTAGGCGCGTATTTCAATCCTGTCCACTCAAACCAGGGCAAGGTGGCGCGGTGCCGCGATATCTTCGCGGATTATCTGCGCGTTTGCGGGGCCATGGGGTGCGATACAGTCGGCTCGGAAACCGGCTCCTTCAACGACGATGCGTGGACCTACCATCCCCGCAACCGCACGGAGGAGGGGCTGCAGAAGGCGGCCGCCGTTTTCTCCGAGCTGTGCGACATCGCGTCCGACTGCGGCAGCACGGTAGCCGTGGAGGGGGCGGCGGGCCACGTCTGTTGGGACGTGGCCGCCCTGGCAAGGGTCCGGAGGATGATCGGGCGGAAAACCAGGGTCATCTTCGACCTCTACAATTATCTGGACGACGCCAACCAGGGGGACTACCTGAAGATCCTGGACAGAGGGCTGGACGCCTTCGCCGGCGAGATTCAGCTGTTCCACATGAAGGACTGTATTTTCGCCAACGGGCGAAGGCCCATCCAGGTCCCGCTGGGGACCGGCGAGATGGACATGGGGGCCATTCTGAAGCGAATCAGGAACTATGACCCGGACGCCGTCCTGGTGCTGGAGGAGACCACCGGGGAACACATCCCTCACGCGGTGGAGACGCTCCGGCGTACCTGGGAATCGCTCTGAAGAGATCAATCAAAAAATCATGCGGACGCCGAAAGCGGCCTAACCCCCCGGACGCTGTGCGTCCGGGGGGTTAAGGTGCTTGGAGGCGGCAGCCACCAGCAAGAGCCCCGGTATATACCGGGGTATAATTGCTGTTACTGATACTTTTTCTTTCAGGAAAACCAACAGGGCCGGGATATGACGGCAAAAAGCGGGAATCCCTGTTTCCTCCAAATTTCGAGGAAAAGACTATTGCAATTTTTCCTGCGATAGAGTAAAATGCCCCCTGGAGACACAAAAGCGACAGGCCCCGGGCGGAGCACGTCCCCCGTCCCTCGGGGCTTTGTTGGAATCAAAACTTGAGGGGAAGAAGGTAAATGAAGAAATGACTATTTCCCCTTGCGCGGAACAGGGCGGCGGCCCATTTTCCGTGCCGCTTTGTCGTGGAAAGGACGGATTGCTATGAGTGAGGCTCTGCGGGAATGGCTGGAAAAGGAGCTCCGGGATTTCGAGCCGGTATGTAAGTCCTTCCGAAGCAAGCAGCGGAGGATGTACTATATCTGGATGGCGGTGGCCGTGGCAGGCATGGTGGCTTTGGGCTTTGGCGTGGGCTACGACTGGACTTACGTGCTGCGGGTACATCTGCCCATAGGAGTGGGTATTGCGGTGTTCATTTGGCTGTGCGTGCTGCTTACCAGCCGGGCCGGCTCGATAAAAACCGCACGGAAAAGTTTTGAGAAAGCCCTCTCGGCTCTTTCACCCTCCGATCAGGAAGCCATAACCCGGCAGGATTTTGGCAGGGTGGATTTTCTAAACACCTTCGAGGATAGTTTTCCCGCCCGGCTGCTGGTGGGGCCGGACTTCTGGCTTTACTTCAGGAACGTCTGCCAGGTCTATCGGGTGGCCGATATGGAAAAGCTCCAGGCGCGGGAGGAGAAAACCCAGCTTCGCTACACAGTCGGCAGCACCCGGGTGCGCCAGAAGGTCGGCGTCGGGGTCTCCCTGGTGGTAGACTATCGGGAGGACACCGGTTCGGCCAAGGGCCGGCCGGATCAGCTGTATCTGGCCAGCTGGGAGCAGTTCCAGACGGCGAGAGACCTGATCGCCCGGCACTGTCCGAAGGCAGAAAACCTGTGGAAGAAGAAATAAAAAGGAGTATACCGAAATATGAATGCAAAAAAGACGCGTTCTCTGCTCTGCCTGATATTGACGGTGCTCATGCTGTTCCTATCGGCCTGTTCTCAGGAGGGCGGCGAGGGCAGCCAAAGCGAGGAGGTTCTGTTGCCCATCAGCGTAAACGGCAAGGAGATCAGGGTGGGAGAGACCACCGTCCAGACCCTGTTGGATGAAGGACTGGATGTATCCTGGGTGGACGAGGACTATAACAGGATCACCGTGGACCCCGCTGCTCAGCTGGAGGCGAATGCTTACTACACCGGCGGCAGCGTCAAGGTGACGAACAATATGTCCTTCACGATTTCCCTGGCGACGGACGAGGAGGCGGTTCCTCTGGGGCAGGCGGTGATTGCCCGTCTGGAACTGCACATGGCCGCCGAAGACGATAAGAGCGTTCTTGAGAAGATTTCCTTCGACGGCGTACCGGTCACCGAGTTGACCCGGGAGAAGGCCGGGGAGAAGTATCCCGACTGGACCGGGAACGAAGTCATGTGGCTGCATTACGGCTTGGAATACAAGTACGATCTGACCTTTGATATATCCACCGGCTATCTCAACGGCTTCACTGTGGAGCGTACCTACGACGTGGATTGGAACAGCTGAGGAGTAAAAATCCGGCAGAAGGTTTTGCGGAAACCGCCTTCTGCTGGATTTTTATAATTGGGGGGCTTCTTCGCAATCCCTCATACTACTCCTACTCTTTTATAGTAACCGCAGTTCAAAATCAGTAAAGTTTAACCTTTGTACCGATAAGGAAGTATTTTTGCTACAAAAGTGCGCTAAAGGTAATACTAGCTTTAGCGCAGAAATACCAGTATTCCAAAGTACACAAAGCACCTCCTGACTAGATATGCGAGGTGCTTGTAGCGATTGGCCCACCGCTGCGGGGGTACAAGCCATTCAGCAACGAGGGCCGCTACCACTTCGGCATTCCGCTCCGCTCCACGCTCTCCGCTCTCGCTGGCCCTCGCCGCTGGTGGGGATAATGTGGCTTGCTGGCGGCACGGAACCGGGAACGGGAGCAAAACAAGCTGCGTATGCGTCGGGTGAGGGAGGCTCACCGGGCCGCAAGAGAGGCCGAGAAAGCCCCATCTCCTGCTTGAAATTGAAAGTTTGCAATGATATAATTGGTGGACGAAATTGGCGCTATATCGAAGGAGTGTGAGTGATGGGGATAAGACATACTGATAAGATTAAAATTTTATTATGGATTCTTATAGTATACATCATGTCATTTATATGCTACACCCCCTCGTTATTGGAGCAGCATGAAATTTATCTTCCACTCAGACTATTCCGTATAAAGTATCTGTTTGTGTATGTTCCTGCTATCACGACCATTCTGCTCTTGCTGTATGAACATGGCTTAATGAGATATTTCATCAACATATTTTCAGGGAAAGTAGCCGTCCAGCATATATTATACCAACCACCCTTTTGAAATTGCGCACCACCTAAAATCTGGAAATTATGGATGAAGCTCATAAAAAATTTACAAGCAAAAGAAGTTAGGAGCGAATATGGCTCCTGACTTTCTGTTTATAAAGGGATCACTGACAAAATTACTACAATACTTTGATTCTGGGTTGAGATTAAAATAACTTGAAGAAAAAAGTTGATTATTTGCTATTTTTGAGTTAAAATGGTTGATTATCTCAAAAAAGCCTTGATTTACGGGCATACACGCAGGATTTCAAGCTGAATTTACTACCAATTTACTACTTTTGAGGGAATCATCTCAACGCTGCTTCTAAAGCTGTTGTCAAGGGGGAATGTAAGAAAAAAGCTGGCCCCGAATATTCAGCAACCGGACTTTTATACATGATATTGTCAGTTTTGGGAGTATCCTGATTGGAGGACGGGAATATAGTCACATCGGAGGAGTTCTTTCTGCCAGCAACTCCTCCACCTGGTTCCGTTTCTCATACAGAACGCAACCGCCGACATGATCATCCGCAAGTACATCGCCATCCCGCAGAGCCATAAACAGGTCTGATTTCAACGCCTCTCGTAACGAAGCATCGCGTACATTTATATCA
Source organism: Oscillibacter sp. (assembly GCA_014799925.1). Classification (GTDB taxonomy): domain Bacteria; phylum Bacillota; class Clostridia; order Oscillospirales; family Oscillospiraceae; genus Pelethomonas. Next base: position 45,553 of record JAAVHC010000038.1, read on the forward strand.
GAATAAGGAGAGAACGGACAAGGCTCCGCGCCGCCGTGAGAATTAATATGGAAAAACCCTCTGCCCGCCGCAATGCAACCGCCGGAGCTTTTCTCATCACCGGGGAAAGATACGAAAACCATCTCGTCATACTTCTGCCGCAGCCCGTCGATGCCCTCTTTCAAGACCATCCGCTCCGCCTCGCTCGGAGCCAGCTCCCGGCTTTCCTCCGTAACGGGCACAAATTCCACATAGACCACCAGCTTACATCCACGGGCGGCAAGCGTGACGATAAACTCGGCGGATATGACCTCATTCACATTCTGCGTCGTAACCGTGACAGAGGCCCCAAACAGCAAGCCTTTTTCATGAAGCATATCCATGTTGGCAATCAGTTTTTCGTAAACACCCTTGCCACGTCTTGTATCGGTCTCCTCTTTTCCCCCCTCGATACTCATGACGGGGATCAAATTGCGGCAGCGGTCAAAGAGCTGGAAATAGGCATCGTCCATGTATGTACCGTTTGTAAAAATTGGGAAGATAATATTCTGCATCTTTCCTGCCGCTTCGATAATATCCCGGCGTATCATGGGTTCGCCACCCGCAAGAAGAATATAGCTGATGCCGATCTCGTCCGCTTCCCGGAATATTTCAAGCCACTCCTCACTGGTAAGCTGCTGCACCGGCGCGGCGTCCACGGTAGCATGATTGCAACGGGAATAGCAGCCAGCACAGTGCAGATTGCAGCTGCTCGTAATGCTGGCGATCAGGAAAGGGGGATGTGTTCTCCCGCCTTTTCCGCTTCGGCACGGATTTTAGAAGCTTTCCGGCTTGCCGCCGCAAACTTCACCATAAACGCGCTTTCCCGCGGGTCGCGCAGCGTAGCCTTCAGCGAGGCTGCAACCACTTTCTCAACGCCGCGTGTCATATATGCCTGTATATCAAATTTATCATCCATTTTTATAGCCTCCTATGGTCTATCCTGTTCTTTCCTCTTTGCTACAATGCCGATGTTAATGGTTATCTGGATCTCGTCAGCTTTTCCTGTTCTTGCACCAAAAGTGCCATTTAGGTGCCTTGGGCATGGGCTCATGTTTGATCCATGCTCTCAAAACGCGGCGATGGGTAAACAGGCAGCATACAGCAAAAATGCACACGACAATGAGAATAATAATTCCAGGCTTCATTTGAAATTTGCTCCTTCCTATTTGACGGTTTACAAAAATACGGGGATGACTGCCGGCGAATACTTCACCTACATTCCTATTATAAACAGCCTTTATGACCTGTGTATGACCTTTATTGGGTCAGTTATCCATATGCCCAAAGGAAGAACGGAGACTTGAATTTATTTTCCAATCAAGCCAAGTCCCATGCAGATCATCCAGATATAGGCCATCGTTTTAGGCATCATCAGCATCCCCAGCATAGGCTTTTTCTTTGCCCAAAGCACCACGGGAAAGTAACAGGCAAAGCTGATGATGATTGCGACAGACATCATCCACAGCCCATAACCGTCGGTGTTCCCGGACAGAAAGAACAGCGCCACAAGGCATAGCCCCGTCACTGCAAAGGGCAAATTACGATATATCCCCCAAGCCGGATTGCCTTCCGGTCGGAACCAATTGTTTTGGGGGAACAGGCAAAGTACGATGCGCAGTACCGCACTGACCCAAATCAGAACAGGCAGGAAGCCTGGATAGGTCACTTGCGGGAAAATAGCCTTCCATATATAGAACAGCAGCACATAAAACACGGTCATGGTGATAGATGATACCATCAGCCCCAGACCAGCCCACCATTCCACTTTTGGTGAATCACCGCGAAAGGCCTTGATGATCCTGGGAACCAGGTGAAACGCATCGCCCCCGCCGAGGACAAGCGTCAACACGCCGAACAGGTTCAGTACCTGGCTGCCGCCCGCGTTTGATAAGAAAACAATCGCCGCAATCAAGTCAAATACCAAATAAGCGATACAGAATACCGCTTCTCCGATTTGCGGCATACGGGATTTTGCCTTTTCCTTCTTCATAATTGCCTCCCTGTTATTTTTGTATATTTACTGTCATTCGTGTACCGCTTCCCTCGATGCTATGGCACTCAATACTCCCATTCAGCAGTTCTAAAATTCGCTTTACGATGGACAGCCCCAGTCCGTTCCCGTCTTTTTTATGGGATTCTTCACATTGATAAAAAGCATCAAAAATCTGTCCCTGTTTTTCCGCTGGTATTCCAATTCCCTCGTCCTGAACCGTAACCGTAATGCCTTGTAGATCGGATTGACCGGAAATGTGAATGATGCTTTCAGATCCGGAATATTTCATAGCGTTATCGATCAAATTGAGCCATATCTGCTGCAACAGATCAGGGTCACTATTGATTGACATGGACGGCAAATCCAATTCAAATTCCTGCGCCAGCCCCTCCCGTTTCTCGGATAAAAGAATCACACACTTGCGGACCTGCTCGTCCACCGCCACCCGTTCATGCCTCCTGACAAGAGGAAATGTATATTGGGGCATAGACGAGGACATACGCGACCGCTTACGGTCACGGCTCATGCGGGCTGTCCTTTCATTTGAGGTTTAAGCTGATTTAAGACAAGCAGCGTCCCCCTTTCCGCTGCCCGTCCCGGCTCAACCTTTCCGGCACCTTGACAAAGAAAGCGACGCAAGATAATGGCGGCGCAGCATAGGGCAGATCGGGTACGTCCCTTTTGCGCCGAGCCATACGGCGGGTGCGTCATGACACTATCCCGGCGGGATTTTTCCTGCCGGGACAGCCGAGCGACCAGCACCACGCCGGGGAGCAAGTTAGCAGCTTGCGGGCGACGACCACGCAGAATATATAATGATACTCCCTTATCGCCACAGTCCGAGCGTTCAAAGCGTCGCAGGCAATGGGTAGGGCTGCATGAGAACCATGCAGGGGTGAAACTCCCGTGAGGTTATGCTGATAACCGCCCGATCACAGCCCCTTTTCACTATTAACCTTTTACCCATTTTTGAAAGGGGGATTTATAAAAATGAACAATGCTGATGTGCCGATTTGGGAAAAGTACACGCTTACCATAGAGGAAGCGTCAAAATATTTCCGCATTGGAGAAAACAAGCTGCGGAAACTTGCAGAGGAAAATCCCACGTCGGGCTGGGTGATCTTGAACGGGAACCGTATTCAGATCAAGAGGAAACAGTTTGAAAAAGTCATTGACACATTGGACGCAATTTAGCGAAAAAAATAGTGAAAAAGAGCCTTGAATGTGCTATAATAAGTGTAGGCATATCAAGGCTCTTTCCGACACGGAAAGGAGCAAAACAATGTCGGAGAAAAGACGTGATAATAGAAACCGCATTTTGCGTTCGGGAGAGAGCCAGAGAAAAGACGGGAGATATGCTTACAAATATACTGATACTTTTGGCAAAGTGCAATTTGTCTACGCTTGGAAGTTAGTGCCTACGGACAAGACCCCTGCCGGGAAGCGTGACGACATATCCCTTAGAGAAAAGGAAAAAGAGATACAGAAAGACCTTGACGACGGGATAGACACAATCGGTAAGAAAATGACGGTCTGCGAGCTTTACGCAAAACAGACACGCCACCGGGGAAATGTAAGGTACAACACCACACAGGGGCGCAAGCGGCTTATGAAGCTGCTGGAAGCGGATAAACTTGGTTCCTGCCCCATTGATAGTGTGAAGCTGTCCGACGCGAAAGAATGGGCGTTGCGCATGAAAGAAAAGGGAATATCCTATAAGACCATAAGCAACGACAAGCGTTCTCTGAAAGCTGCCTTTTACACAGCGATACAGGACGATTGTATAAGGAAGAACCCCTTTGATTTCCAGCTCAACACCGTGATCGAGGACGACACGGAGCCGAAAGTACCTCTCACAGCGGAACAGGAAGAAAGCCTTTTATCCTTTATGCAGGGTGATAGCGTCTATCAGAAATACTATGACGAGGTTATTATACTGCTGGGGACGGGGCTGCGGATTTCCGAACTCTGCGGGCTGACTGAAACCGACCTTGACTTTGAAAACCGGGTAATCAATGTAGACCACCAGCTTTTAAGGAGCGCAGAAACCGGGTACTACATAGAGAAGCCCAAAACGCAAAGCGGTATCAGACAAATCCCAATGAGTGAAAAAGTGTATGAAGCGTTGGGGCGCGTGTTGAAGAACCGCAAGGGAGCGAAAGCAACCACCATTGACGGTTACAGCAATTTCCTTTTCCTCAACCGGGACGGTTGCCCGAAAACGGCGACGAACTATGATAGTATGTTCCGGGGGCTTGCAAAGAAGTATAACAAGTGCCACGAGGAAGCGTTACCTAAAGTAATGACACCCCACACCCTGCGCCATACGTTCTGCACCAACTTAGCCAATGCCGGAATGAACCCGAAAGCGTTACAGTACATTATGGGACACTCCAATATCACTATGACGCTGAACTATTACGCACACGCAACATTCGCTTCCGCAAAGGCTGAAATGGAAAGGCTGATTGCAGCATAGCCGCAGACGGATTTACTACTTCTTTTACTACCATTGAGAGGGAAAACCTAAAAGGTTTTGAGAGTAAATAAGAACTTCTCCCCATATCTAAAATGCCGGAAAAGCCCGGAAATACGGGCTATACCGACATATAAGAACTTCTAAAGAGATAATCTAAATTCACCCATAATTTTATTGGAAACATATTATATTCCTAAGTTATTCTACCCATTTGATAAAGCATATATAAAAAGCATTCGGAATTATATTTTCCCGAACGCCCTTTATCTGTTTCTGATTTTCTACAAATTACTTATTCGCAATCCGTCAGCTTCCCAAAAATATCAAAACAGTCAAATGTTGCAAAATAGTCCTTCGGCGTCTCGGCACGTCTGATCA
>JAAVHC010000039.1 GCA_014799925.1 Oscillibacter sp.
TCCACTTTTTCTGGCTGACCGGCTCTGCATGGAATGCGCGTTTCTTCCACAAGCTGACGATTTATTTCATCGATACACACAACAGGGTACAAAGGGTCAAAAGGACGCTGGTAAACTTCTAAAACGTCCTCCATTTTGGCTACAAACTCTGCGTTTGCTTCCGGGATACACCACTCTTCGACCAGCCAGGGCTTAAGTTCATTTTTTCATCGTGTCACATACCGTGCTGTCTGTTATATAGTCTACGATGTGCAGTTGAATCAGCTGGTCTGCAATCATCTGCATCGTCCACCGCTCCCTTCCCTCCGGAGGATCAGAACATGCTATCATGCAGATTTTGGCTTCTACCTCTCCGGTTACTTTCCGGGCGCGGTTTTGCTGTGTCTTGCGGCCCAGTGCTGCCTCCATACCATCCATTACAAATCGCTTGGACACTCCCGCAATCGTACCACGGCATACTCCATAGGCTTCCATGATTCTCTCATAATTCCATTCGTCATTCTCTGCACATTCATTCAGCTTCAGCAGAATGTGTGCATGTTTAATTCGATATCCTTTCCCGCCTTTTTGGATGTGCGCCTCCAGTTCCTTTTGTTCCTCTTCTGTCAAGGTCACTTTATATTGTGGCATATCCCTTACCCCTTATATTTTTTCCTCTATTTTACTCCTTTTGTCTACTCGTTGTAAAGTCTATTTGTTGTTCGGATGATATACTAGGGCAGCAGATTTCCACGACCTACCTGCCCTCCTATCATACCACACTTTCAGGAGGAATTACAATGCCCAGAAAAAGCACCAGAGCCGCCCAGGGCGGCGGCACGATCCGGCAGCGCCCGGATGGACGGTGGGAAGCCCGGTTCACCGTAGGCCGCGATCCTGGCACCGGGAAACAGATACAGCGCAGTGTCTACGGCTCCACCCAGAAGGAAGTCCGGCAGAAGCTGGTGGAAGCAACCGCCACCGATGCCGCCGATGCGGCCCGTATCATCCGCGAAGCAATCCCGAAGTAAAAGAAAGATAGCCGCCCCCTGCAAGAGTAACGGCTACCTAACCCGGCAAAACGGAGGCGGTTGAAACCTACCGCTTGACCGCCTCCAGTGTAACACAACCGGTAGGAGAAAGCAAGGAGTATAAAATGAATATCGGTGATTACATCAGCACTCTCCGTTTTTGTACGGTCCGGATAGACGCAATTTTCAGTGAGGAGCAGGAGGCACGCTCCTGCGGGTATACAGAGAGTCTACGTATTATCAAGGTGCTGATTATACAATCCTTGGCAAGTCATTGGATATGTACCATAGGGGGCACTCCGCAACTCCGTCCGAAAGGAAGTTGAGGGCAAAAGCGTTGAGAAGGTCTGAAAACCGTCTTTATAACCTTGCTAAAACGGGAAAATATGGGAAAAGCACAGTCCATTCCGGCCATCATATAGAAGGGACAATTTGTCAAGTGCAAGGGTTTTGAGATGCTTTCTGTAAAAAACTTGCACTTGGAATCCCTGTTTTTGCCCTGTAACCATTGCAGGGCAACGCCTTTGAGGTTACGGAGTACGCCCTACATAGAGCAAGGCTATATTCCGGGCATAACCTCCGCAGACCTCCAAGAGAAGCCCTGCCGTAAGCCTGCAAAGAAAACAGGAGAAGCAGGCCGCCCGACCACCAAAGGGCACCAGCATAGAACGCCGCCTGGAGGAAGTCGCAACCCGTGAAACCTTTGGCCATTGGGAGCAGGATACCGTCATAGGCAAGGCCAAGGGCAAAAGGCAGGTTGTTCTTGTCCTTACTGAGCGAAAAACCCGCTGTGAGATCATAGCAAAACTTCGGGACAAATCGACCAAGTCCGTTATTCGTGCTCTTGATAGTATACTTTCAAAATATCCACAGGGAACATTCAAAACGATAACCGTAGATAACGGCTGCGAGTTTCAAGACTGTAATCGCATGGAGCATAACAAAACAGGTGAGAAGAGGCTTGATGTTTACTACTGCCACCCATACCGCAGTACCGAACAGGCAAGTAACGAACGCGCAAATCGCATTATCCGCCGGTTCTTTCCGAAGGGTACATCTTTTGCAAAGTACACTTCAAAAGACTGACAACGGGTGCAAGACTGGATGAACAATTACCCCCCGTAAAATTCTGGACTATTCCACGCCTGCCGAATTATTTCAAAAAGAACTGGAAAAATTATTGGAATAATTTGTTCAAATGGACTTGTCAATTTTCGGAAATCAGCGCCAATTAGAACTGTGCCCTGCGTCGAAAAAAGAAGATATTGCGCTTTCAGGAAATATATGGTAAAATAGAAAAATATAATCTACCCCGGCACAAATCTAAAAAAAGAGAATATACAGGGGGGAATCGTTGTCATGCGAATTGCGAAGCTTTCGGAAATCCGGGATGAGCTGAAGGGGCATATGGACCGGCAGGAACTGTTTCCAATCATTGGTTCCGGCTTTACGAGAGGATGTCCCGCCAGAGGGGGGAGCGGGGGCTGTGTTCCATCCGGAAAGGATATGAAGGAGGAGATGGAGCAGTATCTGCAGGACCACGGACACGCAATACAGCCAGGCTGTTCTTTTTCAAAGGTAGCGCGTTATTATGAGAAGTTCGCCGCGAAGGAGGATGTCTGGGCGTACTTTAAAGAGCGTTTTCTGGGCGTAGTGCTGACAGGTCCCCGGAAGGAATTCCTCAATCTGGATTGGAAGCTGATCTACACGCTGAATCTGGACGACGCCATTGAGAGAAATTCACCCTATCAGTGTACCGTTCTTCCGAATCGTAAGGACTTGAATTTAGACGCGATCAGGGACGAAAAATGTGTGTTCAAGCTCCACGGCGATGCGGGGGAATATATCAAATACGGGGACAGGCGGGACAAGGTACTGAACCTGGTTGACTATATCGCCAGTCTGGAATCCAACCAGCCCCTGCTGGACAAATTGGGCACAGACCTGGATTTTTCCAATACGCTGTTCATTGGCTGCAGTCTCAGCGATGAGCTGGATATTCTCAGCGTAGCGCAGCAGCTGCGGACGGAGCCCATGACGCAGCGGAACCGCTACTTCGTGATTGACCGGGACCCGGACGAATTCCTGAAGGTGGACCTGGAGGACTATAAAATTGATACCGTCATCCGGGTTGACAGCTACGACGCATTTTACCAGGAGTTTGTCGAGCTGGCAAAGGAGGGCGGCGCCGCCCGCGGCGGATTGAGCGAGTTCTGCAACCTCCCCTGTAAGACCGCTCCGAGAAAGCAGAACATTGACTATCTGATCTGCGGGAAATTTTTGCTGAACAAGAGGGAAAATACGGTCTACTTCCCGGAGTTTTTCATCGAAAGGGATATCGAGGCAAAAATTTTCCAGGAAATGGAGGAAAGCCAGATCCAGATTATACACGGCGCAAGGGTAAGCGGGAAATCTTATCTTCTGGCTGGTCTGCTGCGAAAAATACATAACCGGGACGTCTATTATTTTGATTCCAGAAACCAGGTGGACCAGAAGCTTCTGGCGCGGATGCTGTGCCAGAAGCAAAGCCTCTTCCTGTTCGACACCAACGTCCTGACATTGGATGCGATCGAGATGCTGATAAAAACGGACTGCACCCAGCTGCGGGCGGACGGCATTCACGTGATATGCTGCGTCAACAACTCCGACCGCGAGGTGCTGGAGCTCGTCGGCTATGAGCGCAGGCATCTGGGCGTATATAAGTCATATATTCGGACCTACGAGCTGAAGAGCAGTTTCCTGACCAGGCAGAGCGGTCAGGACAGCGAGCTGAGCGCGATCAATAAGAAGCTGAAGCTGGCCGGACAGCTGCCCTTTGTCGGGACCCAGACCATCCTGGACAATCTGCTGGATATGCAGAAGAAGCTCCGCGTCAGCAAGCTGGACCGATTTGACCCGCCGCTGAAGGTTCAGCAGAATGATATCGAGAAGGTGTGCCTGCTTATTTTGCTGGCGCAAAACGAGCGGGTCACGGCACGGGAGCTGATTCAATGCGGGCTGCGGACCAAGAGCGGCGCGCTGATGGATGAACTGCGGCTGACCGTAGAGGAGGACCATCGCAGCCTGCTGACCCTGAACACAATCGACAGCAGCAGTTATCAGATTGTCTGCAACGCGAAGGTGTGGATGCTGAACCAGCTGCGGGAAATCGGCAAGGTTACCTCGCTGCAGCAGACGATTGTGAAAGCGTTCCAGCGCCTGGTCGGCGATTTCCTCGGCGGAACCCGTAAATTCAAGCGGGTGGAGCGGCTGGTGAAATTTGACAAGCTGAATGAAATCTTTCCCGGTGGCAAGCGTTTGGTCATTGACATCTACGAGGGACTGAAACCCACTTTGAATGAGAGTTACCAGTACTACCATCAAAATGCCAAGTGTCATCTGTGGGGGATGTCCAGCCCCAGCTACAAAACGGAAGAGCTGGAGGAGGCAAGGATTGCCGCCCTCACGGCCCTCAGGATGATTGAAGAGGAACTGGAGCAGGGCGAAACGCTTGGCCGCAAGATGGCGTACGCCCATATTCTGAACACCCTGACGATTATCTCCACCAAAAAATGCTTCGTGGAGGACTTTGCAGTCAGCGCCACTGTTGAGGAAGCCATAGAGTATTTCCATAAGGCGATCCAATGCAGGGAAAATGAGGAGGCCATGTGCCAGGCGAAAGACGGCAAGTACGCGGCAAGGGAGGAAGAAGGCGGCGTCCTCAAGAACTGGATCAGCCATGTGATGACAAAGGGAGTAGACATCCCTTCGGGGTGCGCGAGTCAGCTCAACGTCCTTTTGAACCACTGGCAGGGCCTTGGGAAATGCTGATCCGATCCTTTCCCCTCGTCAACGCGCCTGACGATCAGCTCATTCCATCCCATAAAGCATGACAGGACCGGCCGTCCGGGATGATACCCGGGCGGCCGGTCCCGTTATCCATCAGCCGTCACCACAGCAGCTGCCACGCGTCCTCCGCGCCGCGCCTGCTGTGGGTTTGCATCGCCTGGCAGGACGGCAGGGGAATGGACCGGCCCATATCCCGCAGCAGAAGGCTGGCCTCTGTGGTATCCCGTACCGGGCTTCCATCCGGGCGGCCGCCGTACAGGCCGCTTTGCGCCAGCTGGCTGTACAGAGCGCCGTACGCCGCCTGGATCCGGGCGACCCAGCGGCGGTCCATGTCGATCATCACCCCGGCGGCCCTGGCGTCCGTCCGGGTCGATACGCGCAGCCTGTTCAGCCGCAGGGCTCTGGAGGAAAGGCGGAACTGGGGCAGCGTGACGGTATCCTCTCCCATTTGCAGGGAGATGCCGGAACGCGTCCAGAGTCTTGCGCTGCCGATGTCCGCGCCGCCGGATATAAGCACCTTGCCGCAGCCGCCGAAGAGGCAGGCTCCGATATCCGCGCCGGGATCGCCGCCCAGGGCCTTCCGGATCCGTGCGGTTCCCGTAATAAGGATATCGCCGCTCTCCCCCTGAACGCCTGCGCCGATGGCGGCGGCGTGGCAGGAGGCCGTGGAGGTGATTACGCCGCCCGCGATGGTGATCGTCCCCATAGCCCCGCCTTTTCCCGCGCCGATTCCGGCGCCGCCTCCGGTTCCCTCGGCGGTGATCACGCCGCCGCGAATGAGGATATGGCTGGTCTTGTCCCTGCCTCCGCCGCTGTCCCGGCCGATTCCCGCGCCGCCGGAACCGCCGGAGGCGGTGAGGGTTCCGACGGAGTCTCCGCTGCCGCTCCGCGGGTCCTCGCGGTCGATCCGCAGGGTGGTCCCGTCTCCCAGGGAGATCCCCGCGCAGCCCGCGCCGCTGGCAAAGCGGTTGCTGGTTCCGCTCTGCAGGATCAGCGTCACGTCGTTCCCGCTGCCCAGGCTGAAGGCTCTTCCGGAGGATACCTGGCAGACTACGCCGCCCAGGGCCAGCGTGATCGCGCCGATGTCGTCCTCCAGGGCGATCCGGCCGCTGAAGGGCTCCTGATTCGCGTCCGTTCCGGCGCCGCCGGCGACGGCGGTCACCTGATTGGAGAGAATGCGCAGGGTATGGGACTCCTCCTCGTATACCCAGTCCCGGTCCGCCGTGCCGCCGGTGACGGTAAAGGGGTTGGGGTACATGGAAATTTCCTGAAACGCTCCCTCCCGCTGATTCCAGTGCAGATAGGCGTACCGGGTTTTGGAGCGGCCGGCCTCGTCCCTGCCCCGGATGAACAGCGCGTGAATCGGGGAGCCGTGGGAGGGGTCCCCCTTTTCCAGCCACAGCCGCGCCAGGCTGGGGTGATCGCCGCCCGGGAGGGCCATTCTTGCCTGTCTGCCGTTGATCTCCATGGCGGTGATGGCGCTCCAGCCGGGGAACAGCGCTTTCCAGACGAGGTCGAGGGGCTCCAGGCTGTTTCCTTCGGGGCTCCTGACGCTGACCGCCCGCGCCGCGAGGGATGCCGCGCCCTCCAGCACGACGGGGACCGCCAGAGCGCCGGGTTCCCCGTCCTTTTCTCCGGACAGCTCCACCGCGCCGCCGGTCAGGCGCAGCGTGTTGGACGCGCTGCCGTGAAAAGCGCCGATTTGCAGCCGGCCGCTGCCGCCCAGGGTGAGGGACGCGCCCTCCCGCAGCTGCACCTCGGCCAGGACGCTGGTCCCTGCGCTGAAGACGCGTGCCTCGGCGGCGTCAACGGTAAGCGTGGAAATCTGCGCCGACTGGAAGGTGACGCTCCCGGAGCCGGTGATCCGGACCGCCTGGGCCTCCTGGCCCATCCCCCGGATGACCACGTCGGACTGCCCGCCGATCACCAGCTCCCCGGTGGCGGCGTCCAGGGACACGCCGGAGAGGTCGCCGCCCTCTGCCTGGACGTTCCCCAGCTGCACGGCGGACCTGCCCGCGGGAGCGGAAGCGTCCCCTACGGCGGCTCCCTTCCCGCCGTCCGCAGCGCCGACTTCCGGGGCGGCCTCCGGGTTGGCCTCCGGGTTGGTCCCCGGGGCGGTCTCTGATGCGGTTTCCGGGACAGCCTCCGAAGCGGCCTCCGGAGCGGCCTCCGGATTGGCTTCCGGATTGGCCCCCGTGGAAATCCCGGCGCTCTCTAAGGATGTCAGAAGCGCCTCCATCAGATCCATCTGGAGGCCATCGAGTCCCAGAAGCAGCGAAGGAAGGGCCGGCATATCCGGGAGAAGGGCCCCCGACAGCAGCAGATCCGCCAGAAATGTCTGAAGTCCCTGGGCCGAACCGTCGGCAAACTGGCTCTGGAAATCCGCGAGGCTGGTAAATTCGCCGTCCGACAGCATCTGGACCGCCTGGTCCGGCGAAGCGCCCTCCGCCACCTTCTCCAGCAGCTGCCGCAGCCCTTCCAGCGCGGCCGCCGCGTCCAATCTGCCGGAAGCCCCGCCGCCGGCAATCACCGCGCCCAGATAGAGGGCGGCCAGGTAGCCCGCGGCGGGATCATTCTCCGGAGACCTGCCGGCGAGGGCAGCCAGAAGCTCCGCGCTGCCGGCGCTTTTGCCCAGGCCCAGCGCGGTCAGGATCTGCTCCGGCGTCATCGCGTTCTGGGTGATGGCCTCCGTCAGCCAGTCGGGAAGGACCTTTGCCGCCTCCTGCATGGCGGAAACGTCGCTGAGCACGGCGTACAGCAGCGCGTCCGCGCCGTCTCCAGTCTCCTCGTCAAGGAACAACTGCGCGCCGCCGGCGACGGCACGGCTCATGAGCCGGTCGATTTCTCCCCGCAGCTGCTCCAGCTCCTCCTGGAGGGCGGCCCGGTCCGGGTTTTCGCCGTCGGCGGATTCCTTCGCCAGTTCCCCGATGCGGTCCAGCTTTTCCTGCACCTCGGCCAGCACGGCCTCTCCCATCTGAAGCGTCCGGCGGCTCTCCCGCGACCGGCCTTCCACCTGGCTGTTCATCAGCTGCCGCAGGGTCTCCGATACGGTAAAGCCCGTTGAACGGGATACCTGCCGGCTCGGCGCACTGCCGGCCGTTTTCTCCGGCTTCTCCGCTTTCTCCGCCGTCTGATACCGGGGCACGGCAGTTCCTCTGTTCCTGCGAATGGTGAATTCACTCATTTCAAACGCCTCCTTCCGCCAGGCCGGCAAAACGCGGTCCTGTTTCTTTAAATATCGGCATATTGTCAGGAAAAATAAGAAACCCGGCCCTGCCGGAACGAATCCGTACCGGGACGGAGGCTCTGAAAAAAACCGGCGGGAAACGAAAGAACCTATTGACTTTGAGCTTACTCCAGGTGATATTCTATAGTCGAAACGCCTGCAAGGAATCTTTAAACTGAGTAAAGGAGACGATCCATATGCAATACCGTACATTGGGCCGCACCGGCATCCGGGTGGGTGAGATCGGCATAGGCTGCGAGGGCTTCACCGGCAAGACCACCGGGCAGGTCCGGGAGATGGTGGACCTCATGGCCTCCGCCGGGGTCAGCTGCATCGACCTCTACACCCCCAATCCCCAGGTAAGAAGCGACCTGGGCGCGGCCCTGGAGGGCCGGCGGGAGAAATTCGTCCTCCAGGGGCATATCTGCTCCGTGTGGAAGGACGGCCAGTACAAGCGCACCCGCGACCTGGCCGAGGCCAGAGAGGGCATGGCCGAGCAGCTGCGCCTGCTGCGGACGGACTATCTGGACGTGGGCATGATCCACTATGTGGACGCCATGAGCGACTGGGACACCGTGGTGAAAAACGGCATCCTGGACTATGCCCTGGAGCTGAAGGCGGCGGGGACCATCCGGAGCGTCGGCCTCTCCAGCCACAACCCGGAGGTGGCCCTGGCGGCGGTGAACACCGGCAAAATCGACGTGCTGATGTTCAGCGTGAATCCCTGCTACGACCTCCAGCCCGCGGGGGAGGACGTGGAGGAGCTGTGGGCGGACAAGAACTATGCCAAGCCCCTGGTGAACATGGACCCCCAGCGGCAGGAGCTGTACGAGACCTGCCAGCGGCTGGGCGTGGGCATCACGGTGATGAAGGCTTTCGGCGGCGGCGATCTGCTGAAAGCGGACATGTCCCCTGCGGGGGTGTCCCTGACGGCCCTCCAGTGCCTCCACTACGCCCTGACCCGTCCGGCGGTGGCCTCCGTCATGTGCGGGGCCCGGTCCATGGAGGACCTGCGCGCCAGCATCGCCTATGAGGAGGCGTCCGACGAGGAGCGCGACTACGCTGCGGCCTTCGCCGCCATGCCGAAAATCAGCTGGGTGGGCCACTGTATGTACTGCGGCCACTGCGCCCCCTGCCCCAAGGGCATCGACGTGGCCGGCGTGACCAAATTCCTGAACCTGTGCAGGGCCCAGGGGGAGATCCCGGAGACCGTCCGGGAGCATTACGCCGCCCTGCCCCATAAGGCGGGCGAGTGCGTGGCCTGCGGCGCGTGTGAGAAGCGGTGCCCCTTCGGCGTGAACGCCGTGGAGAATATGAAGCAGGCGGCGGAGCTTTTCGGCGCGTAAGAAAGCGGGGAAGGGCTGTGACTATTGCGAAAGTAAGCAAAAAATATGGCATGACCGCCGACACGCTGCGCTACTACGAGCGCATCGGCCTGATTCCGCCGGTGCCCCGGACCCCGGGGGGCATCCGGAATTATGACGCGGAGTCCTGCCGCTGGATCGAGCTGATGAAGTGCATGCGCTCCGCCGGGGTGCAGATCGAGGCCCTCATTGAGTACGCGGCCCTGTTCCGGCAAGGGGACGATACCGTCGAACGGCGGAGGGAAATCCTGGTGGAGCAGAAAGCGCAGCTTCTGGCCCGGATGGCGGAGATGCAGCGCTCTCTGGATAAACTGACCTATAAGATCGAAAACTATGATAAAATATTGCAGGAAAAAGGAGACGGCAAACCATGAGCGAAGTAAAGCAGAATCCCGGCGCATTCCCCGCAGGAAATCCTCTGCCGGAGCAGTTCAGCCAGTTTTTTATCGGCCAGGCCTATCTGAATCCGCTGACTGACAAGGGCGGCCCGATTGCCAACGTGACATTTTCCCCCGGCTGCCGGAACAACTGGCATATCCACCACAAGGGCGGTCAGATCCTGCTGGTGACCGGCGGCAGAGGCTGGTATCAGGCTTGGGGCGAGCCCCCGCGCGCGCTCCGCCCCGGCGACGTGGTGGACATCCCGCCGGAGGTGAAGCACTGGCACGGCGCGGCCGCGGACAGCTGGTTCGCCCATCTGGCGGTGGAGATCCCCGCCGAGGGCGCGTCCAACGAGTGGCTGGAACCGGTGGACGACGAGACATACGGGAAGCTCTGATCCTATTTTGAGAAGAAAGGGAATTACGGGCAGCGCCCCGTTGTCTTCTTAATCACTCCGCAGGCGATTTTCGTGCCGGAATTGCCGGACGGCTGGGTCGTGAAATCATCGGGGTGGTCGTGGATGATGACGGTCCTGCCGATGATTTCCTCCACGGAAAAGCGATTGGTCAGAAACAGAGAGAGCGCAAGCCCGCCGTTTCCAAAGAGGGGCGGCAGATCTCCGGCGTGGAACGGGTGCTCACAGCCGTCCGGGTCGTAGTGCGACATGGCGTCCGCGAAAGGATCGTCCATATTGCCGCCGCAGTCGCTTCCCGTGTGGATGTGAAACCCGAATACCCGTTCATGGCAGGGGAGGCTGTCCTGGGGAAGGCCGCTGACCTCGGCGAGGACAATCACGCCTTCCTTTGTCTGGTAAAACCGCACCGTGCCGGATGCGTCCGGGCAGCTCTCGCTGCCCGTGATGCTGGCCGCCGCCTGCGCTCTGCCGCGCAGGACCGGGAGAAGAGACCCCCTGGAGGGGCCGCAGTAGGATGACCTGTTCATATAAAATTCTCCTAACCTATATGGTCAATGCCATCCTATGCCGGCGGATGGCGCGCGGTTCGGCGTCGGAACGAAAAAGGCCCTGGAGGGAAAGCGATTCCCTCCAGGGCCTTTTTCCGACGCCCGCGTCGAGAAGATTTGTAAAATATAATTGACAAACCGACAAGCATGTTTTACAATAGCGGCAGAAAGGGGAGCTGCCATATGTCGGAAGGAACCATAACTCTGATCACAATTTTACTGGTTGTATTCGCCCTGTCCGCCTTCATCTGGCCATTCGCGCTGGGTATCCATCTGGAACTGGAGGGCAGGAAGAAGCGGGGAGAACCGCCGGACTATGACGAGCGGCAGAAGCTGGCCCGCCAGCGGGCCGGGAACCATGCGCTGTATGCGCTGCTGGGATTTCTGGGGCTGTGGGTGATCGTGGACCAGATTGGATGGTTCGCCTGGACCAGCTCCGTCCTGGATCTGGTTTTGTGCGCGCTGATACTGACCTGGTGCGTGTGGGCCTCGGACTGCATCCTGCATGACGGTTTTTCCAGCTGGAAGGACAAGCAGAAAAACGCCGACGCCCTTTCCGGGACCTACAGCCTATGGATCATGCTGTTTGTCCGCCCATTCTGTGAGCACGGGATCACGGCCTCCTGGATGCCGTTCATTTTCGCCTTTGTCAACATAGCGGCACTGCTCACTGTGGTCCTATATAAGGCCCGGAGAGACAAAAAGCTGGACGCGGAAGACGGTGCGCCATGAAGAATCTCCGACTCCGCTCCGCGCGGGCGGCCAAGGGCCTGAGCCAGCAGGCGCTGGCGGACCTGGTAGGCGCGTCCCGCCAGACCATCAACGCCATTGAGCAGGGGGACTACAACCCCACCATCAACCTGTGCATCGCCATCTGCCGCGCTCTGGACAAGACCCTGGACGATCTGTTCTGGGAAAAACAATAAATGCGCAGACCCCGTCAGGGCGAGAGAAGCATAATACTTTTTCCTGAATGCGTCGACCGGTATTGACAATATCTGGGCGCTGCGGTACTATAATGCGTGTACGGGGCGGACTCGGCATACCTCTTCCGCCCCGATCATCGACGGCGGCACGCCGGAGCAGCCGGACCTCCGCGGCCCCGCAGGCTCCGGGGGATTTACCGTTTGTGGTCTGCTGCGGACGGTGAGGCCGGCTGTGCCGGAAAACTTTGAAAAGGGAAGGAAAAAACTATGAAAACAAAACTGTATTGCAGGCTGACCGCGGCGTTCTGCGCCTTGGTCCTGCTGCTGGGTCTGTCCGCCTGCGGCGGCGGGCAGGCGGACAATCCCGGACAGCCGGGCGCTGCGCCCCAGACGCCGGACGCCCCTGTGACCACGCCCCAGCCGGAACCGGAGCAGCCGCAGGAGCCCATGACCTTCGGCCAGTTTGTGAAGGCGGACGGAGTGCATATCATATACGAATTCTGGGACAGCAATATTGGGAAGGATACGACGCCGAAAGATATTCATGTATTCGAGAACGGACGGATGAGCGTCCAGAGCGGGGAGATCCCCACCCTCGGCGAGCTGTCCAGGATGACCGATGAGGAGGTCGTGGCGGAGGTATACGCCTCTCAGCGCACGGAGACGGACTGTCCCTACTTCGTACATATCAAAACAGACGCTACGGGGAACCGCATGGAAGAGGAGCGCCTCGACTACTTTTTATCGATCTCGTACATCAGTGATCTTACCATATCAATGAAGCAAAAGCCGGTCTCTTATACCGTCTATGAATCGCAGTATACTGGATACGCAGGCCTCAATGTATACCTTACCAGAGGGGAGACGTTCACGCTGGACGACGTTTCTTCCGGTTATGTGGATGTAGACCTGGACTCCAAAACGCAGATTGAGATGAAGGCTCAGTACAGGCCGGCCAGGGCCAGAGCCAGGCTGTATGACGGGACCCTGGTTGAGATGCCGGAGGACGGGAGCAGTGTGATCGTTCAGCCCCTGTCCGAGGGCAGGCTGCTGGGCGCGGAGGACATTCAGTACACGCAGCTTGGAAGCGATCTGACTCCCGTGGCCATCGATCCTTCGGTTCCTTGCGATCAGGTGGACGGCGGGGATCAGGTGGACGACGGGATTTATTTTCAGCTTAGTGGTGGATTTGCTTTCCCTAAATCCTATTCCGATACGGAACTTTTTCTTGGGGCCGAAGGGTGGGCAAAAATTATTTCGACAGTCGGAAACTCTGTCCCGACTGTTTATATGGCAATAAACACTTCCAATGAGGAGATTCGTTTGTCTGACGCGGATGCCGCGGTCATCTTCTATGTCTTTTCTCCTACAGCGGGAGAGCCTTGCTCGGTCTCGATCCCTGCCGGACCTATCTGCACCCCGGAGGACCTGTGGACGCTGTATGGCGACCCCCACGGCGCGGTTGTGCAGAGTTCGGACAGCCAGAATAAAATCGAAACGATCCACTATTACTGGAAAGGCAATTGCGACGGCAGAGACTTCTTCATCCTGCTCCAAGATGGTACAGGCTATTCGTGGGAATATCTCATGGACTGTGACCCTGACCATTCGCTCTTTGAAGATTACGGCCTGAACCCGGAGCGCGCTCTGCTCAGGAGTATCCATTGACCCCACCCATAAAAAGCTGACAATTTATGTAACCCCCACTATTTTTCAACTGAAAAGAGCCTTGATATGCCACCCCGGAACCCTGCCAGCCCAAACACCAGCACACAGCTTTGAAAAAATAAATAAAAACTGAATACAACGCAAACGCGGCGTTTCTCTATCCTATAACAGGGAGAACAGGAACGCCGCTTTTCTTGCGCGCCTGATAACTCCAGCGCATGTTGCCCGAGATGCTCTCACTCTCTTTCTGTGCGATGGCTGAGAACATGGCGGTGAGCAGTTCGCCGCTCATGGTGGATGTATCGATATTCTGCTCCTCGAAGAATACCCCCACACCAATGGCCTTCAGTTCCCGGATGGTTTCCAGGCAATCCTTGGCGTTACGGGCAAAGCGGGAGATGGATTTAACCAGAATCTTGTCCACCTGGCCCTTGCGGCAATCCGAGAGAAGCCGCAGGAAGTCTGGGCGCTTTTGTGCGGATGTACCTGTGATATCGGCATCCGCCACTGTCAAGCACGGTCTAAGAGAAAAATGTAAACAAATTGTGAACCATGTCGAACAAAGGAAACAGCCAAAATAATTTGGAGAAAGGGAATTTACCGCTGCGGGAAGTCACGGCCTATGACGAGCTGGGACTGGATACCCTGGGCGATGCAAAAACGGCCTTGTTCCTTATCATGAGCGACACCGACGATGGAACATGCTTATCCGTACTATATCAAATGTAAAGCGAAAAATCAATCCCTTGCTGAAGATTGCAGGCATCCTTATCACCATGGCGGATATGCGGACCAACTACTCACGGGAGATCGTTGAACTGCTTCGCGGCACCTATGGT
>JAAVHC010000040.1 GCA_014799925.1 Oscillibacter sp.
GGGCAGGGAACGCAGGGCAAGGCGGAGGACACAGACGGGCTGACGCCCGTCAAGGACGACAACGCGGCCATGCGTTTTCTGGACCGCTGAACTTTTCTCAGTATTTTTGGGTGCTGCTCCAAGCCGCTTCTTGTCCACACAGAAAGCAGGCCCAGAACTATCGGCGGGAAAACACTCCCCCGCGCCCGAGGGGCGCGAGAGAAAGGAAATTTCTATGTTTGAGCTGAAAAGTAATCTTCTTTTCGATGGAGCAATGGGAACCATGCTCCAATCCGCCGGTCTCCCGGCAGGGATGCCGCCGGAAAAAATGAATCTTACCGCTCCGGAGGCGGTGGAAACGGTCCATGCCGCCTATGCCGCCGCGGGAGCGGACATCCTGACGGCCAACACCTTTGGCGCAAATCGGAGAAAGCTGGGAGAGGACCCGGCCCCGTATATCGCCGCCGGGGTCCGGATCGCCCGCGGAGCGGCAGGGAAGGGGCGGTTCGCCGCCTTGGACGTGGGCCCGCTGGGGGCCCTGCTGGAGCCCTTTGGGGAGATGTCCTTTGAGGAGGCCTACGCGCAATTTGCCGAAGTCATGGAGGCCGGGGAGCAGGCAGGGGCGGACCTGGTGCTCATTGAAACCATGAGCGATTTGCTGGAGGTCAAGGCCGCCCTGCTGGCGGCGAAGGAGCGGACAAGCCTGCCGGTATTTGTCACCATGACCTTCGGAGAGGACGGAAAAACCTTCCTGGGGGTAGACCCGGCCGCCGCCGCCGTGACACTGACCTCCTTGGGAGCGGACGTCATCGGCCTCAACTGTTCCATGGGGCCGGAAGGACTGCGCCCTGTTCTGAAAACCATTCTCGAAAGCACTTATCTGCCGGTGATGATTCAGCCTAACGCGGGCCTGCCCCGCCTGGAGGATGGGGAAACGGTCTATGACGTGACCCCGGAGGCGTTTGCGAAATGGGGACGGAAGTTCCTGGCGGACGGCGCGGCCATTCTGGGCGGCTGCTGCGGCACGTCGCCGGAGCACATCCGCGCGCTGCGGCAGGTTCTGGACGAAAGCGCTCCGCCGGTGCGGCGGTATCCGGACGGGCTCTGCCGCCTTTGCGGCTGGCAGGGCGTGGCGGCGCTGACGGCGGCTTCGGTTGCCGTGGTAGGGGAGCGGCTCAATCCCACCGGCCGGCCCAGGATGAAAGAGGCCCTGTACGCCAGGGACTGGGACGCCGCCGCCGAAGCCGCCATCGCTCAGCAGGCGGAGGGCGCGGACTTCCTGGTGGTGAACGCCGGACTGCCGGATATCGACCAGAAGGAGGCCCTGCCACATCTGGTGCTGGCCATCCAGAAGGTATCGCCCCTGCCGCTGGTCATCGACTGCTCGGACCCGGCGGCGATGGAAAGCGCCCTGCGGGTCTGCCGGGGGCGGCCGATCCTGAACTCCGTCAACGGCCGGTCGGACAGCCTTGCGGCCATGCTGCCGCTGGCGGTGAAGTACGGAACGGGTCTGATCGTGCTGGCCCTGGATGAGCAGGGGATCAGCAGCGAGGCGGAGGCGCGCCGGGACACGGCCCTCCGGGCCGCTGGGGCGGCGGAGAAGGCCGGCGTGCGCCGGGAGGACATCCTGATCGACTGCCTGGCGCTGGCGGCCTCTGTCAGCCAGAGAGAGGCCCTTGTGGCGGCGGATGCCATCCGGCTGGTCCGGGCGGCGGGATATAAGACTCTGCTGGGAGTGTCCAACGTCAGTTACGGTCTGCCTGGACGGGACGAGCTGAACTGTGCTTTCCTGGCGGCCTGCCTGGCAGCGGGGCTGAATGTGCCCATCGTCAATACGGAATCCAGCCGCATACGGGACACCCTGGCGGCGATGAAGGCGCTGACCGGTGCGGATCAGGGCTGCGAGGCGTATATTTCCCGGTTCCAGCGCATCGGCGGGGCATCCCAGTCCATGAGACCGGAGACCATGCCCCTGGAGACGCTGATCGTAACCGGGCAGAGGTCCGGCGTTCCGGCGGCGGTGGAGGCGCTGCTGGAAAAAGAGGCGCCCATGGAGATCATCAACAGCCGCATTATCCCCGCTCTGGACCGGGTAGGGGAGCTCTATGAGCAGGGGAGCCTGTTTCTGCCCCAGCTGATGGCCTCCGCAGGGGCGGTCAAGGCCGCCTTTGACGTGGTGAGCGCCCGCCTGCCACAGGGGGCGGGGGAGAAGGGCGCTATCCTGCTTGCCACGGTGAAGGACGATGTGCATGATATCGGGAAGAACATTGTTAAAATGCTGCTGGAAAATTACGGCTACCGGGTCATCGACCTGGGAAAGGACGTGCCGCCGGAGGCCATTGTAAAAGCCGCCCTGGAAACCAAGGCGGCTTTGGTGGGGCTTTCTTCCCTTATGACCACCACGGCTCAGAACATTGCCGTGACGGTCCGGGCCCTCCGCGAGGCGGGAGCGCCCTGCAAAATCATGGTAGGCGGCGCGGTGGTCACCCAGTCCTTTGCTGACCGGATCGGCGCGGACTTCTACACGAAGGACGCGGCCCAGTCGGCCAGAGTGGCCGCCGAGGTGTTTGGCCGGTAATCGGTTTGCTTCATCTATAGAGTTGCGAAATTCTATTCCTCTGATCTTTTTTAGCGGATTCTATCATCCGCTTGCTTCTTATACCCTTTTTGATAAAAAGAGAATCCAAAGCTGTTCTCTGCTTTGGATTCTCTTCTCTTGGGGACTTGGCCTCTCAAAGAAAAACTGCTAACTTAATGACATTGAGCGTTTGCCTCCGGGGGCTTTTGCTCAATCCCCTGGTCCCGGATAAATCACCTTTCCGATGTTCCAGTTCCTGGCCACCCGGCGGGCGGCGTCCATGCGCTCCTCCTCATTTTTGTAGGACAGCTCGGCGGTATGGCATCCGCAGTCCACGCACTGGACGTACAGGCACCAGCCGCCTTCCTCTTCGATAACGCCCGCGCCCTGGCAGCAGGGGCAGTCCTGCAAGTCGATTTCGTCAAAGGGATTCATAGGGCAGACCTCCCGTTTATAAATAGCAGAAGGATTGTACCATATTTCCCGCAAAAGAGCAACCCTGTCAATAGATGTCCAGATTGCCGCTGACGGTATCCACCTCGATTTCGCAGCCGCCGTTGTTGCAGATATATTTACCGTTCTGCTTGCTCAATTCAAGACTGCTGTCGTTGAAATCGCCGGAGACCGTGTCATACTCCAGGATGAATCCCATGTCATAGGGCAGGCCCAGCGAGATATCCCCGCTGATAGAGCTCACGCCGATAGACCGGATGGAGGGGCCTTCCACGGAGAACCAGATGTCTCCACTGGTCGTATTGAATTTGGCCCTTTCCGTATTACCGCTGGCAGTAAGGGAGACGTACCCGGAGACAGTCGAGACGGCGATGGCTTCGCTCTGGACGTTTCCGGAAATTTCGCCGCTGGTAGTGGAAACGTCCAGCGCATCCGCGTACAGGCCGGAGAGAAACAGTTCCCCGCTGATGGAGGACAGCTCCGCCTCCCTGGTGTAGCACTCCGTGGGCATAATCGCTCCGCTGGCAGTGGAGGCGGTCAGCGTTCCCAGCTCCAATTCGTTCAGCCAGACGTCGGCGGATGTGGTCGTGATCTCCAGCTCTTCCATCATCCCATCCGGCACCAGCACGGTCAGCCACTTGCTGTCCTTCACGCCGCCCAGGCCGATGCCGTCCCGGTAGCGGATGGTCAGGGTGCCGCCGTCCTCCTGGAGGGACATGGCGGTCCGGCTGCTCAGCTCGGAGTGGGCGTATTCCCGGACTTCGACCGCATCTTCGTTCCAGCTCTGGATGAACACCGTACCGGAGGCCCATTGGATGTCGATCCGGTCAATGGAGCCGGCATAAGTGGCCTCGCCGCCGCCGTACTCGTACCCCCCGATATAGGCAGCTTCCTGATAGTCATATGGCGCTGCTTCGACAGACGCCACTTCCATAACGGAATCAATGGCGGTAGGGGCAGAGACGTTTCTTCCCGCTCCGAAACCGTCTTCAATCAGGCCGCCGACCCAGCCGATGGCCACCGCGATGGCGACGACCCACAATATAACCTGGGCAATCTTCCGCCAGTTCGTTGTTTTAGGGGCCTGATAGCTCCGCGTCCCGCCGCCTCCGCCCAGCCGGGAGACGTCCGGGTAGGAGGGGGGCGCCGCGGGCCGCTGATCCGGCGGGGTGTAGGGGAGGCCCTCCTCCTCCATGATCCGCCGGGCGATGGTTTCGACGTCCTCCATGCCGGCCACGGCCTCCTCCTCGGTCATGCCTTCCTCCATCCGGTCGGCCAGCATCTCGGCGTAGTAGGTCAGGTGCTGTTCCGCCTGGTCACGGGTCAGACCATACAGGTGGTGGTATAGATTATTCAGAAATTGCACACGTGTCATCTCCGGCACACTCCTTTATCAACTGATATACCCGCTGGATCTCCGGCCAGCTGTCCAGAAACTGGTCGATCATACGAACCCCTTCCGGGGTGATGCGGTAAAATTTTCGCAGCCTGCCGCTGTGCTCCACGGAATAGACGGTCAGGCAGCCCCCGCTTTCCAGCCGCCGCAGGATGGGGTAGAGAGTAGACTCTGAAATCTCGATGCAGCCGGACAGGTCCTTGATGATCTGATAACCGTAGGAATCCCCCCGCCGCAGCAGGGAGAGGACGCACACATCCAGCAGTCCCCGCTTCAATTGTGGGTCTATCACAGCCATGCCCCCTTTCACACAATACTATACAACGCATAGTGCTTCTTGTCAAGAGGTACAATGGAGACTTAAGGAAATCAAAAGAAACGGGCGGCGCATGGATTTCTCCATGCGCCGCCTCCGGCGGATACTTTTTCTTGAAAGAAAAAGTATCCAAAAAGAACTTTTATTCCGAGCCTAAACCCTTTGCTATTCCTGGATTTCTGCCCGGTGACGAGGTTGCGCTTCTAATCAGGGAATTGCTTCTTTAGAACGCGCCCTGCTCCATCATGGCCTCGGCCACCTTCTTGAAGCCCGCCAGGTTGGCGCCGGCCACCAGGTTGTAGCCCAGGCCGTACTCCTCGGCGGCCTCCACGGACACCTTGTGGATGTTCTTCATGATGCCCTTCAGCTTCTCGTCCACTTCCTCGGCGGACCAGACCAGCCGCTCGCTGTTCTGGCTCATCTCCAGGGCGGAGACGGCCACGCCGCCGGCGTTGACGGCCTTGGAGGGGGCCACGATCATGCCGGGCTGCTGCATGAGGTAGAACAGCGCGTCGTTGGTGGTGGGCATGTTGGCGACCTCAATATAGTACTTCACGCCGTTTTCCACGATCTGCTTGGCGTGCTCCATGTGTACGTCGTTCTGCATGGCGGAGGGCATGATGACGTCGGCCTTGACGCCCCAGGGCTTCTCGCCGGGATGGAACTCCACGCCGAACTTGTCCGCGTAATCCTGGACCCTGTTGCGGCCGGAGTTGCGCATGGTCACCAGATAGTCGATCTTCTCCTCAGAGGAGGACACGCCGTCGGGGTCATAGATATAGCCGTCGGGGCCGGACAGGGTGACGACCTTCGCGCCCAGGTGGTTGGCCTTCTTGCAGATGCCCCAGGTCACGTTGCCGAAGCCGGCGCAGGCGATGGTCTTGCCCTTGACGTCCTCGCCCTCGTGGGCCAGGACCTCCTGGAGGTAGTACATGGCGCCGTAGCCGGTGGCCTCGGGACGGGTCAGGCTGCCGCCGTAGGAGAAGCCCTTGCCGGTGAGCACGCCGTTCTCGAAGGTGCCCTTCAGGCGGCGGTACTGGCCGTACAGGTAGCCGATCTCACGGCCGCCCACGCCCATGTCGCCGGCGGGCACGTCGATGTCGGGCCCGATATAGCGGTACAGGGCGCTCATGAAGCTCTGGCAGAAGCGCATGACCTCCGCGTCGGACTTGCCGGCGGGATCAAAGTCGCTGCCGCCCTTGCCGCCGCCGATGGGCAGGCCGGTGAGGCTGTTCTTGAAGATCTGCTCGAAGCCCAGGAACTTGATGATGCCGGGGTACACGTTCTTCTGGAACCGCAGGCCGCCCTTGTAGGGGCCAATGGCGCCGTTGAACTGGCAGCGGTAGCCGATGTTGGTATGATAATTGCCGTTGTCGTCCATCCATACCACCCGGAAGGTGAACATCCGCTCAGGCTCCACCATGCGGCCCAGCAAATCGACCTTTTCATACTCAGGGTGTTTGTCCACCATGGGGGCGATGGAAGTCAGAACCTCCTCTACGGTCTGTACGAATTCGGGTTCGTTGCCGTGTCTCTGCTTGACGTTCTCGATCACACTTGCGACATAGGCATTCATAATAGGTTTTTCCTCCTCAAATTTCCTTTGCAGAGCGGGCAGGATAGCTCCCCGCCCTCACTCCGTCTTGTGTCATACTAACACGTTTTGGAGGAAAATACAACCAGATTTTTTGTGGAATCCCCTGCGCAGAATGTGGAAGTTTGTCTCGGTTTTTTGTGCAAAATGGACATCCCCACCCGGCGGCGCTTTTCCGCGGGGTGGGGAAGGGGGTTATTCGGGATAGCGGGTGTAAGCCTTGACGGTGGAGCTGAGGTTGGAATTGCCAGTGCTCCACATTACCAGTCCACCACCGGCGTTGCCACCGCAATTGTGGAAGGCGTAGCTGCTGCCATTGAGATATGCATTGGAGCTGGCGATGCTAACGTGCGTGATTCTACCGTTTGAGTTGAGAACCACGATAAGGTCTCCTGCACGAACCTGGCTGGGGTCAGTCACTTCACGAGCCGGGAAGCCGCTCTGACCGAAGATGCGGTCGGAGACCATAGCTGCCCAACCACCGCAAGCATATACGGTGTCGAGACCGAGAGTATCATTTTTGTTTTTGTATTTATTGAGGACAGCTTTTACGTCAGTGCTGTTATTGCCGGCCGTATAGTAGTGGTTGTTTGCAGCGTCCTTTTCACCCCATACAGTGCCGCTGGGATACTCTTCCTGAATCTGAGCCAGAATCTCCAGCACGTTTTCCGTGGTAATGTCCTTGCCGTTGGCCAGCTTGCTGGTTCCGGTTTCTTCGGGCTGCTCCGGTTGAGTCGGCTGCTCCGGCTGGGCGGGAGCGGAGCCGTTTATGAGGTTCATCATCCGGACGATCACCGCGCAGGCCTGCGCCCGGTTCATGTTGCTGTCACCGGAGAAGGTCCCGTCGGACATGCCGGTGATGATTTCCTTGGCGTAGCAGTTGGCAACCGCGTTGGCGTAGGTTGTATAGGATTTGCTGATGGTGCTCCAGTCTTTAATTTGGGTAGAGGCGTTTCTAATTTGGACGGAAGTTGCCTGCTTGCTGAAGGCGGACATAGTGCTGCTCAGTGCCATCGCCATCTCGTAGCGGTTCATGGGGTTGTCGTCAATGGAGGACAGACCCTTGGACATGCCCACATCTTCGGCCAATATGACGTAGAAGGTGTACCAGGGCGTGTCGCCGTCCGCCGCAAACCGGCTCAGCTCATCCGCATAGAACGTCCGAGTCATCATAGCCAGGAACTGGACGGTGCTGACCTCATCCTCTGGCCGGAAGGTCCCGTCCTCATAGCCCGTGATGATCCCCTGCGCCGCGCAGGTCATGATATCGTTATAGGCCCAGTGGCTCTCCGACACGTCGGAGAACCCATCGGCGGCCAGCGCCGGGACCGCCAGCGCCAGTGTCATCACCAGCGCCGTCAGCAGGGACAAAATTTTTCTCATTCCTCTGCACTCCCTTTGAAATAAGATGATGATATCATATACCCGTTTTCGACAGATTGCAAGAGCTTTTCAGGGCGCGGCAGGACTGCCGCGCCCTGATGGCGTCTGTGTTGAAAGAGTATGTTTTTTTGTCAGCGGAGCGTGGCGTAAATCACGGCCTTGATGGTATGCATCCGGTTTTCGGCCTCGTCAAATACCACGGACTGCGGAGATTCAAACACCTGGTCGGTGACCTCCATCTCCGGCAGGCCGAACTTCTCGGCGATTTCCGCGCCGATGGTGGTTTTGGTGTCGTGGAAGGAGGGGAGGCAGTGCATGAAGATGGCGGACGGCTTGGCGTTGGCCATGGCGGCGGCGTTGACCTGATAGGGCTTCAGCAGCCGGATGCGCTCCTCCCAGACCGCGTCCGGCTCGCCCATGGAGACCCAGATGTCGGTGTAGATCACGTCGGCGTCCCTGGTGCCCGCGTCCACGTCCTCCGTGAGGGTGACGGAGCCGCCGCTCTCCGCGGCGATGGCCTTGGCGGCTTCCACCAGCTCAGGAGCGGGGAACAGCTCTTTGGGGGCGCAGGCGGTGAAGTGCAGCCCCATTTTGGCGCAGGCGATCATCAGGGAGTTGCCCATGTTGTTCCGGGCGTCGCCCATATAGGTGAATTTCAGGCCCTTCAGACAGCCGAATTTTTCCTCCATGGTCAGCAGGTCCGCCAGCATCTGGGTGGGGTGGAACTGGTCCGTCAGGCCGTTCCAGACGGGCACCCCGGCGTACTTCGCCAGCTCCTCCACCCGCTCCTGACTGAATCCCCGGTACTCGATGCCGTCGTACATCCGGCCCAGCACCCGGGCGGTGTCGGCGATAGACTCCTTCTTACCCATCTGGGAGCTGCCGGGGTCCAGGTAGGTAACGCCCAGCCCCAGGTCGTACCCCGCCACCTCGAAGGAGCAGCGGGTCCGGGTGGAGGTCTTTTCAAACAGGAGGACGATGTTCTTGCCCTCCAGATAGCGGTGGGGGACCCCAGCGCGCTTCATGTTCTTGAAATTTTTCGCCAGATCCAGCAGATATCTGATTTCCGCCGGAGAATAGTCCAGCAGCTTGAGAAAATGTCTTCCTCTGATGTTAACAGGCATAGTTTGGCCTTCTTTCTTCGTTAATTGTGCTGAAATGCCGCAAGCTCTGCGGCAAATACATCCCAGACCTGCCCCTCCGGCAGGGCCTGGAACGTCAGCTCTTTCCCCGACGGGTGGGGGAAGGAGAGGGAAGCGCTCCACAGCGCCAGCTCTCCCGGTCCGCCTCCGTACTTCCCGTCGCCCGGCAGCGGCGTCCCCCGGCTGGCAAACTGCACCCGGATCTGATGTGTGCGTCCCGTGTGGAGCCGCACCCGGACCAGGGACAGGCCGTCTTTTTCCGCCAGGACCCGGTACGCCAGACTGGCCTCCTTCACGCCGCCCCGCGGCCGGCGGACCACGAAGCTCTTGTTCCGGACCTTGTCGTGGAGCAGGAGGTCCTGATAGGTCCCCTCGTCCGATTCCGGACGGCCCCGGACAATACAGAGGTATTCTTTTCGGAACGCGCCCCTGGTCATGGCGGCGGACAGCGCTCCGGCGGCGCGGCTGGTTTTGGCGCAGACCATCACGCCGCCCGCTTCCCGGTCCAGGCGGTGAACAGGGAAGATATCGCACCCCAGCTGATCCCGCAGCAGGGAAGGGAGGGCTCCGCCCGGTCCGTCCTGGCTCAGGACGCCGGGGGGCTTGAGGCATACCGCCAGCGCTTCGTCCTGAAACAGAATGGGAATCATTTCATGACCTGGGCCATAATGGCCAGCCCCTTGTCGATCTCTTCTTTGGTGATGACCAGCGGCGGCAGCAGCCGCAGGGTGTCCGCCCCGGCGGTGAGGCACAGCAGGCCCGCCGCCATCAGCTGATCCTTCAGCTCCTTATGGGTCATGCCCTGGACGCCCACGCCGATCATCAGGCCCATGCCCCGGACGCCGGACACATAGGGACTCGACAGCCTGGCGATGCCGTCCCGCAGATACTGCCCCTTTTCCGCTGCCTGGGCCAGGAAATCCGGGGTCAGGGTGTCCATCACCACGCTGGCGGCGGCGGCGGCCATGGGGTTTCCGCCGAAGGTGCTGCCGTGGTCTCCGGTCCGGAGGACGTTCCGGCACTTCTCGTTGGTCATGAAGCCGCCGAAGGGCAGGCCCCCGGCAATGCCCTTGGCGAAGGTGACCACGTCGGGCTGGATGCCGAACTGCTGGTAGGCGAACATGGAGCCCGTCCGGCCCACGCCGGTCTGGACCTCGTCCACCAGCAGCAGCCAGTCCCGCTCCTCGCACAGCTTCGCCACGGCCTGGACGTAGTCCCGGTCCAGCGGGTTCACGCCGCCCTCGCCCTGGATCAGCTCCATCATCACGCCGCACACGTCGTCCCCGGCGGCGGCCATGAGGCTGTCCATATTGTTGGCCTCGGCGTAGCGGAAGCCCTCGGTGAAGGGGAAGAAGAACTCATGGAAATGGTCCTGCCCGGTGGCCTTCAGGGTGGTGATGGTCCGGCCGTGGAAGGAGTTTTTCAGCGTAATAATGGCGGCCCGGCCCTCGCCGTACTTCTCGTAGGAGTACTTCCGGGCGACTTTGATCATGCCCTCGTTGGCCTCCGCGCCGGAGTTGCCGAAGAACGCCGCCGCCATCCCTGCGGCGGGGACCAGCTTGGACGCCAGAAGAGCGTAGGGCTCGGTGTAGAACAGGTTGGAGATGTGCCCTACTTTCATGGCCTGGTCATAGATGGCCCTGGCCCAGGTTTCGTTGGCGTAGCCCAGGGAGCACACGCCGATGCCGGAGGTAAAGTCGATATACTCTTTGCCCTCGGTGTCCCAGAGGGTGGCGCCGCGGCCATGGTCGATGGCAATCTGGTTTCTTCCATAGGTCTGGAGGACGTAGCCCTCGTCCAGAGTCTTGATTTCATTGAAATTCATAGGAAAATTCTCCTTTACCAGATCATGGTCCCGATGCCCGCGTGGGACAGGACCTCGATCAGAATAGAGTGGGGGATCCGTCCATCCAGGATATGGGTCCGCTTCACGCCGTTCTTCACGGCGTCCATGCAGCAATCCGCCTTGGGGATCATGCCCCCGGAAATGATTCCCTGGCCCACCAGCTCCGGAATCTCCGGCAGCCGTACCTGAGAAATCAGGGTATCCTCGTTGTTTTTATCCCGCAGCAGGCCCCGGATATCTGTCAACAGGATCAACTTTACAGCGCCTACCGCCACGGCGATTCTGGCGGCGGCGGTGTCGGCGTTGACGTTGTAGCTGGTATCCGCGTCGGTGCCCTGGGCCACGGTGGAGATGACGGGGATGAATCCGTCGTGAATGGCGTCCTGGATGACCTTGGGGTTCACCTCGGTGATGTCGCCCACCAGGCCGTAGTCCACGCCGTCCTCCTGACGGCGCACGGCCTTCAGCATTCCGCCGTCCAGGCCGCACAGGCCCACGGCCTGCCCGCCCGCCCGGTTGAGGGTGGCCACAAGGTTCTTGTTCACCTTGCCGCACAGCACCATCTGGACTACGTCCATGGTCTCCTCGTCGGTGTAGCGCAGGCCGTTGACGAACCGGCTCTCCTTGCCGGTTTTTTTCAGCAGCTCGTTGATTTCCGGCCCGCCGCCGTGGACCACCACCACGTTGATGCCCACCAGACGGAGCAGGATGATGTCGTTGATGACGTCCCGCCGCAGCTCCTCGCTGATCATGGCGTTGCCGCCGTACTTGATGACGACCGTCTTGCCGTAGTACCGCTGGATGTAGGGCAGCGCCTCCACCAGCACCTGCGCCCGGTCGCTGTGATTGAGGTTCATAAGCGTCTCCTTAATTGGTATATATCCAAACAGCAACTTGAGTTGCTTTATTAGAACAAACGTTTCACGTGAAACATTGCCCCTTACGTCCGATAGTCCCCGTTGATCTTAATGTAATCATAGGTAATATCGCAGCCCCAGCAGGTGCAGCTCTCGCTGCCTTCGGCCATGGTGATGTCGATGTCCACCTCGTCCTCGGTAAGGATCTGCTTGGCCAGGTCCTCGTCAAAGCTCAGGCCCCGGCCCTGCCGGCAGACCAGGATCTCCCCGGCGTCGGAGGCGAAGGAGACGTCCACCTTCTCCGGGTCGAACTTTTCCCCGGAGTAGCCCATGGCGCACAGCACCCGGCCCCAGTTGGCGTCGCAGCCGAAGATGGCAGCTTTGGTCAGGGTAGAGGAGATGACGGACTTGGAGATGGTCTCGGCCTGCTCCTCGGTAGCCGCGCCCCGGACGGTGCAGGTGATGAGATGTTTGGCGCCCTCGCCGTCCTTGGCCATGGACCGGGCCAGCAGATAGCACACCTCATGGAGCGCCATCACGAAGTCCACATAGCGGTCGTTCATCTCGGTGATCTCCGGATTGCCCGCCATGCCGTTGGCCAGGATGCAGCAGGTATCGTTGGTGGAGGTGTCTCCGTCCACGCTGATGCGGTTGAAGGTCAGGCGGACCACTTCCTGGAGGGCCTCCTGGAGCATTTCCTGGGAAATGGCGCAGTCGGTGGTCAGGAAGCAGAGCATGGTGCCCATATTGGGGTGGATCATGCCGCTGCCCTTGGCGATGCCGCCGATATGGACGGTATGGCCGCCGATGAAGACCTCGGCGGCAAATTCCTTCTTCACCGTGTCGGTGGTCATGATGGCGTGGGCCGCCGCGTCGCTGGCCTCGTCACTGTGCGCCAGCAGGCCGGCAAGCTCCGGCACGCCGTCCTCGATGACCTTGACATTCAGCGTCTGCCCGATGACGCCGGTGGATGCCACCAGCACGTCCTCGCTGGCGCAGCCAATGGCCCTGGCCGCCGCCGCGCACATCTTCTCCGCGTTTTCCTCGCCCTGGGGGGCGCAGGCGTTGGCGTTGCCGCTGTTGGCGATGATGGCCCGGACCCTGCCCTTTGCCAGGTGGTCCTTCGTCACGTGGATGGGAGCCGCCTTCACCACGTTTTTGGTAAACATCGCCGCCGCCGTGCAGGGTACGTCGGAGACGATCAGCGCCACGTCCTTCTTGTTTGTGTTGTGGGTCTTGACGCCCACATGGAGCCCTGCGGCCCGGAATCCAAGAGCGGCGCACACGCCGCCGGAAATTGTCTGACTCATTGGGAGATCTCCTTAATTTTGATATCTCTTCTTTGTTGTAGTATATCTTCTTTTTCTTTGTGGACAACCATTCGCCGTCTGGCGGCTTGGGCTGCCAGTGCCCGCTTTGCAGGCACTGCACGAGAAAAAGCAGCAAAAAGAAAAACTTTTTGCGGCGAAACGTTGCTAAAAGGCCGGCCTATCGGGACGGCTCTGCCAGCCCGGTCTCCTCCGGGAAGCCCAGCATGATATTCATATTCTGCACCGCCGCCCCGGACGCGCCTTTCCCCAGGTTGTCCAGCCGGGATGCCAGCATGATCTGCTCCTCATTGCCGCAGACAAAGATCTGCAAGTCGTTGGTCCCCGCCAGATTGTTGGACCCGATGAATCCGCAGGCGGGCGCGTCGCCGGGCCGTACGGTGACGAACCGGGACCCGGCATAAAAATCGTTGTAGGCCTGTCGCAAGCGGTCCGGACCCGGTGCGCCCTTCAGCATGTCCAGATACAGCGGGACGGTCACCACCATGCCCTGGGGGAAGTCGCAGATCATGGGCATGAAGATGGGCTTGCGACCGAGGCCGCAGACCTGCATCATTTCCGGAATGTGCTTGTGGGCCAGGGTCACGGCGTAATGCCGGGGGCCGACCAGCTCGGCCTCCCGGTCCTCCGCCTCATACTGGGCGATGGCTTTTTTTCCGCCGCCGGTGTAGCCGGAAACGGCGTGGCAGGTCAGCGGCGCATTGGCGGGCAGCAGGCCGCCCTTGACCAGCGGCGCGATCAGGGAGATGAACCCTGTGGCGTAGCAGCCGGGATTAGCCACCCGCCTGGCCGTCCGGATGGCCTCCCGCTGGTCTCCGCCCAGCTCCGGGAAACCATACACCCAGCCAGGGGCGGTCCGGTGGGCGGTGGAAGCGTCAATGACGCGGGTGTCGGGATTCTCTACCAGTTCCACCGCCTCCGCGGCGGCGGCGTCCGGCAGGCACAGGAACACCAGATCCGCCGCGTTCATCAGCTTTTTGCGCGCGGCGGCGTCCTTCCGCTTGTCCTCGTCGATGAGCAGGAGCTCAATGTCCTCCCGGCCCGCCAGCCGGTCATAGATCTGGAGGCCGGTGGTGCCCTCCTTGCCGTCAATATATACAACAGGTTTACCCATGGCGGTACTCCTTAATAAACTCGGCTAATTCTTCAATCTGTCTTGAGGTCTCCTCCACGGCGGGGCCGCCGTAGCTTCGCCGCTGGCCCATGCAGGTTTCCAGGCTGAGGGCCTCGTATACGTCCTCGCCAAACAGGGGAGAGATGCTTTGCAGCTCGTCCAGCGTCAGGTCTTCCAGCAGCTTACTGTTCTCGGCGCAATAGTATACCAGGTTGCCCACGGTCGTATAAGCGTCCCGGAAGGGCATGCCCTTCTTGGTCAGATAGTCGGCGCAGTCGGTGGCGTTGATGAACCCGCCGCCCGCCGCCTTCCGCATATTCCGGGGCAGCACCCGCATGGTGGAGAGCATCCCGGTGAACACCGGCAGGCACATTTTCACCGTATCCACGGCATCAAACACCGGCTCCTTGTCCTCCTGCATGTCCTTGTTATAGGCCAGGGGGATGCCCTTCATGGTGGTCAGCAGGCCCATAAGGCTGCCGTATACCCGCCCGGTCTTGCCCCGGACCAGCTCGGCAACGTCGGGGTTCTTCTTCTGGGGCATGATGGAGCTGCCGGTGGAATAGGCGTCGTCCAGCTCAATAAACTTGAACTCCCAGCTGCACCAGAGGATGATCTCCTCCGCGAAGCGGCTCAGGTGCATCATTAAGATGGACAGCGCGCTCAGAAGCTCGATGGCATAATCCCGGTCGCTGACCCCGTCCAGACTGTTGGAGCAGGGCGCGTCAAAGCCCAGCAGCCTGGCCGTCCGCCATCGGTCGATGGGGTAGGTGGTCCCCGCCAGGGCCCCGCTGCCCAGAGGGCAGACGTTCATCCTCGCCTTGCAGTCGGCCAGCCTTGTCACGTCCCGCTGGAGCTGGGCGCCATAGGCCAGCAGATGCTGGGCAAAGGAGACGGGCTGCGCCCGCTGGAGGTGGGTATATCCCGGCATGACGGTCTCCTGATGCTGCTTCGCCTGGTTCAGGATGGCCTGCTGGAGGTCCAGAATCTGGCCCGTGATCGCCTCGATTTCCTTTCGGAGGTGGAGGCGGAGATCCACGGCCACCTGGTCGTTCCGGCTGCGGGCGGTGTGGAGGCGCTTGCCCGCCTCGCCGATGCGGGCCGTCAGCAGGGCTTCCACGTTCATATGGATGTCCTCGTTGTCTGCGGTAAATTCAATGCTCCCGGCCTCAATGTCGGCCAGGATGCCTTGCAGGCCGCTGGTGATCTGCTCCTTGTCATTCCTGGAGATGATGCCGCAGTCCGCCAGCATGGCGGCATGGGCAATGCTTCCTTCGATGTCTTCCCGATATAACCGGCAATCAAACTGGATGGATGAGTTGAAGTCGTTGACCAAGCTGTCGGTTTCCTTGCGGAACCGTCCGCCCCAAAGTTTCATCTTTTTATTTCCTCGCAGTTTCTTTGCGCCTGACCGGCGCAAGGGATAGTGGTTTCAGTTCGTTAGTCCGGGGCTTCTCGCCCCGGCCCCCGGGTACTTTTTGCTCGTGCAAAAAGTACCCAAAAACACGCCAGGACCCAGGTCCTGGACCCCTTTTGGGCGTCGCCGGAGGCGACACCTCATGTTATGATTTGTTTTTGCGCTTTTCCTGTAGTCTGTCCGGTCTGAACCGGGCTGAGTCCCGTGTACAGGGCGAAGCGGCTGCCCAACGATGTTATCGGCAGACCCTACCGTATTGCTTCTGGTTCTCCCGGCGGTGGTCAGGCAATCAGACCAGAAGCGGTTTAGCTTCCGGTCGCAGCGAAACAAAATAAAAGCATTGGGGGATGCTCAAGGGGTCATGACCCCTTGAGAAAGCTTTTGGTACTTTTCCTTTGCGGGAAAGTACAGCTTTCGTCCCCCGCCTTGGCAAAGGCACATATAAGGGGAACCGGGGGCTCAATCCTGCGCGGCCATATCGAATGGCCGCGCAGGATTGAATTGTGCATGACCCCTCGATGGGGTCATTGCACAATCCAACCCCCGGTAATTTATGAAAGCTTCCCCTGCTCCCGCAGCGCCTGCACCGTGTCGGGCAGACCCCACAGATTGATGAACCCGGCAGCGTCGTTCTGGTTGTAGTCGCTCTCCTCAAAGGTCACCAGCTTCTCGGAGTACAGGCTTTCAGGGCTGGTAACGGAGGAGGTGATGATGTTGCCCTTGTAAAGCTTCAGCTTCACCTGCCCGGTGACGTGCTCCTGGGTCTTGACGGCGAACGCCTGAAGACACTCCCGCAGAGTGGTGAACCACTTGCCGTTGTAGAGCAGATCGGCGAAGTCCACCGCCAGCTTGGTCTTCATGTGCTTGGTATCTTTATCCAGGGTGATCATCTCCAGCACCTCATGGGCGCGGTAGAGGATGGTGCCGCCCGGCGTCTCGTAGACGCCCCGGTCCTTCATGCCCACCAGGCGGTTCTCCACAATGTCCAGCAGGCCGATGCCGTTGGCCCCGCCCAGCCTGTTCAGTCTGCGGACGATGTCGCTGGCCTTCATCCTCTCACCGTCAATGGCCACGGGCACGCCCTTTTCAAAGTCCAGGGTCACATAGGCGGGCACGTCGGGAGCCATGGCAGGGGAGACGCCCATCTCCAGAAAGCCGGGCTTGTCATACTGGGGCTCGTTGGCAGGGTCCTCCAGATCCAGCCCCTCATGGCTCAGGTGCCACAGGTTTTTATCCTTGGAGTAATTGGTCTCCCGGCTGATCTTCAGAGGCACGTTGTGGGCCTCGGCGTAGTCGATCTCCTCATCGCGCCCCTTGATGTCCCACTCCCGCCAGGGGGCGATGATGGTCATCTCAGGAGCGAAGCGCTTAATGGCCAGCTCAAAGCGGACCTGATCGTTGCCCTTGCCGGTGCAGCCGTGGGCAATGGCGTCAGCGCCCTCCTTTTTGGCGATCTCCACCAACCGCTTTCCGATGATGGGGCGGGCGAAAGCGGTACCCAGCAGGTAATCCTCATACCTGGCCCCCATCATCATGGAGGGGATCACCACGTCGTCCACCATCTCGTCCACCAGATCCTCGATATACAGTTTGGACGCGCCGGTCCTGATGGCCTTTTCCTCCAGACCCTCCAGCTCGTCGCCCTGTCCCACGTCGGCGGCCACGGCAATGATCTCAGGGCTGCCGTAGTTCTCCTTCAGCCAGGGAATGATGATAGACGTATCCAGACCGCCGGAATAGGCCAGGACGATTTTTTTGATTTCCTTCTTACTCATGCTTATATCCTCCCACGCATTGCGCGCCGCATGTTGTTGTGAATACATATTACATCGTATCGGTTATTTATGCAATACAAACTTTCTCCGAATTAGAGCGGCTCTCTTGGACCTTCCTTGTGCATTTTACCGGATAGCCTGGGATTCAAACCACAAAGCGGTCGGGAACAATTCCTGTCCGCTCCGCCGCGCGCAGCTCTCTTTCATGTGAGGTTTTATTCATAATATGCGGCATAATTGCATATCAAATTTCAGGAACCCGCCGGCGGAGAAAAGGCGCGTTTGGGACAATTTACCCAAAACGGACGGGAAAAATTAGCACAAAAGCGAATGGCTTCTGCCAGATGATTCTGCTATAATGACGATAGATTGGCAACCCCCCGGCCGGCGGACGTGCAGGCAGCAAACATTTCAGGAGGTTAAAAGTCATGAAAAAAACTACACAGGCAACCAGGACCGCGGAGTACACCAGTCCCTATGAGTTCCACGGGCGGATCCCGCTCCAGCAGGCCATCCCGCTTGGCCTTCAGCACGTGCTGGCCATGTTCGTGGGAAACCTGACGCCGCTGATGATCATCTGCGGTATCTGCGGCATCACCACGGATGAACCCGCGCTCTATGTCACGCTGCTGCAAAACGCCATGCTGGTGGCGGGTATCATCACCCTCATCCAGCTCTGGTCCATCGGACCCATCGGCGGACAGGTGCCGGTCATCATGGGCACCAGCTCCGGCTTCCTGGGCGTCATGCGGGGCGTAGCCGCCAGTTCCGCATTTACCAGTGGGATCGCGGCCTACGGCGCCATTATCGGCGCGGGCATGATCGGCGGACTGTGCGAGGCCGTGCTGGGCTTTTTCATCAAGCCCCTGCGGAAATTCTTCCCGCCGGTGGTTACGGGCACGGTGGTGCTGTCCATCGGTCTGAGCCTGATCAGCGTGGGCGTCAATTCCTTTGCCGGCGGTAACGCCAACAGGGATTTTGGCTCTCTGGAGAACCTGTTTGTAGGTCTGGTGGTCCTGACTGTCATCGTCATTCTCAAGCACTTCACCAAGGGCCTGACCAGCACCTCCTGCATCCTGTTTGGAATTATTGCGGGATATGTTTTATGCACGATCATGTCCTTTATCCTGCCTACCACCGCCACCGCTGTAGTAGACGGGCAAACTGTGGAGTACACCAAATCCTGGGTGGTGGACTGGAGCCGGATCGGACAATCCGACTGGTTCTCGATTCCGAAGATCATGCCGGTGCGGCCCGTTTTTGACATAAACGCCATCCTCTCCATTATTATCATGTTCCTGGTCACTGCCGTGGAGACCATCGGCGACATCTCCGGGTGCATCGAGGGCGGCATGGGCCGTGAGGCCACCGCCAGGGAGCTGTCCGGCGGCGTCGTCTGCGACGGCTGCGGTTCTTTCATCTCCTCTCTGTTCGGCACGCTTCCCACCACCTCCTTCTCTCAGAATGTGGGCCTGGTGACCATGACCAAGGTGGTCAACCGCATGGCGCTGACCTGCGGGGCCATCTTCCTGGTGCTGGCGGGCCTGAGCCCCAAGCTGGCGGCGGTCATCTCCATTATGCCCCAGAGCGTCCTGGGCGGCGCGGCGGTCATGATGTTCGCCTCCATCGCCGTATCCGGCATCAAGCTGCTGACCAAGTACGGCATCACCAACCGGGTGGTCACCATTGTCTCCATCGCCATGGGTCTGGGCTTCGGCCTGGGCGCCACCAGCGGCGCGCTGGCGGGGATGCCCGAGCGGCTGCAGCTGGTCTTTGGCGGCTCCGGCATCGTCCCGGCGGCAGTGCTGGCCATCATCCTCAATATCCTGATCCCCAAGGAGCAGGAGGACCTGGACAACGAGGCGAGGGTAAACGGCACGGCGGCTGACATCCAGTGATCGGATCTGTCCTGTGAAACAAGCACCCTGTCCCGCATCCCGCGGGACAGGGTGCTTTGACTGTAGGGGGCAGATGGGTTGAACCTTACGCGGCGATGCCCATCAATTCAGCTACCATGCTCATGAGCACGCGGTAAACAATGACCCACATCTCCGCGCGGCTGATGGGCTGGTCGGGACGGAAGGTCCCGTCGGCGTAGCCGTTCACGGCGCCGGTTGCCGCCAGAGCGGCCACAGCGCCGTCATCCGTATCGGAGAAGGGGGCGTCAGAGCTGTCCTCCAGTTCCAGAATGTCCACCAGCAGGCGGGCAAAGGCGGCGCGGGTAATGGGTTCCCCGCCATTCCCGGTCTCAGGACGCTGATCCATCAGACGCTCCAACATATCGGCGGCATCGTTCCAGACGGCCGGGGAGCAGGGCCGGATGCAATTGTCCTCGTCCTTCTCAATCAGACCGCCGGCATACAGGGCGTAGACCTCCTCAGCAAACCACTCGTAACCGGTCAGGTCTTCCGGAGGCAGCTGAGCCAGGCGGTCGTCCACGTTCATGGCCTCCCGCAGAGTCTGGGCCAGCTCGGAGATGTACTCCGGGGAGATGGGGTTGGCCATCCCCAGCCGGGTAAAGCTCTCCTGGAAGCCAACATCGCCGGGCAGAGCGACGAACTGAAGATACTCGTCCACTACATCAAAGTAATCCCTGCTCCGGGTCTCCAGCCAGAAGTTGAAAGCGCCGGCGGCAGAAGTGGCGTAGCTGATGTAGTAGCAGGGACTGGTGAAGGTATGGGAAATGCCGCACCAGCCGACCATCTCGTCGCGGGGATCGTCAGCGGGGACCAGACCGTACTCGGCGGCCAGCTGGCGGTACTTCCGGTTGATCTTCTGTAAGGTCAGGTCCTCCTCGGCGTAGACGAACTGCTGAAGCTCGTCATGGATGGCGCCCTGAACGATCACGGAAACCAGATTGCACAGCTGGTAGTCCAGAACGAACTGGCCGCTCTCGCCGAAGATGTCGTCGTACCAGTGGCTGAACAGCAGCTCCAGACCCTGGGAATGGACCTCGGCCGCGTCATAGCTGGAGACGGGAGCATACCAGCTGTTGTCGGCCCAGAAGTAGTGGTTGTAGTGACCAAACTCGTGGACCATGGTGGCGAAATCGTAGATATTGCCATAAGGGGTATTGAAGAAGAAGGGGGCGTTCATGCTGTGGAGGATGGTGGTAAAGCCGCTGCCGTCCTTGCGGTCATCCTCCTCAATGTCATACAGGCCGTGCCGGAGCATATAGGCGAAGGCTTCGCCCATCTCGCTGGACATCTGGTCAATGTAGAACTCCACCAGTTCCAGGGTGTCCCGGCCGGTATAGCCGCCGTAATAGACCTCCATGTCCACGCCGGCATAGTACAGATCGTACAGGTCGCTGTACAGCTCATAGAAACCGCCGTCCTTCACCGCCTGATGGAAGGCGCGGATATCCTCCTGGGTGTAATCGCGGCCATAGACGGCCTCGTAGGCGTAATCCACATAGCTGCCGTATCCATTGGAGGCGGCGATCTCCTTGCGCAGATCGACCATGCGCAGATAGAGCTCGCCCAGAATCTCGTTCTGCTTCCTGGCACAGGCCGTGGAAATGGCGCTGTAGTCCTCGTAGGAGATCTCGCCGAAATAGTAGGCGTAGTAGGCGTCGTTGTCGGTCCACTCCCCGCCGTTGTACGCAACGGTGATGCCGGCGGAAGTCTGATAGTACTCGGTCTCCAGCTCGGTCTCTCTGGCGCTGAGGGCCAGCTCCTCCTCGCTTCTGGCCTCGTACCCGAGGTAGTACGCCGCGTTTTCCTCCGTCAGCAGCTCCCTGAGGAACGCGCCGCAGGGGGACTCCAGGAGCGCGCGCATCATGAGACTGTACGCGTCGATGGCGACATCATAGGCGCCGGTGAGGTACGCCTTCTCGGCGGCTGCTTCCTCATCCATCACGTTGGCGCTCTGACGGATGCTGATCAGGGTATACATGGTCGCCATTTCCATCAGACGGTCGATGACGGCGCTGCAGCGCTCCTCCGCCTCGGCGGCGTTGGCGGCGTCGGCGGCCAGCGCCTGGATGGCGGTCATTTCCTCCAGCAGGGGCTCCACTTCAATATGCTCATAGGCCATATCGGCGTAGTCCATGCCGGCGTGCTCGCGCCCGGAGAAGAAGCTGGTCCCGCGGACGCCGGCCTCCTCCGCCGCCAGCGCCGCCGGGCACATGGACAGCAGGAGAGAAAACGCCAGCAGCAAGGTCAGAATTTTCTTTCTCATGCTTTTTTCTCATCCTTTCTTGACACTTGGTCAGTTTTTGGCAATGCCGCGTCAATTATACATATCATGTCCGCGTTTTTCAAGACTCCGCCGACAGGATATCCGCAAATTTTCCAGAACGCGTTGAAGATCGGGCCGGCATCTGTTATACTGGAGCAAAAGACAGGGGGGATGCGGAATGATGCGAATCTGGATGGGACGGGCCAACACCGGGAAATCCCGCCGGGTACTGGAGGAGATCAGAGAAAGGGGCGGGCCGGCTCTGCTGCTGGTGCCGGAGCACGCCTCCCATGGCTCGGAGCTGGACCTGTGCCGGGTGTGCGGCCCAGCCGCCGCGCGGTACGCGGAGGTGCTGAGCCTGCGGCAGCTGGCGACCCGCGTGCTGGAGCGTACCGGGACATTGGCGGACGGGGTCCTGGACGCGGGGGGAAAGCTGCTTTTGATGCAGCTGGCCCTGCGGGAGGCGTCGCCCCAGCTGACGGTGTACGCCCGGCCCAGCCGCCGCGCGCCCTTCCTTCAGGAGCTGGTGGCGCTGTGCGATGAACTGACCGCCTGCCGGGTGCGTCCGGAGGACCTGGGGGAGGCCGCTCCGCTCCTGGAGGGCGTCAGCGGAGAAAAGGCCAGGGACGTTGCCCTGATCTACGCCGCCTACCTGGCCCGGCTGCACCAGGAGGGGACGGACCGCCGGGACCGGATGGAAAAGCTGATCGATTATCTGGAGGCGTCCGGCTACGCAAGGGGAAAGGACGTCTACCTGGACGGCTTCACCTATTTTACCGTCCAGGAAATGAAGGTGATCGAGATCCTCCTGCGGACCGCCCGCTCGGTGACGGTCACGCTGCTGGGGGACAACAGCGGCTGGGAGATGTTCCAGCAGAGCATCCGGGCCCAGAGCCGCCTGGAGCGTCTGGCGGCGGACTGCGGCGTGGGATGCGCCGTCGAGCTGCTGCCGGCAAAGGAACCGGAAGACGCGCTGTCCCACCTGGCGGAGCGCTTTTTCGGCCCGATGGAGCCCTGGAGGGGCGACTGCGCCGGGGT
The DNA here is from genome assembly GCA_014799925.1 of Oscillibacter sp. Classification (GTDB taxonomy): domain Bacteria; phylum Bacillota; class Clostridia; order Oscillospirales; family Oscillospiraceae; genus Pelethomonas. The sequence continues at coordinate 22,399 of JAAVHC010000040.1, forward strand.
GGAGCTGGTGAAGGCGGAGAGCATGTTCGCGGAAACGGAGTACGTGGCGGCGAAAATCCTGGAGCTGGTGCGGACGGGGAAGTACCGGTTCCGCGACATCGCCGTGGCGGCCCGGAATCTGGACGAATACGCCGCTACCATTGAGAATGTCTTTGAGCGGTACGGCGTTCCGGTCTATCTGAGCCGCCGCAGCGACGTGCTGGAGAAGCCGGTATTGAGCCTGCTGGCAGGCGCTCTGGACGCGGTGACGGGCGGCTATGAGTACGAGGATATGTTCCGCTGGCTGAAAACCGGTTTGGCCGGCATCTCCGACCAGGAGTGCGACAAGCTGGAGAATTATGTCATTACCTGGGACATCCACGGCTCCATGTGGGTCCGCGAGGAGGACTGGACCGCCAACCCCGCCGGCTGGCAGGAGGAGTTCACGCGCCCCCAGCGGGAGGAGCTGGAGGAAATCAACGCCATCCGCCGCCGGGTAGGCGGTCCGCTGGGGCGCCTGGCCCAGGGGCTGAAGGACTGCGAGGGCGCGTCGGAAAAGCTGCGGGTCCTGTGGTGTTTTCTGGAGGAGCTGGGACTGGCCCGGCAGCTGGAGGAGCGCACCGCCCGGCTGGAGGAGCTGGGAGAGCTCCAGCGCGCCCAGGAGTACGGCCAGCTGTGGGAGCTGCTGTGCGGCGTGATGGACCAGTTCGCCGGTATGCTGGAGGACATGCCCCTGGACCGGGAGGAATTCGTCCGGCTGTTCAAGCTGGTGCTGACGCAGTACGACGTGGGCACCATCCCGGCCTCCCTGGACCAGGTGCAGGCCAGCCAGATCACCCGCAACGACCGGCACCGGATGAAGGTGCTGTTCCTCATGGGGGCCAATGACCACGTGCTGCCCGCCGTGCAGACGGGCACGGGGCTTTTTACCCGCGAGGACCGGGAGCAGCTACTGGAAAGGGGCATCGAGCTGGCTCCCAGCGGCATGGACGTATTCCATATCGAGCTGCAAAACCTGTACGCCGCCCTGGCGCAGCCTGCGGAGCGGCTGTACGTCTCCTGGCCCGCGGCGGATCTGTCGGGAGCGCCGCTGAGGCCCTCCTTCGTCGTGGGAAGGGCCAGGGCGCTGCTGCCGGGCGTGCGGGAATGCGCCGGCGGGGGCCCTGCCTGCCGGCTCACCGCGATCTTGCCGGCGCTGGAGCTGGCAGGCGGGGAGAAGGATGGGGCGCTGTGGCGCTATTTCGCGGAGAGCGGCCGGTACGACGGCGCTCTGGCCGCCATGGAGCGGGCCGCCGGGATGAACCGGGGGCGCCTTTCTCCCTCCGCGGTGGAGACGCTGTACGGTTCCAGCTGCCGCATGTCCGCCAGCCGCATCGACAAGATCAACTCCTGCCACTTCGCCTATTTCATGCAGTACGGCCTCCGCGCCAAGGAGCGGACGCCCGCGGGCTTTGACGCCTCCCGGATCGGCTCCTTCCTCCATTTCGTCCTGGAGAGGGTGACCAGGGCCGTCATGGACCGGGGAGGCTTCGGCTGGGTGGAGGACAGGGAGCTGCGCCGCCTGACCGGCGAGGCGGTGCAGGCGTACATGGATCAGGCCCTGCCGGGGTTTGACAAGCGGGAGGAGCGGTTCAAATATCTGTTCCGCCGCCTGCGGAAGACGGTGGAAACCATTGTGGCCAATGTGGCCGATGAGCTGGCGAACTCGGACTTCGTGCCGGTGGCTTTCGAGCTGGGATTCGGCGAGGGGGAGGACATGCCCCCGGTGACCGTCCGCATGGGGGACGGCAATCTTACCGTGGCGGGCCGGGTGGACCGGGTGGACGGCTGGCTGAACGACGGAAAGCTGTATCTGCGCGTCATCGACTACAAATCCGGCAAAAAGGCGTTCGATCTCAGCGACGTCCGCCACGGCCTGAACATCCAGATGCTGCTCTACCTCTTTGCACTGGAGCGGGAGGGGAAACAGGCGTTTGGTCATGAGATCGTGCCGGCGGGGGTGCTGTATCTGCCCGCCAGGGACATCCTGGTCAGCAAGCCCAGGGGAGCGGACCCGGAGGAGGTCCGTGCGGCGCTGGACAGGGAGCTGCGCCGCAGCGGACTGGTCCTGTCCCGGCCGGAGGTGCTCCGGGCCATGGAGCACAGCGCGCTGGAGGAGCCCAGGTTCCTGCCGCTGTCCGTGAGGAGCGGCGGCATAGCCGGCGGACTGGCCACCGCCGAGGAGCTAGGAAAGCTGGGAAAATATGTGGACCATCTGCTGAAAAAAATCGCGCGGGAGCTCCGCGGCGGCGTGATCGACGCCGATCCATGCTACACCAGCGAGAGCGACAACGCGTGCGTCTACTGTGAATTTGCTTCCGCGTGCCATTTCACCGACGGAGCGGGCGGCGACTATCGCAAGCCCCTCCGCCCCGTGAAGCCGGAGGAATTCTGGGGACAGATCGACAAAATTGCGGGGGAGGAGGAGAAAACGTGGGCATCCAACTGACGGATCATCAGCGCGCCGTGGTAGAGGACCGGGGCGGGCGGGTACTGGTATCCGCCGCCGCGGGAAGCGGAAAGACCCGCGTGCTGGTGGAACGGCTGTTCCGCCGCGTGCTGGGGGAGGAGCGGGCGAACCTGGACGATTTCCTCATCATCACCTACACCCGCGCCGCCGCCGCCGAGCTGCGCCAGCGCATCGCGCAGGAGCTGGGCCGCCGCATGGCGGAGCGGCCGGGGGACCGCCATCTTCAGCGGCAGCTGCTGCTGGTGTACCAGGCGGACATCAAAACCATTGATTCCTTCTGCACCAGCCTTCTGCGGGAAAACGTGCATTTGCTGGACCTGGGAGAGCAGGGGGGCCTGACGGCGGACTTCCGCGTTCTGGACGAGGGGGAGGCGGAGCTGCTGCGGCGGAGGGTGCTGCCCCGGGTACTGGAGGAATTTTACACGGACATGACGCCCGGCCAAATGCAGCTGGCGGACTGCTTCGGGTTCGGCCGGGACGACCGGGGGCTGGAGGATCTGGTCCTGGAGCTGCACAACCGGGTTCAGAGCCATCCCTACCCGGAGCGCTGGCTGGCGGAGCAGAAAACCGGCTGGGCCGGTTTGCCGGAGGATGGGGGCGAGACGGCGTTTGGCCGCGCCCTGCTGTCCCGTTTATCCCGCAAGGCACGCCATTGGGCCCGTCTGCTGGAAAACGCGCGGGAGGATATGCGCGCCGACGCCGGCGTGGAACGGGCGTACGCGCCCGGCTTCGCCGCCGCCGCCGCACAGCTGGCCGCTCTGGCGGAGGCGGCGGAAACCGGCTGGGATCAGGCGGCGGAAAGGATCCCTGTCTTTCCCAGGCTGTCCGCGGCCCGGAAGTGCGAAATTCCGGAGCTGAAGGAAAGAGCAAAATCCCTGTGGGACCGCTGCAAGAAGGAAACTGCCGGATTCTGCGCCATTCTGCATACCGCCGGAAGGGAGGCCGGAGAGGATCTGCGCCGCTCGGCTCCCGCCATGGAAGCGCTGCTGGACCTGTGCGTGGATTTTTCGTCGGCATACCAGAAGGAGAAGCTGCGGCGGAACGCAACCGATTTCTCAGACCAGGAGCACTATGCCGTGCGCCTGCTGCTGGGAGAGGCCGGCTGTCCCACCCCGCTGGCGGAGGTGACGGCGGGGCGCTATCGGGAGGTGATGGTGGACGAATACCAGGACACCAATCAGGTGCAGAACTGTATTTTCGACGCCATCTCTCAGGGAGGACGAAACCTGTTTACCGTGGGCGATGTGAAGCAGTCCATCTACCGCTTCCGCCTGGCGGACCCCACCATCTTCCTGGAGCAGTACCGCGTTTATCCCGACGCGGCGGACGCGGCGGAGGGAGAGCCGCGCCGCATCCTCCTCAGCCAGAACTTCCGCTCCCGGGGCCCGGTGCTGGACGCGGCCAATTTCGTATTTTCCGCCGTGATGAGCCGGGAGATGGGGGACGTGGATTACGGGGAGGCCGAAAGACTGCATTTCGGCGCGGACTATCTGCCGCCCAGAGAGGACTGCCAGACGGAGTTCCATCTGCTGGTTCCCGCGCCAGAGGAGGATGAGACGGAAGAAAAGATCCCCGGACCGCTGCTGGAGGCGCGGTTCGCCTCGGAGCGGATCGCCGGGCTGCTGGAGGAGGGATATCCTGTCGCCGATGAGGACACCGGCGCGCTGCGGCCCTGCCGCCCGGAGGATATCGTCATTCTTATGCGCTCCCCGGGCCCCCGGCTGCGGTATTATACCAGGGCGCTGGAGGAGCGGGGGATCCCCTGCGCCACCCAGGAGGACGAAGGGTTCTTCTCCTCCATGGAGGTGGCGGTGATCTGCTCCCTGCTGGAGATTCTGGACAACCCCAGGCAGGACGTACCCCTGATCGCCGTTCTGCGCTCTCCTCTGGCGGGCTTCACGCCGGACCGGCTGGCGCTGATCCGGGGACTGCACCCCGCCGGAGACTTCTATGAGGCGCTGTCCGCATCCGGGGAGGAGGACTGCGTACAGTTCCTGGAGCAGCTGGAGGAGCTGCGGAGCCTGGCCAGGGACATGAGCGTCCACCGGCTGATCTGGCGGATCTACAACCAGATGAACGTGCTGGGCGTCTTCGGCGCGATGGCCGGGGGAGAGCGGCGGCGGGAGAAGCTGGTCGCCCTTTATGAGCACGCCCGGAATTTTGAGGGCGCGGGCTACAAGGGGCTTTTCGCCTTCGTTTCCCACCTCCGCCGGCTGCTGGAAAACGGGGAGCAGCCCATGACCGCCTCCGGCTCGCCGGTTGGCGGGGTGCAGATCATGAGCATCCATAAGTCCAAGGGACTGGAGTTCCCCATCGTCATCCTGGCGGATCTGGGGAAGCGGTTCAACCGGACGGATTTACAGACGCCGGTGCTGGTGCATCCCAAGCTGGGGCTGGGACCGCTGTATATCGACCTGGACCGCCGCATCCGTTATCCCACCATCGCGCGGGAGGCGGCGGCGGACCTCCTGAGCCGCGAGTCCCGGTCCGAGGAAATGCGGGTGCTGTACGTAGGCATGACCAGGGCAAAGGAGAAACTGATCATGACCGCGTCCATGCCGGCCGCCGCCCGGCGGCTGAAGGACCTGGCGGCGCTGTCCGCCCTGCCGGTGCCGCCGGAGACGGTGGATGGGGCCCGCTCCATGGCGGAGTGGATCCTGCTTCCCCTGTTGCAAAGACCGGAGGCCGTCTCCCTTCGGGAGCTGGCGGAGCAGGAGGAAGGGAGCTGGGCGCTGACAGAGGACGCGCCCTGGCTGGCAGCGGTCCACGACGCGGGAGGCTATCGCAGCGCGCCCGCCGCCGGCGGGCAGCGCGCGGAGACCGCCGGCGGCGGGGAGGCTCTGAGCGTAGACCGGGCGGCGCTCGATTTTGTATACCCCTATCAGGCGGCCTGCGCCGTTCCCACCAAGCTCACCGCCACGCAGCTCAAGGGCCGCGAAAAGGATAAGGAAATCGCGCAGGAAACCGTCCAGCCTTACGTGCGCCGGGAGTTTGCCGCGCCCCGCTTCCTGTCGGGAGAACATCCGCTCAGCGGCGCGGAGCGCGGCACCGCAACCCATCTGGTGATGCAGTATCTGCCCCTGGCGGAGGACACGGACGTAAGCGCCGTAGTGGAGGACCTGGCCGGACGCCGCCTGCTGACCCGGGAGCAGGCGGACGCGGTGGACCAGTCGGCCATCCGCCGCTTTCTGACGTCGCCGCTGGCCGGACAGCTGCGGCAGGCGGAGCGGAGAGGGCAGGTGGAGAGAGAGTACCGGTTCAGCCTGCTGCTGCCGGGAGAGGAATACTTCCCGCAGCTGAACGGCGGGGAGGAGGTCCTGCTTCAGGGCGTTGTGGACCTTTTCGCCGTGGAGGACGGAGCGGTTACCGTCGTGGACTTCAAGACAGATTACGTCACGGAGGAAACGCTGGAGGAAAAAGCGGACTCTTACCGGCCGCAGCTGGCGGCCTACAGCGCCGCGCTGGAGCGGATCCTGGAAACGCCGGTGAAGCGGCGGGTGCTGTATTTCTTCCGCACCGGGCAAATTGTGGAGGTATAACTGTCCATATCTGGCTATATGACCAGTTTTTAGAATTTTTCCCTTGTAATTTTTCCAAAAACGGTGTAAACTGGAAACAGGACGCACCATGTATGCCGGACAGATCACGCGGAGAACGTATGAAGGGGAGGCGGAGGGAATATGTTTTGCGTAGGGGACAAGGTTGCCCATCCTATGCACGGAGCAGGGGTAATTGATGAAATTGTGACGGAAACCGTGGCCGGAGCCCAACAGGATTACTATGTGTTCCGTATGCCTGTCGGCGGGCTGACGCTGAAAATTCCAACCGCCGCCGGAGAAACCTCCGGCCTGCGGGGCATATGGGAGCTCAAACGGATCGAGCAGCTGCTGCGGGATCTGTCCGGGCTGGAGGTAGAGCGGTTCACCGGCAGCTGGAACCAGCGTTACCGGGAAAACATGCAGAAATTGAAGAGCGGCGACCTTTACGAGGTGGCCAGAGTGATCAAGGGGCTGATCCACAGGGAGAGCGAGCGGGGACTGTCCACCGGGGAGCGCAAAATGCTCCGCACGGCCAAGCAGATCCTGATCTCCGAGATGGTTCTGTCTACCGGGGAAGCCTATGGCGATCTGGAGCAGCAGGTCAATTCAGCAGTGGCGGGAGGCGTAAAAGGGTGAACAAGCTTTTTTCCAAACTGTTTCGAAAGAAGAGGCCGGGAGGCCATCCGTTTTGCAGCGTGATCGTGGCCGCTGCGGGCTCGTCCAGCCGCATGGGCGGCGAAAACAAGCTGATGCAGCCCATTGACGGCGTCCCGGTTCTGGCCCATACCCTGATGGCCCTCAACAGGGCGGAACTGGTGGATGAAATCGTGGTGGCCGCCCGGGAGGAGGATCTGCTGCTTTTCGGGGACCTGTGCAAAATCTACGGCGTCACCAAGCCGGTCAAAATCGTCCGGGGCGGGGAAAGCCGCCTGGAGTCGGTATACCTGGCCTCTCTGGAGTGCCAGGCGGACGCGGAGTTTCTGGCGGTCCATGACGGGGCGCGGCCGCTGGCCGCGGCGGAGCTCATTGACCGGACCATCGCGCTGGCGCACCGTACCAACGCCGCCGCGCCCGCCGTGCCGGTGAAGGATACCATAAAAGTGGTCAGGGACGGTAAAGTGGAAAGCACGCCTGAGCGCGACTCCCTCCGCGCCGTTCAGACGCCCCAGGCCTTTGACGCGTCCCTGCTGCGGGCGGCGCTGGAGAGCGCCCGCGCGTCAGGCGAGACGATTACCGATGATTGCGCCGCTGTGGAGCGCCTTGGCAAGGAAATTTACTTGACAGACGGAGACTACGAAAATATCAAGATCACTACGCCGGAGGACCTGCTTCTGGCCGCTGAGCTCCTGCACAAGAGGGGGCTCCAGTCATGAGCGTCCCTCGGATCGGACAGGGGTATGACGTCCACCGGCTGGCGGAGGGCCGTCCGTTGGTCCTGGGCGGCGTAACGATTCCCTGGGAAAAGGGACTGCTGGGCCATTCTGACGCGGATGTGCTGCTGCACGCGGTGATGGACGCACTGCTGGGCGCGGCGGCTCTGGGGGATATCGGCCATCTGTTCCCGGATACGGATGAGCGGTACAAGGGGGCCGACAGCCGGGCCCTGCTGCGAAGGGTGAAAGCGCTTCTCACGGAGCGGCAGTTCGCGATTGGCAATGTGGACGCAACCCTGGTTGCGCAGAAGCCGAAGATCGCGCCCTATATCCTCCAGATGCGGCAAAACATCGCGCAGGACCTGGACGTCCCCCTGGACGCGGTCAGCGTGAAGGCGACCACGGAGGAGCGCCTGGGCTTTACCGGCGACGGCTCCGGCATGTCCGCTCAGGCTGTCGCCCTGCTATTTAAGGAGTGACAAGCCGCAAACGATTTTTTGAACGAACAGGAATCTCCTCCGGACTACCGGAATTTCAACAGAATCAGCCGCCCCCTCCCGGCCGCCGGGAGGGGGCGGCTGTACGATATGGCCGCGTGCCGAGAGAGCCGTTTTGATCCGTGAGCGTCCGGCGGCGAAGGAACAGGGATGGCGTCCGGCGCATATATTGATGACGGGAGGCGGTATCATTGTATTATCTGCTGTTGAGCCGCTCCATCACCCACGCCCAGCGCATGAGCCGCACCCTGGAACGGGCAGGCATCACCGCCCGCTTTTTCCGCCCTCCCATGGGACTTACCGACAGAGGGTGCAGCTACGCGGTCCGGATCGGAGAGGGAAACCTTCCCGCCGCGATGAACCGGCTGCGCGGCGAGGGCCTTGCGCCTGTGCGCGTTTTTCATGCGGGCAGCGATGGGGCGTTCAGCGAAATCACCATATCATAAGGAAGGGCCGGTCCTCAAGGGGCCGGCCCCTCTGGAATCGCCGGGAGGAAGCGCGATGATCTACTTTGACAGCGCGGCCACCACGCTGCAAAAGCCGGCCTCTGTGCCGTCGGCGGTGGCGGACGCCGTGAGCACTATGACGACCCCCGGACGGGGGGACCACCCCGCCGCCCGCCTGGCGGCTGACCTGACGCTGCAATGCCGGATGGCGGCGGCGGAGATGTTCGACGTGCCCCAGCCGGAAAACGTTGTTCTGACCGCCAACGCCACCCATGGTCTGAATATGGCCATCCGCAGCCTGGTATCGCCGGGAGATACCGTGGTCATCTCCGGCTATGAGCACAACGCCGTCACCCGGCCCCTCCACGCCATCGGGGGCGTTTCATGCAGGATCGTCAACGGGCGGCTTTTTGACCGGGAACAGATGGCGGAGGGCTTTCGCCGGGCGGTGGACGGCGGCGTGAAAGCGGTGATCTGTACCCATACCTCCAATGTGTTCGGGTATACCCTGCCCATGGACGATATCGCGGCCATCTGCCGGGAGCGCGGGGTCCCGCTCATCGTGGACGCGTCTCAGTCCGCCGGTATTCAGCCGGTGAGCCTTGGCCGCTGGGGAGCGGCTTATGTGGCCATGCCGGGACATAAGGGGCTCTATGGCCCACAGGGGACCGGGCTGCTGCTGTGCGGAGAGGGGCAGACGCCGGTTCCGCTGATGTCGGGCGGCACCGGCAGCTTGTCCCGGCAGCAGGATATGCCGAATTTTTTGCCGGACCGCCTGGAGGCCGGGACTCAGAACATCCACGGCGCGGCGGGATTGCTGGAAGGGATGAAATTTGTCCGCTCCCTGGGACTGGAGGAGATCCGGCGCAGGGAGAGCCAGGTCATCCGGGCTCTGGCCGACGGCCTGGAGAGAAGAGGGGGATACCGCGTTTTTGCCGACCCGGCGGGAGACGGCTCCGTGCTCAGCGTCCTGCCGATGAAGGAAGCTCCCGAAACGCTGGCGGACCGGCTGGCGGAGCAGGGCGTGGCCGTGCGGGCGGGGCTCCACTGCGCGCCGCTGGCCCATCGGACGGTGGGGACGGAGGAAACCGGGACGCTGCGCTTTTCCGCCTCTGTGTTCAACACGCCGGAAGAGGCGGAGGCGGTGCTGCGGATGATGTGAGGGAGACGGGAGGATGAGGCAGGCGCGGCGGCGCCTGCCTCATATAAATTTTTTATGAATATTCCCCCGAAAATGTTTTGCGGAAACCGGTTTGCACGCCGGTTTTCACTTTTTTGCCCGAAAAAAATGGGGTGTTTTCCAAATCCGAATTTTTTGGAAAAAATCCGACCGATAATTTGTTGCATTTTTTTCAGCTTTAGAGTAAAATGTAAGCTACTTATGGAATTCTTTTTTAATGGAGGGAAGCCATGGACGCAATGGAAGTATTGACAAACCAGGGCTACAAGCTCAGCAGCTTCGTCATGTCCCTGCGGCTGTGGGACGTGCTGGACATCCTGGTGATCGCTTACCTGATCTACCGCCTGCTGATGGTGGTGCGGAAAACCAACTCCTCCCGGCTGATCAAGGGGGTATTGGTGGTTATCCTCGCCCTGTGGCTGTCCTCCGGCAGGATGCAGGCGCTGAACTTCGTTCTGGGCAAGATCATGGAGTGGGGCATCGTGGGCCTGATCATCCTGTTCCAGCCGGAGATCCGCCGGGTGCTGGAGCAGGTGGGGAGCAGCCGCCTCCCCTTCCTCCAGATGTTCTCCAAGCCCCAGGTGGACCGGCATATCATTGAGGAGGCCATTCAACAGACGGTGTCGGCCTGCGGAGACATGAGCAAGTCCCGCACCGGCGCGCTGATCGTCTTCGAGCGGCACAACCAGCTGGACGAGCACCTCCGCAGCGGCACCAGGCTGGACGCCGAGGTGTCCTCGGAGCTTCTGAAGAACATCTTCTTCGTCAAGGCGCCCATGCACGACGGAGCGGCGCTCATCCGGGAGGGCCGGGTGCTGGGCGCGGGCTGCATGCTCCCTCTGAGCAAGAACGTGAACCTGAGCCGCGACCTGGGAATGCGCCACCGGGCGGGCATCGGCATGAGCGAGAACTCCGACGCCGTGGTGGTGCTGGTCAGCGAGGAAACGGGCTCCATCTCCGTGGCCGTGGGCGGGATGCTCAAGCGGCATCTGATGACCGAGACCCTGGAGCAGCTGCTGCGCAACGAGCTGCTGCCCCAGCAGGAAGAGAACGAGGAAAACGGAAAGAAGCGCAAGAACCTGAAGGGTCTGCTGGCGAAGGATAAGAAGGGCGGTGGAAAAGCGGATGAGTGAAAAAGTCAACAAGATTCTCTATATCGTACTGAGCCTTCTGCTGGCCATCGCGTTCTGGCTGTTCGTGGACGACGCCCTGGGCAACACGACGAGTGAGAATTTTACCAACGTGCCCGTGGTCTTTATCGGGGCGGAGGACACCCTTCCCAGCCGGGGGCTGATGCTGGCCGAGGGCGGCGACGCCACCGTGGACCTGCGGCTCAGCGGTCCACGGTCGGTGATTTCCGAGCTGAAGCGGGGAGGCGTCCGGGTTTCGGTCAATCTCAACGACATCAACGCCGTGGGTCCCTACAGCAGGACCTACGATCTGCTTACGCCGGACAATGTCAACAAGAGCGATATCACCATCGAGTACCGCTCCCGCATCAACATCACCGTCCAGATCACCAACCTGTACTCCCGTGAGATCCCCGTCAGAATGGACGTTGTGGGGTCGGTGGATGAGCCGTATGTGCATGTGGCCGAGCGGCAGACGACAGAGCCGTCCGTGATTACGCTCAGCGGCCTCCAGAGCGAGGTGGATCAGGTCGTGTCCGCCCGCGTGGAGGTGGATATCAACGGCGCCACCAGCACGATCTGGCAGGAGTACAGTTATAAGCTGCTGGACGCGGACGGCAACGAGGTGGAGCTCCGGAATATGAAGGTTTCCGATCAGCGGGTGAATGTGACCGTGCCGATCCATATGATGAAGACGCTGCCGCTGAACGTAAAGATCAAGGAATCCGCCGGTTCCCGGGAGGCCAACGCGGTCTGGAGCCTGGAACCCTCCTCCATCACGGTGTCGGGCGATCCCTTGAGCCTGGAAACCATTGATGAAATCTTTATGGGCGAGGTGGATCTGAGCGCCTATGTCGCCGATGGCGATTATGAGCAGGAGATCAAGCTGCCCGCCGAATGCGAAAACATCAGCGGAAATAAAGTCGCCATCCTGTCCATTCGTTTCCACGGCCTGGATACCAGGCTGATTCAGGTAACCAATATCAAGCCAACCGGCCTCAGCGAGAGGCAGAGCTTTGACCCGATTACCACATCGGTGGACGTACTGCTGCGCGGTCCCGCGGAGGATCTGGAGCAGGTGACTGCGGAGGATGTCCGCATTGTGGTGGACCTGTCGGAGTATACCTCCGACGGCACGGTGACCGTCCCGGCAACCGTCTTTGTGGACGGCTACAGCGAGGTGGGAGCCATAAGCGCCTACAATGTTACCGGCAAGATCATATCCAGGTAGGAGGATTTTTCATGACACAGACCGCTACCGTGACCGCTCTGCCCGCCGCTCCCGGCGGCATGGTGGAGCTGACCATTACCCGGCAGACTGCCTGCGGGCACAGCTGCGACGGCTGCGGCCGATGCGCGGGAAAGGCTCCCGACCTGGTCATCCGGGCCGGCAGCGACATCCCCGTGTCGCTGGGGGATAAGGTGGAGGTCTACAGCGATAACAGGGTCCTGGGCGCGGCGGCGCTGGTGTATGGGCTGCCGGTGGTGCTGTTCCTGCTGGGGTATCTCCTGCCGGCCTCTCTGCCGGAGGGATTGCGGTATCTCTGCGGCGGAGCGGGATTCCTGCTGGGGCTCGCCGGGGCGGTGATCTGTGACCGCCGGGTGAAGAAGGGGTCAGGCATGTCCTACCGGATCACCAGAAAGCTGTAGGGCGGCGGTGTTCGGCTATGTGCGGCCTTCCATGGCCCGCCTGACGGAGGAGGACCGGGCCCGCTTCAGCGGAGTCTATTGCGGCCTTTGCCGCGTGCTGGGGGAGCGGTATGGTCAGACGGCCCGAATGATTCTCAATTACGATTTTACGTTCCTGGCGGTCCTGCTGTGGCCGGAGGAGGACGCCCCGCCTCTCCATCGGGGCTGTATCGCGCATCCCTTTGCCGGCCGGGACTATTTCCCGGGAAACAAAGCGCTGGAGCTGGCGGCGGATGAAAGCGTGATCCTGGCCTGGTGGCAGATTCAGGACGTCCTGGCCGATCCGGAAAAGGGGAAGGGAAAGTACCGGGCCGCGTCCCTGGCGCTGAAGTCCGCCTACCGCAGGGCGAGAGAGCGCCGCCCCGCCTTTGACGCCGTGGCGCGGGAGCAGCTGGAACGGCTGCGGGAACTGGAGGAGGCGCGGTGTCCGTCCCTGGATGAGCCGGCGGACGCTTTCGCCAGGATTCTCTCCGCCGCGTCGGGGGAAGTGGACGACCCGGTGAAGCGCCGGGTGCTGGAGCAGCTGCTGTACCATCTGGGGCGGTGGATCTACCTGGTAGACGCCGCCGATGATCTGGCAAAGGATTTTTCCAGCGGAAGCTATAATCCTCTGATCTTCCGGTTCTCACTGGACGAGGGGGCGCTGACCGGAGAGGCCAGGGAGAGCCTGGCGGCTTCCCTGGACCACTCCATCCGCCTGATGGCGGCGGCCTATGAGCTGTGGGATTTCGGGGTGTGGAGCCCCGTTATGCGAGCGACGGTTTACGAAGGGCTCTTTCTTGTGGGAAGGGCTGTTTTGGAGGGAACATTTCAAGCCCATGATATGACCTTTCGTATCATGGGCAGGAACAAGGAGCAGCTATGACCGATCCCTATGAAGTCTTGAACATCCCCCGCACCGCCTCCGACGAGGAGGTCAAGAAGGCCTATCGCGACCTGGCCCGAAAATACCATCCGGACAACTACCACGATAATCCGCTGGCGGATCTGGCCCAGGAAAAGATGAAAGAGATCAACGCTGCCTACCATGCCATTCAGCAGGAGCGGGGGAGCAAAAGCGGCGGCGCGTCATATTCCGGCGGCTATGCTCAGCAGTCCTATGGCGGCTATCAGTACCAGCAGCGGACCGCGGGCAGCCCCGCTTTCCAGCAGGTGAGGATGGCCATCAACCGCAACGACCTGGGCATGGCGGAGCAGCTGCTGGACCGGATGGACGACCATAACGGCGAGTGGAATTTCCTCAAGGGGACCATCTGCTACCGCCGGGGCTGGGTGGACGAAGCCAGGCGGTATTATCAGACCGCCTGCCAGATGGACCCCGGCGACGCCGAGTTCCGTCAGGCACTGAACTTTGTGGAGAACAACCAGGCTGGCTACCGTCCGGAGGGGTACGAGGTGTTTTCCTCCGGCTGCGGCGGGGACAACCTGTGCGGACGGCTGGCGTGTACCTATCTTATGTGCAACCTGTGCAGCGTTGGCGGGATGAGATTTTTCTGCTGCTGACAGGATGGATCAGGTCAATGATCATTCCCGCGATTTTATGCGGGAATAGCGTCTGATTGAATGCCGTTTTGCCCGCCCCTTGCGTGGCGGACGCGAAACATGGAATATATGACGCCGGCAATTCATGATTCCTGCAAGTTTTTGGATTGTTTCATTGCCGGGGCAATATCATACTGGAGGGAGAGAATTCATTTGGTTAAAAGCATGACCGGTTACGGCCGGGCCCGGCGGACATTGCATGGACGGGATATCACCGTGGAGGTCCGGAGCGTCAATAACCGCTATCTGGACTGTTCGGTGAAGATGCCCCGCGCTTACATCTTCGCGGAGGACGCCATCAAGGCCCTGGTGCAGAAGAGCGCCAGCCGGGGCAAGGTGGATGTGTTCGTTACCGTGGAGTCCAGGGGCGCGGAGGAGACGGTCGTTTCCGTCAATGAACCGCTGGCGAAGAGCTATATGGCGGCGCTGAATCAGCTCATAGAGCTGCCGGAGGGCGGCGGACGGGTGAAGGGAAAGTATTGTGTCACCGATCTGGCCCGCCTGCCGGACGTGCTCACGGTGACGAAGGCCGAGGAAGATCTGGAATCCCTGTCCGCCGATCTGTGCGCGGTGACAGAGGAGGCCCTGACCGCCCACGCCGCCATGCGGGCCAGGGAGGGGCAGAAGCTTGCCGAGGACATCCAGGGCAGGCTGCATACCATCGAGTCCATCACGGGCATGGTGGAGGCGCGGTCGCCGCAGACGGTGGCGGAGTACCGGGAGAAGCTGCTGGCCCGGATGCAGGAGGTGCTGCAAAGCGCCACGATTGATGAGAGCCGCATCCTGACGGAGGCCGCCATCTTTGCCGACAAGGTGGCGGTGGACGAGGAGACGGTGCGCCTGCGCAGCCATCTGTCCCAGCTGAGGGAAATGCTGCAAAGCGGCGAGCCCATCGGCCGGAAGCTGGACTTCCTCATTCAGGAGGTCAACCGGGAGTCCAATACCATCGGTTCCAAGTGCAGCGACGTGGAGATCGCCCGGAACGTGGTGGAGCTGAAGGCCGAGGTGGAAAAGATCCGGGAGCAGGTGCAGAACATTGAGTAGGGAAAACGGTACAGAGCTGGTAAGCATCGGCTATGGCGGCATGGTGTCCGCCAGCCGGCTGATCGCCGTGGTGGGCCCGGACTCGGCGCCGGTCAAGCGCCTGATTTCCGAGGCGAGAGAGCGGAGCATGCTCATTGACGCGACCTTTGGCCGCAAAACGGCGGCGGTGCTGGTGATGGACAGCGACCATGTGATCCTGTCCGGTCTGCCGCTGGAGAAGCTGGCCCCCCGGTTTGGCGTTGATCCCGTGGTATGGGAGGATGAACCCTAGGCGGGCGGCCAATTCACTCTGACAAATTGATATGATCTCAGCTTATTGCCCGGTAACGAAAAATTCAATATAAAGGGGGAGTTTCTGTGAGACGAGGAAAGACGTTCATCATCTGCGGCCCCTCCGGCGTGGGGAAGGGCACTCTTGCGGCAAGGCTGCTGGCCGATGATCCTGCGCTGTATTTCTCCGTATCCGCCACCACCAGGCCTCCCCGGCCCGGAGAGGTGGATGGCGTTCACTATCACTTCCTGTCCGTGGAACAGTTTGAAAAGTGGATCGAAGAGGATCAGTTTCTGGAGCACGCGCAGTTTGTAGGCAACCACTACGGCACCCCGCGGCTCTATGTGGACGACGCCATGGACCAGGGGCGGGACGTGCTGCTGGACATTGAAATCCAGGGCGCGGACCAGGTGAAACGGAAGATGCCCGACGTGGTGCGCATCTATGTGGCCCCCCCCAGCTGGGAGGAGCTGGAGCGGCGGCTGACCAGCCGGGGCACCGAGGACATGGAGAAGGTACAATCCCGTCTGGCCAGGGGCAGAGAGGAGATTGCCGCGGCCAGGGATTTCGATTATTTCGTCATCAACGATACGGTGGACCACGCCGTGGAGGAGATCCGCGCCATTATGGCCGCCGAGCACTGCCGCCCGGATGAGCGCCTCGCGCTGCTCGACCGTTAGTTTTATCAACTGAAATCTATTTAAGAAGGAATGATGTTATCATGATGCTCTATCCCGCTATGAACAAGCTGACTGCCAATGTGCCCAATCGTTATCTGCTGGTAAACGTGGTGGCCCGCCGGGCCCGCCAGATCGCTCAGGAGGCGGAGGACGCCGGAGAAAAGATGGACGCGAAGCCCGTGACCCTGGCGATCCATGAGGTCGCCGAGGGTAAGATTTCCGCCGCGGCGTCGGATATTACGATCAAAGACGTAGAATAAGTCCAAACAAAGCGGCGAGGCCGCTTTTCGCGTGAAATGAGGGCATAACCGAGGTGATCCCATGGAGCTGGCCAATATCGCCCGTGTGGCGGTTTCCGCCGCTACGTATACCATTGATAAGCCATACGATTACCTGATCCCGGAGAAGCTGCTCCAAAAGGTCCGGCCGGGAGTCCGGGTAGTCGTACCCTTTGGAAAAGGCAATAAAACCAGCGAAGGATTTGTTCTGGCTGTGGGCCAGGACAGTAAGCGGGCGGAGCTGAAGGCTGTCAGAGAGGCTCTGGACGACGAGTGCATCCTGGGGCCGCAGCAGATCAAGCTGGCCCTCTGGCTGCGGGAGCGATACTTCTGCACACTATACAACGCGGTGAAGGTTCTGCTGCCGGCCGGACTGTGGTACCGCCTCCGGGAGATCTGCACGCTATCTGTGGACCGGGAGGCGGCTCTGGAGGCCGGGGGCAGCGAGAAGGAGAGCAGGGTTCTGGAGACCCTGGCCGCCCATGGCGGCAGCGCCGAGATGGAGACCCTGCAGCTGGCCTGCGGCGAGACGGCGGGAGCTGTGGCGCGGGAGCTGCAAAGGCGGGGCCTCCTCACCATTGACGCCGCCGCGGACCGGAGGGTCTCCGACAAGCATGCCCGTCAGGTGTCCCTGGCGGTTTCGGCGGAGGAGGCCATGGCCGCCGTGGAGGGCAAACGCCGCAGCGCCCCGATGCGCTATGAGGTGATAAAGCTCCTGTGCGCCATTGGCAGCGCGTTGTCCAGTGATGTCTGCTATTTTACCGGCGCATCCATGCGGACGCTGAACGGTCTGGAGAAAAGCGGACTGGTTGCGTTTTCCCAGGTGGAGGTCCTGCGGGTGCCGAAGCCGGAGGCGGCGGACGGCGCGCCTATTGTCCTGACCGGGGAACAGCAGGCGGCCTATGACGACATTCTGGAACGGTTGGAGGCGGGCACGGCGTCCTGCGCTCTGCTCTACGGCGTCACCGGCAGCGGCAAGACGTCGGTATACATCCGGCTTCTCCAGGAGGTGGTCCGCCGGGGAAAGCGTGGAATGATCCTGGTTCCGGAGATTGCCCTGACGCCGCAGATGATGGCAAAATTTACCGCTTACTTTGGGGAGCGGGTGGTCATGCTTCACAGCGGACTGCGGATGACCGAGCGGTATGACCAGTGGAAGCGGGTTCGCCGGGGTGAGGTGGATATCGTCCTGGGGACCCGCAGCGCGGTATTCGCGCCGCTGGATAACCTGGGAATGGTCATTTTGGACGAGGAGCACGAGGGCAGCTACCAGTCTGAGAACCCGCCCCGCTACCATGCCAGGGATGTGGCAAAGTTCCTGTGCTCCCAGCAGGGGGCGGTCCTAGTACTGGGCTCGGCCACGCCGTCGGTGGAGACCACCTTTCAGGCGCAAAGGGGCGTATACCAGAAGCTGATCCTGCGCTCCCGCTTCAACCGGCAGCCCCTGCCCAGAGTGGTGATTGCCGATATGCGGGACGAGGTTCGCGCCGGGAATAACGGCATGATCAGCGGAACGCTGCGCCGGGAGCTGGCGGAAAACCTGGACAGGGGAGAACAGAGCATCCTGTTCCTCAACCGCCGGGGCAGCAGCCGGATGCTGCTGTGCGGCGAGTGCGGGGAGGCGCCCCAGTGCCCGCGATGCAGCGTGTCCTTAACCTACCACAGCGCCAACGGACGGTTGATGTGTCACTACTGCGGCCATTCGGAGCGGGCGCCCGGACAGTGCCCGGAGTGCGGCGGCCTGATGAAGCAGATCGGCGCCGGCACACAGAAGGTGGAGGAGGAGCTGAAGGAGCTGTTTCCCTCCGCCGGCGTGCTCCGTATGGACGCGGACACTGTGTCCGGCAATCACGAGGCGCTGCTGCATCAATTTGAAAAAGAAAAAATTCCCATTCTCCTTGGCACGCAGATGGTCGCCAAGGGGTTGGATTTTGAAAATGTGACCCTGGTCGGCGTGGTGGCGGCGGACCTGGGTCTGTATGTGGACAACTACCATGCCGCCGAGCGGACCTTCAGCCTGCTGACCCAGGTGGTGGGCCGCGCCGGCCGGGGAAGCAAGGACGGCCGGGCGGTCATCCAGACCTATACCCCGGATAACGAGGTCATCACCAGCGCCGCGGCCCAGGATTACAACAGCTTTTACGCCGGAGAGATCCGGATTCGGCGGGCCAGAAGATACCCTCCGTTTGCGGACATGTTTACGCTGACGGTGTCCGGTCCTGAAGAAGGGGCGGTGCTCCGCGCCGCCGCCCAGCTGCGGGAAGCGATGCGGAGCGGGGTGCGCTATCCCACCGCCGCAAATATGTCCGTGGAAATTCTGGGTCCGGCGCCGGCGCCCGTTGTAAAAGTGAATAACCGCTTCAGATATCGGGTGTTCTGGGTGGGAAAAAACGATCATACGACAAGAGAGCTTATTTCCTATTATATCCGGGCATTTCACCAGAAGAAGGAAAACAGGGGAATGAACCTGTTTGTGGACTGCAACGCCGAGGATTAGAAAAAGCGCCTCCGGATCTGCTTTCCGGGGAGCGGTCCAGCGTTTATGAATCAAACAGGTTTATTCCCGTCAGTAGGAGGTTACAATAACGATGGCAATCAGAAAAATTGTCACCCAGGGCGATGACCGCCTGAGTAAAAAATGCCGCACGGTGACCGATTTCAATCAGCGGCTCCATGACCTTTTGGACGACATGAAGGAAACCCTGACGGAAGCCCAGGGCGTGGGCCTGGCGGCCCCGCAGGTGGGAGTTCTCCGGCGGGTGGTCGTCATTGCCGGCGAGGATGAGGATATGCTGGAGCTGGTGAATCCGCGTATTCTGGAGCAGTCCGGTGAGCAGTCCGGACCTGAGGGATGCCTCAGCGTTCCAGGCAAGTGGGGGATGGTCACCCGGCCCAATTTTGTCCGTATCGAAGCCCAGGACCGCTATGGCGACTGGTTTGAGGTCGAGGGAGAGGAGCTGATGGCCCGATGCTTCTGTCATGAGATCGAGCATCTGGACGGCCACCTCTATGTGGAGCACATCGACCACTTCCTGACGGAGGAGGAGCTGGATGCCTACTACGCGGAGCAGGAGGCACAGGAGGAGGAGAAGTAACCATGCGCGTCGTATTTATGGGAACGCCGTCCTTTGCCGTTTCCGTGCTGCGGCACCTGGTAGAGGACCGCTGGGACGTGGCTGCCGCCTACACCCAGCCAGACAAACCTAAAAACCGGGGGATGAAGCTGGTCCCAACGCCTGTGAAGGAATATGCCATTACACACGATATCCCTGTTTATCAGCCGGAATCCTGCCGGGATGAGGCGGTTTTGTTGGAGCTGAAGGCACTGAAGCCGGATGTGATCGTGGTGGCGGCTTACGGAAAGCTGCTGCCCCAGGCACTGCTGGACATTCCGGAAAAAGCGATCATCAACGTCCACTCCTCGCTGCTGCCCCAGTACCGGGGCGCCGCGCCCATCAACTGGGCGGTTCTCAACGGCGATGAGGAAACCGGCGTTACCATCCAGTATATGGCGGCGGAGCTGGACGCCGGAGACATTCTTCTGACCAGGAAAACGCGGATCGACCCGCAGGAGGACGCGGGACAGCTCTATGACCGGTTGGCCGAACTGGGCGGCGAGGCCGCCTGCGAGGCGCTGGCCCTGCTGGAGCAGGGCAGGGCCCCCAGGACGCCCCAGGTATATGGGCCGCAGTATCAATACGCGTCCATGCTCTCCAGGGAAATGTCCCCCTTGGACTGGACGAAGCCCGCCGGTTCCCTGTTCAATCAGGTTCGCGGCCTGATCCCCTGGCCCTGCGCCGTTACGGATGTGGCGGGAACGCGCTGGAAGATTTTCCGGGCCCATGTGGGGGAGGACACCGGCAAAGCGCCGGGAAGCATCCTCTCCGCCGATAAAAACGGCATTGCCGTGGCCTGCGGAGACGGAAAGGCCCTGGTGATTACCGAGCTTCAGGCGGACGGCGGCAAACGCATGGCCGCCGCCGACTATCTGCGGGGGCATCCGGTCAAATTCTGATTCCCGCTGTCCGCCCGCATTTTTGATTTCGCAGAAGAAGGAAAACGACATGCCTTTCTATTATGATTCCATTTATTGGCTTCTGCTGATTCCCGTGCTGATCCTCTCGGTATACGCCCAGATTCAGGTCAGCTCCAGCTTTAACCGCTACAGTCAGGAGCGCAACCGGCGGGGCGTTACCGGGGCCCAGGCCGCGTATGAGGTGCTGCGGGCGCACGGCGTCCATGACGTGGACATCCGTCCCTGCGAAGGGAAGCTTACCGACCACTACGATCCCCGCAGCAACGTCATCTACCTCTCTCAGCCGGTATACCACGCATCTACGGTGGCGGCGGTGGGCGTGGCCGCCCACGAGGCGGGACACGCTGTGCAGTACGCCTTGGGGTATGGTCCGGTGAAGGTCCGCGCCGCGATCATTCCGGTGACGCAGCTTGGTTCCCAATTTGCCTTTATCGCATTGATACTGGGGATGCTTCTGTACCATCAACCGCTGTTTCTCGTGGGGATCGTGCTGTTTGGCACGACGACCCTGTTTCAGCTGGTGACCCTGCCGGTGGAGTTTGACGCCTCCGCACGGGCGCTGGGGACCATCGAGGGGACCAATTTGCTGGATGAGGACGAGAGGAAGGGCGCGAGGAAGGTCCTTACCGCCGCCGCGCTGACCTATGTGGCGGCTTTGCTGATGAGCCTGCTCCAGCTGCTTCGGTATTTGCTGATTTTTGCCGGACGGGACAGCAGGAGGCGCAGATGAATACGGGAAGGGAAGCGGCCCTGGAAACCCTCACTGCCTGCCGCAGGCTGGACGCCTGGTCGGACAACAACCTGAAGACCGCCTGCCGTGGGCTGGACCGCCGGGAGGCGGCGCTGGCGGCCAGGCTGACCTATGGCGTGCTCCAGAACCGGGCGCTGCTGGATTTTTACCTCGACGCCCTTTGCAGCCAGCGGTTTGAAACCCTGGAACCCTTTATCCGGGACGTTCTCCGGCTGGGGGCGTATCAGATTCTATACATGGACCGCGTGCCGGACAGCGCCGCCGTGGATGAGAGCGTGGAGCTGGCGAAGCGGAAGAACCGCCGGCGGGCGGCGGGCATGATCAACGCCGTCCTCCGGCGGCTGAGCCGGGAAAAAGGGCGGCTGCCGGAGATCCCGGAGGAAAATCCGGCGGAGTTCCTGGCCCTGCGTTACAGCCATCCGAAGTGGCTGGTGGAGCGGCTCCTGCCTTTATTGGGCAGGGAAGAGGCGGAGGCGTATCTCCGCCTGGACAACGGCAGCGTGCCCACGGTGATCCAGCGCAATCCGCTGCGGTGTGAAGCGGCGGAGCTGGCGGAAAGCCTGACCGCCTCCGGCGCGGTCCTGACGCCTCATCCCTGGATGCCGGACTGCTGGCAGCTCTCCGGGGGAGGCAGCATAGAGACCATGCCGGCTTTCCGGAAGGGCTGGTTCCAGGTGCAGGACGCCGCCGCCAGGGCGGCGGTGCTGGCCATGGGGCTGGAGCCCGGCCGGCGGGTGCTGGATGTATGCGCCGCGCCGGGAGGAAAGTCCTTTGCCGCCGCGATGATCATGGAAAATCAGGGAGAAATCATTTCCTGCGACATCCATCGCCACAAGATGTCTCTCATTGAGCGGGGCGCGGAGCGCCTCGGCCTGTGCTGTATCCATCCGGAGCCGGCCGACGGCCGCCAGTGCAGAGAGGAGTGGCTGGAGGGCTTCGACGCGGTTTTGTGCGACGTACCCTGTTCGGGCCTGGGCATTATCCGGAAGAAACCGGATATCCGCTACAAGGACCCTGCGCAATTGGCCGGCCTGCCGAAGGTGCAGAGCGCGATCCTGGACAATGCCGGCCGGTACGTAAAGTCCGGCGGCGTGCTGCTGTACACCACCTGTACCATCTTACCAGAGGAGAATCAGGATGTAACGGAGGCGTTTCTGATCCGCCATCCTGAATTTAAACAGGAGAGCGTTTCCCTGCCGGGCTTCCGCGAAGAGAATGACGGCAACCTGACCCTGTGGCCTCAGCGCCATGAGACGGATGGCTTTTACATCTGCAAAATGAGGAAATCATGAAGAGAGACATACGATCCATGACGCCGGAGGAGCTGACGGCGTCGCTCAGGGAACTGGGGGAGCCGGCCTTTCGCGGCAAGCAGATTTTTGCCTGGCTCCATCGGGGCGTCCGCTCCTTTGACGAGATGAGCGATATCGCGAAGCCCCTGCGGGAGAAGCTGGCGGGCATATACCGGATAGACGGGCTGCGCGCGGCCCGGAAGCAGTGCTCCCGAACGGACGGCACGGTGAAATACCTCTGGGAGCTCCATGACGGGAATTGTATTGAAACCGTACTGATGCGGTATCATCATGGCAACACCGTCTGTATTTCCAGCCAGGTGGGCTGCCGGATGGGGTGCGCGTTCTGCGCCTCGACCCTGGGAGGGAAGATCCGGGACCTGACGCCGGGGGAGATGCTGGAGCAGGTGATTTTCACCCAGCTTGACAGCGGACTGCCTGTGTCCAATATTGTGCTGATGGGCATCGGGGAGCCGATGGACAATCTGGACAATGTGCTGCGGTTCCTGGAACTGGTGAATCATCCGCTGGGCCTGCACATCGGGATGCGGCATATCAGTCTGTCCACCTGCGGCGTGATCCCCGGCATCCGGCGGCTGGGAGAGATGGACTTGCAGCTGACGCTGTCGGTGTCCCTTCACGCGCCGGACAGTGAGACCAGAAGCCGGATCATGCCGGTGAACCGGGCCTATGACGCAGAGGAGCTGTTTGCGGCCTGTCACGAGTATTTCCAGAAGACCGGCCGGAGGATCAGCTTTGAGTACGCCATGATCGACGGCGTCAATGACGCCGACTGGCAGGCGGACCTGATCGTGAAGAAGCTGCGGGGGATGCCGGGGCATGTCAATCTGATCCCGCTGAATGATGTGGCGGAGTCTCCGCTGAAGCCCAGCCGCCGGGTGCGGGCGTTCCAGCAGCGGCTGGAGCGCCAGGGCGTCACCGCTACGGTACGGCGCAGCCTGGGGGGCGACATCGACGCCAGCTGCGGACAGCTGCGGCGGAAGGCAATGGAAAGCGAGGGAGTCAACGTATGATGAACATATGGGGGATGACGGACATCGGACTTGTGCGGCGGGAAAATCAGGACGCCTACGCCGTCCGCGTCAGCGAGGCCAGCGGCCATACGGTTTGCGTGGTTTGCGACGGTATGGGAGGCCCCGGAGGCGGCAGGCTGGCCAGCCGTCTGGCGGTAGACGCGTTTATGGATTCCTGTCTCGCGAACCTGCGTCAGGATATGAGCTGGGAGCAGGTGAAGGAGATTGCCGCTTTCGCGGTGGCCGCGGCCAATACCGCGGTCTATGAGCGCGCCTGCGCCGACCCCGGCCTGTTTGGCATGGGGACGACCCTCGTATCCGCCATCATTCTGGACGGACGGGCTGTGCTGAATAACGTGGGGGACAGCCGGGCTTATCTCATCCATGACGGCAGGATCACCCGGCTTACCAGGGACCACTCCCTGGTGGAGCATCTGGTGGAACAGGGAGATATCACCGAGGAAGAGGCCCGGAACCACCCTCACCGCAACCTGATTACCCGGGCCCTGGGCCCTGACCGGTCGGCGCTCAGCGACAGCTATGAGGCGGTCCTGGAGCCGGGGGACTGGCTGCTGCTGTGTACCGACGGCCTGGTGGGAACGGTGACAGACCAGGAGATGGTCCGGGAGCTGGTGACGAGCGCGGATGACAACAAACGCCTTGACCGCCTGCTGGAGCTGGCGAAAAAGCGGGGCGCGCCGGACAATGTGACCGCGGTGCTGCTGCGGCGGCAGTAAACCGGCGAAAGAAAGGAATGCCTGACTATGGAACGATACATAGGAAAGATGCTGGATAACCGCTATGAGATCCTTGAGGTGATCGGCACCGGCGGCATGGCGGTGGTATTCAAGGCGAAGTGCCACCGGCTGAACCGTCTGGTCGCCATTAAAATGCTGAAAAAGGATCTCAGCGAGGACGCGGAGTTTCGCCGCCGGTTTCACGATGAGTCCCAGGCCGTCGCCATGCTCTCCCATCCCAATATCATGGCCATATACGACGTGAGCCGCCGGGGGGATATGGATTATATCGTCATGGAGCTCATCGACGGCATCACGTTGAAGCAATATATGGAGCGCCGCGGCAAGCTGAACTGGCCGGAGGCCCTCCACTTTATCACGCAGATCATGAAAGGCCTCAGCCATGCCCACAGCCGCAGCATCGTTCACCGGGACATCAAGCCGCAGAATATCATGGTCCTCCGGGACGGCACGGTGAAGGTGACGGATTTTGGCATCGCTTTTCTGGCCAATGGTTCCAATCCGTCCAACGAGGCGATTGGTTCTGTTCACTATATTTCTCCGGAACAGGCGAAAGGGGACTATACCGATAACCGCAGCGATATCTATTCCGCCGGAGTCGTGCTCTATGAGATGCTGACCAGCCGCCTGCCTTTTGAGGGCTCGGACCCGGTGAGCGTTGCGGTGCAGCATTTCAGCGCCGTGCCGCTGAATCCAAGGGAGCTGGACCCGGAGATTCCGGAGGCGCTGGAGCAGATCTGTATGAAGGCCATGGCCCCGGACCGGAACCGGCGGTATTCTACGGCCGACGAGATGGTCGCCGACCTGGAGGCTTTTCGCCGGGATCCCACCATCAATTTTGAATATTCCGCCGAGGAGCTGCGCCGGGAAACTTCCAGAGGCACGGACGAGCCCACCCAATATCTTCCCAATACGGGGGTGACCAGAACGAAACAGAATCATTATACGCCGCCGCCGGCGGAAGAGGACGACGAGGAGGAATACGAACGGCCCAGGAGCAACTGGTGGAAGATTCTGCTGCTGATCCTGATTGTGGCCGGCGTGGGATATTTTGGCGCAACCCGGCTGTACAGCAGCATTATGGACAGCTTCAAGCCCCAGGATATACCGGAATATACCGTCCCCTCCATCGTCGGCATGACGGTGGAGGAGGCGGAAGAGCTGGCGGAGATCAAGGGAATTTTTGAGATCGTAGAGGATGGCCACGAGTACAGCGGCGAGTACGCCGAGGGCCAGATCATCCGCCAGACGCCCGACGCGGGCCGGACCCGGAAAAATGCCAGCAGCGAGCTGATTCCCATCAATGTCACAGTCAGCAACGGCGCCCGTTCCGGCGCCATGCTGAACGTCGTCGGGGAGGAGGCCCGCGCCGCCCGCCTTCGCATCCTGCAAACCAAGGGACTCAGCGAGCTGAACCTGAATATTGTGGAGGCGGAGGAGCAGGAGTACCATGATGAAATTGAGGCCGGCTGCGTCATCCGGACCGACCCCGCGGCGGACACCATGCTGGGAGAAGGCGACACCGTCACCCTGGTGATCAGCAAGGGACCGGAGATCAAATATTCGACGATGGTTTCCTGTGTCGGCCAGACGGTGGAATGGGTCCAGACCAAGATGGCGGAGCTGAACCTGGTGGCCGAATTTGAAAAGGTAGAGGGCTCCGAGGAGGAAGGGACGGTCCTGACCCAGAGCGTGGACAGCGCGACGGAAGTGGAACAGGGATCTACCGTTACCTTCACCTACAGCAACGGGGAAAAACTGCTGGAGTATCCTGTCAGCTTCCATGTTCCTTTCAGCCCGGAGGAAGTGCTGGTTCAGTTCTTCCTGGATGACGATCTGGTGCTGGATACCACGGTGCCCGGAGATTATGGCGTAATCGAGCAGACGCTGCAGGCAAAGGCCGGCGTCCACCGTCTGCGGATTTATGCCGATGAGCAGCTCTGGCGGGACGATGATCTTACGTTCGGTGAGTAGGGGCAGAATCCGGAAGGCCCTCAGCGGCTTCTATTATGTGGATGTGGACGGAACGACCCTGACCTGCCGCGCCAGGGGAAAGTTCCGGCAGGAGGGCCGCAGCCCGCTGGTAGGGGACTGGGTAGAGGTCCGGGAGACCGGTCCGGGGGAGGGCATGGTCTGGGAGATCCATCCCCGGCGAAACGCTTTTGACCGCCCGGCGGCAGCCAATATTGACCAGCTGGTGGTCGTCGCCTCCGCCGCGATTCCCGTTACGGACCCGTTTCTGATTGACCGTGTCTCCGCTATCGCGGCGCTGAAAAACTGCGATGTGGCGGTATGCGTCAACAAGTGCGATCTGGAGCCGGGAGATGAGCTGGCAGCAATTTACCGGCAGGCGGGCTTTCCAGTTGTCCTCACCAGCGCAGAAACGGGGGAGGGGACGGAGGAGCTGGCCGGCCTGCTCCGAAACAGGATATCCGCCTTCACCGGCAATTCCGGCGTAGGGAAATCCAGTCTCCTAAACGCCATTCAGCCGGACTTTTCCCTCCGGGTAGCGGCTGTCAGTGAAAAGCTGGGCCGCGGTAAGCACACCACCCGGCATGTGGAGCTCTACCGCCTGGACTGCGGGGCAGAGGTGATCGACACGCCGGGGTTCAGCTCCTTCGACGCTCAGGAGCTTGATCTGGAGCTGAAGGAACGCCTGCCGGAGTGCTTTGCGGAGTTTCGTCCATACCTGGATGACTGCCGTTTTGTCGGGTGCAGCCACACCAGGGAGAAGGGCTGCGCCGTATTGAAGGCGGTCCGGTCCGGGGAGATTCCCTCCAGCCGACATGGAAGCTACGTAAGGCTTTATCATGAACTGAAGGATTTGCGGGCATGGTCGGTTCCGCGCCGCTAGGCGGCGCGGAACCGACTTTTTTGTTTGGCGACATACGCCCGGAACGGGAAGAGGTCCCGGTCCGCACCACCGTCACCTCCCTGTATATAATGGTAGTAGACCAGGGAACAGGAGGGAAGATACATGAGAAACTGGTACTGGATCGGACCCTGCGCCGTGACAATGGGCCTGGGAATTCTGGTTGCGATTATATTTCCGACGGGAGTTCTTCTGTTCCTTGTGGCATTTCTGCTGATCGCCTGCGGCTGCGGCTGTATGCGAAAGTGAGGAAAGGAGGCCGTTATGAAGATTGTCGTTGTGAAGTCCCCGAAATTTCTGAACGGGATTTTGAAGAGAATCTTTAAAATGAAAGAATAATCCGGCGTGTCCGCCTCATAGACTGGAACCAGTAAAGGCCGCCATACGCTGAAGGAGGACGCCGAATATGGAACTGAAATTGCAAAAAGCCGACCATGAATATTATGAAACCATCTGTTTTGATCCCTTTCCCTGTGAGACCATGCGGGAAAACATCGTGCCGGACAGCTGCGGGGACATTGCCCGCATCGTGGACACGACCGGCATTGTGTGTCTTACAGGACGGGAGCTGACCGGAGACGGACGCTTCTGCGCCAGCGGCAGCGTAGAGGCGTCGGTGCTCTACATACCGGAGAAGGAGGAGGGACTGCACTCCCTGCATTTCCAGATTCCTTTCCAATGCTATGGCGAGGGGCGGGGAGACGACTCCTGCGAGAATCTGGAGATCCGGGGAGAGCTGCGGAGCATCGACACCCGCGTCCTGAATCCGCGAAAAGTACTGACCAGAGCCAATCTGGTGCTGTATCCCACGCTTTGCCGGCATGTATCTCTGTCGGTTTGCACCGGCGTAGCCGAAGCGGCCGCGGAGAACATCCAGCTGCTGCGGGAGCAGAAGCAGACCAGAGTGGCGGCGGGCGTACGGGAGAAGGAGTTTACCTTCGCCGAGGAGCTCCCCCTGTCGCCGGGCCGGGGCGGGGCTGAGGAGATCCTGTCCACGCGTGTGGACATCCGTGGCGCCGACAGCAAGCTGATCGGGAGCAAGCTGGTGGTAAAGGGATTCCTGGCCGCGTCGGTGCTGTATCGGGAGAGCGGAGGGCGGTTGGGACTGCTCCAGCAGGAGCTGCCTTTTTCCCAGATCCTGGAGGGCAGCGGCTTTGAAGAGGACTGCGAGAGCGAGGCGTCCTACCGGCTGCTGAGCCTGGACTGCCGCATTGGCAGTGAGAGCGCCCCGGATGACGCCTGTACCCTGACACTGTCCGTTTCTCTCTGCACCCGCGTCACGATCTGGAAGCAGCTGGAAGTCGATTTTATCGCGGACCTATACAGTACCGCCGCCGCCGTCACCTGCCAGATGGACGCGCTGGAACTGGGGGAGGACAGCCAGCAGAGCGTCCGGCGGCAGAACGTCCGGGAGCTGTTGGAGACCGGGGCCGCCGTCCGTTCGGTGATCGACACGGAGATCAGCTGCGGCGGAGCCAGGCTGGAAGGGGAGGAGTGGAAAATCCCCCTTTGGGCGCGATGCCTCTACGTAGATGAAAATGACGCCCTGGGCAGCGTCCGGCGGGAGTTTACCGCCGCCATTCCCGCCGAGCTGGAGAGCGGAGGCTGGGAGTGTGAGGCGAAAGCGGCGTGC
This sequence comes from Oscillibacter sp., assembly GCA_014799925.1. GTDB lineage: Bacteria > Bacillota > Clostridia > Oscillospirales > Oscillospiraceae > Pelethomonas. Next base: position 50,932 of record JAAVHC010000040.1, read on the forward strand.
CGCGGGGATATTATCGCCAACATTACGCCGGAAGGAATCGAGCTGCGGTTCCCGGTGGAGTGCGAGATATCCACCTCCCGCCGGCGGCGCTGCCTGTGCGTCAGCGGGGGAGAGGTCGAGGACGATTCCCAGGAGCGCGGCCCCATGCCCTCCCTGATCCTGCGAAAGCCGGGGGAGGGGGAGACCCTGTGGGAAATTGCCAAGCAGTACAGGGCCACCCGCGAAGGGATTCTGTCAGTGAATGAGCTGACCGATGAGAGCCAGATTACCCCGGACCGGCTGCTGCTGATCCCGCGGGCCAGATGAATACCGGGAGGACCGGAGGCAAAGCCTCCGGTCCTCTTTTATGACAGCTGGGACGCATCGGGCGGTGTTGACAAACCGGAGGGGACCTGTTATCATGAAAAAACGGTATCATACTTTTTCTTGAAAGAAAAAGGTCCCGGACGGACGGCCAAATCCGCTCTTTTCTGCGCAGTTTAGCTTAGCCCGCCGCACGGTAACCCTTGATACCTATAATTGAAAGAAAAAGTATCAAAAAGAACTTTTATTCCGAGCCTAAACCCTCTGCAAATCCAGGATTTCTGCCCGGTCACGATATTGCACTTTAATAGTACCAGGAGGATACGTTATGCCAACCATCACGCTTCACCGGCCCGCCATGGACGAGCTGTCCTTCCGTCAGAGCTTGCTGGCGGATCCCGCCACCATGGCCTTCAACCACGCCTATGGCGGAACCATTGATTTCCCAGCAGAACGCTGGGCGGACTGGTATGCCAGGTGGGTAGAGGATGACACAGGGCAGCGGTTTTACCGTTATCTGTACGACGCCGGACGGGCCGCTTTCGTGGGGGAGGTCTCCTATCACTTTGACAACGAATTGAATGCGTACATCTGCGATGTCATCGTTCCGGCTGCGCACCGGGGCAGGGGATGCGGCTCCCGGGGACTGACGCTCCTCTGTCAGGCGGCGAAGGAACGGGGAGTGAGCCGCCTTCAGGACAATATCGCTGTCGACAATCCATCGGTCTCCATTTTTCTGAAATCCGGCTTCTGGGAGACGTACCGGAACGATGAATATATCCTGGTAGCGAAAGATCTGCGGCCATAAGTGGCAGATTATACAAACAGTTTCCCGCCGTACCGGTTACTTTTTTTGTTTTTTCTGTTGCAATCCATTGGAAATGTGGTAAAATATACCTAACTTCACCGTAAGGAGGACTACAATCATGCCCCTTGTTACCACAACCGAAATGTTCAAGAAAGCCTATGACGGCGGTTACGCCATCGGCGCTTTCAACGTCAACAACATGGAAATCGTTCAGGGCATCACCGAAGCCGCCAAGGAAGTCAACGCTCCCCTGATCCTTCAGGTTTCCAAGGGCGCCCGTGCCTATGCCAATCACACCTATCTGGTCAAGCTGGTGGAGGCCGCCATCATCGAGACCGGCTTGCCCATCTGCCTGCATCTGGACCACGGCGACAGCTTCGAGACCTGCAAGAGCTGCATCGACGGCGGCTTCACCTCCGTCATGATCGACGCCTCCAGCAAGCCCTTTGCCGAGAACATCGAGATCACCAAGAAGGTGGTCGAGTATGCCCATGACCACGGCGTGGTGGTCGAGGCCGAGCTGGGCAGCCTGGCCGGCGTAGAGGACGAGGTCCAGGTTTCCGCCGAGGATTCCTCCTACACCCGTCCCGAGGAAGTGGAAGAGTTCGTGTCCAAGACAGGGTGCGATTCCCTGGCCATTGCCATCGGCACCAGCCACGGCGCTTATAAGTTTACCGCCGCCCAGTGTACCCGCAATGAGAAGGGCGAGCTGGTTCCTCCGCCCCTGCGCTTCGATATTCTGGATGAGGTCGTCAAGCGTCTGCCCGGCTTCCCCATCGTGCTCCATGGCTCCTCCTCTGTGCCCCAGGAGTTCGTGAAGATGGTCAACGCCAACGGCGGCAAGATGCCCGACGCCGTCGGCATTCCTGAGGAGCAGCTCCGTCAGGCAGCCCGCAGCGCCGTCTGCAAGATCAACATCGACTCCGATCTGCGTCTGGCCATGACCGGCACCATCCGGCAGTTCTTCTGCGAGCATCCCGACAAGTTTGATCCCCGCGAGTATCTGAAGCCCGCCCGCGCCGCCATCAAGGAGCTGGTCAAGCACAAGCTGATCGACGTCCTGGGCTGCGACGGCAAGGCGTTCTAAAATCGGATTATTCATCGTAAACTGACACATGCGGCAGCGCCGCCCATGATTGTGCATGACCGCTCGATGCGGCTGCTGCAATATCCTGGGCGGCGCTGTTTCCGCGGGAAAGGAAAAGGAAGCATGCCGGAGAAATGGAATGCGGTCCTGAACCGCGTCACACGCTATTTGCGCTTCTTCTTCAAGTGGACGGCGCTGGCCCTGCTGGCCGGCTGCTCCTGCGGAGCGGTGGGCGCGCTGTTCCACCATGCGGTGAGTTGGTCGGACGGCCTTTTCGCCGCCCACGGATGGTTATTGTATTTTCTGCCGGCGGCCGGTCTGTGTATTGCGTTGATGTATCATCTGGCGGGTGTGGAGCGGGACCGGGGGGCCAATCTGGTGATGCTCTCCCTGCGTACCGGCGATCCGATGCCACACGGGGTGGTCCCCAGGATCTTTACCGGTACGGTCCTCACCCATCTCTGCGGCGGTTCCGCCGGCAGGGAAGGGGCGGCGCTGATGATTGGCGCCGGCATCTCCGCCGGATTCGAGCGGCTGCTGCGCCTGAACAAGGAGGACGCGAAGCTCATGACGATGTGCGGCATGTCCGCCCTGTTTTCCGCCGTATTTGGTACGCCGGTAACCGCCGCCGTGTTCAGCATGGAGGTTGCCGCCGTGGGCGTATTTCACTACAGCGCCATGTACCCCTGCCTGATGGCCAGTCTGGTGGGGTGGGGGATCAGCAGCCTGCTGGGCACCATGCCGGAGCGCATGCCGATGGCCGCGGTACCGGCGGGGAACGCCGGGAATATTCTGCGAGTGGCGGCGCTGGCGCTGCTGTGCGCGCTTTGCGCCATCCTGTTCTTATCCGTCATACACCTGGCGAGCCATTTGTATCAGCGTTATCTGCCGGATATTTTCCTGCGGGCGGCAGCGGGCGGCGTCCTGGTCGTCGCCGTGACGCTGCTTCTGGGGACGCGTGATTATAATGGAGCCGGTATGGAGCTGGCCATCGCCGCCGTGGAGGGACGCGCTGTTCCCTGGGCGTTTTTGGTAAAAATCCTTCTGACCGCGCTGACCATGGGCGCGGGGTACAAGGGCGGCGAGATCGTTCCAGCCTTCTTCATTGGAGCGACCCTGGGCTGCACGGTGGGGCCGCTGCTGGGCCTGGATGCCGGATTTGCCGCCTGCATTGGGCTGATTGCGCTCTTCTGCGGCGTGGTCAACTGCCCCATTGCGTCCATCGTTTTGTCTGTGGAGCTGTTCGGCGGCGGAGGACTGTGGTTCTTTGCCGTGGCCTGCGGAGTGAGCTATCTCATGAGCGGGTATTATTCATTGTACGCAGAGCAGAGAATTATTTACTCCAAACTGGGAAAAATGGAAGAGTAAACGGAGAAAACCCTTGGGGCGGCTGCAAGCTGTCCCAAGGGTTTTTTTATAGTCCGGCCGGTTGCCCGGCAAACATAGCGGCAAGGCCGCTGTCACCTGCCTTTCCAGGAATTACATTTGAAAAAGAGTTACAAAAGAGTTACAATTTACTTGCTGCTTCAAACCGGACCAATCAAGGAGGTACATACCATGAAAAAATTTGCCGCGTTTATCACCGCGTCGGCCCTGACCGCGGCGCTCACCACGTCTGCCGCCGCCGCAAATCTGAGCCATACCGTCGTTTCGGGGGACACCATGTGGAAGCTGGCGGTGAAATATCAGGTGGGAACCAGCGAGATCATCGCCGCCAATCCGCAGGTGGCCAACCCGAACCTAATCTATCCCGGCCAGATCCTGAACATCCCGCAGCTGTCGGATACCGTCCTCAGTTATGAGTCTGAGGTGATCCGGCTGGTCAATGAGATCCGCGTGGAAAACGGTCTGAAGGCCCTGACCACGAATTGGGAGCTCTCCCGGGTTGCCCGGTACAAGTCCGAGGACATGTCCACCGCCCGGTATTTCTCCCATACCAGCCCGACCTACGGTACGCCCTTCCAGATGATGAAGTCCTTCGGCCTGTCCTATCGGACCGCCGGAGAAAATATTGCCTATGGCCAGAGAACGCCTGCCGCCGTAGTGGACGCGTGGATGAACTCCAGCGGCCACCGTGCCAACATCCTCAACGCCTCCTATACGCAGATCGGCGTGGGATACTGCGCCAGCAGAAACTATTGGACGCAGATGTTCATCGGCTGATCCGCAGCTCTTTTTCCGCGTCCAGGCGTATTTACGGACGTGGGCGTATGCACGCTGCGCGTACGGAATACCCTGCGGATCAATCGGAAATAGAGCGTTTTTCACAAGAATCACCCCTCCCGCATATACTGTGCGGAAGGGGTGATCTTTTATGCTGGAATCATGGAATCACAGGCTGCTGCCCTATAACCGGGAGGCCGCTGTCCGGTATGCCCAAAAATGGGCCTATGGCAGGAACCCTGCTTTTTATGATTATGAGAAAATCGGAGGGGACTGTACCAATTTTGCCTCCCAATGCGTTTATGCCGGCAGCGGGGTGATGAACTATACCAAGGATTTTGGCTGGTATTATATTGATGCCAATCGTAAGGCGCCCGCCTGGACCGGGGTAGAGTATTTCTATCAGTTTATGACCCGAAAGGATGAGAGCGCAGGGCCCGTGGCCCAGGAGACTTCCATCAGCCAGCTGCTGCCGGGAGATGTGGTGCAGTTATCCTTTGATGGGGAGAACTGGAACCATTCACCGGTGGTGGTACGGCTGCTGCGTCAGCCCGCTCTGACGCCTGCCGACGTATGGATTGCCGCCCACAGCTATGACGCTGATAACCGGCCCCTGAATACGTATGACTATCGGGGCATCCGGTTTCTGCATTTTATCGGGGTGCGGAAGCCGTAATCCAGAAGGCTATTTGGGGAGTTTTATCCGGCCCAGCGGGTTGGCCCGCGCGGCTACCCGCAGCGCCTCGTTGTCAATGTGCGTGTAGATCTCCGTGGTATTCAGGTGCTCGTGCCCCAAAACCTCCTGCACCGCCTTGACATCCACGCCGTTTTGCAGCATCAGGGTGGCCGCGGTATGGCGGAGCTTATGAGAGGAATATTGGGTGCTGTCCAATCCGGCCTGAGAGATATGCTTTTTCACCAGCGCGTGGACATTGGAGCGGCTGATGCGCTGGTCACGGGTAGAGAGGAACAGCGCGTTCTGATCCTTGCCCGTGACGGGCCGACGGACCGCCAGATAGCGATTCAGCGCCGTTTTGCAGGCGTCGTTGAGATAAACGATGCGGACCTTGTTGCCTTTGCCCAGGACGCGCAGAGCGTCGCCCTGGATATCTGTCAGATTCAGCCCGATGAGCTCGGAGATTCGCAGGCCGCAGTTCAGGAACAGCGTCAGAATGCAGTAATCCCGCTCGCTGTTGGCGCCGGTCACATTTTCCAGCAACTCCACGCTTTCATCCAGCGTCAGGTACTTGGGCAGCGTTTTCTTCAGCTTGGGAGAGTCCAGCTCCTTGACCGGGTTGTCATCCAGTAGATGCGCCTTCTGGGTAAGGTAGTTGAAAAAAGAACGAAGCGTCGCAATTTTTCTGGCGCGCGTGGAAGCGCTGAGTCCATAGCCGGTTTTGTCGCTGTTGGGCTGCTGGGCCCGGTCGCGGCTGAGGTAGGTCAGATATCCGTACACATCTGTCAGCGTAATGGTCCGGATCAGCGAGATGTCCACGTCCATAATGGAGATCTCATCCAATTCCATATTTCTGAGCGAGCGGTCCCGGGTTTGCTTGATGTAACGGAAGAAATTACGAAGATCCAGAAAGTATTCGTCAACAGTTTTCTGGGAGTGAGCTTTAATCGTCTCATGGTAGGATAGAAAGTCGCAGAGGATCTGCGGCGCGTCTTCACGGTAGTCTGTCATAGCGTATCCGCTTCGGCATTGTCATTTTGGGGAAAAATGCGTTTACGCCTCCCCTGAATTGAACAAAATTTTTATTTTGTTCAATCACGCCAGTGCCCAGGCGGCCTCCTCTCTCCGGTGCATTTCCGCGCTCCGCGGCGGGACCAGCGGCGGATATTCATCCGGCCTCTGTTTTTATTATACCACCGTTGTCAAGGCGCTGCTGACGGCAAAAAAGCGGCAGAATCCGCCGCTTTTTTGCCGCATGTCGAAACCTAACTCCGCGCCCCGATTATTGCCCCGATTATTCGCCGTAATTCTACAGCGGCCGGAGCGGCGCGGTCGTTTATAGAATAATGCAGATCAGTCCGCCGCTTCCTTCATTGACGATCCGCTGCAGCGTCTCCTGGAACTTGAGCCGCGCGTCCATGGGCATCCGGTAGAGCTTTGCCTGCAAGTCCTCGTTCACCAGTTCATGGAAACTGCGGCCAAAAATATTGCTCTCCCAGATTTGCGTGGGATCGCCGCTGAATTTTTCCATGAGGTAGTTCACCATGTCCTCGCTCTGCTTCTCGTTGCCCACAATGGGCGATACGGTGGATTCAATATCCACTTTAAACATGTGAATGGACGGCGCGCTTGCCTTCAGCTTTACGCCGTAGCGTCCCCCCTGCCGCATGATCTCAGGCTCCTCCAGCAGCAGTTCCTCCATGGTGGGCATGACGATGCCGTATCCTGTCTCGTAAACGTTGGAAAGCGCGTCGGACACCTTGTCAAATCTGGCTTTTACGCCGGCCAGCTGGGTCAGAAGGTCCATCAGGTCCCCGTCATCCGATACGGTGAAGCCGGACTGGGTGGACAGCGTCTCGTAGAACAGGGACCGCGGTAATTGCAGCTCCGCTGAGGCAACCCCCTTCCCCAGGTCGATGGACAGTACCCGGCTGAGGGAAATGTTCTCCTGCTCCCCCATCTCCTTCACGACCGCATCGACGTCCCGGATATGGGCCATTTTACCGCCGCCGTCCCGGACGACGCTATATACCGCCGATTGAATGGGATGGCCTACCGGCAGCGCGTCGATCCAGGTGGGAAGGAAGAACCGCAGCTCCCGCAGAGGGAACTCATAGAGAATGGACTTGATGATGTAGGTAATGGACTCCTCTGTCAGCTCCAGGCAGTTCACCGGCAGGCATTGCACGCCGAACCGGCTCTCAATGTCCCGGCCAATGCTGACAGCCCGGCTGCTCCTGGGGTCCGTGGAGTTCAGCAGGACCACGAAGGGCTTCCCCAGCTCCTGCAGCTCCGTAATCACCCGTTCCTCCGCCTCCAGATAGTCCTCCCTGGGAATATCGGTGATGGAGCCGTCGGTGGTGATGACCACGCCCACGGTGGAGTGCTCCTGAATAACCTTCCGGGTTCCGATCTCGGCGGCCTCCGCCATCGGGATCTCGTGGTCCAGCCAGGGGGTCATGACCATCCGCGGCACGCCGTCCTCAAACTGTCCCATGGCCCCCTGGACCATGTAGCCCACGCTGTCAATGAGCCTCACCGCAAAGGTGGCCCCGCCATCCAGCGTGATATCAACGGCTTCCTCCGGAACAAACTTGGGCTCCGCCGTCATGATGGTGCGGCCGCTGCCGGATTGGGGCAGCTCGTCAATGGCCCGCTCCCGGCGATAGATATTATCAATGTTGGGGATGACGCAGGTCTCCATAAAACGCTTGATAAAGGTGGACTTCCCCGTCCTCACCGGACCCAGCACTCCCACAAACAGAGATCCGCCGGTACGTGTGGCAATGTCCTGATAGAGATCTGAATTTGTCATAGTTACCTCCCATGCGCCGCCGCGCGTTTTTGTAAAACCTCCGTGCGTGGGAGGTTTTCATCTTGCTATTGAAACTGTATGAGAGCCTGACCGGAAATATGCAGGGAGAAACAGTATAAACGAGGGACCGCCCCGGCGATGCCGGGGCGGTCCCTCGTCTGGAGAATGACGAGCCTGTGTCAGTTGGGGGTATAATAGACCACAACCGTTGAATCTGCGGAGCTTGCGGTACCTTCGATCCTCGTCTCCTCCGGCGTATAGCCGTCAATGACCGTGGGGGGGAAGAGGTATGTCGAATCCGAATTGCACAAGTGCCTGTAGTACCGCAGCACCTGATTGGTCTGCCGGTCCCGGCATTCAATCGTGACGACGGGATTTTCCTGTTTTGCCTGCCTCGTCTTGTCGGAGAGCAGATTCATCATCCGTACCAGCACCACGCAGGCCTGGGCGCGGGTCATGTTCTCCTCCCCGTGGAAGCACCCGTCCTCCATGCCGGTGAGGATGCCGTAGTAATAGCAGACGGGAACCTCCGCCCGATAGAGCTGGTACCAGTTGGACTGCGGGAACTGATCATAATCCTTGATGGAGGAATTGTTTTCGTATGGATTGTAAGTCGGATTCTCGTTTGAGGGGTTTGTGCCATACCGAAGCAGCGTCTGGCGGGCGATGGCGGCCATGTCGTAGCGGTTGATGGGGGTGTCGGCCACCACCACCTCGGGCCAGCCGCCGTACTTGCGGATATTTGAAAAGAGATCCAGCTTGTACGAAAACGCGGTCTGCATATTGGGGTAGTACCAGGGCTTCCCGGTGGTATCAGTGACCTTCTGGACCTCGTCGTTGAAGAAGGCTCTGGTGATCATGGCGACGAACTGCGCGTAGCTCACCGTGCCATCCGGGTCAAACCTCCCGTCGCCCACGCCGTTGACGATCCCCTTCTCCACGCAGGTCCGGATGTAGTCCAGGGCCCAGTGGTTGTCGGCCACGTCCTTGAAGGGGCTGGGCGTGCTGGGGGTGGACGTGCTGGGAGTGGACGCGCCGCTGGCGGCGTCGATGGCGGTCAGGCCGGAGGCGTCCAGCGTATAGAAGATGAGCTTGTCGGAACGGTTCGCGTACCAGACCACCTTGCCATTGAAGTAAATGGGCTGGCAGTCGGACAGCTTGCCGGAGCCCGTCCGGATCGTGCCGGTCTGTCCGCTGGCGTCATAGGTGGTCCAGCTGATCTCCCCCCTGGCGGACTTCCAGATAATGTAGCCGCCGGAGAGGCTGGTGGGAACCACAAACGGGTTGCCCTGGTCGGGGTCGGTGTTCGGATCCCAGTTCATCAGGTCGGCCTTGGCGTTGGTGATCTGCCGGACCTGGAAGTAACTTAATTCCCCGCCGCCGGTCCCCGCGACAGTCAGTTTAATGTCTTTTTTCGCGATATAGGCGAGCTTGACCTGATACAGGTCGCCGAGGGCCGCGGAGGGCTCCTGCGTATAGGCCAGCAGATACCCGTTGGTGGTCTCCGCCATGCCGCCCAGCATCGCGCCGGTGTAGTTGAAGCCGGTCTTACCGGGAAATTCAGGGGTCAGCACATCTCCAAAACGGTCGCCGTCGTTCCAGTCCTTACGGATGTCGGCCTCCCTTATATCTGTATTGGGACGCTCCCTCCTGCCTCCGTCTACCAGCATCTCCATCTCTATTGCCCGTGGGTAGGCGTCTCCATGGTTTGCCGTGATGAAGTTCCCCTGGGAATCCACCATGATGAGCTGATTGAAGGAGTGGGACACACGACCGATGAAGCCGCCGTCGCAGTTTGTTTCCGTGACCGTCATATCGCTTTCCCGGATCGTGATCTGCATACTGGCCTGGTGGTTTTTGCCGTCGCTGCTCTTATACATCTCGTGGCAGGTGAGGATATGCAGGATGCCGTTGGACTCCGCGCAGCTCACCGTGCCGGCGTCGAACGGTTTATAAGTATTTGCTCCATAGACGCTGGCCTTCCCCAGATACTGCCAGTCCTTGCTGTACTTGAGGACCCGGATCACCTCCACGCTGTCGGATTCGTTGGGGTTATTCTGCCCGGTGATGATGAAGTTGTAGTTTTCTCCGGCGTAGAACCCGCCCCAGACAGGCAGGCCGTCGTATGTGATATACTTACCGGACAGGAACCTGAACGAGCGGTCGTATTCCTCCACCCGGAGTTGGTTCGTCGTGTCGTAGCCGGGAGCCTCCACGCGGGTCAGCCCGCCCTTTGCGTTGGCATACAAGAAGAATTTCGTGGTAGCTGCCCAATAGCTGGAATACTCGTGAGAAGGGTTGTGGGATATGCTGGGTCCCGCGTCTGAGCTCCCCGACGCGAGGGCGGGAGCGCAGAGAGAAACGCTCAGCACAAGGGCAAGGACCAGGGATAAAACGCGCGGTGGTTTTTTCATGGTGATACCTCTCCATTTCATAAATTTCCCGACGGTGCAGACCCTGGGGGCGGCGCTCTGTTCCCATCCCCCGTGGGCCTCCCCGTCGAGACAACAAAAGCGGCGCAGGGCAAATAATCCCTACACCGCCGGAAGCTACGCACACGCCTATCCGATTCCCCTCTTGTAAATTAGGGGGAAAGCTGTTAGAATAGTTTCGGCGCAGTAATCTGCTGTGTGGGAGGCCTTTTCTCCTGCATAGGGGCTGGCAGTATTCGCGGTACTTCCAGCCCTGCCTTTTGCTTCTGTGTCTCGCAGATTCATTGTACCGCATATTCTGGAAGATTGCAAGGGCGATTTCGACACAACTTCATTTTCGCTCGCTGTACGGCCGGCGCGGCGGTGAAGCAGCCCCGGATTGTATTTTCATACAGTCCGGGGCTGTCTGCGTCCGCCGCTGTAAGAAGCGGGACCTTTTCCGAGTGTGAATAAATGACATTGCCGCCTGCCGCTCCTCTTTTACCCGCGTGAAGCGTTGGAGGGTCCGCTTTTGGCGTTTTTTACACCCGGCATCCGCAAACAGACGCCGCTTCCATGCAAAAAATCTGTTTACAACCATGGAAAATCTTGCTATACTAAAGACAGAGCGTCACTTTACAAAAAGGAAAACTCTTCATGCTGAAGAAATGGGAGGAATACAAACTATGTTAAAAGGCGCATGTATCATCGGTCAGTCCGGCGGCCCCACTTCCGTCATCAACGCCAGCGCTTACGGCGTGATCCGCACCGCTCTGGACAGCGAGGCCATCACCAAGGTCTACGGCGCGGCCCACGGCATCAAGGGCGTACTGGGCGACCAGCTCTACGACATGACCCAGGAGGATGCCGGTGAGCTGGAGAACCTGCTCTATACCCCCTCCTCCGCCCTGGGCTCCTGCCGGTACAAGATCGCGGATCCCGACGCGGACGACACCGATTATAAGCGCATCCTGGAGATCTTCAGGAAGTACGACGTCCGTTACTTCTTCTACAACGGCGGCAACGACTCCATGGACACCTGCAACAAGATCAGCAAGTATATGCAGAAGGTGGGCTACGAGTGCCGTGTCATGGGCGTGCCCAAGACCATCGACAATGATCTGTTCGGCACGGACCACTGCCCCGGCTTCGCCTCCGCCGCCAAGTATATCGCGACAAGCTGCATGGAGGTCTACCACGACGTCCGTGTGTATGACACCGGCATGATCTGCATCGTCGAGATCATGGGCCGCCACGCCGGATGGCTCACCGCCGCCGCCGGGCTGGCCACCGCTATGGGCGCGGGTCCCGACCTCATCTATCTGCCTGAGACCGACTTCGACATGGATAAGTTCATCGCCGAGGTGAAGAAGGTCTATGCCGAGCGCGGCAACTGCATGGTGGCCGTGTCCGAGGGCATCCACTACGCCGACGGCTCCTTCGTTTCCGAGGCCAAGACCTCCGCCACCGACGGCTTCGGTCACGCCCAGCTGGGCGGTCTGGCCGCCATGCTGGCCGACATCGTCAAGAAGGAGACCGGCGCAAAGGTTCGCGGCATCGAGCTGAGCCTGCTCCAGCGCTGCGGCGCGCATCTGGCTTCCCAGACCGATATCGACGAGTCCTTCATGGCCGGCAAGGCCGCCGTGGAGAACGCCGTGGCGGGCCTCACCGACAAGATGGTGGGCTTTGAGCGCTGCATCGAGGATGGCAAGTACGTCTGCAAGACCAAGCTGTTCAATCTCACCGACGTGGCCAACACGGAGAAGAAGGTCCCCCTCGAGTGGATCAACGCCGACCATAACGGCATCGAGCAGGCCTTCGTGGACTACGCCCTCCCCCTCATTCAGGGCGAGACCAAGATGAAGAAGGAAAACGGCCTGCCCCGCTTTGCCAAGCTGAAGAAGGTCATCGCAAAGTAAGTCGGGTCCAGGGGCGACGCGCCCCTGGCGGAGTCCAGAGGCGGAGCCTCTGGTGGGTTTGGGCAACGCCCAACACTCGACCGTTAAAAGAAGCAGCCGGTCCCCCCTTCCGGAGGGCCGGCTGTTCTTGTATCTTTCAACAATTGAACAAAACTTAACCTTTGTTCAATCTCGGGCGGGATTGCCAGAAATAATCCATTCTTTCAATTCAGGTGCGGTGTAGAACGCCGAGGTCGTTTCCTCCTGCGTCTCATAGATCATCAGTACGCTGGACCTCTCCTCACTGGCCAGCAGCCACAGGGTGCCGCCGTCCACCAGAGGCAGGTTCCAGATGGTGTAGTCCACCTCCCCTGCCCCGGCGCCAATATAGGCGTCAGTCTCACTGCCCCAGGTATAGAACCGGCTCTCCCGCTCCGCCGACCGGAGCAGACGCACAAGCTCGGCGGTATTTCCGTCAAACATCGGGATATCCTCCTCCGCCAGCTCCAGCAGCAGGTCCGCCAGCGGCGACCAGGTGTCGTCCGGATGGTCCTCCGCATAGCTGTCGTAGTTTCGCAGGTTCTCCAGCAGGCTCAGATGATCATCTCTCTTGTCATCCAGCCACCACAGGCTGTCGTACAGCCGTCCCTCCTTCCGGAAGGTTGCCAGCAGATTTTCGTCAGTATTCACCAGCTGCTCGCTGTGCGCCAGCAGAGCGTTGATCTCCTCCATAAAGGCATTGATCTCCTCCGGGTCATACTGGTGTATATCCGCAAAGCTGGAATCAAAAATGAGGTCAAAGTCTACAGAGTTTCCCTGCACCACCACTTCCTCGCCGCTGGCCGTCAGATAGAACAGCTTATAGCTGTAATAGCAGCTCCCGCCGCCCATATAGGGAGTGTACTGGAGCAGGTAGTCCTCCCCTTCCATCCGGCACAGAAAGAAGGAAGTCCAGCCAGCATGAGCGGTTGCGGCCTCGTTCGCCCAGTGCAAATAACCCGTCATATCAGTGACTTTTAATGGCGAGATCCACAGCAGGGACCACAGTTCAAAGCCTGCATGCTGGCCAGGGAACTGGTTCAGGTGCAGCTCTTCCGGAATACCATCATGGTCCAGATCAGCTATCACAGTCTGCGTTGTGGGATAACTGATAAACCAGGTCTCTCCCATATCAGAGGAGCGCATAGAGCATGTTGCCGGATCGCCCTCGTGCTTCCCAATATCCATGACTACCGTCTGGCCGTCAAAACCGGAATATCCAATGGACATCACCTGCACATCCGGCAGCTCGATCTCCTCCCAGGTCTCCCCGCCGTCCTTGGTGATGAAACAGGGCGCACCGTCAAAGAGCCGCTGGGCCACGATCAGACGGTCCGGACTTAAAAAGCCTACGTCCGCAATATGCCAGCTGGTTCCGGGCATGGTGACTTCGGTCCAGGTCACACCCCGGTCCGACGTCTTGTAAACATAAGTGTCCGCCGCCGCTACTCCCCTGCCGTAGGTGGCCACCAGCCAGCCGTCGGTTTCTGAAACCAGCTTCGCCCGGATTTCCGGGGTATATTCCAGATACTTCGCTTTATCGCGGCCCGCCAAGTCCTCACCAGCCCACTCCCGGGGGGCGGGGATGGGGGAGCCATTCCAGGTCTCCTCCCCTCCGTCAGGAAGGATATAGCGGATGTGAGGCACACCCTCCTCGTCCACAGTAACCTCGGCTGTTTTCCAGGAATCTCCCAGGCGGGCGTCATCAGCAGCCGGATCGACCGGTACTCCGCCATAGGTCCCCTCCTTCGCCTGCCCAAAGGCCACCAGAGCCGACAGCGTAAGCACGGCAATCACGACGACCATCGCGCTGACCAGCGTCTTCGGCTGTCTGGCGATGCGCTGGATGCGCTCCTTCAGGCTCCGTTTGCCGCCGGACATGGTGGTAGCGAAGCTGAGTAAATCGGCGGGCCGCGCCTTTGCGGTAACCAGGGCCAGCAACGTCTCGCCGTAGGCGGTGCGCTCGCTGTCGCCCAGCCGTTTCAGCGCACCCACATCGCAGGCCAGCTCGCCGTCTCGCCGGCTGCAAATCACCGCCATCCATACCAACGGATTCCACCAGTGAACCGCCAGCGCCGCGCCCCGCAGGACGCTCCACAGGTGGTCCAGATGGTTATAGTGGGTCAGCTCATGGGCCAGCACATGCCGCAGCATGACCGGGTCCGCCGCCGCCTCCTCCGTCACGTATACGGCGGGCCTCAGCAGTCCCATCAGACACGGCGAAGGCAGCGCGGAGGCCGCATAAACCGGAATGGGCGCACCGCAGCCCTCAAGAGGCCGCCGTACCCGGCGGAGGCGAATGGAGAAGCGCAGATTGGCCGCCAGCAGTACAAGCGTGAAAACGGTGGAACCGGCGGCCCATACCCAATCCATCAGCTCCAGAGGGCTGATCTTCTCCGCGTAGCGGGTGATCGTCCGGCCCTCGTCCTCCAAACGGGCATAGCCAAAGGAACTGGGGTCTCCCAGCGTGCCGTCCTCCGCGACATGAACGCCGGAGGTTTCTACCGGGCCGGAGTAAACCGGCAGCACATAGATATTTTCCTCCCGCATGGTCTCCGGCGGCGTCCATTTCGGAAGCTGCGGCACTGTCACAGCGAACAGCGGTACCGGCACCAGCAGCCGCACAAGCACCACAGCCCATAGCGCGTACCGCAATCCCGCGCTGATCCGCTTCCCCAGCAGACTCCGCAGAAGCAGCACCACAAGGATCAACGCGCTGGCTGATATCACCCATTCTGTCAAACCAGTTGTCATTTCTCCGCTCCCTCCTCCGCCTGAGCCAGGATTTCCCGCAGCTCGGCAATTTCTTCCCGGCTCAGCTCCTGCCGCTGGGCCATGGCGCTCATCATCAGTCCCACGCTCCCCCGGTAGACCCGGCTCAGGAAGCTTCTGGTCTCGGAAATCTCCGCTTCCTCCTGCCCTACAGCTGGTGTATAGGATTTTCCCTTGCCAACAACTTCGCAGTGAACAAGCCCCTTTTCCTCCATGCGGCGCAAAGTGGTGATGGTGGTGCTCTTGGCCCAGCCCACGGTTTTGCTCAGATTTGCCACCAGCTGCATCACCGTCTGAGGGCTTTCCCGCCACAGGCTGTCCAGCACGCTCCACTCGCTGCCTGTTAATTTGATGGATTCCATAGAATAACCTCCATAGGTTTACTTTGTAGACTTAGCATACTACAAACGGTCTACATTGTCAACCAAATTTTTGTTACAAAACGGAAACAGCCCCGCCCGGATCAACCGGGCGGGGCCGCATATTACCAAGAGATGGGCGAAAGGACGTTCCTCGGAAAAGGCGCTCGTCTTACAGCGTATATGCCTCACTTTCCCAGCAGCTTCTCCAGCGCGGCCAGACGGAGGCAGACGCAGAACACGTCGATGGCGGCCTCCAGTTCCGCTACCGGCGGCAGACTGGGAGCGATGCGGATGTTGCGGTCTCTGGGGTCGCTGCCGTTGGGGAAGGTGGCTCCGGCGCTGGTCATGACCACGCCCGCCTCCCTGCAGAGAGCCAGGGTGCGCTTGGCAAGACCGTCGGCGGTGTCCACGCTGACGAAATAGCCGCCGGTGGGACGCTTCCAGGAGGCGATGCCCAGAGGAGCGATCTCCCTGTCCAGGGCGTCCAGTACGGCGCGGAATTTGGGCCCCAGAATGGCGGCGTGCTTCTTCATCAGCTCCAGAGTGTGCGCCATGTCCTTCAGATAGCGGACATGGCGGAGCTGGTTGACCTTGTCATAGCTGATGGTCTGATAGGTCAGCAGGCTCAGCATATATTTGATGTTGTCCACACTGGAGGCCATGACGGAGATGCCCGCGCCGGGGAAGGTCACCTTGGAGGTAGAGGCGTATTCAAACACCATATCGGGGCTGCCCGCCTCCCGGCACAGGGAAATGATATCCGGGAAGGGCACGTAGTCCCCCTCAAACTCGTGGATGCAGTAGGCGTTGTCCCACATGACTACAAAATCGGGCGCGGCGGGCTTCAGATGAGCGATGCGGTCGATGGTCTCGGCGCTGTAAATAATCCCTTCCGGGTTGGAATACTTGGGCACGCACCAGATCCCCTTGACGGCGGGGTCCCTGACGGCTTCCTCCACCGCGTCCATATCAGGACCGGTTTCGGTCATGGGGATGGTGATCAGCTCCATGCCGAAGGATCTGGTCACATTGAAATGCCTGTCATAGCCGGGGGACGGGCACAGAAATTTCACAGTGTCCAGCTTGCTCCAGGGCTTCTCGCTGTGGAGCAGGCCGTGGGTATACGCCTTGGCGATGGTGTCGTACATAAGGGTCAGGCTGGCGTTGCCGCCGATGAAGCACTCCTCCGGCTTACACCCCAGGATCTCCGCGAAATATGCCCTGGCGCAGGGCAGGCCGGCAAGCTCGCCGTAGTTGCGGACGTCAAAGCCCGCCTCTAAGCAGTCCTCCGGCTTCTGCAGCACGGTCAGCATGTCGCTGACCAGATCCAGCTGCTCCTTCCCCGGCTTGCCGCGGGACATGTCCAGCTTCAGCCCCTTGCCCTTCAGCTCCTCGAAACGCTTGGATACAACCTCGTACTCAGCTTCCAGCTGGGCGGGGGTCATTTTTCCGTATTCCATAATAGCCTCTCTCCATTTCTCCCGCTATGCGGGTACATTGCGTTCATCAGATATTCTCCAGTCAATGGCTCCCGCCCTGCAGGCCCAGCAGCGCCGCGCCGATGATCCCGGCGTCGTTGCCCAGTCTGGCCTTCACCAGCCGGGTATGGCGGTCGGCCTCCCGGCCAAAGCAGTCCTCCAGCACCATGCTCTGGAGAGGCAGCAGCAGATCCTCGTCCCTCTCATGACTGACGCCGCCGCCCAGGGCAATCACCTCCGGCTGAAAGATGTTCACAAAGTTGGACAGCCCGTCGGCCAGATACCGGAGGTACTGGTCCACCACCGCTTTGGCGGCGGCATCCCCCCGGCGCATAGCCTCAAAGGCGGTACGGCCGCCGACATGGTCCGAATCGCCCACCATCTCCCACATCATGGAATCCTTATGCTGTTCCATAGCGGCCATGGTCTGACGGATCAGGGCGTTGGCGGAGCCATACCGCTCCCAGCAGCCCTTCCGGCCGCAGGTACACTGCTCGCCGCCATGGACAATGATCGTGTGACCGCCCTCTCCGGCACAGCCGTTGATGCCGGTGTGAATTCTGCCGCCCAGGATGATGCCGGTGCCGATGCCGGTGCCCAATGTCACCAGAATCAGGCTCTCGATGTTCTTATCCTCGTAGTGGTAGTATTCCCCCAGAGCGGCGCAGTCCGCGTCGTTGCCCAGATGGACGGGCACATCCGCCCAGCGGCGGTGGAACATCTCCGCCACCGGCATGAAGCGGATGGGGATGTTCACGGTCTTGATGACCACGCCCCGCCTGTCGTCCACCGGGCCGGGGAAGCCCATGCCCACGGAGGCAATCTGGTCCCTGGCAATGCCGTTCTCCTCCGCCAGAGCGATTGCCATCCCGGCCAGGGTCTCCCCCATCTGCTCCATGGACTCAAATTGCAGGGGCTGCTTTTTCGTGGCGGTAATCCGGTAGCTCTCGTCTACCAGTCCGGCCTTCAGATTGGTTCCGCCGATGTCGATGCCAATGTAATACATGCGGACGCCTCCTTTGCTCAATCAATATTGTTCAGCCCGTCATACAGCTCGTTAAAAGATTTCTGCCTGCCGCATCTGCCGAAGGATATTTCCCGATCCTCCCCGAATTCCAGCAGGAAGCATTTTGCCAATTCCTCCACGGTCTGCTCCAGGGCCGTGAAAAACTGGGTGTACGCAAAATTCCACGCCGGCGTTCCCTCTTCAAAATGGCTGGTGATCAGAGACTCCGTCACCTGGTCCAGCGGATACATCTTAATGTGCATCAGCTCATGAACGATGACTTCCTCCGGATTTTCCTGTTTCGGGTTGGCCGCATTCAGCAATAAGATCGCCTTGCGGTCTGTGCAATCAATTTTGAAATCTCCGGTTTTCGGCCACTCAGGGTCCTCCACAAACTGGAGTTTTACGTCCCATTGCGGTACAAGCCGCAGCTTTTTGCAGTATTTATCAAAAAGCTGCCGGCACTTTTCCCTGTCAAGCATCATTCATCACCCTCCCTGGGCATGGCGCTCCAGCTCGTCCGCCAGCTGCTGGGCGGCGTTGAAGCCGTACTTCTTGTGCCGGTTGTTCATGGCCGCCACCTCAACAATGGTGGCGATGTTCCGTCCCGGCTGGACCGGGATGGTGACAATGGGGACGTCGATGCCCAGGATATTCTCCCGCTCCTCGTCCAGGCCGAAGCGGTCATAGAACTTATCCTCCCGCCAGCGCTCCAGATGCACCACCAGATCCACCTGAGACTCCGGCTTGACCGCGCTCATGCCCAGCAGCTGCTGCACGTTGATCACGCCGATGCCGCGCAGCTCAATGTAGTGCCGGATCAGCTCCGGAGCCTTGCCGTACAGTTGATCGGCCACCCGGCGGATGTCCACCGCGTCGTCGGCCACCAGCCGGTGGCCGCGCTTGATGAGCTCGATGGCCGTCTCGCTCTTGCCAACGCCGCTGTCGCCGGTAATCAGCACGCCCTCGCCGTAAATGTCCAGCAGTCCGCCGTGGCGGGTGATGGCGGGGGCCAGCACATAGGTGAGGTATTCGATCACCTTGGTGGTAAAGGACACCGTGGTATCCGTGGTATGCAGCAGCGTGCGCTGGTACTTGCGCGCCATGGACAGGCACTCCGGGTAAATATCCAGGTCCCGGGATACGACCAGGGCCGGAATATCGTAGGTAAACAGCCGGGAAAAGCTCTGCTTCCGCTGCTCCGGCGTCATACTCTCCAGCATTTTGCTCTCCGCCATACCGATGATCTGCAAACGCCTGGGATCAAAGTAGTCAAAAAAGCCAACCAGCTGCAATCCCGGCCGGTTCACATCCTTGATGCCCACCAGAGCCGTTTCAAAGTCCGCGCCCTTGTTGACCACCGACAGTCCCAGATGCTCCACCAGCTCGCCAATATGGACGCCGCCTTTCATTTCATCCTGTTCGATCATATGCCTTGCCTCCGTTTTATGCGGATTGGCCGGAACCAGGTCCGCTGTCTTTGGATTTCATGCCCATAATTATAGTATAAATCCGGCGGCTTGACAAGGGTCAGAAAAAGTTTTGGAAAAATTGAAAATTATACTTGCATTTTGTGTCAAACTCTGGTATCATACTCAAAGGTGCTTTTTGTACCGCAAAGATTCTGAACAGCAAGGAGGTGCAACGGATGGCAAAGTGTCAGTTCTGTGACAAGGGTGTCACCTTCGGAATCAAGGTTTCCCACTCCCACAGACGTTCTAACCGCATGTGGAAGCCCAATGTCAAGCGCGTGAAGGCGATTGTCGATGGTACCCCCCGCCATGTATATGTTTGTACCCGGTGTCTGCGTTCCGGCAAAGTCACCCGTGCTGTCTGATATAGACATGCAGCAAGAGGCGCTATCCAGTTGGATAGCGCCTTTTTCATCAAAAAGGCTCGCCATATTAAGAAAAGTGTGATATCATAGTGACCGGGATTTGCCGCGCACCCCGCGGCGGATCCAGGAAACCGTGAAAAAGGAGCGAATCGAATGACTGCGGATCGAGAGGAAAACCTGCAGCCTGAGGCGCAGGATACGGTCATGGTGTATTTTAACCCGGAGCTGCTGCAAAGCCTGGCGGATCTGTCGGCGGAGAAGAAGCAGAATTTCCGGGAATTGCTGGCCGCTGCCGAGGATGGAGACCTGGAGGCGGCCTGCCGTCTGGGCAAGCACTACTGTCATGGCACGGACGGAGCTCCGGAGGACCCGGAAAAGGGGTTTTACTGGCTGTCCAGGGCCGCCGAGGGAGACCATATCGCGGCGCAGTACAGCCTGGGCATGTGCTGGCTCCGAGGCGTGGGAACGGACAGGAACCCCGAAAAGGGCGCACATTATCTCTCCGCCGCGGCGGAGCAGGGTTATCTCCCCGCGATCTGTGAGCTGGGGCTTTGCTATGAGCTGGGAACAGGCGTGGAGATGGACAAGCAGAGGGCTGCCGAGCTCTATCGCGAGGCCGCCGAGCAGGATTTCGCGCCCGCGCAGTGCAACCTGGGCTTCTTCTACTACCGGGGCATCGGCGTGGAAGAGGACGACGAGGAAGCCGCCCGCTGGTTTGCCAAGGCGTCCCAGCAGGGCTTCGCGCGCGCCCAGATGCTGATGGGCGAATGCTTTGAGAACGGTTATGGCGTGGAAAAGGACCTGGATAAGGCGGTCGCCCTTTATCGCGCCTCCCATCAGCAGGGCTATGAGCCGGCCACCTGCGCGCTGGGCGTCTGCTATGACCGTGGCGCGGGCGTAGAGGAGGACCGGGAGAAAGCCGTGCGGCTGTATCGGGAGGCCGCTGGAAAGGACTATCCGCGCGCCCAGTATCTGCTGGGTCAATGCTATGAATACGGACATGGCCTGGAAAAAGATGAGGTCAAGGCCATGGAGTGCTACCGCAGCGCCCATGAAAGCGGTTTTTCTCCCGGCACCTGCGCGCTGGGTCTCTGCTATGAGATCGGTATGGGCGTGGAGGCGGACCCGGCGAAGGCGGTGGAGCTGTACCGGCAGGCTGCGGAGACGGGGCACCCCGTTTCCCAGTGCAACCTGGGTTTCTGCTACTATCAGGGCATCGGCGTGAAGGAGGACAACGCCAAGGCGGTCCAATGGTTTGAACTGGCCGCCGAGCAGGGCTATCCCAGGGCCCTGAACCTGCTGGGCGAGTGCTACGACTTCGGTTATGGCGTGGAGAAGGACGAAACCAAAGCGGCGCAGCTCTACGCCGCCGCAGACGCGAAGGACTACGCCCCCGCCGCCACGGCTCTGGGACTCTGCTATGAGCTTGGCCGAGGCGTGGGCAAGGATCTGGAAAAGGCGGTGGAGTTTTACCGCCGGGCGGCGGAAAAGGGCGACGCCAGGGGCCAGTGCAATCTGGGATACTGCTGCTATCAGGGGATCGGTACGCAGACGGATGACAACGAAGCCGCCAAGTGGTTTGCCGAGGCCGCCGACCGGGGTTATCCCAGAGCCCAGTTTTTGCTGGGTCAGTGCAAGGAATTTGGCTACGGCGTGGAGAAGGACCCGGAAGGAGCGGCGGAGCTCTACCGTACCGCCTGGGAAAAAGGCCATGTGCCTGCCGCCGCCGCGCTGGGGCTGTGCTATGAGCTTGGGCGCGGCGTAGAGAAGGATATGAGCCGCGCCCTGGAGTATTACACCCTGGGAGCCGAGGCGGGGGACGCGCGGGCCCAGTGCAACCTGGGCTTCTGCTATTACCAGGGGATTGGAACGGAGATGAACGACGTCCTGGCGGCGGAGTGGTTCCAGAAAGCCGCCAGCCAGGGCTTTGGCCGGGCCCAGCAGCTGCTGGGCGAATGCTATGAAAACGGCTACGGTGTGGAAGCCGACGCGGAAAAGGCCTTCCGGCTTTATCAGCAGTCCCATGAGGATGGTCATATTCCGGGCACCTGCTCTCTGGGGCTGTGCTATGAGCTTGGCACCGGCGTGGAGAAGGACCCGGCAAAAGCGGTGGAGCTCTACCGCCAGGCCGCGGAAAGAGGCTACATCCGGGCGCAGTGCAACCTGGGCTTCTGCTACTACCGGGGCATTGGCGTGGAGGAGGACAACTGCCAGGCGGTTATCTGGTTTACCAAAGCCGCAGAAAGCGGCTATCCCCGCGCCAGGCATCTGCTGGCGGAATGCTATGAGAATGGCTACGGCGTGCAGGCCGACGCCGCCCGGGCCGTAAGACTTTACCAGACCGCCCATGAGCAGGGCTACTCCCCCTCCACCTGCGCGCTGGGCGTCTGTTACGAATTCGGAGACGGCGTGGAGATGGACAAGGCCAAAGCGGCCGCCCTCTATCTTCAGGCTGCCGAGGCCGGGAATATCCGCGCCCAGTGCAACTATGGCTACTGCTGCTATCAGGGCATTGGCATGGAGGAAAACAATCAGGAGGCGGTACAGTGGTTTACCAGGGCCGCCGAGGCGGGAAGCGCCCGCGCCAGGATGCTGCTGGGCGAATGCTATGAGAACGGCTGCGGCGTGGAAAAGGACCCGCAGCGGGCTTTCCAGCTCTATCAGCAGTCCCACGAGGGCGGTCATGCCCCCGGCACATGCGCTCTGGGGCTCTGCTACGAGCTTGGCACCGGCGTGGAGATGGACAAGAAAAAAGCGGCGCAGCTCTATCTTCAGGCCGCCGAGGCCGGGAACGCCAGGGCACAGTGCAATCTCGGCTTTTTCTACTACCACGGCATTGCGGTGAAGGAGGATAACGCGCAGGCCTTCCACTGGTTCAGCCGGGCAGCGGACCAGGGGTATCACCGGGCGGAGTTCTTCCTGGGGGAATGCTACGAGAACGGCTATGGCGTGTCCGTGGATCTTGGTAAGGCTGTGGAATATTACGGAAAGGCCCATCAGGGCGGACGGGCGGACGCCGCCTTTGCCCTGGGAGAATGCTACGAAAAGGGCCAGGGGGTGGAGAAAAGTCTGGAGAAGGCGATGGAGCTGTACCGGCAGGCCTCCCTGCGCGGCAGCAGGAAAGCGGAGGAAGCCCTCAAGCGGCTGCAAAGCAAAAAAACGCGCAAATGGCCCTGGAGCAAAAAGTGAATCATCTGTACATCTGTAAATAAGGAAGCGTTCCCGGCGGATCATCCGCCGGGAACGCTTCCTATGTCCTCTGCTGCCCCAGCAGCTCCGGCAGCAGATCCTCCGTTTCCGGATACATCAGAAATCCCATGCCGATCCCCATCTCCCGGCCCAGACGCAGCTTCCGCCGAAGTGTGTCCGCATCGTCAAACAGGACAAACCGGCTCCCCTCCTTTTCTGTAAAGGTAAAATACTTGGCACACAGGTCGTGGGAATAGAATACGGACAGCCGGTTTTGTTCCAGCAGTTCCGCCAGTTCCTGCCCGGAAAGATTCCGCCCTTCCCCCGTAGGACAGGGCAGAGGGAAGCTCATCCGCAGGCGCTGGAGGTCCAGGGCCACCCTCCCCTTCCCGAACTGCCGGACGCACTCCTCCAGACGCTGGCGCAGATCTCCGCCGGACAGAGCGGTAGAGACCAGTACCGCCGCCTGCCCCACCTGACCACCGTAAGCCTCCGGAACAAAGAGCCTCTTTCCGTTTCTCGCAAGCACCCGGCCCAAAGCCTCCAAAAAGGAGGAACGATCCACAGCCGGGGGCTGTTCAAAATCCGCCAGCACGCCGCCGTAGCTCCGGTTGCCGCATTCCCGCCACACGTCCCGGCACAGGGCGGCGGGGTCCCGGATGGGGCCGCAGTCCTGATCCCCAAGGACCATGATCCCGCCGCGGGTCCTGGCCAGCAGATCCCGGCGGGCCAGCCGGCCGTCCCGGCCGACCCGGTAGGCAACATGGGCCAGCCGGTCCGTATAGCGGGCGGCCTCCCGCAGCTTGTCTGGCGTAACGGCCAAATAAAGTTGCACAGGTACTTCCCCCCTTGTGGAATTTCCAAAATCGTGATATACTCCTTCCATATTATGCGATCAAGGAGGGCGCTATGCCATTTTCCCTCATTCCGGACCGGGTTTATGACCGATATACGGACCTCACCCCCCAGCGGCTGCGGGACCTGGGCGTCCGGCTGCTGTTGTGCGATCTGGACTATACCCTGGCTCCCCGTTCCATGGCGCGGCCCGACGGGGCCCTTCACGACTGGCTTGCGGGCTGCCGGGATGAAGGGATCACGGTCATGATCCTTTCCAACAACCGCTCCACCCGGCGGGTGGAAACCTTTTGCGGCGAACTGGGAATTCATTATGTCGGTCATGCCGGAAAACCCGGCGTAAGGGGCTACCGGCAGGCCATGGAACGGACCGGCGTGCCGCCGGAGGAAACCGCCATGCTGGGTGACAAGCTTCTCACCGATGTGCTGGGGGCGAAGCGGACCGGAATCCTGGCGCTGATGGTGGAGCCCCTGGGCGGACCCGTGGGGGCCTGGAATCGGCTGCTCCACATCTTACAGCGCCCCTTCAAATGGATCGCCAGAAGGAGATGCCAGAACCTATGAGCAGATTTCACAAAATCGCAGAGAAGCTGGAGGCGTATGGTCTGGACGCCATAATGGTCACCAGTGCGCCCAACCGGCATTACGCCGCCCAGTTCCCCTCCTCCGCCGGCGTGGCGGTTGTCACCAAAGACAAGAGCTTCTTCATCACCGACAGCCGCTACATCGAGGCCGCCGGGAAGCGGATCACCGGCGCGGAGATCCGTCAGAGCACCAACCAGGTCTCCGCCACAGACATCGTCAATGAGATTATCAAGGCCCACGCGATCAAAAAGCTGGGCTTTGAGGAGCAGTACGCTACCGTGGCGGAGTATAACCGGTGGCAGAAAAAGCTGGACGGCGTGAAGCTGGTCCCCGCCACAAAGCTGCTGATGGATCTGCGCGGCGTGAAGGAGCCGGAAGAGATCGACTGCATGATCAGGGCCCAGCGCATCGCGGAGAAAGCGCTGACGGAAGCCCTTGACTTTATCAGGCCCGGCGTAACGGAGAAGGAAATCTCCGCCTACCTCCAGTACCGGATGCTCTGCAACGGCGCGGAGAGGATGAGCTTCGAGCCCATCGTGGTCAGCGGCGTCAACAGCAGTATGCCCCACGGCGTTCCCTCGGACAAAAAGGTTGAGAACGGCGACTTTGTTACCATGGACTTCGGCTGCGTCTATGGCGGCTATTGCTCCGATATGACCCGGACGGTGGCCGTTGGCTATGCGACAGAGGAGATGGAACAGGTTTATCATACGGTCCTGGCGGCACAGAAGGCGGGCATCCGCGCGTCGCGGGCCGGGGTTACGGGAAAGTCCATTCATGAGGCGGCCGCAAAGGTGATTGCCGACGCGGGATATGGCCAGTATTTCGGCCATGGCTTTGGCCACGGCGTAGGCGTGGAGATCCACGAGGGCGCGGGCGCCGCGCCCTCCAGCGACCAGCTGCTGCCCGCAGGCGCCGTCATCTCCGCGGAGCCCGGCATCTATATCCCCGGAAAGTTCGGAGTCCGCATTGAGGATGTGATCGTCCTTCAGGAGGACGGCTGCACCGACATCATGGAAGCGCCCCGTGAGCTGATGATTCTGAAATAACCGGCTTCGATTGTATCCATCCGCAAATGAGCCCTGGAGGCAAGCGCTCAATGTCATTAAGTTAGCAGTCTATTCCCATATTACTACTTTTTATTGGAAATCAGTATTAGCAAAAAGCCCGCACATTTTTTCTGTTTTGTCAATCCCTTTTGCTAATTTATTACAAAAAATCTGGACTCCTCTTTCCTGCGGAGTCCAGATCCTTTTAACTTAATGACATTGAGGCCTTGCCTCCAGGGGCTTTCGTATTCATTTACGCGTCGATGCCCCGGCTGGTCAGGTATTTCTTGACCATCAGCGCCACCTTGAAGGTAATGGCGTCGTCAAATTCCCGCAGATCCAGGCCAGTGAGCTTCTTGATCTTCTCCAGGCGGTAAACCAGGGTATTGCGGTGGACAAACAGCTTCCGGGCGGTCTCGGAGACATTCAGGTTGTTCTCAAAGAACTTATGGATGGTGAACAGCGTCTCCTGGTCCAGAGAGTCGATGGGATTCTTCTTGAAAACCTCCACCAGGAACATCTCGCACAGCGTGGTGGGCAGCTGGTAAATCAGACGGCCAATACCCAGATTCTCATAGTTGATGATATATTTCTCCGTGTCAAAGACCTTACCCACCTCAATGGCGATCTGCGCTTCCTTATAGCTCTTGGCCAGATCCCGGAGGTGCAGGGCCACGGTGCCGATTCCCACGACGACCCGGCCGTCCCCGCCCACGCGCAGAGTCTCCTCCAGCAGGGAGGCCACACGCTGGATCTCCTTCTCTCCGCTGTTTTCCGGCAGCTGGTGGATCAGCGCCACATCGCTGTCCCCCACGCTGAGGACAAAGTCGTTCTGCCGGTCAGGAAACAGGCCCTGGATCACATCCATCAGGGCGGCGTCGCCATCCTCCAGCTGGCGGACCAGAAACACGCTGCGGGGAACCTCCGGCGCAACATGGAGCTCCTTGGCCCGCATGTAGATATCGCTGAGCATGATATTGTCGGAGATAATGTTTTTTATGAAGGAACCCCGGTCATGCTTCTCCTCGTAATAGCTCTTGGCCCCGTTGAGGGCCACGCTGGCCATGGAGCAGACCGTCCGGCTGACCTCGTCCTCCCCCATGGTGAACACGGCGTAGTCAAAATGGGAACCCCAGCCCCCCAGCGCATGGAACGTCCGGCCATCCGCGGCGGTAATCGTGCCGTCCGCCTGATTGATATACCCCACGTATTCCGGCCACTTCTTGCCGATGAGGCCCAAATCGCTGCAGGAGATCACCGTCCCCTCCCCATCAATCACACCCACGACCCGGTCAGTGGCCTCTTTGATTTGCAGGACTACATTCTGAAAAATTCTCCCTGACATAGCGCCTCTCCTCCATCAGCAATAATTCCTTCTCGTCTCTTTGTGCAATCTGTCGACCCTTTTTTATTATACCGTGCCCCTCGACACTTTGCAAGACATTTTTTCTTTTTTCCACAAAAAAACTTAATTCATTTTGGCTGATTTGTAAGTTTCCCGGATTTTCAAAGCTTTCCACCAATTTTTGAAACTTCTTGCCCGCTCAAAAGGCGGAATTCCCCCGGTTTCAAAGATTCATCCAGTACAAGCGTTCCCATTGAGATTCGCTTTAATCGGCAGACTGCCGCTCCACGGCTGGCTGTCATCCGCTTGATTTGGTGAAATTTGCCCTCGTGCAATGTGACCAACGCCTCGTCCCCCGCGCCCAGAAGCTCCAATCCCGCCGGGAGGCACGCCGTACCGTCCGCCAGCGTTATGCCCTGGGCGAAAGCGGCCTGATCCTCCGGGGTCAAAGGACGGTCCGTGCGGATATAATAGACCTTATCGACATGATTTTTGGGCGAGAGGAGCCGGTGGGCCAGCGCGCCGTCGTTGCTCAGCAGCAGCAGCCCCTCGCTGTCCTTGTCCAGCCTCCCCACCGGGAAAAGCCCCTGACGGCGAAAAGCCGGCGGGAGCAGGTCCAGAACCGTCCGCTGGCGGGGGTCTTCCGTGGCGGAAAGCACGCCCGCGGGCTTGTTCATCATCACATAGGTATATGCCCGGATCATCACCTCTTCGCCGTCCACCCGCAGGCAGGAGACGGCGGGGTCCAGCTTCTGCTCGGGGGCGGCGGCGGGAACACCGTCCGCCAGCACCCGCCCTTCCTTTATCAGCTGCCTGACCTCCCGCCGCGACCAGCGGCCCGTGGAAGAGAGCAGTTTGTCGATCCGCTCCATCAGTCATCTTCCCCCTGGCTCAATTATTTATTTTAATATATATGATATTTAGAAAATTTGCAATAGAAAACTGCCGTGCTCTGTGGGGCACGGCAGTTTTTCCGCTCTGCTCGGATTTCTTCATCAACCTGAGCCTGTCATGCTATTCCCTGCTTAGAAGCGCAAACTCGTTACCGGGTGTAAATTTAGGAATAGCAATGGGTTAAGACTCGAAATAAAAATTCTTTTTGATATTTTTTCTTTCAATTATAGGTATCAAGGGTTACCGTGCGGCGGGCTAAGCTAAGCTGCGCAGAAAAGAGCGGATTTGGCCGTCCGCCCAGGACCTTTTTCTTTCAAAAAAAGTATCACAGCACCGCCTCGAACCAGAACCAGTGGGGCCGGATGCGCCGGGTATAGCCGTGGTTGCCGCCTGGGTCCGCCCAGGACCAGCCCGCGCCGTCCTCTGTGAGCGGGCAGCCCGCCGCCTGGAACGAGACAGGCGTGTCGCTTCTGGAATAGTAGAAGCCCTTTTCAATGCCGCCGAAGGCCCAGCCCCGCTGGGTGTAAAATTCCACGATGCCGGCTTCCCGCCAGACAGCCGCGTCCCACGGACCATACCGCGCGGACATGTGACCCTCCGTGCAGACCAGGGAATCCCAGGCGTAATGGTCCAGAGAACCGTCGTTCAGGTACACATACAGACGCACGAAATGATCCCGGCAAGTAAAGCCGCCGATCAGCAGCAGGACCAGCGCCGCGGCGATAATTTTTCTTCTGTGTTTCCGCATTTCCCCTCACCCCATGTGCAGTATGTCTTTCCCCCGAACCAGGGGGCCGAAGCAGTCGCTGTAAGCGTAAAAATCCGAGTCCATCCAGACGTGCTCCTCCACGCAGACCTGGCCGTCCCGCTCTACCACCCGGTCCTGTCCCGCCCAGATGGCGGAAAACAGCAAGCCATACCACCCAATGACCAGGCAGAAGAATCCGATAACCAGTATGACGAAAATCTGTCCCACCGTCTGCGCTGCCGGGCTCCAGTCCGCGCACCGCCTCCATAGGAAGGCCCCTGCCCGGACCAAAAGAAGCAGGATTCCCGCCACAAAGACCAGCCCGCAGGGCAGCTTGACGCAGCTGCGCCAGGCGAGGCCGTTGGATGACAGGAGCAATCCGCCAACGCCGGCAATCAAAAGCGGCAGCGCCAGCAGCGCAAAGTTTCCCCATGCCAGCCATCTTTTCCGTCCGGAGGACCGGAACGCCAGGAGCAGTGCAGTCACAAGCAAAGAAAACGTTAAAATAAGGAATACCGGCATTTATCCGCCTCCACCATAACTATGCGCGTACCATCCCCACCGTCCACACGCCCACCCAGAACAGCAGGGCCAGCAGGCAGGCTACCGCCGGGAGAAACACCGCTTTCCGCCGGACAATTTTATAAAGCTGCGCGCTCACCAGCACCATGGGCAGAAATCCGATGGCCAGCCACGCGGAGGCCAGCTCCCGCAGCTCCATGGGCAGCATGGCGTCCGGGAACAGGACCTGTCCGCTCCCGATGGCTGTCAGCAGGAGCAGCAGGACCACGACGGCGGTCCCGGCGGTATAGAGCGCGGCAAGCGCGGCCCGTTTAGCGCGTTCCACAGCTTCCCTCCTCCGACGTATACTCCAGAATGTCCCCCGGCTGGCAGTCCAGAGACTTGCAGATGGCCTCCAGGGTGGTGAAGCGCACCGCTTTGGCCTTGTTGGTCTTCAAAATGGACAGGTTGGCGATGGTCACGTCCACCTGCTCGGAGAGCTGGCTGAGGGTCATCTTCCGCTTGGCCAGCATCACGTCTAAATTCACAATGATCGGCATGGCGCGTCCTCCTAAATGGTCAGGTCGCTGTCCGCCTTCAGGTCGGCGGCCTTCAGCACCAGATGGCTCAGCAGAAACGCCGCCAGGGCGATGGCCAGCCCCAGAGTGCATACCATCAGACCTGTGACCCATATCGGCGAACCCACCAGGATCTCCAGCGTCACCGTGCCTACCGCGCAGTAGCCGGTGTCGATGAGGGCGCAGAAGCCGATGCCTGTCAGACGGCTGGCATTTTTGTGGCAGAAGGAATTGTCCCTGCCAATCTCCGTGCAGATGTTCCAGAACAGCACCAGGGCAATCGCAATTGGGATGGCGCTGATGCTGAAGGCGATGAGTCCCGGCGTCACCAGCCAGGGCACACCGGCGTTGAGCCGTCCCGGTTCCTCCAGTTCAAGAATTCTCTGGGGAAAGACCACAATATAAAAGAATGCGACCATCGCCGCCAGGAAAAGAATGGTGCCTTTCAGCGTTCGCACCAGACCGACTCGTTTCATGTTTTGTTCCTCCCTGTTATTCTATCATTCGTTACCGTGCGGCAGACCAAAGCGCCGCAGCAGCAGAGGGCGCATTGGCCGTCCGCCCAGGACCCTCCTTGTTTGCTGTGCCTACATCCTACCAGCCTTCTTGTTGTTTGTCAATATGATTTTTCTGTTTTTCGATAAAAATTTTCTCTTTACCAAAAACAGGACTTGTGCTATAATAGGGGCAATCCAACAAGAACGGGGAGGACTGCCTGCTATGATCGGACTTGCCTACGCCATGAGCGGAGAAATTCAAAGTATTCTGGACAGCACGGGGGCAAAACTGCTGGAAACCGTGTGCGGAACGCCTGTTTACGAAATCGGGCCGGGACTGCTTGCCTACGCCGGAGGCGTGGGCAAGGTGAACGCCGCCATGAGCGCTCAGCTCTTTATCGACCGGTATCATCCGGACTGGATCGTTAACGCCGGGGTGGCGGGGAGCTTCCTGGACCTGCCTATCGGGACCATCGTGCTGGCGGACTGCTTCGTCCAGCACGACGTGGACACCACCCCCATGGGGGACCCCATCGGGCTGGTCTCCACCGTCAACCGGATCGACTTCCCCACCAGCGAGGTTGAGAAAGCTTCGGCGGTCCTGAAGGAGCTGGGGGTCGAATTCCGCACGGGGAAGGTGGCGACCGGCGAGGTCTTCATGACCAAGGGCGGCCGGGCGGACTGGGTGGCAAAGACTTTCGCGCCTACCCTCTGTGAGATGGAGGGCGGCGCCATCGCCCAGGTGTGCCTGCGCAACGGGGTGAACTTCACCGCCCTGAAATCCGTCTCCGACCGGCTGTGCAGGGCGGACAACGCATCGGAGTTCTTCAACTACGGCGAGGCCATGAAAAAGCTGAACGACATCGTTCTGCCCTTCGCCCGGGCGTTGGAACGGTAAGAGGAGGAGCCATGGATTACGTGCAGAGAGCGCGGGAGCTGAAGGAGGAGACCGTCGCCCACCGCCGCTGGTTCCATACAAACGCGGAGGTGGGACTGGAGACGCCCAAGGCCGTTGCCTACCTCATGGAGCGGCTGGCGGCGTACGGCCTGTCCCCGGAGAGGTGCGGCCACGGCGTCACCGCGCAGCTGGGCAGGGGCGGCAGGACGCTGCTGCTCCGGGCGGACATGGACGCCCTGCCCATGGGCGAGGAGAGCGGAGAGCCCTTCGCCTGTCCCACAGGGACCGCGGCCCACACCTGCGGCCACGACTTCCACGCCGCCATGCTGCTGACCGCCGCGAAAATGCTGAAAGAAAACGAGTCCGGTCTGGCGGGGACGGTCCGGTTCATGTTCCAGCCGGCGGAGGAAACCTTTGAGGGGGCCAGGGACATGATCGGCCACGGGATCCTGGAGGGCGTGGATGCCGCGCTGGCTTACCATGTGTCGCCGGGAAAGATGCCGGTGGGCCTGTTCATGTACAACAGCGGCGGGGTAATGATGTCCTCCGTGGACGGCTTCCGAATCACCATCGGCGGCAAGGGAGCCCACGGGGCCTATCCCCACAGCTCCATTGACCCCATCAACATCGGCGTGCATATCTATCTGGCCCTGGAGGCCCTGATCGCCCGGGAGGCGGACCCGTCCAAAAACTGCGTGCTGACCATCGGCAATTTTTCCGCCGGGTCCGCCGCCAACATCATCCCCGACACTGCCGTTCTGCAGGGGACCATCCGCACCAACGATGCGGCCTGCCGGGAGCTGCTGGTCCGGCGGATGAAGGAGGCCGCGGTCAAAACGGCGGAGCTCTACGGCGGGACCGCGCGGATCGACATGCTCTCCGAGGTGCCGCCCCTGGTCTGCGACAGGGAGCTGACGGACAAGATCGTGGGCTATATGCAGGCCATCCCCGGTCTGACGCCCTGTCCCGGCATCTCCGCCAGCGCCTCGGAGGACTTCTCCGCCATCGCGGAGCGGGTGCCCAGCACGTTTATCTATCTCTCCGCCGGGTATGACGACGAGCGGGGCGAGGCGCCCGCCCACAATCCCAAAGTACGGTTCAATGAGGACGTCTGCGCAATCGGCCCCGCCTGCCTGGCCCACTGCGCGACAGAGTGGCTGAATACTTTTTCTTGAAAGAAAAAGGTCCTGGGCGGACGGCCAATCCCGCTCTTTTCTGCNCAGCTTAGCTNAGNCCGCCGCACGGTAACCCTTGATACCTATAATTGAAAGAAANAGGTCCTGGGCGGACGGCCAATCCCGCTCTTTTCTGCGCAGCTTAGCTTAGTCCGCCGCACGGTAACCCTTGATACCTATAATTGAAAGAAAAAGGTCCTGGGCGGACGGCCAATCTCGCTCTTTTCTGCGCAGTTTGGCTCAGTCTGCCGCACGGTAACCCTTGATACCTATAATTGAAAGAAAAAGTATCAAAAAGAACTTGCTATTCTACAACGGCCACATCGAGTGGCCGTGAAGAATAGATTGCGCATGACCGCTCCGTGAAGCGCCGCAAAGCGGCGCTTATAGCGCTAAGGCCGCCGAAGGCGGCCCCACGGATGCGGTCATTGCACAATCTATACGAGCCTGAACCCACTGCAATTCCTAACTTCTCACCCGGTAACGTTACTGCGCTTCTAATCGAAAATAGTAAGGAAAACGATATGTCTGAGTTACTGGAAGTCAAAAACCTGTCCGTCAGCTTCCGCACCCCCCAGGGGGAGGTGGAAGCCGTGCGGGACGTCTCCTTTTCCCTCCATCCCGGCGAGGTGCTGGCCATCGTGGGAGAGTCCGGCTGCGGCAAAAGCGTGCTGTGCAAATCCATCATGAAGCTGCTGCCCAGAAGCGCCTGGATCAAGGGGGGAACCATCCTGGCGGACGGCGCAGACATCACGCAGTACCGGCAGAGGGACATGGAGCGCCTGCGGGGACGGCTGTTCTCCATGGTATTCCAGGACCCCCTGACCGCGCTGAATCCCACCATGACCATAGGCGCCCAGATTGCCGAGGCGGTCCGGGTCCATCAGCCCCGGACGGAAAAGGCGGTGGTCCGCCGGCGGGTCCTGGAGCTGATGGACCTGGTGGGCATCTCCGGCGGGGAGGATCGCTGCGGCCGGTATCCCCACGACTTCTCCGGCGGGATGCGGCAGAGGGCCGTCATGGCCGTGGCCCTGGCCTCCAGCCCGAAAATCCTCTTTGCCGACGAGCCCACCACCGCTCTGGACGTTACCGTCCAGGCGCAGATCCTGGATTTGCTGCGGGAAATTCAGAGCAGGCTGGGCACCGCCACCGTCCTGGTAACCCATGACCTGGGCGTGGTGGCCCGCGCGGCGGACCGGGTTGCTGTGATGTACGCCGGAAAGATCGTGGAAACCGGTACCGCGGAGGACATTTTCTATGACCCCCGGCACCCCTATACCTGGGGCCTGCTCCGCTCCCTCCCCGCCTGGGCCAGGGATGGCGAGCCCCTGTATACGATCCCGGGTATGCCGCCCACCCTCATTCATCCCCCCAGGGGGGACGCTTTCGCGTGCCGGAACGAGTACGCGCTGGCCATCGACTATCAGGAAGCCCCGCCCATGTTTCAGATCAGCGACTCCCACTTTGCCGCCACGTGGCTGCTGGATGAGCGGGCTCCCAAGGTCAGGCCGCCGATGGGAGGTGAAGGCCGTGGATGAGATGTTACTGGACGTGCAGGAGCTGACCCACTGCTTCCGGCTGGGACGGAACCGGGTATTGCGGGCAGTGGACGGAGTATCCTTCCAGATGCGAAAAGGGGAGATTTTCGGATTGGTGGGCGAGTCCGGCTCCGGGAAATCCACGACGGCGAAATGCGTGATGAACATCCTCCGCCCCACCGGCGGGAAAATCCGGTATCTGGGCGTAAACATCTGCGATCCCAAGCAGTTCCGGGCCCACCGTGAGCTGCTTCAGACCTCCCGGCAGATGATTTTTCAGGATTCCACCTCCAGCCTGAACCCCCGGATGACGGTCGCGGAGATCATTTCGGAGCCCATGTCCATCCACCATATCCGTCCGCCCCGCGGGTCTCTCCGGGCGGAAGCGGCATTCCAGCTGAAATGCGTAGGCATGGACCCCGGATATCTGGACAAGCGCCCGCCGGAGCTGTCCGGCGGACAACGGCAGCGGGTCGCCATTGCCAGAGCGCTGAGCATGGGGCCGGAGCTGCTGGTTGCCGACGAGCCCATCGCCTCCCTGGACGTGTCCATCCAGGCGCAGATCATCAACCTGTTCAAGCACTTGCAGCGGGAACATGGGTTTACCTTCCTGTTTATCGCCCACGATCTGGCGGTGGTGCGCTACCTTTGCGACCGGGTGGGCGTGATGTTCCAGGGAAAGCTGGTGGAATTGGCGCCGGCGGCGGAGCTGTTTGCCCGCCCGCTCCATCCCTATACCCAGGCCCTGCTCTCCGCCATCCCCATTCCCGATCCCCGGCGGGAGCGTGCGCGGGTCATACAGCGCTTTGACCCCGCCGGATTTTCGCGGGAGGGCGTATGGACGGAGGCATCCCCCGGCCATCTGGTCCTGCGAAAGGAGAAGGATACATGAGACAGAAAAGTCCATTTTTATATTGCGGCAAAAAGCTGCTGAGCTTTCTTCTCAGCGTATTCCTCCTGTCCGTGGCGGTCTTTTACGCGGCGCGGCTGGCCCCGGGAGATCCGCTGGTGTCCTACTATGGCGACCGGGCGGAAAAAATGACCAGCCAGGAGCGGGCCTGGGCGGAAGCGCGGCTGGGACTGGATCAGCCCATATATGTGCAGTATGCGCGATGGCTGGAGAACGCCGCGCGGGGCGACTTCGGCATTTCCTACAAGTACAAAATGGACGTGGCGGAGGTCATTGCCGCCCGGCTCCCCAATACGCTGATACTGGGCGGGATCAGCTTTGTACTGATTTTTACCGGGGCGCTGGTTCTGGGCGCTTTGTGCGTCTGGAATGAAGGAAAATGGCTGGACCGCTTTATCTGTAAAGTGGGAACAGTTGTCAGCTGTATTCCGGAATTCTGGCTGTCTCTGGTGTTGATCCTGGTGTTTGCCGTCCTTCTGCGGTGGCTGCCCAGCAGCGGCGCGTACACGATCGGCGGAGGCGGCGTCGCGGACCGGGCCGCCCACTTGGCGCTTCCCCTTGCCGTTGCCGTGGCGGGGCATCTGTGGTACTATGCCTACATGATCCGCAACAAGCTGCTGGAGGAGGTACGGGCGGACTACGTACTGCTGGCCAAATCCAAAGGACTCGGCAGCCGCGCGGTACTGCTCCGGCACTGTCTGCGGGGCGTGATGCCTACGTACTTGAGCCTGATGGCCATTTCCGTGCCCCACATTCTGGGAGGGACCTATATTATTGAAACCGTTTTTTCCTATCCCGGCATCGGGACGCTGTCCTATGAGAGCGCCCGCTATCAGGACTATAACCTGCTGATGCTGCTTTGCCTGCTGTCCGGCGGACTGGTGATTTTCTGCAACATTCTCGCGCAGATGATCAACGAGCGGATCGACCCCAGGATGAGGAGCGAGGAGCCGCCGGAGGTGTCGGATCGTGAATGACCAATTTATCCTGGTTGGCGCAAGGACTCCCCTGCCGCCGCCGGCCAAAAAGGAGCCCTGGTACAGAGGAAAGCCGGTCGTCTCCATGGCGATCCTGGCAGCCGTCGCGCTGGGCTGTCTGTGCTGCGAGCTGTTTATCCCCAAGGACCCCGCGTACATGGATCTCTTCCATGGTTCCGAAGCGCCCAACGCAGAATTCTGGTTTGGCACCGATACCATGGGGCGGGATATTTTCTCCATGATCTGGTACGGCGGGCGGGTCTCCCTGCTGATCGGGTTTTTGTCCACGGCAATTTCTACCGTGCTGGCCATCCTGTTCGGAGCGGCCAGCGGGCTGGCTCCCCGCTGGCTGGACGCGCTGCTGATGCGGCTGACCGAGATTTTTCTCAGCATCCCCTCCCTGCTGCTGATCGTGCTGCTTCAGTCCATTCTCGGAAAGGCCAGCGTAGTCAGCCTGTCGCTGGTCATTGGCGTCACCGGCTGGACCAGCGTGGCCAAAGTGGTCCGCAGCGAGGTCCGCCAGCTGCGAAGCAGCGAGTACGTGCTGGCCTCCCGGTGCATGGGAGCGGGATTTTTCCATATCCTGCGGCGGCATCTGGCGCCGAACTTTTTCTCCTCCATCCTGTTTATGGTGGTAATGAACGTCCGGTCCGCCATCGCGGCGGAATCGACCCTGAGCTTTATCGGTCTGGGACTGCCCCTGGAGGTGATCAGCTGGGGCAGTATGCTCTCTCTGTCGGAAAAAGCGCTGCTGAGCGGGGCGTGGTGGATCATCCTCATCCCCGGCGCGTTTCTGGTGGTGACGCTGCTGTGCGTAACGGAAATCGGAAACTGGCTCAGAGGCGAGGGAGACCGGAGGGCGAGCAACTTGTAATTATCGCGGGAAAAGAGGGTTCTTTGCCGGGACAAAGAACCCTCTTTTCTTATTGCCTGAATGAATCGCTGAATGCTTTCAGCTCTTTCTTCTTATCCTCTGACAGGTTATTGAATTCTGTTTGATGGATCGCGCCTTCCAACGCGTATAGATGCACAAGACAGACCCGCGGATACACCTCTTTCAGTTTCAAAAACGCTTCTTTTGAACCGGCTGCCATCAGTTCCTCGGCCGAACCGATCCCAACTGCCATCAACTTTTTTGCCATCTCTCTCCCGATATTCATCATAGACGTCAGTTCCGCCATAAGATATCTCCTGTCAAATATGTCCACATTGTTTTACTCCGTCCGGTACCGCCCCAGGCCCGCGATGCGGACGCTTCGCTGGGCGTGGAGCTCCAGCAGGGCGGCGGCCAGCAGCTCGCTGTCGTGGCGGACCAAACCGTCCCGGACAGCGGACACCGGACGGCTGACCAGCTCCACCCCCAGCCGGGCGCACCGTGCCTTGTCCAACCGCATGGGCTCCGCGCCCTCCCGGGCGTAACGCTCCAGAACCTCCGTGGGAATCGTGGCGGAGTTGATCAGGCAAAGATGGAACAGCTCCGGAAGCGAGTGCTCAAAAATGGCGCGGATGTGGTCCGCGTTGGTGTAACCCTCGGTCTCCCCTTCCTGGGTCATGACGTTGGCGATGTAAATTTTTAAAGCGGAGGCGTCCGCAATGGCCTGGGCCACGCCGTCCACCAGCAAATTGGGAATGATACTGGTATACAGGCTGCCGGGCCCCAAAAGGATCATATCCGCCTCCCGTATGGCATCCAGGGCCGGCTCCAGCGCCGGCGGACGCTCCGGCCGCAGCCGCACCCGGCGGATGCGGCAGTCTTCCCGCTTTTTGCAGTAAAAAATCTTGGATTCTCCCAGTACCTTGGTGCCGTTTTCCAGTTCAGCCTCCAGCTGTACATTCGTGGTGGTCACCGGGACGACCCGCCCCGTAATAGCCAGGACCTGGCTCATGCGGCTCACCGCCTGCTCGAAGCTGCCGCCGGAGATGCCGTTGAGCGCCGCCAGGAACAGGTTGCCAAAGCTCTGGCCCCGCAGCGAGCCCTCGGTGAACCGGTAGTGGAGCAGCTCCCCCATGAGAGGCTCTACATTGGCCAGCGCCTCCAGGCAGTTCCGGACATCCCCCGGCGGAAGCATGCCCAGCTCCTGGCGCAGAACGCCGGAGCCGCCGCCGTCGTCCGCCACCGTCACAATGGCGGTTAAGTTATTGGTGTGCCGCTTCAGCCCCCTCAGCATGGCGGATAAGCCCGTTCCGCCGCCTATGGCTACGATCTTCGGTCCCTTTCCGCTGGGACCGCGATACAGTGTTGTTGTACTCATGATATCTTTATGTCCTCGTCATGTCCCGATGATTTTCCGTAACCTGATAGCCCAGAGAGCGGATGTACTCCGCCAGGGCGCGGGTCACCGCCACGGAGCGGTGATGGCCGCCGGTGCAGCCGACAGCAACCACCAGCACCGTCTTGCCCTCCTCCCGGTACAGGGGCAGGACGAAGCCCAGCAGCTCCCGCAGCTTCTCCATGAACTGCTCCGTCTCCCGGAAGGAAAAGACATAGTCCCGGACCTCCGGGTCCAGTCCGGTCCTGGACCGCATGGAGTCAATGTAAAAGGGATTCGGCATGAAGCGCACGTCAAACACCAGGTCCGCCTCCATCGGCAGACCGTGCTTGAAGCCAAAGGAAACCAGGCTGATCTGCATCTCCGCCGCGCGCTGACTGCCTCCAAAGAGACTCAGCAGCTCGCCCCGCAGCCGGGCGGTGGAATAGGTGGTGGAGTTGATCACCACGTCCGCTTTCTCCCGAACCGGAGTCATGAGGGCGATCTCCTGATTCACCGCCGCCTCCAGAGAGCCGGCGCGCTCCTGGAGGGGGTGCATCCGGCGGGTCTCCTTGTACCGGTTGATGACGGCCCCTACGTCCGCCTCCAGGAACAGCAGCTTGCAGCCGTATTCCCGCTTCCGGAGCGTATCCAGGACCTCCAGGAATTCATCAAAGCTGTCGGCGGTCCGCACATCGTAGACCAGCGCCACCTTGCTGTACCGGCCGCTGCCGGCGGAGCAGAACTCCGCGAACTTCAGGATCATGCCCGCCGGCATGTTGTCCACGATATAAAATCCCATGTCCTCCAGAAAAGATGCCGCCTTGCTCTTTCCACCGCCGGACAGACCGGAAATAATCAGGATCTCCATCTTTCTCTCTTCCCCTCCTCCGGCCCCTTACGGGACCATCTTGACTTCCGGCTCCAGATGGACGCCGGTCTGGCCGTACACGGTTTTCTGTATGTGCTCAATCAGCGCCAGAATGTCGGCGCAGGAGGCCCCGCCGGCGTTGACGACGAATCCCGCGTGCTTCTCCGACACCTGCGCCCCGCCGACGCGGAAGCCCTTCAGGCCGCACTGCTCGATCAGCGCCCCCGCGAAATGACCCTCGGGGCGCTTGAAGGTACTGCCGGCGCTGGGGTACTCCAGTGGCTGCTTCTCCCGCCGGCGGCGGTCAAACCCGGCGGTCTGGGCCGCGATTTCCTCTGGATTTCCAGGCTCCAGAAGGAACTCCGCCTCCAG
The DNA here is from genome assembly GCA_014799925.1 of Oscillibacter sp. Lineage (GTDB taxonomy): Bacteria > Bacillota > Clostridia > Oscillospirales > Oscillospiraceae > Pelethomonas. Next base: position 89,818 of record JAAVHC010000040.1, read on the forward strand.
CACCGCGCCCCGCTTTTCGCTGAACACGCTACGGCGATACCCCAGCTTCAGTTCCTCCAATGTCAGCTCCCGGACCCCTTCCTCCGGAAACCATGCCGTCACACGGGAGAGGACCTGCTTCATCTCTCCGCCATAAGCGCCGGCGTTCATGCACACCGCGCCGCCCAGGCTGCCGGGAATGCCGTGGGCAAACGCCAGCCCGCCCAGGCTCTCCCGCTGGGCAAAGGAAGACAACCGGGCCAGACTCGTTCCGGCGCCGGCCCGGACGGACCGCTCCCCCGTCCGCTCCAGGCCGGTCAGCCGGCCGGTCTGTACCACCAGCATATCGAGGCCCTCGTCCGCCGCCAGCAGATTGGAGCCGTTGCCCAGCACCAGCAGGGGCCACCCCTCCTTCTCCGCCAGACGCAGCAGGGCCGCGCATTCCCCCACGCCGCCGGGCCGGACAAACCGCCGGGCGGGACCGCCTACCCGAAAGGTGGTGTGCTTTTCCATAGGCTCCTCCCGAAGAACCTCCAGCTCCGGGAAACGGGCGGCGGCAAGGGCGTCAAAGCATTCAAACCATGGCATACGGGAAAACCTCCTGCAAGCATATCGGATCGGTCCGTTGTTTTGATATGATTTCTGCGTTTAAACGCAGAAATCATATCATTGGATTTGAGCCGCTTTGCTCGCCGCCGTAAACGGCGGCAACCGCAAAGCCTGGCATATATTACTTCCAAACTCTAAGTTCGGAAGTAATATAAGTATACCGCGCCAAACGGAAAAAGTCCACCAGTTTCTTGGATACCCTCGGCCGGACATTTCCAAACCCTGCGCTAAAATTTTCGCAAAAAGCCGCCGGAAACACGTCAAATCATCCATTGACAGACCGGAAACGGTCGAATATAATGATTTAATTCTTTATTATTCCAAACACCACGAAGAAAACCGTGAAACTGGGGAAAAAGTAATTCCATACAAGGAGGTCCTCCATGAGTTTATTTGATACCTTTGATCCCGATTCCGAGGAAATCATAAAGCCCTCGCTCCAGCGTTCATTCCGGGCCTTGGACAACTTTCCGGAGACGGTCATTATGACGTTCCAGGACAGGGCCTTTGAGGCTCTGGAACATGTTTGTCCAACGGAGCAGGTTGACTCCCTGCGGGGCGGAAGAACCATCCCGATCTACGCGCTCTCCTGGCAGGGAAAGCGTATCGGCATCCTCCACTCCCTTATGGGCGGCGCGGGCACGGTATGTCTGTTGGAAAGTACGCTGGCAAGGGGTGCAAAGAAAATTCTGCTCTATGGCTCCTGCGGCGTGCTGAACAAGGACCTTGCCGCCGGACGCTTCCTTCTCCCTACCGCCGCCTACCGGGACGAGGGAACCAGCTACCACTATCTACCGGCCAGCGACTATGTAGACATTCCCTCCCACCGGAGGCTGTCTGAAATTTTCGACGCGCTGAACCTCCCCTATGTCCTGGGCAAGGTCTGGACCACCGACGGATTTTATCGGGAAACCCGAAACAACATGGAGAAGCGCAGGGCGGACGGCTGCATTGCCGTGGACATGGAGTGCGCATCCGTCATGGCGGCGGCACAGTTCCGCGGCGCGAAGGCATACCAATTCCTCTACGCCGAGGACAGTCTGGACGGCGGCAGCTGGGACCCAAGAACGATGGGCGCGGTGCCCGCGTCGGACCACGAAAAGTATCTTCGGATTGCGCTGGAAGTCGCGGCGCGGCTGTAAAATCATAAAGGGGCTGTCTCAAAACGATGAAAACATCGAAGAGAGGCAGCCCTTTTCGTTTGAATGAAGCAGTTAACTTGCTTTATCAGCCAATAATAAGGCTAAAATGTGTGAAGCCTGTGAAAACTCACCGTTTTTAATCATTTCTTCAAGTTCCTGGCCTCTGCTTTCAAAGGGCTTTATAAGGCCGCGCCTTTTTACAGATCCAATACACCCATAATGACAATACCGGTCACAATCAGCAAAATCATCCCGTAGTGCTTCCACGACAGTTTTTCCTTCAGAAAAATCCTGCTCCACAGCACAGAGGCGGCACAGTACGAGGCGATGATGGGAGCGGACATGGCAAAGTGCGCCGTATCCGCGATGGCGTAAATGTAGGCGAACTGCCCGGCGGTCTCGCAGATTGCGCCGATGTACTTGGGGGCCTCCATTCTGGGGACAAGCCGGTCCTTTTTGATGAGGACCACATAGATAAAGCACACCACGGCGGCAAAAAGGAATGTCAGCTCATAAGCCGTGTTGGCGCTGGCTTCATAGTCCTCCACCACTTCGCTGAGGCGCTCCAGCACCCGATTGTCGGCAAAGGTGCCCGCCGCATCCAGTACGCAGTAGGCTGCGGGCAGGGCGATAGCCACCCAGCTCTTGGCGTACCTGTAGTTCCCGGCCTGCTGACGGGCGGCGCGGAGCTCCGCGTCTTCGGTGGAGTCCACTACGCCCAGGCCGATGACGCCCACGCAGGCCAGCGCGATGGCAAACAGCGCCAGGGGGGAATAGTCCTCTATGCCCACAAAGAGGAAGGTCAGCACCGCCGTCAGTGCGCCGGAGGCGTTGCAGATGGGCGAGGAAACGCTCAGCTCGATGTACCGCAGCCCCAGATAGCCCAGAGCCATGGACAGAATGTACAAAATGGATACCGGCAGATAGGTGAGAACGATGCCCACGCTGATCTCCACGCCGCCCACGAAAATCTCATAGCAGGCGTGAAGCCCCATGACCACACCTACGGCAATGACCATTTTGAGATGGCTGTACTTATCGGACGCGTCCCGACAGCCGATTTTGGAAAAAAGATCGGAACCGCTCCAGCAGAGCAGCGCGATCAGGGAAAGCCAAAACCACATCAGACTTTTCTCTCCTTACACATTCAATTTTCTTGATTGGGTTAACAATTGAACGTGTCCCGGCGGCGGTCTTCGGCGATAATAGTGGTTCGGAGTCACGTTGGTCATAATCCGGCCAGTCCTCCGTCAACCATCTTTTGCAGAGAGAGCAGGATACCCAGCTTGGCGTGCTGCCAGGTAAGCCCGCCCTGGAAGTAGACGGCGTAAGGCGGGCGGATGGGGCCGTCGGCGCTGAGCTCGATGCTGCTGCCCTGAACAAAGGCTCCGGCGGCCATGATCACCTGGCTGTCATAGCCCGGCATGTCGCCGGGAACCGGCGTGGCAAAGCTGTCCACCGGGGCCGCCGCCTGGATGCCGGCGCAGAAAGCCCGCATCGCCGCCTCGCTGCCCAGCTCCACAGCCTGAATGATGTCATTGCGGGGCTCCGAGGCGTTGGGGATGCAGCGAAACCCCAGGCCCTCGTAGAGATTGGCGGCAAAAATGGCCCCCTTCAGCGCGCCCGCGACCACGGTGGGAGCAAGAAAGAATCCCTGATAGAAGGACGGCAGGATACCCAAATTGGCCCCCACCTCCTGCCCCAGCCCAGGGGCGGAGAGGCGGTAGGCGCACCGGTCGACGCACTCCCGGGCGCCGCAGATATACCCGCCGATGGGAGCCAGACCGCCGCCGGGATTTTTGATGAGGCTCCCCACCACCATGTCGGCCCCCACGTCAGAGGGCTCCACTGTATCCACAAATTCGCCATAGCAGTTGTCCACCATGACCCTGACATCCGGCTTGACACCCCTGCAAAAGGCGATCAGCTCCCCGATCTGCCGGACAGAGAAGGACGGGCGGGTGGCGTAGCCCTTGCTGCGCTGGATGGTAATGAGTCTGGTTTTCGGCGTGATAGCGGCGCGGATGGCGTCGTAGTCAAAGCCGCCGTCCGGCTTCAGGTCCGCCTGCCGGTAGGTCACGCCGTACTCCGCCAGGGAGCAGGGCGATGGCCGGATGCCGATGACCTCCTGCAGGGTATCGTAGGGCAGGCCCACCGGGGAAAGCAGCTCGTCCCCCGGCAGAAGATTGGCGGACAGCGCCACCGTCAGCGCGTGGGTGCCGCAGGTGATCTGAGGCCGCACCAGGGCCGCTTCGGTATGAAAGACGTCGGCGTAAACCCTCTCCAGCCGCTCCCGGCCGTCGTCGTCGTAGCCGTAGCCGGTGGTGGCGGCAAAATGGTTGGCCCCAATCTTATTTTTCTGCATGGCCAGCAGGACCTTGGCCTGGTTCACCTCCGCGTTCTGGTCGATGGCGCGGAAGCGGTCCGCCAGGCCCGCCAGCACCGCCTCTCCCCTGTCATAGACCGCCCGGCTGAGTCCCATTTTTTCGTATATCGTCAGCAAATCCATGGTATGCTCCTTCTATCTCAAACATTGGGAAAAGTGTACCATGAACCGGCATGGATTGCAAGAAAAATCTCCATATGGAAAAGCCGCCGCGTCTGCGTCCGGCAGCCGCGGCGGAGCTTATTGCCCGGGAAATCGGAGACGGACGGTCAGCACGCCGCCCTGCCAGTCCGTTGTAACGGCGCCGCCCATCCGCTCCGCCAGCCGGCGTGCGATGGACAGCCCCAGCCCAGCCGCCTCCCGGCCCGTCTCCACGGTGAAATACCGGTTGAGCAGCCGTTGGGCCAGCACCGCCGTGAGAGCCGGCGCGGCGTTGGAGAAGGTCATGGTCCCGTCTGTTGACAGCGTTACCCGCAGATCCCCGGGGCTGTACTTGGCCGCGTTGGAGAGAATGTTGCTGAGAATCCGGCTCAGGGCCTCCCGGTTCAGCCGCCGGACCACCGGCTCCTCCGGCAAATCCACCTCCGGCAGGATGCCCCTGGCGGAGAACGCCCCGTACCAGGCCGCCAGGGCCTCTTCCACAGCTCCGCTCAGGCTCACTTCCTCCCGTTCGTCCGCCTCACGGTTGGCGAGAAGCGCGGAGGTGCGGAAAAACTCCTCCGTCAGCTCCCGCAGATGATCCGTCCGGTCCCGGATGAGAGACAGATAACGCGCCGCCGCCTCGCTCTTCTCCTCCCCCTCCAGCAGATCCAGGTAGCCGCAGATGGCGGTCAGAGGCGTGCGGAGATCGTGGGAGATGTTGGTGACCGCGTCCTTCAGCTCCCGGTCGCCATTCTGATGCCGCCGCCGCTCCATACGCAGCTGGCGGAGCTGGACGTTCAGGTCCGCAGCCAGGCGGCACATGGCCTTGTCCCGGCTGGGGATGGAGAGCAGGGTGTTGGTGTCCTCCTCCAGACGCTCCTGCACTCCCTCCCGCAGCGCGTCCGCCGAGCGGCGCAGGAGGACCAGCTTCCAGACCAGCAGGAGGACCGCCAGGGCAAGCAGAACGCAGAGAGCGGAGAGAACGTACACCATATCAGACCTCGCTTTGATTCATTTTATCAGGATATCGCAGGCGCGCGGACCTCACTTCAAATCTTTCCTGCGAAACAGCAGCAGTCCCGCGCCGGTGCTGACGGCCACTGCGCACAGGCTTACCAGCGGCAGGCGCACCGGGCACGCCTCCGCCGCAGCCAGCAGCTGCACCGCCTGACAGCCGGGCAGGTCGTACAGGACCTCAAAGATCCTGCGCTTCAGCCCCTGCACATAGGACGGGTTGGGCATGGCCTCCCGCACCAGGATCCGACCGTTCTCAATGTACTCCCGCGCCGGGATGACGGCCTGTTCGGTCAGCCGGGAGTTGAGATAGATCCCCAGAAACAGGAGAAAATAGGCCAGAAAAATGCAGATAATCGCCACCACGGCCTTGTTCTGGTTCAGCAGGGCGATCATGGTGAACACGGCGCACAGCGCGGCGGTCATAAGAAAAGCGCACAGGGTGAACCACAGCAGCGCCGGAACGCTCAGCGTGAACGGCCCCAGCAGAGGCACGCCCACCGCGATCATCGGCAGGATGTACCCGCAGCACACCAGCACCCCGGCCGCGGCGCAGACCGTCAGGTCGGCGAGGTACACGGCGGTACGGGAGTGGCCCACGGCCAGCTTGTTGCGCATGGCGCCGTCGCTGTACTCCGTGCCGATAAAAAGACTGCAAAAGGCGGACAGAACCACCCCGGACATCAGCACGAAGATCATGTACCGGTTGTCCAGAATGCCCTCGGCGCCCTGGAGCCGGGGCTGACAGCTGACGGCCAGCTCAAAGACGGCGACGGCAAACATGACCGCCACGGACACCCAGAAGGACGCGCTGCGCCAGAGGCGGGAGAAGCCCGCGTATAACAGATTCCTCATGCCCCGCCTCCTATTTCAGGTCCCTGCTCCGGAAGAGGGCAAGCCCCGCCCCGGTGCTGGCGGCAATGACGGCCAGACTCATCAGGGGCATCCGCCACAGGTTGGGGGTGTCCAGGCGGCTGACCTGATAATACTGCCCTGTGGGCAGGACGTCCAGCGTCAGCTGCCAGCAAGTCATGCGGCCCGCGTTGCCCTCCAGCATAAGATTGCGGGAAAGATAGCCGACCTCGTCGATCCCGGCGGTGGAGATCAAAGCCGCGGCCACGGCCAGCAGCAGCACTGCAATGGACGCGGCGGTTCGATTACCCAGCACGGTTACCACCAGCTTTACCACCGCCGCCCAGGCCGCTCGGGCCAGCAGCAGCACGGCAGCCCACAAAAGAACCTGCCCCGGTGAAAACCGCAGAAGCCTGCCGGATATTTCCAGAATGGGTCTGACGCACAGCAATCCGGACAGCGCCAGATACAGCATATCCAGCGCCACCGCTGTCACGGCACAGGCCAGCAGGTCCGCCAGATAAACCGACCTCCGGGTGTGGCCGACAACCAGTTTATTACGAAGGGTGCTGTTTCCGTAGTCCGCGCCCAGATGGAGACTCAGCAGCGGAGCCAGGATCAGGGTCGGAATGGGCAGATAGCCCAAAAGAACATATCCGGCGGTCAGGATATACTCCAGGGTATACTGGTCCCCGGCGGCACAATGGTCCCAGCAGCTCAGAACCGTCAGGGCAACATAAACCAGCTCCGCAAGCAGGGCAATCAGAAACGCCCTGCTCCGGACCAGCCGCCGGAGATTGGCGTGCAAAAGATTTCTCATAACGCCCCTCCCTTACTTCAGGTCCTTGCGCTCAAAGAGCCTCATGCCGCCGAAGGTGGCCGCCGCCGTAATCAACGCCGAGGACAGCAGCATCCGCAGGGGATGGTCCAGCAGGATATTTTGCAGCGAATCCGCCTGACCCGCAGGCAGAAAGTCCACCAGAAACCCGTAAATCTTCCGCCGGATGCCGGAGAGGTAGTACGGGTTGGGTTCCATGATCAGGGACACGGTCCCATCCTCCATGGATATCATTCCAGTCCTGATCATCTCCGGCTCATGGAGCGTGTCGGCAAGGACACCGGCAATCAGCACCAGAATCAGCCATACCGAAATGGTGATGACCGTGACCGACCGGCGGTCGTTGAGCAGACCGATGAAGACATAAATGGCGGAAAACGCCGCCGTAAAGCCTATGACTACCGCCACGCAGAGCGTCATCCCGGTGAGCCCCAGCGTCGGAAAGCCCAGGAACGGGACCCCCGCCAGACCGCCGGTCAGCCACGCCAGGGCGACGCACAAGGACGCGGCAAAGATGGTAAGGAAGCTGGACAGATAGACCTCCCGGCGGGTGTGGCCCACGGCCAGCTTGTTGCGGATGGTCCCCTCGCTGTACTCCACGGCGAGAAACAGGCAGGAGAACACCGCATAGAAAAAGCCCATAGCCGGCGCGAAACGGAAATAGAAAAGATCCAGTTCCCCGGCAGCCCCCTTTTCAATGGCCTCCAGACACCAGGTAATCATGAACCCCGCCGAACACGCCAGCGCCGTGAAAACGCACAGCCAGAAAACCTGGTCCCGCTTCAGCCGGGAGAGGTTCGCGTACAGCAAATTCCTCATATGCCCCGCCCCCTACTTCAGGTCCTTGCGCTGGAACAGGAGCATCCCCGCACCGGTACTGACCGCGGTAATGCCCAGTGCGCACAGGATCATCCGCAGGGGATGGGCAAACGTAAGAATATAGTACCGGACAGCCTGCCCGGTGGGGATGAGGTCAGCAAGGAACTCGTATACCGCCCGTTCCGTGCCCTGTAAATACCTGGGGTTAGGCTCCATATCGGAGACAAATTCCCCGTCCACCATTTTATAGGCCAGGTGTTCCGGCGCTGCGTCCAGCCTGGCAAAAATGTAGGTGCTGGCGATCATCATGGCGAAAAAGAACAGAATGCAGATAATCGCTGTGGTGGCCTTGTAGCAGCAATTCATGGCGATAGCGGTATAAAGTGCGCAGAACGCCGCCTCCAGGAGCAGGGAACCCGCCAGCGTGATCAGGATGATCTTCCAGTCCACGGTGAGCCACCCCGCGAAGGGTACGCCAAGCACCCCCGCCGTCAGCATATAGACCCCGCAGTACGACCAGCTTACTGCTGTCATGGAGATCAGATTGGACAGATAGATGTCCCGGCGAAGATGCCCTACCGACAGCTTGTTGCGGATGGTGCCATCGCTGTATTCCGTGCCCAGAGTAGTACTGACGGCTACCGACATCAGGAATCCCACGATTATTGTGTAGATAAAAAAGGTCGTGTCCAGGAGGAACACCACTCCTAACTCCATGTGGTCGCTGACATGCGTATAGGTCGTGAAGGCAGCCATCGCCACGCAGGCCAAGGCCCCGCCCCAGACCACCAGTGCTTTTCGTAAGCGGAAGAAATTTGCCCGCAGGAGGTTAGTCATTGACCTCACCTCCCACCAGGCTCATGTAGAAGCTCTCCAGACTCTCGTCGTGCTCCCGGATATTCTTCACCTCGCACCCGGCGTTGTGGAGGGCCAGGGTCAAGTCCGTCACCGACGGCGCGTCATAGACGTCGGCCTCGGTGTCGCTGCGGACGGCGTACTCCAGACCCAGCCTGTCCAGAGCGGCGGTGAGGGGCCGCGCGTCGCTGACAGTAAGCCGCAGGCACTTCCGGCAGCTGGCCTCCAGCTGGGCGGCACTCATCTCCTTCACCATCCGCCCGCCGTCGATGAAGCCATAGTGGGTGGCCAGCCGGCTCAGCTCGTCCAGAATGTGGCTGGAAATCAGAACGGTGATCCGCCGCTCCCGGTTCAGGCGCAATATCAGCTCCCGGATCTCCACAATGCCCTGGGGGTCCAGTCCGTTGGCAGGCTCGTCCAGGATCAGGAAGTCCGGGTCCCCCGCCAAGGCCACGGCGATGCCCAGCCGCTGGCGCATCCCCAGGGAAAAGTCCCGGGCCTTCTTCTTCCCGGTGTTGTGCAGCCGCACCAGCTCCAGCAGCTCATGAAGCCCGTCATAGCTGGGCAGGCCCAGGATCTGGTACTGCTGCTTCAGGTTCTCCTCAGCCGTCATGGAGAGGTAGATGGAGGGCGTCTCCACCACCGCGCCCATCCGGCGGCGGGCTTTGGTGATGTCCCGGCTGGTGCTTAAGCAGCCGTAGAGAGTGAACGTGCCCTCCGTGGGCTCCTGCAGGCCGCAGACCAGACGGATGAGGGTGGTTTTGCCCGCGCCGTTGCGGCCCACAAAGCCGTAGATGGCACCCTTTTCCACCCGCATGGTCAGGCCGTTCAGGGCCGTACCGTTCCTGTAGCGCTTGATCAGATTGTTGGTTTCCAGAATGTATTCCATTTCCTTACCTCCTTGTTTTGATGGAATGGACCCATTGTAACCGGTAAGGGTTAAGAGACCGGTTAAGGAAATGGATAAGATTTCGTTAAGATTTTGCCGGCTTATGCCCTGCGGCAGATACGGAAATCTGTTGCATGTTTTGGGAAACATGATATAATATGCATAGAAAAAAGCAAAAAGGAGATCAAACTATGGATCTGACCATTAAAATGATCTGGGACCCGGATGCCCGTGTCTGGGTTGCAGAGAGCGAGGATGTGCCCGGTTTGGTGCTGGAGTCCGGTTCCTTTGATGCGCTTCTGGAACGCGTCCGGATTGCCGTGCCGGAACTGCTGGCGCTGAATCGCACCAACACACCCCTCACATTGAACTTCCAGTCAGAACGCCGCGAAAGGCTGGCCTTTTGATGGCGGAGTATGAAAAGAAAGTGCGGGAGCTGCTGTCCCAATATCATTGTTCCTTTGTACGGCGCGGCAAGGGCGACCACGACATTTGGTACAGCCCCATCACCCAGCGTCACATAACTGTTGACACCAGAATTAAATCCCGCCATACCGCCAACGCAATTCTAAAGCAGAGTGGGATTGATTTCCGTTTCCGCTAACTTGAACCCAATCCCCCAAACCGATTCGATCACATCCCCCGCCCCGGCTTCCCGGAGCTTCCGGCGGAGGTTGCTGACGTGGACCTTCAGGGAGCTTTCCACGCAGTCCGGCGTCTCCGTGCTCAGCTGGTCCAGCAGCCGGGATTTGGTCATCACCTGCCCGGGGTTCTCCATCAGCAGCTTCAGGATGCCGAACTCCGTCCGGGTCAGGCGCACCGGCACGCCGTCCGCCTCCACGGTGTGGGCGGCGGGGTCCAGGGTCAGGCGGTCCGTCCGAAGGACTGACGGGCCGGTTGCTGACGCCGCAGGCGGCAATGACGGTCCACGGCCCGGCCGTGCGCCGCTGCGCAGCTGCACCGCGATGCGGGCCAGCAGCTCGCGGGTGTCGAAGGGCTTGGTGAGGTAGTCCGCCGCGCCGCCCAGCAGCAGGGAGACCTTCTCCTCCACCCCCGCCCTGGCGGACAGCACGATGACGGGCGTCCCCTCCAGGCGGGGCAGCACCTCTTCCCCGCTCAGTCCCGGCAGCATCAGATCCAGCAGGATCAGGTCCGGACGCTTGTCCTCCAGGAGCAGCAGGGCTTCCGTCCCGGAGTAGGCCCGCAGAACACCGCAGCCCTCCCGCGTCAGCAGCTCCTCCAGCATATCCCCGATGTAAACATCGTCATCCACTATGGCGATCACCGGACTCCTCATATCGGCAGCTCCACCTTCTCCACTTCCACAGTTCCGTTCCCTCCGGTGGTCAGCAGGACCATCGTGGGAATGGTTCGGTAAGGCCGGGGATAGGAGCAGCTGCCGGGATTCAGCCACAGCCTGCCGTCAATCCGCTCCTCCGCGTACTGATGGGTGTGTCCATAAATTACCACATGCACCCCCGTCAGGTTCCGCGGCAGGTCCGCCCGCCGGTGGGCGACGCAGAAGGACACGCCGCCCAGCTCGATGCGCATCAGCCTGGGCAGCTCCTGCGCCCAGCCGCCCCAGTCGTTATTGCCCCGGACGCCGTACACCGGCGCGATCCGGTCCAGTTCCATCATAGTGGCGGGATCGTCAAAGTCCCCCGCGTGGAGAATACAGTCCACGCCCCGCAAACGCTTCGCTGCCTCCGGCCGCAGACGGCCATGGGTATCTGAAATAACGCCGATTCGCACAGACTGCCTCCTTCCCTATCCCTCCAGCATGTTCGCAAACTCGTCCTCCGTCAGCACCGGGACGCCCAGCTCATTGGCCTTCCGCAGCTTGCTCCCGGCGTTCTCGCCCGCCACGACATACGTGGTCTTTTTGCTGACCGAGCCGCTGGCCTTGCCGCCCCTGGCTTCGATCAGCGCGGCGGCCTCGTCACGGGTAAACCGCTCCAGCGCGCCGGTCAGAACGAAGGTCATCCCCTTGAATTGCTCCCCGGCGCTCTGCCGGGCGGCCTCCATGCTGACGCCCGCTTCCTTCAGCCGGCTGATCAGGTGCCGGGACTGCGGGCTTTCCAGCCACTCCCGGATATAGGCGGCGGTGATGCCGCCCACGTCGTCAATGTCGGTCAGCTCCTCCTCCGTGGCCAGCGCCAGGGCGTCAAAGGAGCCAAACCGGGCGGCCAGGATTTTCCCGGCCTTCTGTCCCACCTGCCGGATGCCCAGGGCATAGAGCAGGCGCTCCAGGCCCCGTTCCTTACTGGCGGCGATGGCGGCCACGGCGTTCCGCGCGGATTTTTTCCCCATCCGCTCCAGATCCGCCAGCTCCTCCTCTGTCAGAAAGTACAGATCCGCCGGAGTCCGCACCAGCCCCCTGTCAATGAGCTGGCGCATGACGGCGGGGCCCATGCCGTCGATGTCCATGGCGTCCCGGCTGGCAAAGTGGGTAAGGTTCCGGTGGAGCTGGGCGGGGCACTCCGCGCCGGTGCACCGGAGGGCGGCTCCGTCCTCGTCCCGGACCACCGCCGCCCCGCACACCGGGCAGACATCAGGCAGATGATATGGCGTCGTTCCCTCCGGGCGCAGTTCCTTCAGGACCTCCACCACCTCGGGGATGATCTCCCCCGCCTTCTGCAAAACCACCGTATCGCCGATACGGATGTCCTTTTCGTCGATAAAGTCCTGGTTGTGGAGAGTGGCGTTGGTGACGGTGGTGCCCGCCAGACGCACCGGCTCCACCACGACCTTGGGAGTCAGCACCCCCGTCCGTCCCACCTGGACCACAATGTCCAGCACGCGGCTGGGCTTCCGCTCCGGCGGATACTTGTAGGCAATGGCCCACCGGGGACATTTCGCGGTACTGCCCACCACGCCCCGGTCCGCCAGGGCGTTGACCTTGACCACCGCGCCGTCCATATCGAAAGGCAGCTCCTCCCGGCTCTCCCCCAGCCGGACAATCTCCGCGTTGACCTCCGCCGCGCCGGAGAGTATTTTCCGGGGAATGGTCTGGAAGCCCTGGCTTTCCATATAGTCCAGGGTCTCGCCGTGAGAGGAAAAGGATTTCCCCTCCGCCAGCTGGAGATTAAAGACCCGGATATCCAGCAGGCGTCTGGCGCAGATCTTCGGGTCCAGCTGCCTGAGCGAGCCGGCGGCGGCGTTCCGGGGATTGGCAAAAAGGGCCTCCCCGTTCTCCTCCCGCCGGCGGTTGAGCTTGTGAAAAACGTTTTTCGGCATGAAAACCTCTCCCCGGACGATCAGCCGCGGGAGCCTGTCCGGCAGAGTCATGGGGATGGACTTGATGGTGCGCAGATTTTCCGTCACGTCCTCCCCCACGCGCCCGTCCCCCCGCGTGGCCCCCCGGATGAATACGCCGTCGCGGTACTCCAGCGCCACGCTCAGGCCGTCCACCTTGGGCTCCACGCTGTACGCCGGGGCCGCCAGGGCCTCCTCCATCCTCCGGGCAAACTCCTCCACCTCATCGGGAGAGAACACGTCCTGAAGGCTCTCCAGAGGAACGGGATGCTCCACCTGGGCAAAGCTCTCCAGCGCCGCGCCGCCCACCCGCTGAGTGGGGGAATCCGGCGTGATCTCCTCCGGATGCGCCGCCTCCAGTTCCTCCAGCCGGCGGAGAAGCCGGTCGTATTCGTAGTCGTCCATGGTGGGATCGTCCAGCACATAATAGCGGTATCCCGCCTGGTTCAGCTGCTCCCGCAGCGTCTTCATCTCGCTTTTGTAATCCATTGCGCCCTCCATCTGTCCCGCCCTGCCGCCCTTTCCCGGGCGGCAGGGCTTTTATCCATTGTTGATCGCATATTCGTAAGCATCCTCCTGAACGTCATTCCCGGAATGAAAATACGTATAGGTGTCGGGAACCTCTCCCACAATCACCGTTTCCGCCACCGAAAAGGCGTTGGAAACCTCCGCCCCCGTGCGGAAGCCGGGAAGCAGGATCGACATGGAGACGTCCACGCGCAGGAGGATCCGGTGGGTCGTCTGATTGATGCCCGCCTGGGAAAACTCGTTCTCAAACCAGGCCGAACAGCTCCCCGTGGACTGCATCCGCACGGAAAGCCCGGGCCCCCGCCCCGCCAGAAAGGCGGAGCCGCTGAGGGTTCCCGCCGGGATCTCAAGATCCATTTCCGCCATCTCCCCCAATCGGGCCAGAATATCCTGGGTAATGGAGGATTGGAGGCGGTTGAACTCCGCCATGTTGCTCACCAGGGCGGCCACGCCGCCGCTGTCGTTCTTTTCCAGGGAAATAAGATCGTTATATTGGATCTCTCCCTTGTTTACCGCGTCGCTGACCGCCTCCGTCACCACCTGGCCCACCATGTTGGACACCCGCGTGACCGCCAGACTGCCCAGAATGGATTTCAAATGGCTGGTGCCTACGACAACCAGCGCCATAAAGACGCAGGCGAAAAGGAAGCAGAACAGCTTCGCCTTCTGCCGGGATTGCATGGGTGGGCGCCGGCGCATACTTCATCACCTCACCCCATCCTATGAACCGGCAGCTTTTCCCTATTCCCCGGTTATTACGGCAGCGCGTTCACCAGGTCCTTGAACACGCGCCCCCGCTCCTCGAAATTCCGGAAGCGGTCAAATGATGTGCTTGCCGGCGAGAGGAGCACCACGTCCCCCTCCCCGGACCGTTCATCCGCCAGACGCACCGCTGATTGATAGTCCGCAGCGGTCAAAATCTCCAGGTCACGATAGTTCTCCGCCGTCAGGACGGCCTCCCGGATCACCGCCTCCGTCGCGCCGCAGAGGATCAGCAGCTTCACATGGTCGTTCACCACCGGGCCCAGAGGCGCGTAGCTGATCCCCTTGTCCTTGCCCCCGGCGATCAGGATCACCTTTGACCGGAAGGAACGCAGGCCCGCGATGGTCCGGCTGGGGCTGGAAGCAATGGAATCGTTGTACCAGCGCACACCCCCACGCTCCCGCACCAGCTCAATCCGGTGCTCCACTCCGCCGAAGGTCCGGGCAAAGGTCCGGATGGTCTCATCCGGCACCAATCCCTGCACGGCGCAGACCGCCGCCATATAATTTTCTACGTTGTGGGTCCCCGGCAGGAGGATATCGGTCAGCGGCAGCACCGGCCGCTCCTCCGCTTCCTGCCGGTACCAGATGGCATTTTCCTTCAGATAGCAGCCGCAGGAGGGGATTTCGTCCGAAATCCGTGTAAAGTATTTTACCATTCCAGCCGTTACAGCAGAAAGCTTTCTTGTGATTTCGTTGTCCCAATTGCACACCGCCCTGTCAGACGCGGTCTGATAGCGCAGCAGATTGGCCTTGGCGTCCACATACTCGTCCATATCGGTATGCACATCCAGGTGATTGGGCGCCAGATTGGTCAGCACGGCGATATGGGGGCTTTTCCTCATGGTCAGCAGCTGGAAGGAGCTCAGCTCCACCACCGCCCAGTCCGTGGGCCGGATGGCGTCCGCCTCCGCCAGCAGCGGATGCCCAATATTGCCGCCCAGATGAACGGTGTGCCCAGCGGCCTTCAGAAGATTGGCAATGATGGTGGTGGTCGTGGTTTTACCGTCGCTGCCGGTAACGGCCAGAATGGGACAGGGACAGACGTCAAAAAAGACTTCCATCTCAGAGGTGACGACGCTGCCCCGCGCCCTGGCCTCCTCCAGAAAACGGGGATGCAGACCGGGCGTACGGAAAATCACATCCTGATTCACCCCATCCAGATAGTCCGGTCCCAGGCGGAGCTTACAGCCCATTTTCTCCAGGTCATCCCCAAGAGCGCCCAGCGCGTCCCGCTCCTTTTTGTCACAGGCGGTCACATCTATCCCCGCCGCCAGCAGCAGCTTTATCAGCGGCTGATTGCTGACGCCGATACCAATGACGGCGATGCGCTTCCCTTTCAACGTATCCAGATACCCTTGCAGGGTCATAGAGATATCCCTCCTTCATCCATGTTCATTCTATTGCATTATACCACCTGACGGCATAGAAAACAACAAATTTATCCAGCCCCGGCGGTTTCGGCGTTGACAAGCCTGTGATTCTCCTGTAAAATAAATGACGAGTAAGACAGACGGTCGCGTGGCGGCGGCGAAAGCCCCGTCATGAGGAAAGTCCGGGCTCCATAGGGCAAGGATAACGGGTAACGCCCGCCGAAGGCGACTTCAGGAAAAGTGCAACAGAAATAAACCGCAGATTGTGGATGCTTAATGGGGTACTTGCGCAGTCGGGTAATGGGGCCTTCGGCCCCATTGCTTAAATCGCGCTAACGGCCCCGTCGAGGGGCCGCGCGCGATCACAGCGTGTCTGGCCCCTTGGACCAAACACGCTGTAAGGATGGAAAGGCGAGGTAAGAGCTCACCCATCGGCTGGAGACTGTCCGATGCTGTAAACTCTATCCGGAGCAACACCGTGGGAGGACAACAGATCATGCAACTGCCCCATCGAGGGGCCGCGCATGATTTGATTTTGTGCGTCCAATGGCCGCACAAAATCGAAGATTGGCCCGATCGTCCTCAAGGAGGTGGCTGGAGCGGCCCGGCAACAGGCCGCCTAGATAGATGACCGTCCAATACAGAACCCGGCTTATAGTCTTACTCGCAAATATGCCCAGCCGAAAAGGCTGGGCATATTTGCAGATGGAGATGGAAAAAACCGTGCGCGGCCATGATTCGTATGGCCGCATCAGGCGGTCACACCGAATTGCCGCCAGATAAACATATTCTACGTATTTTTCATCACCAGGCCGGTTTATACTGCATAAGCTGTTTCTATCAATATCACCAAGAAGCAATGAGGAGGATATCTGTATGAAACAGCCTGTCTTTACCGGGTCCTGCGCGGCCCTTGTCACACCGTTTACTTCGGATCATAGCGCTGTTGACTATTCCGCGCTGCGGCGGCTCCTGGACTTCCAGCTGGAAAATGGCACAGACGCCGTCGTCATCTGCGGCACCACCGGCGAAGCCGCTACCATGAGCTACGCGGAGCGGATGCGGGTGATCGAAACCGCGGTCCGCCACGTGGATGGCCGGATCCCCGTTATTGCCGGGACCGGCTCCAACAATACGGAAAACGCGATCACTCTGTCCAAAGACGCCGCTCTGGCAGGCGCGGACGCCCTGCTGGTGGTAACGCCCTTCTATAACAAGGCCACGCAGAAAGGACTTATCCAACACTACATCACTATTGCGGACGCGGTGACAAAGCCCCTCATCCTCTATCACGTGCCCTCCCGCACGGGCGTGACCTGTACCGCGGAAACATATGCCGCCCTGGCCAGGCACCCCAACATCGTTGGACTCAAGGAGGCCGGCGGCGACCTGGCGCTGGTCCAGAAGACACGGGAAATGTGCCCGGAGGACTTCTGCATCTGGTCCGGCAACGACGACGAAACCGCGCCCATGATGCTTCTGGGCGGCAAGGGCGTCATCTCGGTTGCCGCAAACGTAGTCCCCGGAGAGATGCATGAGCTGACGGCGGCCTGCCTGAACGGGGATTTCGCCGCCGCCGGGCAGATGCAGCTGAAGCTGCGGAAGCTCTGCGAGGCCCTGTTCCAGGAGGTGAACCCCATTCCGGTGAAAACCGCTCTGGCCATGATGGGGTACTGTCAGGAGGTCTTCCGGCTGCCCATGTGCGAGATGGAGCGGTCGAACCGGGAAAAGCTGCAGGCCGTGCTGGCAGAGTACGGTCTGGTGTAATACTTTTTCTAGTGAAAGAAAATGTATCAAAAGGATTTTTATGAAGACTATTTACATTGATCATGGCACCATGGAGGGAGCATTTGGTTTGATCTTCAGGCAGGAAGAAGAGGTCGAAGTTCTCTTCACCGGCACCCAGATGCTGACAGAAAACAACATATCCATGGTCTCGGAGTTCTCTCGGCTGTGCGGCGTGAACTTTTTCCTGGAAGCGCCGGAGGTTCCGTTCTACAGCGTACCTTACCTGGAGGTCTTTGCCTCAGACGGCCAAAACGGATGGTTCGCCAAGACACAGGACACCAGCGGCGGTCCCATCTATTTTGTTGCTCCGGACCGCAGGGCGCACCTGGTGGCAGAGGATTGTCTGGAATGGTATCGCGCCATGCTCTCCGACCCGGACTGGCGGCGGAAACGCCTTCCTGGGAATTGGTCCCGCCTGCCGGAGGATCCGGAGGGACGGAAAAATTTGACAGAAGCGCTGAACCTGGATCACGTCTCTCAGCCCAAGCGGAAAAGCAAGCCCTATCCCCTGCCCGAACTGTTCACTTCCCGTGCAGAAGCAGAGAAGAAATACCCTATCATGGATATCTGGAACGTCCTGCGAAGCGAGAAAACACCCCGCTTTCAGGTCCGCTCCATGATGTCGCCTCAGGACCGGGAGGGTCGGGCCATTGTCCACTACCAGTCATGGCAGGAGACCTACCCCGGCCTGATGCCGGAGAGCGTTCTGGCGGGGCACACGCTGGAGCAATGCCGGAAAACGGCCAATGATCGCCGCTTCTCCAACAGCACCAACACGTTTGTCGCGTTAGACCGGGAGGACGGCGACCGGGTGGTGGGCTTCGGTACGCTATCTTACCACGCGCGGGACTTCGTTTCTGTGCCGGAGGCGGGCGAGATCGTCGCGCTGTATGTTTTGCGGGAGTACCAGGGCCTGGGTCTGGGAAGAATGCTGATGGAGCGCTGCCTGGCCGGGCTCCCCCGGCCCAGAGCGGCGCTGTTCGTGCTGGATGGCAACGAGAAGGCCATCGGATTCTATGAGCACATGGGGTTCCGGCTCACGGGACATGCGCTGAACTATGAAACCGCAGGCGGAACGCTGAGGGAGCTGGAAATGGTCCTGGAGCAGGAGACTACTTGAGGCCGTAGTGGTCCTTGATGGACCTGGCGCAGATGACTTTTCCCCTCACGCTGATTGCCCGCACAGCGGCGAACAGTTTTTCCTGGTCAATATCATCATCAATAATCAACACACCGTAGCCCGTGATAGAAAATCCGCCCCCATTCTGGTACATAATCTCTGCGTCCGCGGCGGTGACGCCAAACAGGCCCATGAACCACTGCTCCTTTTTCTTATACGCATTTTCTTCCCGCTGGCCAATAATACGGTCCAGAGTGCTTTGCTGCTGCTGGAGGGCAGCACGGAGAGATTGATTGATAAAGTCGCTGCGGTTGGAGTAATACCCGTTGTCCACCAGGAGATCAATCTGTGAGAGGGTCGAGGAATTGATATTGACGGAAACCTTTTCGCTCAGATTGTCGTTTGACATAATGCGTCCTTCTTTCTGTATGATATATATGCTCTATATAGAGCATATATATCATACTCCAAAGCAGCTTATCTGTCAAGTCATCAATTGCATGGGTTGAAAACAAATATGAAGGCCTGTTGAATGATGAATCGGCCGTGGAACGATGGACTGCATGATTTATGGATTTGAATGACAGCATTCATTTTGAAAGGACGAAAAACCGGCAGGGGCTTACGCAACCTGCCGGCTTTCTCATTCACATTCTACGCGCCGCACGTCAGCGCCACATACGCGCCGTAGACCGCCAGCAGCGCGATCCCCTGCCAACGCCGGAACCGGGCGGTGACCATGGCGGGAACCACCGCGATGGCGCCCACCAGCAGGCAGGCGGGGATGTCGATCCGCGCCGAGGCCGCCGACACCGGCAGCGTCTGTCCGGAGAGCAGGGCGCTGAGCGGCAGGATAAGCGTCAGGTCCAGAATGTTGGCCCCCAGAATGTTGCCCACGGACAGTGCGGACTGCTTCTTCACGATGGCGGTCACCGTCGTCACCAGCTCCGGCAGGGACGTCCCAATCGCCACGATGGTGACCCCGATGATCCGCTCGGAAATTCCCGCAAAACGGGCCAGAGCGCTGCCGCTGTCCACCAGCAGGTCCGCCCCCAGCACCACGGCCCCGGCGCCCATCGTGAATTTCAGGCATTGGAACAGAATCGTTTGCTTCCGGGGCGGCTCCCAAACCGGACCCAAATCTCCGCCGCAGCGCATGGCGCGGCGCGCGCCTCTGAGATTTTCATATGTAAAGACGGCAAATATTCCCACCAGAGGCAGCGACAGGGTCAGCCCTACCCCGCCCCGCGTGCCGCCCCATGCCAATACGCCCGCGGCGGCCAGCATCAGCAGGGATTTGAGCAGATAGTCTCCCCGCCGGACCTTGACCGGCATACAGATGACAGAGACCGCCATGATCAGTCCCAGATTGGCCGTCACGCTTCCTACGGCGTTGCCCACCGCCATATCGGCCTTTCCCTGGCTCGCCGCCATGGCGGACACCAGCAGCTCCGGCAGCGTGGTGGCCAGACTGACAATCGTCGCTCCCACGATCAGCTTGGGAATGCCGCTGACCTCCGCGATCCAGGAGGCCGCGTCCACAAACCAGTCCCCTCCCTTGACGATCAGAATGATGCCCGCCAGGAAAATCACTCCCAGCATCGCCAGCTCCATATGCTTCTCCCCCTTGTATGTACACACTTCCGGCTATACTTTACCACGGCTTGAGGAGAAAACGGTACACAATCTGTCGACCGGAGAAAATTTCGCTGGGAGAGGCCGGCGCCTCTCCCGGCAGCGCATGGCACAGTCAACGCACGTAAAAAAGAAAACGCTGTTTTCAGAACGCTTCGATATTCTCCCTGGTACGCTCCATGATATACTTATTGAAGGGCTGTCCCGGCAGGAGGGCGAGCAGCCGTCCTTTGAGCGCCGTCACTTTTTCCTCCTGACCCTCTTTTTTATACAGACGCAGCATGCTCATGAGAAAACTGAACTCATCTTCCTCGGTACAAACCTCCAAAATAGGCGGCATATGCTTTTCAATGAAAGCCGTCCCGCCCGCTTCAGCGGCGGCATCAATCAGTATAAACCATATACCCAGATTTTTTGCTGTGATCGGAAATATGCTCTCTCTGACCAGGCTGTCCATCTCCGAAATGGACCGTATTTCCTCATACGCCTGTAACTCGTACAGCATACTGAAATAAATCTGCAAGGTAAGTTCATCCGGATGATCCTTGAAATTCTCTCTGCACTCAGCCAACGCTTCCCGGCCCTGTCCCATGTTTGCCCGCAGCTGGCACCGCTGTAATCTCATGCGCAGATACCAGGGATGGTCCGGATTTCCAGCTGTTTTCCCCACAAAAGATTCCACAAGCTCCAGGGCCCGCCTGAAGGCCTCCCTCCCCTGCTGTATCCACAGATGCACCTTCCATGCCTCCAGGGTGTCTCTGTCCGTTTCCAGCCCGGCGGCATCCCCCGCGCCGCTTTTGAGAGAGGCATTTATCGTCCGGAGCTGTGCGTTCACGCATTCCATAGCCTCCTGAAAGGTTCTCTCATCCCTCAGTACGGAGTACTTTGAGACAAGATCATCCGCGCGCTCCAGGGACGTCATTCCGAAGAGCTCGTCAATACTGACTCCGAAAAAGGTCGCGATTTTTGGCAGCAGGGTGATCTCCGGGGCCCCGTTTCCAACCTCCCACCTGGAAACTGTCTGAGGGGCAAGAAAAAGGTACTCCGCCAGCTCCGTCTGCGTGATGTTCTTCTCCTTTCTCAGGATGGCAATTTTTTCTCCAATTGTCAGCTTCATGAATCTTCCTCCAATCTGTTTTTTTCATACAGGCAGATTCTGTTTCCTTTGCCGCTGTGCTCAGTATGACACGATGGAGCGAAACTGTCCAGCAAGCCTTGCTTGTAAAATTTACAAGGCGGGATTGATACTTTTTCTTGAAAGTTAAAGGTATCAGCCGCCCGACCCCCTTGTGTTGCAACGGTTTCAGAGGTTCGGGCGGTACCTAGTACACAAAAAGTACACAAGTGCTTCAAATTACCGTCTCTTTTGATTGATTCGCTAGGCGACATGGTAGTATATAGGACCTGTGAGGAGTAACAAATCGGAATTTTAAGATAAGGATGGAGAAAATCACATGGAGCAGATGCGAAAGGATATTTTGAAAGATTTACAACAGGAAATATATGATCGATGTCAAAGAGAAACAAATGAATTTGGTCTGGGGTGCTATTACCATATTGCTGCGGTGGTTCAAAATGCGGAAATTTTAGCAGATGAGTATGGGGCAGATAAGGAAATTGTTATGATTGCAGCTTGGTTACATGATATTGCCTCCATTACTGATTATAGTTTATATGCGTTGCATCATATACATGGAGCTAAAATGGCATATGATATTTTGAAAAAATACGATTATAATGACGAGAAAATATTATTGGTGCAAAAATGTATTGAAAATCACAGGGGAAGTGTATCTTTTGAAAAAAGTAGTATTGAAGAATTATGCGTTGCTGATGCCGATGCAATCTCGCATTTTGACAGTGTACCCAGTTTATTGTATTTAGCTTATGTTCAAAAGAAATTGGGAATTGAGGATGGTAGAGAGTTTGTAAAAAATAAACTGCAAAGGAGTTTTCAGAAACTATCTATAAGAGGCAAAAAACTCTATCAACACAAATATGAAAAAGTTATGGAAGTGTTAGGGTGACCTCCAGTTTATTACGCCAATCGTTCTCCCTCATGATGGGGGTACACAACTTAGTACTCAATCCAGGCTGTTTTCAGCTGCACGAACCGTATGGACAGATGTAGCAGTTTATCCTGTCAGGAATTAGACTAAAGAGGGGTAGAGCTTGACAAGCTTGATTCTGGCATCAGCAGTGGTAAATTGCCAATGGATTTTTCTGGATTCAGCGTTTCGGGCGGAAGTCCAAGAGCGGACGGCCTGCGGAGAAAGGCATGGTGTAAAATTCTGTGTAAGCGATATTCGACAAAGTCAAGGATGGTGCTGGGGAACAGAGCAGAGAGGGG
>JAAVHC010000002.1 GCA_014799925.1 Oscillibacter sp.
CGAGTAAGTGTTGGGCTTCGCCCAAACCCACCAGGGCTTTGCCCCGTGGGCCGCGCTTTGCGCGGCTTAGGGCTGGGGCGGCCTTTGGCCGCCTGACGCCTGGACCCACCGCCCTTTGTACGATTATGCATGACCCCATCGAGGGGTCATGCATAATCCTGGGCGGCCCTAAACTTTACTGATTTTGAACTGCGGTTACTATACCGTTTCTCAAGCGCGTCGACTATAAAATCGGCTTTCCCCTCTGGAAGCAAAATGAAAGGGCTTGCCGCCCGCTCTTCACAGACTGCAAGCCCTTTCGGCTTCTTGAACAGTTTTTGTCCCTAAGCTTTATCTCACTTTTCGGAGTCACCTCAGGTTGCGGCTCCCCCCCGCTGATTCACTCGATAGGATCCGGCTGTGTCGGTTGGGAATACCCCCTCGTTGGCGCCCCGCCTGACGGCCGGGGTGATCCTTTCGCAGAGAACAGACGCGCGGTTACATATACTTCCGCATGGTGTCCGTAGCGGAATCGGGGGCGGCGCTGAGAGTGATGGTCACCTTCAGATTAAGGGGAGAGCTGAACGCGTCCAGCCAGTTGAGGAATTCGCCGATCTCCCGTTCGTTGGAGCTGTGGGCAACCTTGCAAAGATCGTCAATAAAGATATGGGAAATGTCATAGTTGCCGGCGTACAGGCCGCAGACAAAGCCGCGCAGGGACTCAAAGCTGCTGACGGCGAACTCCGAGGCGTCGACCAGCCGGGTCTGATGACGGATATTGAAGCTCATGTTGCGCTTCGGCTCGATGCATACCATGCACCCAACCTCGTGCTCCGCGGCGTTCTCCATGAGCTGGATGAGCTGCTTGGTCTTGCCCTCGCCCGAGCCGCTCATAATCAGTCTAACCATATGAAATCACTCCTTTTCTGCGTTTGGTTGACTCATGATAATTATAGAATAGCACAGATGGCGGGGAAACACAACGGGGGAAACTCATTTTTCATAAAAAATTAACAGCTCTTTCCTGTTCCTCCGATAGCATCTGGACGTGCGCGGATTGCACCGTCAGCAAGATGCGTGCGGACAGATGCTAAACAGGCCCTAAGGGAAGCGTTCCCACGCATCGGTTGATGGGGAGCCCCTCTCCGTAAAACTTCGCCTCGTAATCGGTCATGACCCCGCAGGGGCCGTCCCTGTGGAGGTCGCGCGTGACCTCCGACAGCTCGTATCCGGCCTCCGGGAATTCCAGGACGGAAAACTCGAAGAGGGGCTGGTTGTCGGTTTTGAAGTGGATCTGCCCTCCGGGCTTCAGCACCTTTTGGTAGAGCGCCAAGAACCCCCGATGGGTCAGCCTCCGCTTTGCCTGCCGTTTGGGAGGCCAGGGGTCGCAGAAATTGATATAAATGAGGTCGACCTCGTCCTGGGAAAAATAGTCCGGCAGCAGCGCCGCGTCCCCTACGACGAAGAATACGTTTTTCAATTTCAGAGCCGTGGCCCGCTCCATGGCGACCACCAGGGCGTCGGGGACCTTCTCAATGGCGATGAAGAGAATGTCCGGATTCTGCCGGGCGGTTTCCGCCGTAAAGCGGCCCTTGCCGCAGCCCAGCTCCAGGCGCAGCTCCGCGGCCTGAGGCATCAGCGTCTCCCGCCAATGTCCTTTCAGGGAAAAGCCGTCCTTGATCTGGCAGGCTTCGCACCGCTCCATCCGGGGAATGAGATTTTTCTTTTTCCGCATCCGCATGGGATCGTACCTCCAGGATTGTTTTCGCTTGATTGTACCATGATTGGAAAGAAATTACAAGAGGAGGCGGAGACCTTTGCTCCTTTGGAATTTCCGGGAGATTTTTTGCGGTTGCTCTTGCAATGGAACCGGAAAGACGGTATAATGAAACAACCTTGCATTCCCTGCCCCCCGCCTGCCGGCGGAAAGAAGAGGGGAGGGGCGACGCGGAAGATGAAAGGGAGGAATTTATGGGAAAAAGCATTAGAAGGAGCGTATGGATCAGGGTGGCGGCGGCGTTTGTGTCCGTCTTTCTGTTCAGTGCGATGATCACCGTCAATATCATCCGTCTGGATCGGGCGCAGGAGGCCAGCGAGCTGGCCACGGAGCTGCTCAACCGCTGCCAGCAGGCGGAAACCGCCCACTATAAGTGGGCCAGCAGCCTCAGCAGCGCCCTGTACGCCGGCGCGGAGTTTACCGGCAGCACCGCGCCCGATACCTGCGTGCTGGGCAAGTGGATCTATGGCGAGGCCGGCACGGATGACGCGGTCGTCTTGGCCCTTCGGGAGGAGATGGAGCCCCTGCACAAGGAGCTGCACGCGTCGGCCCAATACGTGCTGGAGCTGAAAGAGGACAGTCCGGTACAGGCCAGACGCTACTACCAGAATACGATCCAGTCCAATCTGACCGTCCTGGTGGGCAAGCTGGACCAGGTGCTGGACCTGCTGACTCAGGCCAACGGCGAGAGTGAGCAGCGGATCGAGAGCATCGTCGTCATTATGCACGCCACGTCCATTGCCGGCCTGAGCCTGGCCATGATTTGCCTGATCAGCCTGGTAATTTACGTGCTCAATTATGTCGTAAAGCCCATTATCACCATCACGGAGAGCACCAAGCCGCTTCATGACGGCAGGCTGGCTCTGGATCTGCGCTGCGAGTCGAAAAACGAGCTGGGTGTGCTGGCGGAGAACCTGCGGCTGTCTATGGGGCGGATCAACGATTATGTGACGGATATCAACCGCATGATGGAACAGCTCTCTCAGGGCAACTTCAACGTACACACTACGGCGCCGTTCATTGGGGACTTCCAGTCTATCGAAACGTCCATTGACAACTTTACCGCCAATATTTCCGAGGCGTTCGCCAACATCCGTCAGGCGGAGCGTCAGGTTTCCGGCAGCGCCGAACAGCTCTCCAACGGCGCGCAGAACCTGGCTCAGGGCGCCACGGAGCAGGCCAGCGCGGTGGAGCAGCTCCAGGCCACCCTGGAGGACCTGCGGAATACCGCCGAGACCAATGTTCGGACGGCTGGGGCCGCGCAGGAGAGCGCCCGCCTGACCACGGAGCAGGTGCAGGCCAGCTCCCGGCATATGGCAAATATGGTTTCCGCCATGATGGATATTACCCATGCCTCCGAGCAGATTGATAAGATCATTGCCACCATCGAGAACATTGCTTTCCAGACCAACATTCTGGCCCTGAACGCCGCCGTGGAGGCCGCCCGGGCCGGCGTCGCGGGCAAGGGCTTTGCCGTGGTAGCCGATGAGGTCCGCTCTCTGGCGGCCCAGTCCGACCAGGCGGCCAAGGCAACCAGGGAGCTGATCGAGAACTCTGTTCAGGCCACCAGGAAGGGACGGCATATCGTGGGCGAGGTTTCCGACAGCCTTCAGGAGGCCCTGAACCTGGTGCTTCAGTCCGATGCCGGCATCAAGGAGATCACCACCGCCATCGAGGGCGAGGCGGCCGCCATTGCGCAGGTAGCGGAGGGCATCGGCCAGATTTCCTCCGTGGTGCAGAGCAACTCCGCCAGCAGCGAGGAATCCGCGGCCGTCAGCTCCGAGCTGTTTGACCAGGTGCGGATGCTGGAGACCCAGACCAACCGCTTCCGTCTGCGGGGAGAGGGCGGCGGCCGCTCCAGGGTCCTGCCCGGATAATCATCAGATGTTTTGTCCCGCCCGGCTCATGCCGGGTGGGATTTTTCTGTCCGGACCAGCCGGCGGCAACCGCAAAGCGCGGCAAATACCGCTTCCGACCTTTCAGCCCGGAAGCAATATATTGTGCGATCCCTCAATGAAAGAGGCAATACCGCTGCCCGCGGGCCGCCGCCAGGGCTCAGGGCCGGGCCGGTCTGCGGATGCGGTTGCGCAGAATCAAAAGCTCTTTTTGATATCTCTTCCTTCAAGAAGAAGTGTTACAAAATTATTAATTTAGCCGCCGGGGACTTCCTTTTTTCGGTCGATTATGGTAAACTGCTGTCGAATTTATAGTCGAGGCACGTGAAAAGAATCAAAGGATGATATCTGCCCAAGAAAGTGAGACGGTCTATGAAACGAACGACTTCCCTGAAACGGGCGCTTGCCATGGTATTGGCCATGGTCCTGACGCTGACGATGCTGTCCGGAGCCGCCATGACGGTGGAGACCTATACCACCAGCGACGCCTGCGTGGAAATGATCAAGGAGCTGGAGGGCTACCGTGAGATGCCCTACGCCGACAGCAATGGGAAGTGGTACGTGGGCTACGGCGTGGAGTGTGACCCGGCGGACTACCCGTACGGCGTCACGCCGGAGCAGGCGGAGCTCCTGATGCGGGAGCACCTGCCCAGGGAGGAGAGTCTGGTAAACAACTTCCTGGTCCGGTACGGCGTCTCTGTCACTCAGCAGCAGTTTGACGCCATGATCAGCCTGACCTATACGCTGGGCGCCCAGTGGATCAACCCCGAATACCGGTTCTGCTCCTATCTCATCAACGGCATTGACCGTTACAGCGAGGTTGAGGTGGTGAACGCCATCGCCACCTGGTGCCACACGGGCACCACCGTGCTGGAAAATCTGACATCCCGCCGCCTGCGGGAGGCGTTCCTGTTCCTCTATGGGGATTACCAGAACGATGGCGCGCTGCGCTATAGCTACATACATTATGAGCCCAATGGGGGGGATGTGGAGAACCGGACGGTGTTCTATCCCGTGGCGGAGGCCTACGGACACCTGCCGGTCCCCACTCTGGCGGGGCAGACCTTCCTGGGATGGTATACCCTCGGCGGCGCGCAGCTGACGGGGGAGGAAATCGCCATGGGGCCTCTGACGGTCTATGCCCGCTGGAGCGCCGGAGGCAGCGTTCCCACGGAGCCGGCGGAGGAGAAGCCGGACTATTCCTCCTGGGTCAATCCCTACAGCGATGTGAAAGAGGGAGACTGGCACTATTCCTATGTCCGGGAGCTGAGCTATCAGAAGATCCTGGGCGGGTATCCCGACGGGACGTTCCAGCCGGACAACCAGCTGACCGCCGGTGAGGCGCTGAAGCTGCTGCTGGTAGCGGCCATCCAGTCGGACCCCGGCAACGCTTTCTCCGGCCACTGGGCGTCCAATTACCTGGCGCTCGCGGAAGGACTGGGCTGTGTGATGCCCGGGGAGATCTACGATCTGGACGCGCCCATCGACCGCCTTTCCATTGCCCGGATTGCCGCCATTGCCATGGGCCTGGGCCAGGTGGACGGTCTCTCGCCGTTCGCCGATGTGGACGACGGATATGCCCTGGCCCTCTATGAGGCGGGCGTCATTACCGGGGACACCGCCGGGAGCCAGCGGTTCTACCACCCCCTGGACGGCATCACGCGGGCAGAGATGTGCGCCATCGTCTCCCGGCTCAGGGCCTATCAAACGCCGAACAATCCGGCGCTCTCCGGTTATATCGAGTACGGAAACAAACGGCTTCCCGTTCAGTGGGGAGCGCCTGTGGCGCCCTATAACATGGACCTCTTTGTCCGGGACGGCAGCCGCATGTATTATAACGATCCGGACTATGTCACCGCCATCGGCATCGACGTCTCCCGGCACAACGGGGACATTGACTGGCGAGAGGTGGCCGGCGCGGGGATCGCGTTTGCCTTCGTCCGCGTTGGCGGACGGCTGGCCGACTCCGGGGATCTCTATGAGGACGTCAAGTTCGAGGATAATCTGGCGGGGGCGCAGAGCGCTGGAATCAAGACCGGCGTGTACTTTTACTCCCAGGCGGTTTCCGTGCAGGAGGCGGTGGAGGAGGCCCAGTTTGTGCTGGGCAAGCTTGCCGGCCGGGGTCTGGAGTACCCGGTGGTCTTTGACTGGGAGATTTATTCCAAAACGGCCCGAAGCGCCAACGTGGACAGCGTCACGCTGACGAGCTGCGCCATCGCTTTCTGCGACACCGTCGCCCAGGCGGGTTATACGCCGATGATTTATATCGGCAGGGAGGTGGGGTACAACCGGCTGGACCGCACCCAGCTGGCGGCTTATGACTTCTGGTTTGCGCAGTACGCCGCCAAACCCGATATGTATTACGATTATCGGATTTGGCAGTATACGGACAGCGGCAGCGTACCGGGCGTCAGCGGGAAGGTGGACATGGACCTGGCCTTTCTTCCATATTGAGTGAGATACACATGCTCCGCCGGGAGGCAGCACGCCGCTGTCCTCCCGGCGGAATTCTGCTGCCGGCACATTGTGTCGCCCGGCCCTCCGGTGGCATAGTATGGACTGAGCCCGCATAGAAAGACAGGGCTCAGAAAGGAATCAGATCCATGGGTATTACCAACTCTAACAAAGAACTCAGCGCAGCGAGTATTAACTGCGACGGTTCTTTTCAAGTGAAGCTCTCTCTGACCGCAGCCCCCGATATCGTAACCCACCCCACCGACATCGTCCTGATTCTGGACCGCTCCGGCAGCATGGCGGGGAGCGCCCTGGCAAATCTGAAAAACGGCGCTAAGGCATTTATCGACATTATTAGCGACGCCACCGGCGGCGCGCAGGACGGCCAGATCGGCTCCGGCAGCCGTATCGGCATTGTCAGCTTTGCGGATACGGCGGTGAAGGACACCCAGATGATCACCTCCGTCAGCGACCTGAAGGCGGCGGTTGACGCGCTGTCCGCCAATGGGAGCACCAACCACGCCGATGCCTTCACTAAGGCTGCTGAGCTGCTGACGCCCCTCTCCGGCAACGCGCGGGTGATGGTCATGTTCACCGACGGCAAGACCACCGCCGGCACCAATCCCGCTCCCATCGCCGCGGCGGCCAGAGCCGACGGGATCGTCATCTATGCCATTGGCCTGTCCGGCAGCGACGGCGTGGATGTCTCCGCACTGGAGGACTGGGCTTCCAAGCCGTCCTCCGCCTATGTTGCCATCACGCCTGACGACGCGGAATTGGAGGATATTTTCGCTGAACTGGCCAGAAACATCTCCAGGCCCGGCGCGACAGACATCGTGGTCACCGACAAGGTGTCCCCCTGCTTCCGGATCACCGCCGTATCCATGCCCTCCAAGGGTACCGCCAGCCTGCTGGATAACACCTCGGTGCAGTGGAAGATCGACGAGCTGGGCGTAAGCCAGAGCGAGGGCGCGGTGCTGGAGTTCACTGTCAGGCATGTCGGCCCCTGCTCGGGTACGGTGGAGGTGAACGAGTCCATTGATTACAGCGACGCGGAGGGCAACGTGGTGACCTTCCCCTCTCCGGAGCTGGACGTGGACTGCGACATCATCGTCCGGCCCGAGGCCTGTCCGGAGCCTGTGGAGCTGTCTGTAGACGGCTGCGAGGACACCGTGAACTTTGACGCCGGCGATCTGGGGATGGATTCCCTGGGACGCATCGTTCAGCTGGATGTCCGGCTGCGCAGCGTATGCCCCTACAAGCGGGTGGCCCTGGCGGTCCTTCTCTCCGAAGTGGACGACGAGGGCAACGAATATAAACGCGGTATGAAAACCATGACGATTCCCGCTCACACCAGAGAAACCTGCCGGGATGTGACCGTCCGGTGCATCAACTTCGTCCTCCCGGAGGACCTGAACGTCTCCGGCGCCCCGAATGCCATCTGCAACACGCGGAATTTCAAGGCGCGGTTCATCGCCCATTACGTTGACAACGATTTCAATTGCTGTGACCTGATGCTGCAATGATGACAGCGCATCCGGATGCCGCCCGCCGCGGCATCCGGGTACATAGCGGATGCGCAGAGGCGGGGCAGAAAATGGGTACTGCTTGGGACAAGCTGATTGTCAGAAAGATGCGGCGCATTTTTTGACGCGCAGAAACGGCGCGGTATGCCGAAGCATACCGCGCCGCTGTGTCGGTCCGCTATTTCGCAGGCTTCACGATCAGGTTCACCAGCTTGTTCTTCACATGGATCACCTTCACGATGTCCATGCCCTCGATGGCCCGCGCCACCTTGTCCACGGCCCTGGCGGCCTCCACCACGGCGGCCTCCTCGCTGTCCACGGGGACGTTGACGGTTCCCTTCAGCTTGCCCTGAACCTGGACGGCCATCTCCACGGAGGAGGCAACCGTCTTGCTCTCGTCGTAAGCGGGCCAGGCCATCTGGCAGGCCATCCTGCCTTCGGCGGCGGCAAAGCCCATGTTCTCCCACAGCTCCTCGCACATATGGGGCGCGAAGGGGTTCAGCAGGAGCAGCAGGGTCTTCATGTCGCCCCTGGAACAGCCGTTGGCGTAGAAGTCGTTGACCAGGGCCATCATAGCGGCGATGGCGGTGTTGAACTTCATGGCCTCGATGTCGTCCGCCACCTTCCTGATGGTTTTATGGATGGAGGACTCGTTGGCGGGCGTGTAGTCCGGGCTGTCCCCGCAGTTCTCGGACAGGTTCCATACCCGGTCAAGGAAGCGCTTGCAGCCCTTCACGGCGTTGTCGGACCAGACGGCGGCCTTCTCAAAATCACCGATGAACATGATATACATGCGCAGGGTGTCCGCGCCGTAGTCCTTGACGATGTCGTCCGGATTGACCACGTTGCCCTTGGACTTGGACATCTTCTCGCCGCCCTCGCCCAGGATCATGCCGTGGCTGGTGCGCTTCCGGTAGGGCTCCTTGGTGGGCACCACGCCGATGTCATAGAGGAATTTGTGCCAGAACCGGCTGTAGAGCAGGTGCAGGGTGGTGTGCTCCATGCCGCCGTTGTACCAGTCCACCGGGGACCAGTAGTCCAGAGCCTCTTTGGAGGCCAGGGCCTTGTCGTTGTTGGGGTCCATGTAGCGCAGGAAGTACCAGCTGGATCCGGCCCACTGGGGCATGGTGTCCGTTTCCCGCTTGCCCGGTCCGCCGCAGCAGGGGCAGGTTGTGGCGACCCAGTCGGTCATCTTGCTGATGGGGCTCTCGCCGTCGTCGGTGGGCTCATAGCTCTCCACCTCCGGCAGCAGCAGGGGCAGCTGGTCCTCCGGCAGGGGCTGCCAGCCGCATTTCTCACACCAGACCATGGGGATGGGCTCGCCCCAGTACCGCTGGCGGGAGAAGACCCAGTCCCGGAGCTTGTAGTTGACTTTGGCCTCTCCGATGCCCTTCTCCTCCAGCCACTTGGTAATGACGGGGATGGCGGCCTTGACGGTCAGGCCGTTGAGGAACTCGGAATTGACCAGGATGCCGGTGTCGTCCTTGGCGGTGAAGGCAGCCTTCTGCACGTCCTCGCCGCCGGAGACAACCTCGATGATCTCACAGCCGAACTTCTTGGCAAACTCCCAGTCGCGGTCGTCATGGGCCGGCACGGCCATGATGGCGCCGGTGCCGTAGGTGGCCAGCACGTAGTCGGAGATGAAGATGGGAATCTCCCGGCCGTTTACCGGGTTCACGCCCTTCACGCCGTCCAGGCATACGCCGGTCTTTTCCTTGTTCAGCTCCGTGCGCTCCAGATCGCTCTTGGAGGCGGCGGCCTGCTGATAGGCCCGTACCTCGTCCGCGTTTTTCAGCAGGGGCATCCACTTTTTCACCAGCTCGTGCTCAGGGGACAGGACCATGTAGGTCGCGCCGAAGAGGGTGTCAGGCCGGGTGGTGAAGACGACGATTTCATCGCCGGTGGTGGCCTTGAAGGTGACCTCCGCGCCGGTGGAGCGGCCGATCCAGTTCTTCTGCTGGGTCTTGACCCGCTCGATGAAGTCCAGCTCGTCCAGGTCGTCGATGAGCCGCTGGGCGTATTGGGTGATGCGCAGCATCCACTGACTCTTTTCCTTGCGGATGACGGCGCTGCCGCAGCGCTCGCAGACGCCCTCCACCACTTCCTCGTTGGCCAGGACGCACTTGCAGGAGGTACACCAGTTCACCGGCATGGTGGCCTTGTAGGCCAGACCCTTCTTGTAAAGCTGGAGGAAAATCCACTGGGTCCACTTGTAGTAATTGGGGTCCGTGGTATCCACCACCCGGTCCCAGTCGAAGCCGAAGCCCAGCCGCTTCAGCTGGGTGGTGAAGCGGGCGATGTTCTGCCTGGTGACGATGGCGGGATGGATATGATTCTTGATGGCGTAGTTCTCCGTGGGCAGGCCGAAGGCGTCAAAGCCCATGGGGAAGAGGACGTTGTAGCCGTCCATCCGCTTTTTACGGGTAACGATGTCCATGGCGGTGTAGGGACGGGGATGGCCCACATGGAGGCCCTGCCCGGAGGGGTAGGGGAACTCGATGAGGCCGTAGAACTTGGGCTTCTCGCTGCGGTCAGAGGCGGCGAAGACCTTGGCTTCCTCCCAGCGCTTCTGCCATTTCGGCTCAATGGCGGCAAAATCGTACTTCAAAGCAAATCACACTCTCTTTGTATATTGTCCGGTCTGTGCCCGGCAAAAGTTGCACATGGAAAGTATTATATCGGATTGACGGCGGGATTGCAAGGGGGAACGCCCACTTTTCTTCATAAATCGTGACTTTTGCCGCTGTATCCGGCGGTGGGAGGAAAAGGGGGACGAAAAGAGCCGCCCCGCACGAACGGCGGAGCGGCTTCGCGGGTTGGGGAAGACCGGGTCTGGCCGTCCGCCTAGGACCTGGCCTGCCCGCCCACGTGGATGATCTCGCCGGTAATATAGCTGGCGGCGTCGCTGGCCAGGAACAGGAAGGCGTTGGCCAGGTCCTCCGGCTCGCCGATGCGGCGCAGGGGGATGGACTGGATCAGCGGCTGGATGACGCTGTCCGGCACGGCCTTCATCATGTCCGTGTTGGTGACGCCGGGGGCCACGGCGTTGACCCGGATGCCCTTGGGGCCCAGCTCACGGGCCAGGGAAAGGGTCATGCCGTTGACGGCGAACTTGCTGGTGGGGTAGGCCACGCCGCTGGGCTGTCCGTGGCGGCTGACCATGCTGCTGGTATTGAGGATGCAGCCGCTGCCCTGGGCCGCCATGGCGTCGTAGACGGCCCGGATGCAGTAGAACGCCGCGTCCACGTTCAGAGCCATGACCTTCCGGAACAGCTCCGGGGTGTAGGCGGAGAGGGGCTCGGCGGAGGACATCCCGGCGTTGTTGACCAGAATGTCGATGCGCCCGTACCGCTCCAGAACGCCGTCAAAGGCGGCCTTGACGGCTGCGTAGTCCCCCAGATCCGGGGCGATGCCCTCCACGGGCCAGTCGGGGTTCTTCGCTTTCAGCTGAGCGACGGCCTTGTCCGCGGTCTCCTGCCGGGAACCGCAGAGGATGACAGTGGCGTGGTTCTCCAGATACTTTTCCACGATAGCGTACCCGATGCCCCGGGTCCCGCCGGTGACAATGGCGATCTTACCTTTCAGCATTGCAGTTTCCTCCTCGAAAGTTATCCATAGCATTGCCGCCCCGCCGTCGTTTACCGGGCGGCAGGGCGGCGCTGTGTTTCGCGTTATTTGCAGAGCGCGGCGGTATCCATGGCAATCATCAGTTCCTCGTTGGTGGGGATGACGAAGATCTTCACCCTGGAGTCGGCGGCGGACACGTCCACTTCCTTGCCGCGGACGTTGTTCTTCTCCACGTCCATCTTCACGCCCATGTACTCCATGCCCTCGCAGATCCTGGCCCGCAGGTCGCAGGAATTTTCGCCGATGCCGGCGGTGAACACGATGGCGTCCACGCCGCCCATGGCGACGGCATACGCGCCGATGAACTTCTTCACCTCGTAGATGAACTTGTCCAGAGCCAGCTGCGCCCGCTCGTTGCCCTGGGCCGCCGCGTCGTCCAGATCGCGGAAGTCGGAGCTGACGCCGGAGATGCCCAGCACGCCGGACTTCTTGTTGAGGATGTTCAGCATTTCCTTGATGTCATAGCCGTAACGGCCCATCAGGTACTCCAGGATGGTGGCGTCCACGTCGCCGGAGCGGGTGCCCATGGGGAAGCCGGCGAGGGGCCCAAGGCCCATGGTGGTGTCCACGCACTTGCCGTCCACCACGGCGGAGAGGGAGGAGCCGTTGCCCAGGTGGCAGCAGATCACCTTGCTGTGCTCCGGATTACCCAGCATGTCGATGGCACGGGCGGAGACGTAGCGGTGGCTGGTGCCGTGGAAGCCGTAGCGGCGCACGTCGTCCTTCTCATAGTATTCGTAGGGGATGGCGTAGATATACGCCTTGGGGGGCATGGTCATGTGGAAAGCGGTGTCGAACACGGCCACCTGGGGAGTGGTGGGCATGATCTTCTGGCAGGCCTCGATGCCCATGAGGTTGGCGGGGTTGTGGAGGGGACCCAGGGGGATGCACTTCTTGATGGCCTCGATGCAGGCGTCGTCGATGATGCAGCTGGCGGTGAAGGCCATGCCGCCGTGGAGGACGCGGTGGCCGACGGCGGCGATCTCGTCGGTGGAGGCGATGACGCCCTTCACCGGATCGACCATGATGTCCAGCACCGCCTGAATCGCCTCGCTGTGGGTGGGCATGGGGATGTCCTGCTTCACGTCGTCCCGGCCGGGAACCTTGTGGGTCAGGCGGCCGTCGATGCCGATGCGCTCGCACAGGCCCTTGGCGAAGACCTGGCCGCCCTCGGACTCCATAAACTGGTATTTCAGGGAAGAGCTGCCCGCGTTGATGATCAGAATTTTCATCAGTCAATTCTCCTTGTCCTTGGATTGTTATTATTTGTTATTTTTTGTTTCCGGCCTGTCCTTGCTTTTCCGGCAGGAGACGGCTAGAATAGATACCAACCCATATTGTAGACTATTTGCGCGGGACAGGCAACCATTTTTCGGAAGTTTTTCCAAAAATTTTTGTGAAAGGGCATATAAGGGGGCTTACGGTGGCGGTTGTGGGAGTGATCGCGGAATATAATCCCTTCCATCGGGGCCACGGCTGGCAGATCGGGGAGGTCCGCCGGCGGCTGGGAGCGGACACGGCGGTGGCCGTGTGCATGAGCGGGAATTTCGTCCAGCGGGGAGACTTCGCCATTCTGGACAAGCGCGCGCGGGCGGAGATGGCCCTGCGGGGCGGCGCGGACCTGGTGCTTGAGCTGCCCACGCCCTGGGCCTGCGCCGGGGCGGAGCGGTTCGCCCAGGGGGGCGTGGCGATGCTGGCGGCGACCGGCGCGGTGACCCACCTGGCCTTCGGCTGCGAGAGCGGGGCGCTGGAGCCTCTGGCGGCTGTGGCGGCGTGCCTGGAGAGTCCGGAGTACCGAGCTGAACTGCGTCGGATTGCCGGCGGGGGCATGACCTTTGCCGCCGCGCGGCAGGCGGCGGTCCGGACTCTGGCAGGGGACGCGGCGGAGTGCCTGTCCCGGCCCAACAACGCCCTGGCGGTGGAATATCTGCGGGCCCTGCGGGCGCAAGGGCGCGCCATAGAGCCTTTGGCGCTGCCCCGCGTGGGTGCGGACCACGACAGCGGCGGGGAGAGCGGATATCCCTCCGCCTCCGCCATCCGGCGGAAGCTGCTGGCCGGAGGAGACTGGCGGGGGATGCTGCCGGAGGCTCCGGCGGACATTATTTCCCGGGAAATCGAGGCCGGACGGGCCCCGGCGGCCATGGACAACTGCCTGCGGGCGGTGCTGGCCCGGCTGCGCCGGATGGATGAGGACGACTTTCGTCTCTACGACGGCGGGAACGAGGGACTGTACCACCGGTTTTATGCCGCCGTCCATGCCGCCGTCAGTCCGGAGGAGATTCTGGAGACAGCCCAAACCAGGCGCTATCCCCTGGCCCGCCTGCGGCGGATGCTTCTTCAGGCCTACCTGGGCGTACCCCAGGCCGCCCAGGGGGAGACGCCGCCCTACATCCGGGTGCTGGGGGCCAACGGGCGGGGGAGAGCCCTGCTGGGGCGGATGCGGGAAACCGCGTCCCTGCCGGTGATTACCAAGCCCGGACACGTCCGGCGGATGGACCGGGAGGTCCAGCGCGTCTTTGACCAGGAGGCCCGCTGCACGGATTTATATGTGTTGGCCTGCCCGGATTTGTCTCAGGCGGGACCGGAGAGGGAATATGCGGCTGGTCCGTTGATGCTGTGAGGTACGGAAAAGGAGGCAGGTGCGATGAAAAAACGATGGCTGGTTTTGCCGATAGCCTGTATACTGCTGCTGGCGGGCTGCGCAGGGATGGCTCTGTTCGACCCGGCGCCGTCCGGGGAGGAGCGGGAGGCTTCGCAGGTGGCGGAGCCCTTCTGGGAGGAGCCGGTATATGAGGTTGTCCCCTTCACCGCCGGCAATCAGTTCCGGTCTGAGGACGGAAAGCCGCTCGCCGTTTACAGCTATCAGATTGTTCTGCTGGCGCTTGGCAACGCGGACGCCGTCTCTCCCGCCGGCGCAGAGACGGCGGAGCGGAATATAGAGGCTTTCAACAGCAGGATGCGCGCGATGGCCGATGAAATGGTGGAGCAGGGACAGGCGATGGCCGCCGACGCGGCGGAGGTATACAGGGAATTCGGCTTCCTTGCGGCGGAATATGAGGATGACGCGGAGACATCCGCCGTTTTCTGCGGCGAGATCATCTCCGTATGCCTGCGCCGGGGGAGCTATACCGGCGGGACCCACCCCAACAGCTATGTCACCGGCTACCTCTTCGACCTGGCGTCGGGGCAGTTCATTCTGGACCCCAGCCAGCTGGCGGACGATCCGGCGGCTTTCCGGGCCGGTGCGGCGGAGCTGCTGATTGAGAAGGCGGACCGCGACGGACCCGGCGGCTATTGGGAGGACTATCAGGATATTATCCGCGGCGGAAACGGCGGCGCTGCGCTCTTTGACGAGGAGGGGATGCGGGTTGTCTACGCCCCCTATGAGCTGGGACCCTACGCCATCGGCGAGGTGGAGCTGCGGCTGGACTGGGAAGAGCTGGCTCCCCTGCTGGGGCCGGACTGCATGGCGCGGCTGGGCCGGGCGGAAACCGAATAAAAACGGTTAATACAGCGCGGCGGAGGCGCGGGCCTCCGCCGCTTCTGTGAGCAGCGCAAAAATAGCGGCGGATTTTAGAAAATCATTGTGGAATTTCACGGAAGGATATGGTAGAATAGCCGCAGAGCTGCTATTCTATTTTATTTCAGCCCTTTTTCTCGCCCCTGACGGGGCAATCGAAAAAGGCGGCAAATTGTACCATAAAATCTGACAATTTTTGGTACAATTTGCGTTGCTGCGGCTGCCGCGGCATGCATAGTCTTCTATGGAAGAAGGAGGAGGAATATCAAAATGGTACAGTTATGGAATGGGGAAGAGGTACAATGGCATCTGACGCTCCGGCCGGAGGGAAAGGCCGGCTCTCTGGAGATGGGAGACCGGCCCCGGCAGCTGCTGGTGCGTCTGGGCGAGACATTCTCGGCGGAGGACCTGCGCCGTGCCGCCGCTAAGGCGGTGAAGCAGGTCACGGCGCTGGACGGCGCTTCCGCGCTCCTGGACGCCGCTCCGGCGGTGGAGAAGCTTGGCGCGGAAGGTCTGGCGGCCCTGATCCAGGGCGCGGAACTGGCCCTGTACCGTCAGGAGACCTGGAAGGAAAAGAAGAGCGGGCAGTCCTTCCGCCTCTATCTTGACGGCGCGGAGGGGGTGGACGCCGCCGCGGTGCTGGCGGAGACTGCCGTGCTGGACCGCTGGATCTGCTATGCCCGCGACCTGGCGAACCGGCCGGCCAACATGCTGACCCCGGCGATGCTGGCCCGGTGCGTCGCGGACACGGCGGCGGAAATGGGCGTGGAATGCCAGGTGCTTGATGAAAACGATACGCGGGCGCTGGGAATGGACGCCTTCCACGCCGTGGGCGACAGCTCCGCGAATCCCCCAAGGCTCATTGTCCTCCGCTGGCGCGGCGGCGAGCCGGAACAGGCTCCCATCGCCCTGGTGGGCAAGGGCGTGTGCTTCGATTCCGGCGGCTACAACCTCAAGCAGCGGCTGAGCGGCGGCATGAAGGGCGACATGGCCGGCGGCGCGGCGGTCTGCGGGGCGATCCTGGCCCTGGCGGAGAACCGGGTGCCGGTGAACGTCGTCGCCGTGATCCCCGCGGTGGAGAACCGGATTTCACCGTCCAGCTTCCTGCCCGGCGACGTGATCGGCTCCATGTCCGGCAAGACCATCGAGGTTGGCAACACCGACGCCGAGGGACGCCTGATTCTGGCCGACGCGATTACCTACGCCATTGAGAAGGAGAACGCCTGCAAGGTCGTGGATATCGCCACCCTCACCGGCTCCATCGCGCGGATGCTGGGCGGCGTGGCGGCGGGGGTCATGGCCAACAACGACGCGTTCTTCGCCCAGCTCCAGGCCGCCTCTGAACGCAGCGGAGAGAAATACTGGCGTATGCCGGATTACCCGGAGTACCGCCAGCTGATCGAGAGCCCCGTGGCCGACCTGGCAAACTCCAGCGAGGGCTGCGGCGCGATTGCGGGAGGGCTGTTCCTGGCGGCCTTCGCCGGGGATACGCCCTGGATGCACCTGGATATCGCCGGGACCGGGGACTCCGGCAAAATGAGCCAGCCATACCAGCCCAAGGGAGCCACCGGCATGGGGGTGTCCACTCTCTATCAGCTGTGTAAGGGATAAGATAAAGACCGGAAGCCGCAAAAACAAGCGGCTTCCGGTTTTTATCTGTAGAGGTGGCTTACAGCTCGCCGTCTGCGGAAGCTTCTCCGCCCTCCGCCACGACCGCGGGAACGGGGACTTCCTCCTGCGGGGCGGCTTCCTCCGGATCCTCATAGACGGGCTCGGGGTAGAGAGGCTCCGGGACCTCCGCTTCGGGGACCACGACCTCGGCCATCTCCCGGTAGGAGCTGATGCCCGCACCGGCGGGGATCAGCTTGCCGATGATGACGTTTTCCTTCAGACCCACCAGGTGGTCCACCTTGCCCTTGATGGCGGCCTCGGTGAGGACCTTGGTGGTCTCCTGGAAGGAGGCGGCGGAGAGGAAGGACTCCGTGGCCAGGGACGCCTTGGTGATGCCCATGAGAAGCTGAGTGACCTCCGCCTCCCGCAGGGGTTCGCCGTCCGCCCGGACCTCGCCGGCGGCGGTCCGCTCCCGGACGATCTCGTTGGCCTCGTGGAGCTCCAGTACGTCCACCATGGACCCGGAGAGCAGGCCGGTATCCCCGGCGTCCTCCACCCGGCACTTACGCATCATCTGGCGGACGATGACTTCAATGTGCTTATCGTTGATATCCACGCCCTGCTGGCGGTACACGCGGAGAACCTCCTGAATGAGGTAGTTGTGCACCGCGGAGGGACCGCGGGTCCGCAGCACGTCGTGGGGGTTCAGCGCGCCGTCGTTGAGGGCGGCGCCTTTTTCGATGATGTCGCCGTCGCTGACCCGCAGGCCGGTGTGCGGCACGGCGTACATTTTGGTCTCGCCGTCGTCAGCCACCACATGGATGTTCAGCAGGGAACCCTTGTGGCTCTCCTCGAACCGCAGGCGGCCGCCGATTTCGGCCAGGGTAGCCATCTTCTTGGGCTTGCGGGCCTCGAACAGCTCCTCCACGCGGGGAAGACCCTGGGTGATGTCGCCGCCGGCCACGCCGCCGGTGTGGAAGGTACGCATGGTCAGCTGGGTGCCCGGCTCACCGATGGACTGGGCGGCGATGATGCCCACGGCTTCGCCGGTGCCCACCGGCTTGCCGGAGGCCAGGTTCATGCCGTAGCACTTGGCGCACACGCCGCTCTTGGCCCGGCAGGTCAGCACCGTGCGGATTTCCACGCGGGTGATGCCCCTGGCTTCCAGAATCCTGGCGTCCTCCTCGTCCAGCATCCGGTCTTTGGGACAGAGGACCTCGCCGGTAGCGGGATCCACAATGTCGTTCACGGGGAACCGGCCCCGGAGGCGTTCGGCAAACTTTTCGATGACCTGGCCGTTCTCGCTGATCTCCTCGACCCAAATGCCCTCGTCCACGCCGCAGTCCTCTTCACGGATGATGACCTCCTGGCTGACGTCCACCAGACGGCGGGTCAGATAACCGGAGTCGGCGGTACGCAGGGCGGTGTCGGCCATGCCCTTCCGGGCGCCTCTGGAGGAGATGAAGTACTCCAGCACGCTCAGGCCCTCGCGGAAGTTGGACTTGATGGGGATCTCGATGGTGCGGCCGGCGGTGTTGGCCATCAGGCCGCGCATGCCCGCCAGCTGGCGGATCTGCTTCATGGAACCGCGGGCGCCGGAGGTCGCCATCATATAAATGGGGTTCAGCTCCTCCAGGTTTTCCTGAAGGGCGTCGGACACGTCGTTGGTGGTCTTCTCCCACTCGGCCACGACGGCGCGGTAACGCTCGTCGTTGGTCATGAAGCCCATTTTGTACTCATCCTCGATTTCCACCACCCGCTGCTCCGTGGTATGAATGAGGTCATACTTCTTGGCGGGGATGGACATGTCGTAGATGGAGATGGTAATGGCGCCCCGGGTGGAGTACTTGTAGCCGGTGGACTTGATGTTGTCCAGCACCTCGCTGGCCACCGTGAAGCCGTGGGTCCGGATGGTCCGGTCCACGATCTTGCCCAGCTCCTTGGAGCCGCAGGTCATATGAATCTCGTAGTCGCACACGTGGTCGACGTCGCTGCGGTCCACAAAGCCCAGGTCCTGGGGGATGTTCTCGTTGAAGATGATCCGGCCCGGCGTGATGTCCACCAGCTTCTGATAGGTGGCGCCCTGGTAGATGAAGCTCCGGCGGACCTTGACGGGGGCATGGATGCCCACCACATGGTCGTTGTAGGCCAGCATGACCTCGTCCTCGTTGACGAACACCTTGCCCGCGCCGGGCTCCTTGTCGTTGACGTAGGTGAGGTAATAGGAGCCCAGCACCATATCCTGGGAGGGGACGGTGACGGGGCCGCCGTCCTGGGGGCGCAGCAGGTTGTTGGCGGACAGCATCAGCAGACGGGCCTCGGCCTGGGCCTCGGCGGACAGGGGCACATGGACGGCCATCTGGTCGCCGTCGAAGTCGGCGTTGAAAGCGGTGCAGGTCAGGGGGTGGAGCTTGATGGCGCGGCCCTCCACCAGCACCGGCTCAAAGGCCTGGATACCCAGACGGTGGAGGGTGGGGGCGCGGT
The DNA here is from genome assembly GCA_014799925.1 of Oscillibacter sp. Taxonomy (GTDB): domain Bacteria; phylum Bacillota; class Clostridia; order Oscillospirales; family Oscillospiraceae; genus Pelethomonas. The sequence goes on from JAAVHC010000002.1 coordinate 18,874, forward strand.
TGAGCATGACGGGATGGTCCTTGATGACCACGTCCAGAGCGTCCCAGACCTCGGCCTTGCCCTTATCCACCATCTTCTTGGCGGACTTGATGTTGTTGGCGGCGCCGTCCTCCACCAGCTTCTTCATGATGAAGGGGCGGAACAGCTCCAGGGCCATCTCCTTGGGCAGGCCGCACTGATAGATCTTCAGCTCGGGGCCCACCACGATAACGGAACGTCCGGAGTAGTCCACGCGCTTGCCCAGCAGATTCTGGCGGAAACGGCCCTGCTTGCCCTTGAGCATGTCGGAGAGGGACTTGAGGGCGCGGTTGTTGGCTCCCGTGACGGCCCGGCCCCGGCGGCCGTTGTCGATGAGGGCGTCCACGGCCTCCTGGAGCATCCGCTTCTCGTTGCGGACGATGATGTCGGGGGCCTTCAGCTGGATCAGCCGCTTCAGACGGTTATTGCGGTTGATGACCCGGCGGTACAGATCGTTCAGGTCGCTGGTGGCGAACCGGCCGCCGTCCAGCTGGACCATGGGACGGATGTCCGGGGGGATGACGGGCAGCACGTCGATGATCATCCACTCCGGCTTGTTGCCGGAAATGCGGAAAGCGTCCACGACCTCCAGGCGCTTGACGATGCGGCCCTTCTTCTGGCCGGAGGCGTTTTTCAGCTCCGCGTGGAGCTGCTCCGAGAGCTGTTCCAGGTCGATGTCCTGGAGCAGCTTCTTCACCGCCTCCGCGCCCATGCCGGCCTGGAAGTCGTCCTCGTACTTCTCCCGCATGTCCCGGTATTCCTTCTCGGAGAGGATCTGGTTCTTGATGAGGGGCGTCTCGCCGGGGTCGGTGACGATATAGTTGGCGAAGTACAGCACCTTCTCCAGAATCCGGGGGCTGATGTCCAGCAGCAGGCCCATCCGGGAGGGGATGCCCTTGAAATACCAGATATGGCTGACGGGGGTGGCCAGGTCGATATGGCCCATGCGCTCCCGCCGGACCTTGCTCTTGGTGACCTCCACGCCGCAGCGGTCACAGATCTTGCCCTTGTAACGGATTTTTTTATACTTGCCGCAGTGGCACTCCCAGTCCTTCTGGGGCCCGAAGATGCGCTCGCAGTACAGGCCGTCCCGCTCGGGCTTCAGGGTGCGGTAGTTGATGGTCTCCGGCTTTTTCACTTCGCCGTAGGACCACTCACGGATCATCTCCGGAGAGGCGACGCCGATTTTAATGGCGTCAAATTCCACAAAACTCATTTATTCCGCTCCTCCCGGTCAAAAATCTTCTTCATCGCCGTCGTCCTCAGCGGCGAAATCGTTGTCCTCATCCTCGTCAATGTCCTCAATGGCGAAGCCGGACTCCTCAAAGGCGGCGTCGTCGGCCACGTATTCCTCACGGTCGTCCCGGTCCATGCGGGAGAGGTTGAAGGTGGTCATCTCGTCGTCGTCGTCCTTCAGCTCGATGACGTTGCCGTCCTTATCCAGCACCTGGATATCCAGGCACAGGGCCTGGAGCTCCTTGACCAGAACCTTGAAGGACTCTGGCACGCCGGGCTTGGGCACGTTGTGGCCCTTGACAATAGACTCGTAGGTGTGGACGCGGCCCGTGACGTCGTCGCTCTTCACGGTCAGGATCTCCTGGAGCGTGTAGGACGCGCCGTAGGCCTCCAGGGCCCAGACTTCCATCTCGCCGAAACGCTGGCCGCCGAACTGGGCCTTGCCGCCCAGAGGCTGCTGGGTGACCAGGGAGTAGGGGCCGGTGGACCGGGCGTGGATCTTGTCGTCCACCAGGTGGTGGAGCTTCATGAAGTAGACGTAGCCCACGGTGACCTTGTTGTCGAACCGCTCGCCGGTGCGGCCGTCGTAGAGCCAGCTCTTGCCCTCCGGGTCCAGACCGGCCAGCTGGAGGGCGTCGGCGATGTCCTGCTCGTTGGCGCCGTCGAAAATGGGGGTGGCCACCTTCCAGCCCAGGGCCTTGGCGGCGTAGCCCAGATGGACCTCCAGCACCTGGCCGATGTTCATACGGGAGGGCACGCCAAGGGGGTTCAGCACGATGTCCAGGGGAGTGCCGTCGGGGAGGAAGGGCATATCCTCCTGGGGCAGGATGCGGGAGACGACGCCCTTGTTGCCGTGACGGCCGGCCATCTTGTCGCCCACGGAAACCTTGCGCTTCTGTGCGATGTAGACCCGGACCACCTGATTGACGCCGGGCCCCAGCTCGTCTCCGGCCTCGCGGGTGAACACCTTGGCGTCCACCACGATGCCGCTCTCGCCATGGGGCACCTTCAGGGAGGTGTCCCGGACCTCTCTTGCCTTCTCGCCGAAGATGGCCCGCAGCAGGCGCTCCTCGGCGGTGAGGTCGGTCTCGCCCTTGGGGGTGACCTTGCCCACCAGAATGTCGCCGGAGCGGACCTCCGCGCCGATGCGGATGATGCCCCGCTCGTCCAGATCCTTCAGGGCGTCCTCGCCCACGTTGGGGATATCGCGGGTGATCTCCTCGGGGCCCAGCTTGGTGTCGCGGGAATCGACCTCGTATTCCTCGATATGGATGGAGGTGTATACGTCCTCCCGGACCATGCGCTCGTTCAGGAGGACGGCGTCCTCGTAGTTATAGCCCTCCCAGGTCATGAAGCCCACCAGGATGTTCCGGCCCAGGGCGATCTCTCCCTGCTCGGTGGCGGGACCGTCGGCCAGGACGGTGGGGGAGATGCCGTTTTCGGGGTCGGCGCCGTGGACCCGCTCGCCGACGGATACGATGGGCCGCTGGTTGATGCAGGTGGTGTGGTTGGAGCGGAGGAACTTGACCAGCTTGTAATCCTTGGTCTTGCCGGTGTCGTACCTGACGGAGATGGAGGTGGCGTCCACCTTGGTGACCTCGCCGTCGCCCTCGGCCAGGACCACGATCTCGGAGTCCATGCAGATCTTGTGCTCCATGCCGGTGCCGATGATGGGGGCCTCGGGCCGCAGCAGGGGCACCGCCTGACGCTGCATGTTGGCGCCCATCAGGGCGCGGTTGGCGTCGTCGTTGGGCAGGAAGGGGATCATGGCGGAGGCGATGGACACCATCATCCGGGGGCTGATGTCCACGAAATCCACCTTGTTCTTCTCCACGCCGATGATCTCGTCCCGGTGGCGGCAGGTGATGCGGTCGTTGACAAAGCAGCCGTTCTCATCGGTGGGCTCCGCCGCCTGGGCTACGATATACTGGTCCTCCACGTCGGCGGTCATGTAAACCACCTCGTCGGTGACCCGGCCTGTCTCATGGTCCACCTTCCGGAAGGGGGCCTCAATGAAGCCGTACTCGTTGATGCGGGCGTAGGTGGACAGATAGTTGATAAGGCCGATGTTGGGGCCTTCGGGCGTCTCAATGGGGCACATGCGGCCATAGTGGCTGTAGTGGACGTCGCGGACGTCCATGCTGGCGCGCTCGCGGCTCAGGCCGCCGGGGCCCAGAGCGGACAGACGGCGCTTGTGGGTCAGCTCCGCCAGGGGATTGGTCTGGTCCATGAACTGGCTGAGGGGGCTGGAGCCGAAGAACTCCTTGATGGCGGCGGTAACGGGTCGGATGTTGATGAGGCTCTGGGGCGTGACGATGTCCAGGTCCTGGATGGTCATGCGCTCCCGGATGACCCGCTCCATGCGGGAAAAGCCGATACGGAACTGATTCTGGAGCAGCTCGCCCACGCACCGCAGACGGCGGTTGCCCAGATGGTCGATGTCGTCCCTGGTGGTCAGGCCGCGGCTGAGGGCGTTCATATAGTTGATGGAGGCAAAGATGTCGTCCACAATGACGTGCTTGGGCACCAGGTCGTCGGCGCGGGCGCGGATGGCGTTTTTCAGCTCCTCGCCCTCGTACTGGCCGAGCAGCTCCTGGAGGACGCCGAAGCGGACCCGCTCCTTGATGCCGCACTCGGCGGCGGGATCAAAGTCCACGTACCGGCTGAGGTCGCACATATGGTTGGAGAAAATCCGCAGGGGCTCGCCGTCCACGTCCACCACGACCTCGTTGACGCCGATGGCGTCCAGCTCCCGCAGCTCATTGCGGGTCAGCGTGTGTCCGGGCTCATGGAGCAGCTCGCCGGTGGCGGGATGGACCACGGGCTCCGCCAGGACGCGGTCCGCGGCCCGGACCCAGAGGGCCAGCTTCTTGTTGAACTTATAGCGGCCCACCGTGCTCAGGTCGTACCGGCGTGGGTCGAAAAACAGGCCGTTCAGCAGGCTCTCGGCGGAGTCCACCGTGGGGGGCTCGCCGGGGCGCAGCTTGCGGTAGATCTCCAGCAGGGCCTCCTCGTAGGTCTTGCAGTTGTCCTTTTCCAGGGTGGCCCGGATAGTGGGGTCGCCGCCGAAGAGGTCCAGAATTTCGGCGTTCTCCCGGAGGCCCATGGCGCGGATGAGGCAGGTGATGGGCAGCTTGCGGTTTTTGTCGATGCGGACCCAGAACAGCTCGTTGGCGTCGGTCTCGTACTCCAGCCACGCGCCCCGGTAGGGGATCAGCTGGGCGCTGAGGATGGGCAGATCGGTCTTGACGTCCGTTTCCTTGCCGTAGTAGATGCCGGGGGAGCGGACGATCTGGGAGACCACGACCCGCTCCGCGCCGTTGACGATAAAGGTGCCCGACTTGGTCATGAGGGGGAAGTCCCCCATGAAGATCTCCTGCTCCTTGATGACGTCGGTCTTCTTGTTGCGAAGGCGCACGGTGACCTTCAGCGGCGCGGCGTAGTTCACGTCCCGGGCCTTGCATTCCTCCACGTCGTACTTGGGGGGCTCATCCATGCTGTAGTCGATGAAGCTCAGCTCCAGGGTGTCGGCGTAGTCGCTGATGACGCCCACGTCGGCGAACACCTCCCGGAGGCCGGTGTCCAGAAACCACTGGTAGGAATCCCGCTGGATCTCCAGCAGGTTGGGCATGGGCATGATCTCTTCGTGCCGGGCAAAGTTTTTCCGCAGCGTCTTGCCGTAGTACTTGTCCTTGGCCATCTTAAATACTCATCTGCCTTTCCGCGCCCCGCCCGGTGGGGGAGGGACGTCAAAATTTCATACGATTCTGATACGCACGGGCCGGTTGATAATTTTAATGCAAATGCCTCTTGCGTTTTTCGTGGGAAAATGCTATACTGTAGTTACGTTGGAGGAGTAGACCTGCTCCTCCTTTTAGTCATAGCAATTCAGTTTACCATTTTCCCCTTGATCTGTCAAGGGGAATTTTGTTTTTTGCGCGTTTTTTAACCAAAAGCGGCGGCCAACCGGAATACTCCGGTTGGCCGCCGCCCTGCGAAGCGCGCGATATTTGATCCCTGTAATGGAAAGAAAAAGGATCAAAAAGAACTCATAATTCTGTAGCAGGCGCATCGAGCGCCCGTGCAGTTGGCGGGCTGCTAGGCATGAAAATAATTTTTGAGCATCTGTGCCATCTGTGCTCTTGTGGCAAGACCCTTGGGGGTGAGAGCGCCGCCGCTGTTTCCGCTGAGGATACCCTTCTCAACGGCCCAGCGCACAGCGGGCAGTGTGTAAGTGCTGATATTCGAGATATCGGTAAAGTACAGCTCAATCTCGGATACAGGCTTACCGGCATACCGCCAGAGCATGACCACGATCTCTTCGCGGGTGACATAGTCGTATGGGCCGAATGTACCGCTGTCATAGCCGTCGATAATGTTTCTTGACACCGCCCATGCAACCGCGTTCGCATACCAGTTGCCGGGGGCCACGTCGGCAAAACCGCTTATGTTGTTGACGGGGGGATTGCCCGCCATGTTATAGAGGATCTGCGTCAGCTGGACGCGGGAAAGATTGTCATAGGGGGAGAATGCGGTGCTGCTGAGGCCGTTCATCAGGCCGGTCTCACAGACAAATCTCACAGCGTCATAATACCATGCGTTGGCGGACACGTCGGTGAAGCCGGGATATGGCCAGATGCGGACCGGTGCTGCCGCCGCAGGCTCAGGCTGCTGCGCAGCGGCGGGGACGGCAAACGCCGCGTTTACTGTGACCGCCCTGTTGGGCATGGTGAGCGTATACTTGCCGCCGCCCTTGTACGTCAGCTTCAACTCGTTCCACCAGCTGTCCCTGGCAATCAGGGAGGTCATCTCATAGCCGTTGTCGGGGGCGACGGTGACAGTGACGGTGGTTCCCTCCGCGGCGTATTTGCGGTTAACAGTTACTGTCCCGCCGGTCGTGGGTGGAGCAATGACAGCGTACTCAGTCAGCTGGGCGGATCTGTCGTCGGAAATATCGCTCTCAGAGTCCCAGTGCGCATACACAGTGGTATTTCTGTCAAACACGGTATTCGTGGATATGCGGCTTCCGCCTGTGGGCGACGTATACCAGCCGCTGAAGATATAACCGCGGTAGACAGGAACGGGAAGGTTGGGAAGCCTGCCGTCCGTCCCTGTGACCATGGAGGTGATGTCCACAGTTCCGCCGCTGGGATCGAAGTAGATCACGTAAGCAGTCTGCTCCGGAGCCGGCGGTGTGGCATTGTCCTTGTAGTTTGCCGTGACGGTGACGTCGTTGGCCGGCATGGTAAAGGTGGCAGCGGCGCTGGACGCGTCCGTGAAGGTCCCGCCGTTGCTGGAGGTCCACTTGTCGAACGCCTTGCCCTCGGGGGCAGCATTGGCGGTAATGGTGACTTTGGCTCCTGCCGCATACTTGCCGCTGGTCTTGCCGTCAGCTGTGCCGTTGGTCACGGTCAGGGTGTAGGTCTGATCCGGTGTTGTTGAGGCGTCCTTGTAAGTCGCCGTCACCGTGACGTCGTTTGCCGGCATGGTAAAGGTGGTAGCGGCGCTGGACGCGTCCGTGAAGGTCCCGCCGTTGCCGGTGGTCCACTTGTCGAACACCTTGCCGTCAGGTGCGGTATCGGCGGTAATGGTGACTTTGGCTCCTGCCGCGTACTTGCCGCCGCCTTTGCCGTTGGTCACGGTCAGGGTGTAGGTCTGCCCCGGTGTTGTTGAGGCGTCCTTGTAAGTCGCCGACACCGTGACGTCGTTTGCCGGCATGATAAAGGTGGTAGTGGCGCTGGTCTCGTTCTCAAAGGTTCCGCCGCTGCTGGTGATCCACTTGTCGAACACTTTACCCATGGGTGCGGCATAGGCCGTGATGGAAACCCTGGTCCCAGCCGCGTACTTACCGCCGCCTGTGCCGTCGGTCACAATCAGGGTATAGGTCTGCGCCGGCGGTGTTGGGGCATCCCTGTAGGTCGCCGTCACCGTGACGTCGCTGGCCGGCATGGTAAAGGTGGTAGTGGCGCTGGTCTCGTTCTCAAAGGTTCCGCCGCTGCTGGTGGTCCACTTGTCGAACACCTTGCCCGCAGGCGCGGTATCGGCTGTGATGGTGACTTTGGTCTCCGCCGCGTACTCGCCGCCGCCTTTGCCGTTGGTCACGGTCAGGATATAGGTCTGCGCCGGCGGCGTGGCAATGGCCTCATACTTTGCCGTCACTGTGACGTTGTGTGCCGGCATCTTAAAGGTGGCAGGGCTGCTGTTGGGAACGGTGAAATCTGCGCCGCCCTCGTCTACAGTCCATCCGGCAAACTGCTGACCGTCGGGGACAATGGCCGTGATCTTGACGTCAGCACCAATCTCGTAATCTCCGCCCCCCGTACCGCCGTTGACCGTCACATGGTAAGTCCGCACCTTATAGTGCGCCGTCACCGTGACGTTGTTCGCCGGCATCTTAAAGGTGGTCTCTTCGCTGGCGGGATCGTTGAGAATCGCGCCGCCCTCGTCTACAGTCCAGCCGGTAAACTGCTGACCGTCGGGGACAATGGCCGTGATCGTGACGTCAGCACCAATCTCGTAATCTCCGCTCCCCGTACCGTTTTTGACCGTCACGGCGTAAGTCAGCGGCTTATAGGTCGGCGTCACCTTGACATTGCCCGCCGGCATGGTGAAGGTTGTCTCTGGGCTGTTGGGATCGTCAAGCTTTACATTGCCCTCCTCAACAATCCAGCCGGTAAACTGCTGACCATCAGGAACAGTGGCTGTGATCGTGACGGTTTCGCCAGCCTCGTAGTTTTTTTCCCCCGTACTGCCGGTGATCGTCACAGTGTAGGTCTGTCCCGGCGTCGTGGCGGCATCCCTGTAGGTCGCCGTTACCGTGACGTCGCTGGCCGGCATGGTAAAGGTGGTAGTGGCGCTGGAAGCGTCCGCAAAGGTTCCGTCGTCATCGGTGGTCCACTTGTCGAACACCTTGCCATCGGGGGCAGCGTCGGCGGTGATGGCGACTTTGGCTCCTTCTGCGTACTCGCCGTCGCCTGTGCCATAGGTTACGGTCAGGGTGTAGTATACGGGACCGGTGCTGTTGAAATGGATGTTGGCATCGGTAAGCATACCGTTTGCTGATTTAATAGTAATTTGTTTCCACTGATTCTCGCTTCCGGCATAGTATATATCGGCCAGGTTGATGCAACCATAGAAAGCATAATAATCTATGCTGGTGACACTGGCGGGAATCGTAACACTGGCCAAGCGGCCGCAACCCGAGAAAGCCGAATCCCCAATACTGGTAACGCCGTCAGGAATCGTGACACGGGTCAGACCACCGCAATGATAGAAAGCTGAATTTCCAATACTGGTAACACAGTCAGGAATGGCATATGAGAAATTGGCCTTTCCTCCAGGATAGCAAATTACGGTGCTTTTTTGCTTATCAAATAAAACTCCGCCCTCTGAGGCATAACTGGGGTTTTCAGGATCAACAGAGATGCCGGTCAGGCTGCTGCAACCGTAGAAAGCCGTAACATCAATGCTGGTGACGCTGGTGGAAATCGAGACATCAGTAAGGCTGTTGCAGCCATAAAAAGCCTGTTCCTCAATGCTGGTGACTTTGTCAGGAATCAAGACACTGGTGAGGCTGCTGCAATTCTCAAAAACCTTATGTCCAATGCTGGTGACGCTGTCAGGAATCGTAACGCTGGTGAGGCTGCTGCAACCAGAGAAAGCCTCATACTCGATGCTGGTTACGCTATCAGGGATCGTGACACTGGTCAGGCTGTTGCAGTAATAGAAAGCTGAATTCCCAATGCTGGTAACAGCCACTCCGTTGATGGTACTGGGGATTTCAGCCTCTGTGACGCTTTCATCGCAGCCGGTAATGGCCCCTGTGATCTCATCGAAGTAAATGTTTCCTCCGGTAACGGCATAAGGAGTATCCGTGCCGCTTTCCGCCGCCAGCGCCGTGGCCGGCAGCATGGAAAGGCACAGAGCCAGGACGGTGATGATACTCAAAAGCTTTTTCATTCCATTTAAAACCTCTTTCTATGCAAAATGCCGGACTTTCTTATCAATATGTCTTGATTTACATACAAGAAAAGTATACCATGTAAATGATTGGTTTTCAATACCTTTTCAAGATTTTAATTCCTCCGCCACAGCAGCAGGTTGTCCTCGAAACCGGCCTCCAGCCGTCCGCCGTCCTTCAGCCAGGAGAGGTAGGAGCGCACGGTGCTGCCCACCAGCGCGTACTGCTGGAAGTTCATGGTCCGGCCATAGTGCCGGAACAGTCTTTGCAGGATGGTCTCGAAGGGCAGCGGCTCGGCGCAGATGGTCAGAATCCGCTCCGCCGTCTCGTGGACCTTCTCCCGGTTGTACCGCGCCAGATCTCTGATGTCCGGAGTTGCCTCCGCGTGGGAGGGAACGAACAGGGGCGCTTCCATGGCCTCCACCCTGTCCAGCGTTTCCAGATAGGCGGCCACGTCATAAATAAAGGTGACGCCGTATTTGTCCAGCGTGGCCCGGCTGCTGAGGCAGTCCGCCAGGAATACGGTCCCGTCCGGGGTCCGGAAGCCCACCATGTCGAAAAAATGACCTGGCAGGGGAATGACCTCCACCTCCTGGGGGAAGCTCTCATGGGAAAAGTCCGTCACCTCGCTGTCCTGGGCCAGCAGGAACTTGTGCCGCAGCTCCCTGCAGGGGTACCCGCCGTAGAGAAAGGAGGGCTCCAGCAGGGGGTGCCGGGTAAAGGCGGCCTCGACGCCGGCGGAGTAGACCCGGCAGCCGGTCTGGTTCTGCAAGTACCGGTTGCCGCCGATATGGTCGGCGTTGGAGTGGGTATTCAGAATGCCCGCCAGGGTCCAGCCGTTTTGCTCCAGGACCTGCCGCGCCTTTCGTCCGGCGTCCCTGTCGCCGCCGCTGTCGATCAGATAGGCCCGGTCCGCCTCCGCCAGGTAAATGCCGATCTTGGTGGGCGCGTCGAGGTAATAGCTCCGGGGCCCCGCCTGCGTCAGTTCATACATGCGTCATCTCTCCCTCACGACCGGCGGATTCCGCCGGAAAAATACAAGTACGGTATACCATAACATACCATATCCCGCCGGCGCTGTCAAACGGGGCGGAGGGATTCGACAGATTCCGCAATTTTCCGACGCGGTTCCTATTGAAAATCCGGAAAGAATCATGTATACTTTTCCTGAATATTACTTCCGGCTGTTAAGGCCGGAAGTAATAGATGCCATGTTTTGCGGTTGCCGCCGCTCACGGCGGCGGGCGGAACGGCTCAAATCAAGTATATTATTTCCGAGCTTTAAGTTCGGAAATAATACATGACGGGAGGCGGCCTATGGCGGCGCTGGAGCTTGTCGTAACCCGGTCCCAGGCCGGACGAACCGTAAAAAGCCTGCTCAAGGGCGAGCTGGGGCTGTCCTCGACTTTGATTGGCCGGCTGAAGCGGACGGAGACCGGGCTGCTGGTGAACGGCCGGCGGGCCTTCGCCAGCCGGACGCTCCGGGAGGGGGACAGGCTCACGGTGGACCTGGCCGCGGCGGAGCGGCCCACGGACCTCCGACCGGTTCCGATGGACCTGGACATCCTGTTTGAGGACGAGCATCTGCTGGCGGTGAACAAGAGCGCGCCCCTGGCGTGCATCCCGTCCTCCCTGGCCCCCGGCGAGCCCACTCTGGCGGAGGGGCTGCTGTGCCATCTGGGGGAGGGGGCCGCCCTCCATCTGGTGAACCGGCTGGACAGGGGTACCACCGGACTGCTGGTGGCGGCGAAAAGCGCCTATGTCCATGACCGCCTCCGGCGGCAGCTCCATACGGGGGCGTTTCAGCGGACGTATCTTGCCGTCTGCGTGGGGGCGCCGGAACCGGAGACGGGCAGGGCCGCGATGCCCATTGGCCGCGCGCCCGATTCCGCCATCAGGCGGCGGATCGACCCGGCAGGGAAGGAAGCGGTGACGGACTACCGGGTGGTGGACCGGCACGGCCCCTTCGCCCTGGTGGAGCTGACGCCCCGCACCGGGCGCACCCATCAGCTGAGGGTCCATATGGCCGCGCTGGGGTGTCCTCTGGCGGGGGACTGGCTGTATGGAACGGAGGAGCGCGAGCTCATCGGACGGCCCGCCCTTCACGCCGCCCGGCTGGAGCTGGTTCACCCGGTGACCGGAGAGCGGCTGTCTCTTACCGCCCCGCTGCCGGAGGACATCAATCATATATTGGAGCGTTAATGGAAGCTATGGCAGAACTGATATTTCTGGATCTGGAGTGGAATACCACCTTTTACCGCAATCGGTCCGGGGAGAGGCTCCCCTTCCACGAGCTGCTCGAGGTGGCCGCCGTGAAGGTGGAGCAGGCCACCGGCGCGATGCTGGATTCCTATCACAGCTATATCCATCCCACGGTCAGCCGCAAGATCGAGAGCCGGACCTACCGCCTGCTGCCCTATGAGCGGGAGGAGCTCCGCGCCCTGCTGGCCGACGCGCCGGATTTTCTGGATCTGGGGCCTGATTTCCTGCACTGGTGCGGACCGGCCCCGGTTTTTGTGGAGTGGGGCAGCAACGACGTGGAGGTGCTGCTGGACAATTTTGCTTTTCACCGCCTGTCCTTTGACGCGGACTGGAAGTGCGAGTATTTCGACCTGCAATACATGTACCAGAAGCTGGTGGAGGAGAGCCTGGGCTGTCAGCCCTCCCTGGAGAAGGCGGTGACGGAGCTGGGACTGGATACGGATCTGGATTTCCACTCCGCCTGGAACGACACCTATTATACGATTCTGGTTTATCAGGCCATGCTGGACCGCTTCGAGGGACTGACCATGTTCCACCGTCCGCCCAAGCGCAAGGGCGTTCCGCCCCTGTGGGAAATGGAGCTGGGTACTTTCGACACCCGCTGGGCCTGCAAGAACCGGAGGGAGATCCTCCAGCCGGTGTGTCCGATCTGCGGCCAGCCTCTGCTGGTGGGGCGGTGGCTGCGGACCACGCCCGTCGAGCAGGTGGTGCGGTGCAAGTGCCGGGAGCACCGGCGGCTGTATCTGGCCGTCACGGTGGAGCAGGAGGGACGGCGGTGGGCCGGCAGGGCCGCCATCTATAAGGAGGCCGGCCCCTTTGCCGAGCGCTACCGGAAAACCGCGCGGAAGATACAGGAGAGCGGCCGCCGCAGGAGCGGGGGGAACAGGGAACAGAACGCGGGATAACTTTACATGATATGCGCAGGAGCCGTTGGGAGACGGCTCCTGCGCCGCTTGTGCGCAAAAATTTCCCGTTCACCCCCTTGACAATTGCGTTCTATCGGAGTAGAATGCAGATATTCTATCGCGATAGAATATCTGCAAAGGAGCAGCGGACATGGAATACAAGATTTTTGACAGCGAGCTGAAGATACTGGAAATCCTGTGGAAGGGCGGGGAATTAACCGCGAAGGAGATTGCCGCCCAGGCATCGGATCAGGTGGGCTGGAGCAAGACCACCACCTATACCGTGCTGAAAAAGTGCGTGGAGAAGGGCCTGGTGGCGCGGGAGGAGCCGGGGTTCCGGTGCCGGGCGCTGGCGTCCCGGGAGGAGGTCCAGCGCCGGGAGACACGGGGGCTCATCGACCGGATGTACGGCGGGTCCGCCGACCGGCTGGTGGCGTCCCTGCTGGACGGCAAGGCCCTCTCCGGGGAGGAGATCGCCCGGCTGCGGCGTCTGGTGGAGGAGCTGAAATGAGATTGGACGTACTGAAAGCGGTGGGGGAGGCGTCCCTGTCCGCCGCCGTCATGATTCTGGCGGTGCTGATCCTGCGGCTGCGGTTTCAGGACCGGACGCCCCGGAAGGCGTTCTGCCTGTTGTGGGACATGGTGCTGGTACGGCTGCTGGTGCCGGGGGCGTTTCCCTCGCCGGTAAGCGTACGGCGCTGGCTGCCGGCGCTGGGCACACGGCCGGTCACGGCTGTTTCCGCGCCGTCCGTGGTCACCGGCGTGACGGAGGAGGTTCTGCTCACCAGGGACGCCCTGGTGATACAGACGGAGGGGCTCACCTGTCTGATGGAGGGCGCCGCGGCCTCCGGGACCGCCCCGGTGCGGCCCTCTTCCGACTGGAGCGCGGCTCTGCCGCCCCTGGACTGGGGCATGGTCCTGACCGCGCTGTGGCTGGCGGCAGCAATCCTGCTGGCCGGCGGTTTCCTGTGGAGCCATCTGCGCAGCCGTGCGGTCTACGCCGACTCGCTGCCCTGCCGGGACGGGTTCGTCCTGGACTGGCTGACGGCCCATCCCCTGCGCCGCCCGGTGCAGGCCCGGACCAGCGACCGGATCGCCGCGCCGCTGACCTACGGCATCCTGTATCCCGTGATCCTGCTGCCGCGTGGGATAGAGGACCGGACGGACCTCTCCTTTATCCTGGCCCACGAACACACCCATATCCGGCGTTTTGACGCGCTGAGAAAGGCGCTTCTCGCCGCCGCGCTGTGCATCCACTGGTTCAACCCCCTGGTCTGGGTCATGTACGTCCTGACCAACCGGGATATCGAGCTTAACTGTGACGAGGCGGTGCTGCGGGGCGGGGCGGACCGGGAGCGGTATGCCCTGGCCCTGCTGAGCATGGAGGAGCGGCGGGGCGGCTGGAGCCCCTCCGGCAGCCATTTCAGCGGTCACGCGCTGGAAGAAAGGATCAAAGCAATTATGAACCGCAAGCATAGTTCTGTTACCGCCCTGTTGGCGGTGCTGGTGGTGATGTGCGTCACCACCACCGTATTCGCCTCCGCCGCGCCGGAGGAAAAGGAAGACCCGCACCGGAACGCCCCGGAGGCCGCCACTTATGTCTATAATCATCTGGGGATGGTGGAGGACAACGGCGTGACCATAATGGCCAACGGGGAGACCGGCGAGAGGCTGTACTCCGTGGACGATGGCAAGACCTGGATGAGCGAGGAGCGCTATCAGGCCGAGTACGGCAGCTGGGGCGGCGACTGGCAGGTGGAGTGGTGGACTTATGAGGACTACAAGGCCTGGCTGGAGGAGGAAAAGGCTGCCCTGCAAAGCATTATCGGAGAACGGGGCTACAACAGCACCATGGGCTGGTTCACCTGGGATCAGCAGAAGGTGGACGAGGCCATCGCCATGTATGAGGACATCCTGGAGAAGATCAAAAACGGCGCTCTGTATTCCAGGACCATCATCGACAAGAACGGCAATGAGATAGGGGACGTTGCCCTGGGGTCCGACGGACCGCTGGACCTGTTTGTCGCGTCCACCTTCGATGAGACCGATATGGTCTCCGTTGCGCCCAAGGCCGTGGATACGGCGTCGCTGCTGGAGGAGCTGAAGGCCTTTGGCATCGGCGGAAGCGCCAGCCTGATGACCTACAACGGCGAACTGATCCGCACCTTCGTGGACGGCGCGTCCGTGGGGGACAGCGGCTACTCCATCCAGTACGTCTACACCAACCCCGACGGCGTGGTGGACGTCCACACCCTGCGAGCCGTGATCTACAACCCGGACGGGTCCTATGACAACATGGGCGGCCTGATCGGTCTGGCGGCAAAGGGCGACCGGGGCTTCGACCAGGAGCTGATCGACTGCGCCGAGTTTGACCGCGGGCCGCAGGCCACCGCGGCCAGTGTTCCCTATCATGATCAGGACTGGAATGTTTCCGGTAAGGCTGAGGTGACGATTGCCGAGGGGACCAGTGGACAAGGAAAAACCTTCGAGGAAATTTTTGCCCAATATGAGGAATACGGCCTGATCTACCGTCCCCGCGAGGGGGGCATGGGCAGCATGACCTTCAACGGCCAGCCTGTCCGCAGCTTTGCCGACCTCAAGCCCGACGGCGGCGTGTTCAGCTGCCAGGACCCCTATGCCTCGGACGGCCTGACGGTCCGCACGGAGTATGATGAGGACGGCAGGCTTCTGGGCCTGGCCGCCGATCCCGCGCCGCTGAAGGACTACAGCACAGAGAAGCAGGAGCTGGGCTTCGACTGTTCCGCTCCCGTGCGGGGACGGCTGTCCAGGGCTTTCGGCGAGTTCAACGGCACGTTCCACTATGGCGTCGATCTGGCGGCGGCGAAGGGCGCGGACGTGACCGCGTTCGCGGACGGTACGGTCAGTGAGACCGGGTTCAGCCCATCCATGGGCAATTATGTCGTGCTCAGCCACGCGGACGGCTATTCTACCCTCTATGCCCATTGCGGCAGCGTCGCCGTAACGGTGGGCGACAGCGTGGCCATGGGGCGGAAAATCGCCGAGGTGGGCGCTTCCGGCATGGCCACCGGCCCTGTGCTCCATTTCGAGCTGCGCTCCGGCAGCACCTATCTGGACCCCGGAGCGTATCTGGAGATGGCGGTGTAAATTTCAGAAAATCCATTGTCAAACGACAACGGCCCGGGGCGGAGCGATCCGCCCCGGTTTTTCTGTTTCTCCCCTTGACAAACCTGTCGGCGGGTGATATATTATAAACGTATCGAGAAACGATATATTGAGGAGGCGCGTATTATGAGCGAGAGAAAGCGGAAGTTTGCCATGCTGGGCGGACTGTGCGGGGCGGTTTACCTGGCGGCCAACCGCCTGTTCCCATCTTTGCCGGATGTTCTCCTGGGGACCGTGCTGGGGCTGGGCATCGTGTTCTTCGTGGCGGCGATGCTGCCGGAGAAGACCGCGAGAAAGACGCGGAAGTGGAAGCGCCGTGGAGAATAAGAATCAGCCCCTCACCGAGGCCCTGTTCTACATCCTCCTGGCGGCGCGGCAGCCCATCCACGGCTACGGCATTATCCTGGAGGTGGCCGAGATGACCGGCGGACGGGTGAACCTGGGGCCGGGGACCCTGTACGGGGCCATCAACTCCCTGCTGGAGAAGGGCTGGATCGTCCT
Source organism: Oscillibacter sp. (assembly GCA_014799925.1). Taxonomy (GTDB): domain Bacteria; phylum Bacillota; class Clostridia; order Oscillospirales; family Oscillospiraceae; genus Pelethomonas. Next base: position 34,900 of record JAAVHC010000002.1, read on the forward strand.
CTACAGCGCGGAGCTGGGCTCCCGGAAGAAGAAGGAGTACGTCATCACCGATGCGGGCCGGGAGGTCTTCGCCGCCGAGCTGCGGCGGCTGCGGGAGCTGGTGCGGAACGGCGAGAAAATGGAGGGCGGAACATGATCCGTTGGAAATTCACCTTTGACAAGGACGATGAGCAGGACTGGCTCAACGATTACGCCCGGGAGGGCTGGGCTATGGTCAGCTTTTTCGTGGGAATGGTCACCTTTGTCCCCTGCCGGCCGGGGGAGTATATCTACCAGATCGACCTTCTGCCGGGGAAGGGCCTCTGGGCCGACAGATACGAGGACTACGTGATCTTTATGGACGAGATGGGCGTGGAGATCCTCCAGCGGTGGGGGCGATGGGTGTACCTGCGCAAGCGCGCCGAGGACGGACCCTTCGAGGTCTACACCGACAACGAGTCCAAGATCGCGCTGTACCGCCGGATGCGGGCAATGTTCCTGTGGGCGGCAATTTTAATCAGCCTGTGCTCCGGCAGCGCGTGGAGCATGCTGTACCAGTTTCCGGAGAGCATGGGCGCCAGATGTCTTGCAGGACTCTATCTCGTGATGATCGCGGCGATGGTGCGGGCCGTCTGGCACTGCTCCTGGAAGATCAAGGAACTGGAGCGGCAGAACCGTTAAGAAAGGAGCGCGTATGAAAAAGATACCGTGGAATCTGTTTCTGGCGGCGGGGACGCTGCTGCTGGCCGCCGCCATCCTGCTGGGCGAGGCGGAATGGATCTCCCACGGGCTGAAGCTGTTCCTCATGGGACTGGCGGTGGCGCTGGAGCTGTGGGGCGCGTTCCGGAAATGCCGGGAGAACAGGGGGGAGGAACCATGAAGAGAGCGCGGAATATCAGCATTCTGGCCCTGCTGCTGGCCGTTTTGGTGATGGCGGTGAACATGTTCGCCGTCCCTCTGCCGGACTGGGCGGTGCGGACCGCGGGCGTGGTCATACTGCTGGCCCTGCCGTGTATGGCGTACAGCATCGTCAAGGGCAGCGCAGGGCAGTAATCGGAGAACAGCAAAGCACACGGCAAAAACGCCGTGTGCTTTTTTCTGCTGTTTGATTAAACCGGCAGGGCGGACTTTTCCACATGGACCTGCTCCAGCAGTTCCATGGTTTCCTCCCTGGTTCCCAGCCACTCGTTGAAGGCGGTGGCGCCGCCGGCGGCAACGCCCAGGCGCAGCGCCTCGCCAAAATCGCCGGACTGGATCAGGCCGGTGAGAAATCCCGCCACCAGGGAGTCGCCCGCGCCCACCGTGTTGGAGGCCCTGCCGGTGCAGGCGTTGGCAAAATACAGCTCCCGGCTTTCCGTCAGCAGGAACGCCCCGGCGGCGCCCATGGATACCAGTATGTTCCGGGCGCCCTCCAGCTGCAGCTGATGGGCCAGCTCGATTCCTTCGGTATATTCCAGATCCTCCACGCCGAAGAGCGCGCCCAGCTCCGTCAGGTTGGGCTTGATGAGGAAGGGGCGGCACTCGAGGCATTGCCACAGGGCTTCGCCGCTGCAATCAAGCACCGTGGTGCAGCCCGTCTTCTCCAGCTGGCGGAGAATGGAGACGTAAAAGGCGATGTTCTGGGTCCAGCCGGAAATCACCACCGCGTCGCCGCGCCGGACGTCCTGCAGCAGCTCCAGCAGGTGTACCAGATCGCCCGCGCCCAGACTGGGGCCCCGGCCGTTGACCGCCGTTTCCGCCGCGCCCCGGATCTTGACGTTGATGCGGCTTTGCCCGCCGCCGCTCAGCTCCAGCAGCGTGTGCGGACAGCCCAGATCATCCAGCAGATCCCGGATGGTCTGGCCGATGCGGCCCGCGGCGAAGCCCAGGGCACGGGTCTCCTGCCCCAGCCGCTGGAGGGAGAGAGAGACGTTGATGCCCTTGCCGCCCGGATAGATGACCTCGCTGCTGGTCCGGTTGATCTGTCCGGGGATCAGCTCCGATTCCACCGTATAGTCCAGGGAGGGGTTGGTCGTGATGGTATAGATCATAGATTCGCACCTGCTCTCTGTTGTAAAACGATTAGAGCCAGCATATCACGAATATTCCTTTTTTTCAAGATATTTTGAAAAATTTAGCAGGAGCTTTTTCGACGCGCCGAATTACCAGAATTTACACCTTGCATCCGGCGGCGGCCATCCGCTATACTGTCGGAAAGGGGGGCGTGCCTCCCCTTTTGACAGGAAAGGAGCGAGTATACGTGATAATAAAACGACTGCCGGGGCTGCTGCTGGCGGCCCTGCTGCTGTCCGTCCCGGCGCGGGCGGAGGATGCGGTGAAGGTGACGGTGGAGGGGGAGCCGGTGCCCGCCTTCGCCGAGGACGGTGTGACCTATGTGCAGCTGGTGCCCCTTCTGGAGGCCCTGGGCGGATGGGAAACCGTATGGGACCCCGCCGCCCGCTCCGCCACGGCGGAGACGGCGCTGTTTACGCTGGAGGTCCCCGTTCAGCAGGGGTACGTGCTGGCGGACGGGTACTCCTATGAGACGGACCGGATGGCGCTGCTGCGGGAGGAGCGTACATATGTGCCGCTGCGGAGCGTGGCCAATCTGCTGGGGGCCCAGGTGGACTTTACCGGCTGGGAGGAGCCGGTTGCCGTCCGCGTCAGGGAGCAGATGATCTGTACTGAGGAGGACTTTTACTGGCTCTGCCGCATTATCAGCGCGGAGAGCAAGGGCGAGAGTCTGGCCGGTCAGATTGCCGTCGGCAACGTGATCTGCAACCGCGTGGCTTCCGACCAGTTCCCCGACACGATAACGGACGTGGTCTTCGACCGGAAGGACGGCGTTCAGTTTGAGCCCGTGTCCAACCAGACGATCTTTCTTGAGCCCACCGGGCAGAGCGTTCTGGCGGCGCATCTGGCGCTGGCCGGCGTGGACGTGGCCGGGGAGAGCCTTTACTTCTTCAACCCGGCCTACTCCCAGGGCCTCTGGGTGCGGGCCAACCGGACCTATTGCACAACCATCGGCTGCCATATGTTCTATCAATAATATATCGTCGGCGCTTCCGCCCTCCAAAATCACATTTGGAGGGCTTTTTTGTTTGACTTTTTCCTCCGTACGGGATACAATATAGGCAACAAATCTGTAAAAGAAGCCTTCTGATTCCTTTCAGTGCTTTGACGATAGGAAAAAATGGCTGTAAGGAGGAGTCTCCATGCTGTATTCCGACCATCCCCGCGTTCACTATCAGAAGCCCCAGCTGGCCGAGGTGATCTGCCAGCTCCGGTTTCCCGTTATCCTGTCCATCGGGGCCAGGGAGCCGGTGGACTTTCAGGAGGCCGTTCGGGGCGTGTTTCCCCGCTATGCCGCCAAGGAGGAGCAGGCCGCCCGGCCTGCCGTCGCCAAGGGGGAGACGCCCAGGACCGTCGTCAATCATCATTTTATTTCCGCGGACGGCCACTGGAAGCTGAACCTGACCAACAGCTTCATTTCCCTGAGCACCGTGACCTACCCCGGCTGGGAGGGCTTCGGACAGCAGTTTGACCGGCCGCTGGCCCATTTTATCCGGATCTACCAGCCCGCCTTTTTTGAGAGGATCGGCCTGCGGTATGTAAATATTTTCTCCCGGAAGGCCCTGGACCTGGAGGGGGAGCTCTGGCGGGAGCTGATTGCCGCGCCCTACCTGGGGGTCCTGGCCGAGGAGGACGTGGAGGAATCCACTACCCGGAAATGCTCGGTGGACGTGGAGCTGAACCTGGACAGTACCTGCCGGGCCAAAATCCACGCCGGTCCCGGTATGGTCAAACAGAACGCGCCCAACGCGCCCCAGGACCCGGAGGTCAAGTTCATTCTGGACATGGACCTGTTCATGAGCGGGCAGATCGACCCCCGTATGGCCGCCGGCGGGCTGGAGACCCTTCACGGCCACTCAACGCCCCTGTTCCAGGGGGCTGTCACCGATAAGCTGCACAGCGCGCTGGAACCGAGATAGAAAGAGTGCGGAATGGCTGTCACAGTTAATATATATTATTCCGGCGAGAACGGAAACGCGCGGAAGTTCGCGGAGGAGATGACTGCCGGCGGCGTCGTCCGGCGGATCCGCGCCGAGGCGGGAAATGAGCGGTATGAGTACTTCTTCCCCATGGAGGACGAGGAGACGGTGCTGCTGATCGACAGCTGGACGGACCAGCACGCCATTGACAGGCACCACGCGTCGCCGATGATGGCGGAGATCGTCCGGCTGCGGGACAAGTATCAGCTTCGCATGCGGGTGGAGCGGTATGTGTCCGACGGGTTGGGCATCCCGGCGGGAGACGAAAAGTTTATCAGGACATAGCGGGGCCGCGGGGGCGTAATCACCCTTGACAGATGATCGAGCCTATGGTATAGATGGTATTGATATCCGGCGCGGGCTCTGGAAGAGACGCGCCGCAGCATAAGCGAAGAGGAGTTATTTCAATGGCAAACGTAGCGATTGTGACCGACAGCAACAGCGGCATCACCCAGGCCGCCGCCAGGGAGCTGGGCATCCGGGTGCTGCCCATGCCCTTCTATATCAACGAGGAGCTGTTCTTTGAGGACGTGACCCTTACCCAGGAGCAGTTCTATCAGCGTCTGGCCCAGGACGCGGATATCTCCACCTCCCAGCCGGCCCCCGGCGATGTCACCGACCTGTGGGACGAGATGCTGAAGGACCATGACCAGGTGATATATATTCCCATGTCCAGCGGGCTGTCCGCCTCCTGCGAGACGGCGCTGATGCTGGCCGCTGACGACGCGTACAAGGGCAGGGTCTTTGTGGTGGACAACCAGCGTATCTCCATCACCCAGCGGCAGTCCGCCCTGGACGCGCTGGAGATGGCGCGGGCGGGCATGGACGGGCAGGCCATCCACGATGTGCTCATGCGGGAGCGGCTGGAGGCCAGCATCTATATTACGGTGGACACGCTGAAATACCTGAAGAAGGGCGGGCGGGTCACGGCCGCCGGAGCCGCCATCGGCGCCGTGCTGAACATCAAGCCCGTACTGCAGATCCAGGGAGAAAAGCTGGACGCCTTTGCCAAGGCCCGGGGCTGGAAGGCCGCCAAGAAGATCATGCTGGACGCCATGGAAAAGGACATCACCCAGCGCTTCGCCGGACAGAAGATCCATCTGGCTGCCGCCTACACCTGCTCCGAGGAAACGGCCCGGGAGTGGAGGGCCGAAATCGAGGCGCGGTTCCCCGGCTATGAGCTTCATATGGATAAGCTGTCCCTCAGCGTGGCCTGCCACATCGGGGCGGGCTCCATGGCCATCGCGTGCAGCAGGGAGATCCACACGGCTTCCTGAATGCGGGAATCGGATCCAACCGGCAGGGGCCGGATCATTTCATAAAACTGACGGGGAGAAAGGAAGGCTGTACATGATTGACATATTTGACATCATGGGTCCCATTATGGTGGGACCGTCCAGCTCGCACACTGCGGGGGCTGTGCGCATTGGCCGCATGGCCCGCACCCTGCTGGGGGAGAAACCGGTCAAGGCGGACATCCATCTTCACGGCTCCTTTGCCGAGACCGGCGTGGGCCACGGAACGGACAAGGCGCTGGTGGCGGGCCTGCTGGGCATGGCTACCGATGACCTGGACATCCCCAACAGCTTTGAGATTGCCGTCCAGAGAGGGATGAAATTTTCCTTTGACGAGATCGATCTCCGGGACGCCCACCCCAACAGCGTGAAGCTGGAGATCACCGGCGAGTCCGGGAAGAGGATGAAGATGCAGGCCAGCTCCATCGGCGGGGGCCGGATCATGGTGGATAAGCTGGACGGCGTGTGGGTGAGCTTCTCCGGGGAGTACCACACCCTCATTATTCAGAATCTGGACAACCAGAGCAACCTCTCCGACGTATCCACCGCCCTGTCCCTGGCCCGGGTGAACGTGGCCAACATGAGCATGCACCGCAGCGCCAAGGGCGGCAACGTCATGATGATTATCGAGACGGATGACCCGGTGCCCGGCTATATCGTGGAGCTGATTGACAAGCAGCCGGGCATTCTCCAGGTCATCCACTATGTAAAGGAGGATTGACCATGAATCTGGATTCCATGCAGGAGATCATCACCGCCGCGCGGCGGGAGGGCAAAAGGTTCTGGGAGATCGTCCTGGAGACGGACATGGCGAACCGGGGCGTGTCCCGGAGCGAGTCCATGGAGCGGATGGCCCAGAACTGGCACACGATGAAGGAGGCCAGCGAGGTCTACACCGGCGACCGGCGCAGTCTCAGCGGCATGGCCGGCGGCCAGGGCAAGCAGATGCACGAGTACGCGGACAAGGCTCCCATCGGCGGCGAGTTCATGGCCCAGGTCATTGCCGAGGCCCTGGCCATGGGCGAGAGCAACGCCTGTATGCGCCGGGTGGTGGCCGCGCCTACGGCGGGGGCCTGCGGCGTGCTGCCCGCGGTGCTGATTCCCCTGTACTGGCGGGAGAACCTGCCGGAGGAAAAGGTGCTGGAGGCCATGTTCACCGCCAGCGGAATTGGCGCGGTGATCGCCTACCGGGCCTGTATTTCCGGCGCGGCCGGGGGCTGCCAGGCTGAAATCGGCAGCGCATCCGCCATGGCGGCGGGCGCGCTGGTCTGCCTGCGGGGCGGCACGGCGGAGCAGCTGTGCCACGCGGTGGCCATGGCGCTGAAGAACCTGCTGGGCCTGGCCTGCGACCCGGTGGCGGGCCTGGTGGAGGTGCCCTGCATCAAGCGCAACGTCATCGGCGCGGTGAACGCCGTGGCAGCCGCCGATATGGCCCTTGCGGGCATTGAGAGCCGTATCCCGGTGGACGAGGTCATCGACGCTATGGGCGAGGTGGGCCGCCGCCTGCCCATGGAGCTGCGGGAAACGGCTCTGGGCGGCCTGGCGGCCACGCCTACGGGCCGCGCCGTCAAGGAGCGGATGGCCAGCGGCAAGAAAAAGCAGCGTACTCTCACCATCAAGGACGCCCGCTGGAAGCTGGAAAAGAAGGAACCCCAGGAAAGCGCTACATAATCGGCAGGCGGGAGACGCATCTGGCGTCTCCCGCCTTTCATTCAGGAAAAATTTTGTCCATTCAGGAAATCCTGACCACACAGTTCTGCGAATGTGATATACTTATGCCAGTCCGGCGGACACGCAGAAGTACATTTTCTGAAAGGAAACAATAGCCTACCTGATCTCCTGTTCCAGGTCGTCAAAAGCGGGGACGTCGAAGAATTCCCGCAGAGAGATGTCCAGTCCGTCGCACAGCTTCTTGATCGTGGAAACGGTGGCGCTGTTGTTCCGTCCGCTGACGATATTGTTGAGGGTGGACTGGGTCACGCCGCTGAGGGTCGCCAGACGGTTGACGGTGATCTGCCGCTGGGCGCACAGGTCCAGGATCCGGGCGCGTATCGCTGCCTTGGTGTCCGCCATGAGGTCACATCCTAACTCAAATGAGATAAGAATAGTGTACCTGTTTTACTGAGAAAAAATTAACTCTTTTGAGTTGACTTGTGAGGAACAGGGTGGTATACTGTGCAGGTGCCGGAAGGGAGGTGCCGGTTTCATACGATTTCTCAAGAAAAAGTATTAAATCCCTTCTTGACAAACCTATCGTATGGTGATATATTCTATACATCGTAAGACGATATATCTGCTATATGATATATTAGAGACAAAGCCTAAAGAGAACATACCCAAAAGGAGGAAGTATGCGAGAGCTATTGCAAGTACAGGGCCTGACCAAGACCTTCCGGCTGTCCGCCAAGCAGCAGAAGCTGGAGAAAACCAGGGAAAAGGTCCGCGTGGCGGTGGATCACCTCAGCTTTACCGCCTATGAGGGCGAGATTTTCGGCCTGCTGGGGCCCAACGGGGCGGGGAAGACCACGACCCTTCGCCTGTTGTCCACACTGATCCGCCCCGACAGCGGCGACGCGCTGGTGGACGGAGCCAGCGTGGTGCGGGAGCCGGACAGGGTGCGGGGAGGCATCGGATTTCTTACCAGCGAGCTGAAGCTGGAGGACTGCTTTACCCCCAACTATCTGTTTGACTTCTTCGCGGACCTCCACAAGGTGGAGCCCTCTGTCCGGGACCGGCGGAAGCAGGCGCTGTTTGCCCGTTTCGGCGTCGACCGCTTCGCCGAGGTGAAGGTGGCCAACCTCTCCACCGGCATGAAGCAGAAGGTGTCCCTGGTGGTGTCTATCGTCCATGACCCGGACATCATTATCTTTGACGAGCCTACCAACGGCCTGGACGTGCTGACGGCCAAGGTAGTGACGGATTTTCTGGAGGAGCTGCGGAACCAGGGCAAGACGATCATTGTTTCCACCCATATTTTCAGCCTGATCGAGAAGCTCTGCGACCGGGTGGGGATCATCATCAACGGACGGATGATCGTCTGTGATACGCTGGACCGGGTGAAGGACGGGATGAGCCTGGAGGACCGGTTTTTTGAAATCTACAGGGAAACGGTGGGTGAGGCGGAATGAGAAACAGTATCTTTACCATTATGAAAAAAGAGCTGGCCCGGTTCTTCGGCGACAGGCGGATGGTGGTCAGCATCCTGCTGCCCGGCATCCTGATCTATGTGATGTACAGCTTCATGGGCAGCGCCATGGGGGACGCCTTCGGGGTGGACGAGGACTACATACCCTCCATTCAGGCGGTGCGTCTGCCGGAGTCCGCATCCATGCTGATGGACGCGGCGGAGCTGCCGGTGGGGGAGGCGGCGGCCGTGGAGGAGGCCAAAGCGGCGGTTACCGCCCAGGAACTGGACCTGCTGCTGGTGTTTCCGGAGGGGTTTGACCAGGCCGTGGCGGGCTATGAGGCCGGCTCCGGACTGCCGGCCCCCAATGTGGAAATCTACTACAATTCCGCGTCCACCAACTCAGCCTTTGTTTATCAGTCGGTGGCGGGACTGCTGGACGCCTATGAGGCGCAGATGGTGAACAAGTTCGACGTGAACGCCGGGGGCGAGGGGTACGATCTGGCCACGGCGGAGGACGCGGCGGGGTCCTTCTTCGCCATGATGATGCCCATGCTGCTGATGGTGTTCCTGTACTCCGGATGCGCCGCCGTGGCCCCTGAGTCCATCGCGGGGGAGAAGGAGCGGGGCACCATCGCCACCATGCTCATCACCCCCATCCGGCGGGGAGACATCGCCCTGGGGAAAATTCTGGCGCTGGCGGTCATCTCCATGATTTCGGCGGCCTCCAGCACGGTGGGAACCGTCCTGGCCCTGCCGAAAATGATGGACGGCGTGACGGACGAGATGAGCGCGAGCATTTACAGCGTACAGGATTATCTGCTGCTGGCGGCGGTGATTTTGTCCACGGTGCTGGTGCTGGTGACGCTGATCTCTATTCTGTCCGCCTTTGCCAAGACCATCAAGGAGGCCCAGACCTACGCCATGCCGGTGATGCTGCTGGCAATGGGGATGGGGATCACGGGCATGTTCGGCGGCGGCGCTTCTCAGGATCTGGCGGCCTACTGCATCCCGCTTTATAACAGCGTGCAGTGCATGGCGGGGGTGTTCTCCTTCTCCGTGCTGCCGGCGGGCGTGGGCATTACGGTGGGCGTCAACGGGCTGGTCACCCTGCTGGGGGTGTTCGTGCTGGCAAAAATGTTCAACAGCGAGAAGATTATCTTTGCCCGGTAAGTTGGGTTCTTGCCCCGGACCCTCTGGTCAATTCGTTTCAGATGTGCTATACTGGGGAAAACCAATCGGAAAGAGGTGCTTCCCATGTATGACGAGCTGACGGAGGTCGACGTCAAAAAGATGCAGGAGGAGATCGACTATCGCGTTCAGGTCCTGCGCCCCAAGCTGATCGCGGACGTGCAGACGGCCAGGGCCTTTGGCGACCTCAGCGAGAATTTCGAGTACAAGTGCGCCAAGCAGGAGAAAAACCGCAACGACAGCCGCATCCGCTATCTCCAGCGGATGGTCAGCACCGCGAAGATCATCCCGGTGGATTCCGGCGGGGATGCGGTGGGCCTGTTTGACAAGATTGTGGTGTTCCACGAGAAGCTGAACCGGGAGATGACCATGCGCATTGTCACCACCCTCCGCGCCGACGCGGGAAAGGGGCTCATCAGCAAGGAATCCCCCGTTGGCAGGGCCCTGCTGGGCCGCCGGGCTGGGGACCGGGTCCATGTAAAGGTCAGCGACGAGGTGCAGTACGACATGGTGGTCCGCTCCATTGAAAAGGGGGAGGACGACGAGACGCTGGAGATCCGGAAATACTGAGCGGGCGGGGCTTGCGCCGCCCTGACGGAAAAACCACTCCCCGCGGCGAAAGGCCGCGGGGAGTGGTTTTTCGATTACTCGGGGTAGCGGGTGTAGACCTTGAGGGTGGAGTTGAGGTAGTTGTTGCCAGTTCCCCAGCTTACAACGCCACCACTGGCGTTACCGTCGCAAGTGCGGAACGCATAGCTGCTGCCAACCTGATATGCGTTGCAGCTGGCGATGGCTACGTGGAAGATTTGTCCCTTTGAGTTGAGACCAATGACGATGTCACCGGCACGAACCTGGCTGCCGTCGGTTACTTCGCGGGCGGGGAAGCCGCTCTGGCCGAAGATGCGGTCGGAGACCATGGCTGCCCAACCTCCACAAGCGTACTGTGTGCTGAGTTTACCTGTACCCTGGCCGGGGTTGTACGCTGTGAATTTGTTGACAACGGCTTTTACATCAGTGCTGTTGTTTCCGGCGGGGTAGTAGTTGTTGTTGGCAGTCCCGCTTTTGCCCCAGATAGTGCCGTCGGGATATTCTTCCTGAATCTGAGCCAGAATCTCCAGAACGTTTTCCGTGGTAATGTCCTTGCCGTTGGCCAGCTTGCCGGTCCCGGTCTCTTCGGGCGTTTCGGGCTGCTCCGGCTGGGCGGGAGCGGAGCCGTTTATGAGGTTCATCATCCGGACAATCACCGCACAGGCCTGCGCCCGGTTCATGTTTTGTTCGCCATGGAATGCCCCGTCAGACATACCGGTGAGGATGCCCTTGGCGTAGCACTCCGCAACGGGGACGGCGTAGGCGGTGCTAATCATAAGGGTGTCCCAGTCCTTAAAGGCGCTGGAGGCTTTGAAGGCCGCGACGATATAGGGCTCGTCCCCCAGCTTGTCGAAGCTGACCAGGGTGTTGTAGAGCGCCGTCGCCATCTCGTAGCGGTTCATGGGGTTGTCGTCAATGGAGGACAGCCCCTTGGACATGCCCACATCCCCGGCAACCTTGGTATTCGCGTAGTACCACGGCTGACCGGCGGGCGTGGTCACCTGGCTCAGCTCATCCGCGTAGAACGTCCGGGTCATCATGACCAAAAACTGGACGGTGCTGACCCCATCCTCCGGCCGGAAAGTCCCGTCCTCATAGCCCGTGACGATCCCCTGCTCCGCGCAGGCCATAATGTCATTGTAAGCCCAGTGGCTCTCCGACACGTCGGAGAACCCATCGGCGGCAAGCGCCGGGATACAGAGGGAAAAACTCAGGACAAGGGCGAGGACCAGGGACAAAAAGCGCGTCGTGTGAGATTTTTTCATCATGTCAGCCTCTCCATCCTTTCTGATACGGGCGGGCTTTTACAGCCCGCCCTCGTTTTTCATCCGTTAATATGCCACGCCCCAGATGATATCGGTGGCGCACTCCTTCCCGCAGACGGGGCATTTGCCGGTGGTTCCGGACTGAGCCAGGGGCATGCACCGGCTGGTAACGCCCACCTTCTCCTTCATGGCCAGCTCGCAGTCCAGCTCCCCGCACCACTTGGTGTGAACGAAGCCGCCGCTGTTTTTTTCGATGAGCGCCTTGACCTCTTCCCAGGTCCCGGCGGTGAAGGTGTTCTCCTCCAGATTCTTCTTCGCCATGGCGAACATGTTGTCGTGAATCTCGTCCAGCAGCCGCGCCACCGCGCTCTCCAGCGACCCCAGGGGAACGAAGGTTTTTTCTCCGGTATCCCGGCGGGCGATGCAGCACTGCTCCTTCTCGATGTCCTTGGGGCCGATCTCCACCCGCAGGGGCACGCCCCGCATCTCATACTCCGCGAACTTCCAGCCGGGGGCCTTGTCGCTGTCGTCCAGCTTCACCCGGACGCCGGCCTTTTCCAGCCGGGCCTTGAGCTCCTGGGCCGCTTCCAGCACGCCGCCCTTGTGCATGGCGATGGGCAGGACCACCGCCTGGATGGGAGCCACCCGGGGGGGCAGGACCAGACCGTTGTCGTCGCCGTGGGTCATGATGATGCCGCCGATGAGCCGGGTGGACACGCCCCAGCTGGTCTGATGGGGGTAATGGGGCTGGTTGTCCGCCCCGGTGAAGGTGATGTCAAAGGCTTTGGCGAAGCCGTCGCCGAAATAATGGCTGGTGCCCGCCTGGAGGGCCTTCCGGTCGTGCATCATGCACTCCACGCAGTAGGTGTCCTCCGCGCCGGAAAACTTCTCCTTGTCGGTCTTGCGGCCCCGTGTGACGGGCATGGCAAGGTAGTTCTCACAGAAATCGGCGTATACATTCAGCATCCGCACGGTCTCCTCCACAGCCTCCTCCGCGGTGGCGTGCATGGTGTGGCCCTCCTGCCACAGGAATTCCCGGTGGCGCAGGAAGGGACGGCTGGTCTTTTCCCAGCGCAGCACGCTGCACCACTGGTTGTACAGCTTGGGCAGATCCCGGTGGGAGTGGATGATGTTCTTATAGTGCTCGCAGAAGAGGGTCTCGCTGGTGGGGCGGATGCAGTAGCGCTCCTCCAGCTTCTCGCTGCCGCCGTAAGTAACCCACGCGCACTCCGGGGCGAAGCCCTCCACGTGGTCCTTCTCCTTTTGCAGCAGACTCTCCGGGATGAGCATGGGCATGGCCACATTCTCATGGCCCGTGGCCTTGAACTGCCGGTCCAGCTCCTTCTGCATATTCTCCCAGATGGCGTAGCCATAGGGGCGGTAGATGAACATGCCCTTGACGCTGGAGTAGTCGATGAGCTCCGCCTTTTTGCAAACGTCGGTGAACCACTGGGTAAAATCCACGTCACGGGCGGTGATGGCGTCCACCTGTCTCTGATCCTTAGCCATAGTCGTTTCTCTCCTGAATCTATTTGAAATGAGGTGCTTTCACTGGCTTTCTATTGTAGCCGGGTTGGTGGGAATTGTCAAGGGGAGGTTGCTTCCGTCCGGGGCAAACGCATGAAAGGATCCCCAACTGGGGAATCCAAGGGAGGATTTTGAAATGGCGAAAAATAATGCGGACGCCGCTTTGCGGGCGTCCGCATTATTTTTCTCGCAGCTGCTCTATTCTTTGATTGATACTCTTTTTTCAGGAAAAGTATGACCGGGAAACGGAAGGCCGCCGGATGGAAAAAATCAACCATTGTTTGATTTTAATCAAAAACCCGTGCCTTGTATTCAAGTAAGCTTTGATGTAAAATTCAAACATCCGTTGAGAAGGAGGCCAGACATGGACAACAGGCTGATGGGTGAGCAGATCACACGATACAGAAAAGAGAGGAACCTGACCCAGGAGGAGCTGGGCCGCGCCGTGGGAGTCAGCACTCAGGCGGTGAGCCGCTGGGAGAACGGCGGCGCGCCGGACGTGGCCCTGCTGCCCGCCATCGCGGACAAGCTGGGCGTGACTGTCGACGCGCTTTTTGGCCGGGAGGGCGGCGAGCGGGTGGATATTCACGACGTTGTGGCCCGGTGGGTGGCATCCGTTCCGCAGAAGGACCGATTCGACCAGCTGTGCCGAATAAACTGGACCGTGGCAAAGGGAATGCTGGCGGGGAAAGGAGGAGTCCCGAAGATTGGCTATATGGAAAACGCCGTGATGCAGGGTGAGGGGTCAAGTGAAAGCCGCCTGGCAACCTGTCAGATATGGCTGGAGGGCGGGTTCATGCTGGACATCCATGCCGAGGATATGTCCTTCGCCTCGGTGTGGCCGGAACCGGAGGCAGGCTATGACGCCTACTTCGCGCCCAGGGAGGATTACCGCCGCCTGTTTGCCGTGCTGGCGCGGCCTGGCTGTCTGGAGCTGCTGGAGTATCTGTCCAGCCAGAGCGATCGCCTGTATGTGCCGGGCACCATTGCCAGGGTTCTGGATATGCCCGTCCAGGAGGCGGAGGAACTCATGAAGGAGCTGACCAGGCTGTCCGTTCTGCACGAGAGGGAGCTGCAGCTGGAGGACGGACTGACCAGCGCCTACGTCATGCTCCCCGGTGTGACACTGGTGGCGCTCCTCTGCATGGCGCGATGTATGATGCAGTACGGGCAGAACCTGGTCAACGTTGGAGGAGACGGTCTGCCGCCCCTTCTGCGGGGGGAAGAATGGAAGGGAAAAAAGGAGAACAAACATGAAAAGAAATAAGAGAGCGCCTGCCGCCCGGGAATATTTCCGGATATTCTATGAGGGAAATCACATCCGCTTTGCTGCGGCAATGATACTGAGCGTTCTGAATATCTGCCTTAACCTGCTGGTTTCCTGGCTGCTGGGCGCAGTGATGGATGTGATTGGGACCGGCGACCTGGCGCGGCTGGCGAACCTGCTGTGGATCGTGGCGGGCTTTGCCGCTGCGAACCTTCTGCTGGATGCCGGCGGCTGCTGGGCAAAGTTCAGCTTTCTCCGCCGGGCGCTTTTACAGTACAGGGCCCTGGCTTTCCGGCGGCTGTCCGCCAAAAGCATCAACGCCTTTTCTCAGGAAAACACCGGACGGTATTTATCTGCCCTGACCAACGACGTGACCACCGTTGAAAGAAGCTATCTGGAAAAGTCTTTTGAGATCGCGGGATATTCCCTTCTGGGCGTGGGGGCCCTTGGAATGATGATCTGGTACAGTCCTTTGCTGTCCGCAATTGCTGTTGCATTGGGCCTGCTGCCTGTTGTGGCTGCCGCGGTGACGGGCGGAGTCCTGGCCAGGCTTGAGAAGGCTGTCAGCGACCGGAACGAGGGCTTTATGGCGCAGATCAGGGATCTTCTTTCCGGCTTTGCCGTTATCAAGAGCTTCAAAGCGGAGAAAGAGGCGGGGAAGCTCTTCGGCGCTTCCAGTCAGACCATTGAGGACGCCAAGTACCGCCGCCGCTGGTGCGAGGCGGTCATCGAGGAGGCGTCCGGCCTCTGTGGACTGCTCATGCAGTTTGGTATCTTCTTCATTGGCGCATATCTGGCTATTCGGGGGGATATTACCGTTGGCACGGTCATTGTGTTTCTCAACCTGGCCGGCTATCTGATCAGCGTTATAAAGGGAGTGCCCATGCTCTGGGCCAACCGCAGGGCCGCCGCCGCGCTGGTGGAGAAGCTGGCCCGGGTCACGGAGGAGAACGCGGGCCGCTCCGGCGGCGCCATCCCCGCGAGGCTGGACGACGCCATCACCCTGGATCATGTCACCTTCGGCTACAGGCCGGATGAGCCGGTTTTGCAGGACCTGTCCATGAGGCTGGAGGCCGGGAAGAAATACGCCCTGGTGGGCGCGTCCGGGTCGGGGAAGAGCACCCTGCTGAACCTCCTTATGGGGGCCTGCGACGGCTATGACGGCTCCATCGCCATTGACGGCAGGGAGCTGCGCGAGGTGGACCCTGACAGCCTGTACGACGTCATGAGCCTGATCGGCCAGAACGTGTTTCTCTTTGACGACACGCTGTATCAGAACATCACCATGTTCCGGGACTTCCCGGAGGATAAGCTGGAGCTGGCGGTCCACCGCTCAGGGCTGGACGAGCTGATCGAGCGGAAGGGCGAGGGTTACCGCTGCGGCGAGAACGGCAGAGACCTGTCCGGCGGGGAGCGGCAGCGCGTGTCCATCGCCCGATGCCTGATGCGGGAGACCCCTGTTTTATTATTGGACGAAGCTACAGCGGCGCTGGATAATCAGACGGCTTTTGCAGTAACGGACGCAATTTTGCGCCTGGATGGACTGACCCGCGTGGTGGTGACCCACCGTCTGGAGGAGGCCCTGCTGGAGCAGTACGACGGCATTTTCGTCCTGCGGGGCGGGAGGATCTGCGAGGAGGGGCGGTTCGCGGACCTGATGGATCGGAAGGGGTATTTCCATTCACTGTATACAGTAGTGAACGGATAAGCCTTTTTTGAACGCAAAAAACGACATTACAGCGCGACAAGACCAATATTTTTTAACTTCTGAGAGCACGGCAAACGCGTGAGCAAACAAATTATGAACAGAATGTGACTACAGTATGAAATCGACACCAATTAGAACTGTATTGGAGAAAACGCCGCGCATGAATATTTGTATTGGGTACTTTTATGGTATGTTTATTCTTGGATAGCGCGATTTGTTAACAGTCTGTTCGTTCATGCGTTTGTCGTGACTCCTTTTTTTCCCACCTTGACAAATCTCAGAACCGTGATATAATATACCCATCAAACTCAAACGCGATGAAGGGGAAAAAGCGGAGCTGTTCCTGTGTCAGAGAGCCGGCGGCTGGTGTGAGCCGGTGACGGGACGCTGCGCGTAAGTCGCCCCGGAGCGGCCGGTCTGAACGAGGCGGCAGCCTCTATTAGGACGGACGGAGCCCGACCGTTACGCCGGGAAGTGATGTTAGTCACGCGGAGCGGCCGCTTTGGCGGCAAGAAGAGTGGTACCGCAAGATCGCTGCTTTCAACGATCCTGTCTCTTTGTTGGAAAAGAGGCGGGATTTTATTTTTTTCCTGAAGCGAGCGGTCCGGCGGAACCGTGATACTTTTTCTTGAAAGAAAAAGGTCCTGGGCGGACGGCCAATTCCGCTCTTTTCTGCGCAGCTTAGCCTGGTCTGCCGCACGGTAACCCTTGATACCTATAATTGAAAGAAAAAGTATCAAAAAGAACTTGTGATTCTGCAACGGCCACATCGAGTGGCCGTGCAGAATTGATTGTGCATGACCGCTCCGTGAAGCGCCGCAAAGCGGCGCTTATAGCGCTAAGGCCGCCAAAGGCGGCCCCACGGATGCGGTCATGGCACAATCTGTACGCTCTCTGATGCATTGCAATTCCTGTATTTCCGCACGGTAACGAATTGCAGCATTTAAACGAGAAATAGTATGAGAAAGGATGATGCGGCTTGAATTTGACCGGCGCTGACATTGTGGTCAGAACATTGATTGAGCAGGGCGTCAGGACGGTGTTCGGCTATCCCGGCGGGCAGGTGATCCATATCTACGATTCCCTGTACAAATACCGGGACGAGCTGAAGCATATACTGACGGCCCATGAGCAGGGCGCGGCCCACGCCGCCGACGGCTGGGCCCGCGCCACCGGCCGGCCCGGCGTGGTCATCGCCACCTCCGGCCCCGGGGCCACCAATCTGGTTACCGGCATTGCCACGGCGTTTCTGGACTCCGTGCCCATGGTTGCCATTACCGGCAACGTCATGAACGCCCAGATCGGCACCGACTCCTTCCAGGAGATCGACATTACCGGCATTACCCTGCCGATTACAAAGCATAATTACTTTGTGGGGGCTGTGGAGGACCTGGCGGATACCATCCGCGAGGCGTTCCGGCTGGCCGTTTCGGGCCGTCCCGGCCCGGTGTTGGTGGACATTCCCAAGGATATCCAGATCGCGCGGTGCGGCTATGAGCCCCGGCCTGTGATCGCCCCTGACCCGCCCCGCGCGGCGAAGGACCAGCGCATCCAGGAGGCGGCGGATTGTCTGAGCGCCGCCCACCGGCCCTTCCTCTACTTCGGGGGCGGCCTCATCGCCAGCGGAGCCCAGGAGGAGCTGCTGGCGCTGGCGGAGAAGATCGACGCGCCCATCGGCTGCTCCCTCATGGGCGTGTCCGGGATTCCCACGGACCATCCCCGGTTTCTGGGGATGCAGGGGATGCACGGACACTACGCCTGCTCCACCGCCATGCACCACGCGGACTGCATCATCGCCCTGGGGGCCCGCTTCAATGACCGGGTCACCGGCGACCGGACCAAATTCGCCAGGGGAGCCAAGCTGATTCACGTGGACGTGGACGGCTCGGAGCTGAGCAAGAACGTGGCGGCGGTGTGCGGGATGCGGGGCGACGTGAAGCAGACGCTGCGGAAGCTGCTGGAGCTGGTACAGCCGGCGGAGCATCCGGAGTGGACCGGAACCATTGCGGAGTTCCGGGAGGAAGAAGCCCGGAACCAGGACAATCGTCCCGGCCTGACCCCGCGGAACGCCATGCTGACGCTGGACAAGCACCTGACGCCGGACACGCCGGTGGCTACCGACGTGGGCCAGCATCAGATGTGGGCGGCCCAGACGCTGCGGTTCAGCCGCCCGCGCCGCTTTATTTCCAGCGGCGGCCTGGGGACCATGGGCTTCGGCATGGGCGCGGCCATGGGGGCCCAGATGGCCACGGGCGAGCATACGGTGCTGGTCACTGGCGACGGCAGCTTCGGCATGAACCTCAACGAGCTGGCCACCGCCGTGAGCAACCGGATTCCCCTGGTGATCCTGCTGCTGAACAACGGCGTGCTGGGCATGGTCCGCCAATGGCAGACGCTTTTCTTTGACAAGCATTATTCCAGCACCGTCCTGGCCCGGCAGACCGACTTCGTGAAGCTGGCGGAGGCCTTCGGGGCCGGGGGAGAGCGGGTCGGAACGCTGGAGGACCTGGACGCGGCCCTGGAGCGGGCCTTCCGGGTGCGGGGGCCGTATCTCATCGACTGCGCCATGGGCGAGGACGAGTTCGTCCTGCCTATGCTGCCCCCCGGCGGGAGCATGGACGACATCATTACAAGGGCAGGTGATTGAGGATGCAGAGATATACCGTGGCCGTGCTGGTGCGCAACCAGTTCGGCGTGTTGAACCGGGTCACCAGCATGTTCCGGCGGCGGCAGTTCAACATTGACAACCTGACCGTCAGCGAGACGGAATCCCCCGACTACTCCCGCATCACCGTCCAGTTCGCCGGCGAGCGGGTGACCAAGCAGCAGCTGGTGGACCAGCTGTACAAGCTCCCCGACGTGTGCTCCATCCGGGAGCTGGACAAGGACAACTCCGTCAGCTTCGAGCTGCTGCTCATCAAGCTGAAGAACGACCCCGCCAGCCGGGGAGACATCATGGCGGCGGCGGACGCCTTCGAGGCCAAGACTGTGGACTATACCCGGGAGTCCATCGTCCTCCGGGTCACCGCCGACAGCCGCCGGATCGACGATTTCATTGACCTCATGCGGGACTATGAGATTCTGGAAATCTGCCGCACCGGAGTGGTGTCCCTGGAACGGGGCGCGGATACCATCCGGAAAGTGACAAATCTGTAAGCAGCCAATAAAATTTTTATAAAAGTCGAGGTAACTTATCATGGCAAGAATTTTCTATCAGCAGGACTGCGATCTCCAGAAGCTGGCGGACAAAACCGTCGCCATCATCGGCTACGGCTCCCAGGGCCACGCCCACGCCCTGAACCTGAAGGACAGCGGCGTAAAGGTCATCGTAGGCCTCTACGAGGGCAGCAAAAGCTGGGCCAGGGCCGAGAGCCAGGGCCTCCGGGTCATGACCGCCGCCGAGGCCGCCAGGGCCGCCGACGTCATCATGATCCTCATCAACGACGAAAAGCAGGCCAAACTCTACAAAGAGTCCATCGAGCCCAACCTGACCGAGGGCAAGACCCTGGCCTTCGCCCACGGCTTCAACATCCACTTCGGCTGCATCAAGCCTCCCAGGAACGTCAACGTCATCATGATCGCCCCCAAGGGCCCCGGCCATACGGTCCGCAGCGAGTACCAGGCCGGCAAGGGCGTGCCCTGCCTCATCGCCGTGGAGCAGGACGCCACCGGCGACGCCTGGGACATCGGCCTGGCCTACGCCCTGGGCATCGGCGGCGCGCGGGCCGGCGTGCTGGAGACCACCTTCCGCACCGAGACGGAAACCGACCTGTTCGGCGAGCAGGCGGTGCTCTGCGGCGGCGTGTGCGCGCTGATGCAGGCGGGCTTCGAGACCCTGGTGGAGGCCGGCTACGATCCCCGGAACGCCTATTTTGAGTGCATCCACGAGATGAAGCTGATTGTGGACCTCATCTACCAGAGCGGCTTTGCCGGAATGCGGTACTCCATCTCCAATACCGCCGAGTACGGCGACTATATCACCGGCCCGAAGATCATCACCGAGGAAACCAAAAAAACCATGAAGAAGATCCTCTCCGACATTCAGGATGGCACCTTCGCCAAGGACTTCCTGCTGGATATGTCCGACGCGGGCGCGCAGGTCCATTTCAACGCCATGCGCAAAAAGGCCAGCGAGCATCCCGCCGAGGTCGTGGGCGCGGACATCCGGAAGCTCTACAGCTGGAGCGACGAGGACAAGCTGATCAATAACTGATACGGGGAGGCATGGACATGCTGCCGGAACGAATTTCCATTGACAAACGACTCTCTTACTGGAAAGCCTCGGAAGAGCCCCTGTCGGCGGATATCGGCGTTCTGGAAGGAGACCAGTACACCTGGATCTTCGACGTGGGGAACGGTCCGGAAGCGGCCGGCTGCATCCGGAGCATTCCCGGACCGAAGCGGGCGGTTTTGTCCCACTTCCATCAGGACCATATCGGCAACTGGCGGGAAGTCGAGACGCTCTATCAGGGGGCGCACACCTTCCGGTATACCGGCATGGGTGAGATCGTCCGGGGCAGTCTGACGCTGGAGGACGGCGTACCAATCCGGCTTTTTGAAATCCCGTCCAGCCACGCGAAGGGCTGCATCGGGATGGAGGTGGACAAGAAATACGCTTTCCTGGGGGATGCCACCTACTGCACGGCGAAAAATACCCAGGGTAGGCTGGCTTATAACGCGAATCTCCTGGCCGACGAGCTGAAGGTCCTGCGGGCGCTGAAAGCGCGGTACTTCCTTCTGAGCCACAACGACCCGTTTGCGCGCCCAAGGGAGGATGTGCTGGCGGAGCTGGAGGAAATCTACGCCCGGCGGGACCCGCGGAGCCCGTATATCTTTGTTGACTAGCAGCCCTGTTTTCTATTCTGTTATCAAGGTCCGATTTGCACAGCCTTTTGTGCAGCCCGGCGTGCGATCCGGTACCTGGATCGGGGTTCGACTTGCTTTCGTACGTGACAACGCGGAGGTTTGTCTTCCCTCAAGCTGAATCCGGAAGACAGGGAAGTTTCTCAATAAAGGGCATCCTTTTGCAAAATTTGAAGATTTTGCGGAGGCACGGCGTTTACTGCGCATATCCGGCGATGGCCAGGCAGCAGACCGAGAAGCGGCTTAGCTTCCTTTGGCTCTCGTTAGAACATGTGGGTAGACGCAGAAGTCCGGCGCATCCGGGAGAGCACTGCCAGGAGAATTAAACCCGTCAGGTCATAGCGCAAATAAACAAAACATTGGGGGATTCTCAAGGGGCTGCGGCCCCCGTGGGCCGCCTACGGCGGCTTAGGCTGCTAGTGCCCGCATAGCGGGCACTGCACGCTTGAGGGCGCTTTTGCTTCTTTTCCCGCAAAGGAAAAGAAGACCCCGCCTCCCCTGTGTAGAGAAAAGAAAGAAGGTTCCTTATGACCGACCAGGAAAATTTACAAACCCAGAAAAACCTCTTCGACATCTACAGCGGCATCCTGTTCAACAACCAGGAATTTACTCCCGGCGAAAAAGCGGAGATCACCTACGACTTCAGCTGCCCGGAGTACCAAACGCTGATCGAAAGATACGGCATCGACAAAATCGCCGGGGAGGGCACGGCATTCCAGCGGGCCGAACGGCTGCTGCACTGGATGTCCCCCAGACTGACTCACAAGGGCGACTATGACAATCATGTGCCTGTGAATGCGCTGGACCTCCTGGAGTACAGTCTGGACAACCCTGAGCAGGGCATCAACTGCGTCAACAAGGCAAAAATTCTGGCCGAGTGCTGCCTTGCTCTTGGGATCTACGCCCGGCGGGTGTATATCATGCCATACTCCCCCTATGACGGAGATAACCATGTGGTCACGGAGATTTATGACGGGGCCATGGGCAAATGGATCATGATCGACCCGACTGTGGATGGATATTTCGCAGACGAAGAAGGCCGCCCCCTGTCCGTTCTGGAGCTTCGGGACCGGTTTGCCCATCAGGAATTTGCCGCCCTGCTGACCGGGGAGGACAGCGCGGATAATCTCTCCATCCTGCCGGAGAAGCATATGGACTTACTGGCCTATTTCTGCAAGAATCTGTTCCGGATCGGCGTGGATCTCCATAACGGCTTTGGTGACGGCGACAGGGAGGCATTGTGGCTGATCCCCGCCGGCTATGAGACAAAAAAAGCGATCCTCGCCAACATCGCCTACCGTATGCGGCACTACCCGGCGGGAAAAGAGGCCCTGGAAAAGTGGCGCGGGCAAGTCGAAGCCCAGCCGGAGCCGGTCCCCCGCGCTCCCTCCCTCCTGACCGCTCCACCCCAATAAACGAAAGAAGGTTCCCCAATGAATAGTGATTCCCTGAAGCTCGGTCCCCAGAACGCCCCCCACCGGGCCCTCTATCACGCCCTGGGGCTGACCGAGGAAGAAATCAAAAGGCCCCTGGTGGGCGTCGTCAGCTCCTACAACGAGATCGTCCCCGGCCATATGAACATCGACAAGATCGTGGACGCGGTGAAGCTGGGTGTTGCCATGGCGGGGGGCACCCCCATCGTCTTCCCCGCCATCGCCGTCTGCGACGGCATCGCCATGGGCCACCAGGGCATGAAGTACTCCCTGGTCACCCGCGACCTCATCGCCGACTCCACCGAGGCCATGGCCCTGGCCCACGGCTTCGACGCGCTGGTGATGGTCCCCAACTGCGACAAGAACGTGCCGGGACTGCTGATGGCGGCGGCCCGGCTGAATATCCCCGCCATTTTCGTCAGCGGCGGCCCCATGCTGGCGGGCCATATCGACGGCGGCAAGGCCAGCTTCTCCACCATCTCCGAGGCGGTGGGCCAGTACAACGCCGGGAAAATCACGGAGGAGAAGCTGCGGGAATACGAGCGCAAAACCTGCCCCACCTGCGGCTCCTGCTCCGGGATGTACACCGCAAACTCCATGAACTGCCTCACCGAGGCCCTGGGCATGGGCCTGAAGGGCAACGGCACCATCCCCGCCGTGTACGCCGGCCGCATCGAGCTGGCCAAGCGCGCGGGCATGGCGGTCATGAAGCTCATTGAGAAAGACATCCGGCCCCGGGACATCATGACCGAGGCCGCCTTCCGCAACGCCCTGACGGTGGACATGGCCCTGGGCTGCTCCACCAACAGCATGCTCCACCTGCCCGCCATCGCCCATGAGTGCGGCATCGAGATCAACCTGGACATCGCCAACGCCATCAGTGAAAAGACCCCCAACCTCTGCCACCTGGCCCCCGCCGGGCGGACCTATATGGAGGAGCTGGACGAGGCCGGCGGCGTGTACGCCGTCATGGGCGAGCTGTCCAAAAAGGACCTGCTGAACCTGGAGTGCCTCACCGTTACCGGAAAGACGGTGGGGGAGAATATCGCGGAGTGCGTCAATCAGAACCCCGAGGTCATCCGGCCCGTTGAGAACCCCTACAGCGAGACCGGCGGCATCGCGGTGCTGCGGGGCAGCCTGGCCCCGGAGGGCAGCGTGGTGAAGCGGTCCGCCGTAGCACCCGAGATGCTCTTCCATGAAGGGCCCGCCCGGGTGTTCGAGTGCGAGGAGGACGCCCAGGCGGCCATCAACGCCGGACAGATCCGCCCGGGCGACGTGGTGGTCATCCGCTACGAAGGCCCCAGGGGCGGCCCCGGCATGCGGGAGATGCTCAATCCCACCTCCGCCATCATGGGCATGGGACTGGGCTCCAGCGTGGCCCTCATCACCGACGGGCGGTTCAGCGGAGCCACCCGCGGGGCCTGCGTGGGCCACGTGTCCCCGGAGGCCGCCAGCGGCGGCCCCATCGGCGTGGTCCGGGAGGGCGACCGCATCCGAATCGACATCCCCGGAAACCGGCTGGAGCTGCTGATCGGCGAGGAGGAGCTGGCCGCGCGGATGAGGGACTTCGTGCCGAAAAAGAAAGAGCTGTCGGGCTATCTGAAGCGCTACGCCGAGCTGGTATCCAGCGGCGCGTCGGGAGCGGTGCTGAACTGATATGGAGCTGAGTGAACTGCGTATCCGCCTGCGGGCCCTGGCCGTGTTCCGGCAGCTGCTGTCCGACCCGGTGCTGGAGTCGGTCTGCGCCTGCCTGGACTGCCTGGAAAACGCCCGGTCCCAGGACCTGATCTCCGGCTACGCGGAGCTGGTATCCCGCCTTTACCAGACGGAAGAAGGGGATCTGGGCCGCCATATCCTGCGCATGACGGAGGAGAGCGACAACGTATATATCCGCGCCGTCGGCCGGGGCGAAACGCCGCCGGATTATATGGCCAGGTGCGTGGAGCGGGAACTGGAGACCCTCCAGGCGGCGGCGTCCCTGACGCCGGACCGTCTGCGGGCCGGAACGGGTTGCGCGGACTTCCTGCCGGAGTTCGGCCATACGCCCGTCGATGTGGCGCAGGCGTACCAACGCCGCGCGTCGGACGTGGGCCGGTACGGCTGGGGCATCTACGCCCGGCATCATATGTTTTATCTGGACGAAGAGGGCGGCATCGTCCCGGTGCGCCATCCGGACAGCGTCCGGCTGGGCGAACTGGTGGATTACCAGCGGGAGAAGCAGCTGATCCTCCGCAACACCCGCGCCCTCCTGGAGGGCCGGCCGGCGGCCAACGTGCTCCTCACCGGCGACGCGGGGACGGGGAAGTCCTCCACCATCAAGGCGGTGGTCAACGAGCTGTACCCGGAGGGGCTGCGTATCATCGAGGTGCGCAAGGAACAGCTGCGGGAGCTGCCCGCCGTCCTGGACGAGCTCAGCGAGAATCCCCTGAAATTCATCCTGTTCATTGACGATCTGTCCTTCCAGAAGGGGGACGACAATTACAGCGCGCTGAAGGCGGCGCTGGAGGGGTCCGTCTCCGCCAGGAGCCGGAACGTGGCGATTTACGCCACCAGCAACCGGCGGCATCTGGTGAAGGAGACCTTCTCCGACCGGGAGGGCGACGACGTCCACCGCAGCGACACCATGCAGGAGGCCCTGTCCCTCTCAGAGCGGTTCGGCCTTCACATCACCTTCCAGAAGCCGGACAAGGCGGCCTATCTGAACATCGTCCGCCATCTGGCGGAGGAGCGGGGCGCGGTCTGCCCGGAGCTGGACATGCTGGCGGAGCGATTTGCCCTGGGCCGGGGCGGACGCTCCCCCAGAGCCGCGCGGCAGTTTGTGGACAGCCTGCCGGCGGGAGAAAAATGAGGCGAAGCCTGCCGTAAGGGGTGATCCGGATCTGGTAAGCGATATGACCGCCGGCAGTCCGGTCCGGCTGCTTATCCGAACCGTTCCCCGTCAAGAGGACAGAGAAAAAATAACGGCGCGGCATATCCGCCGCGCCGCGGCAACCGGGGATTCGGGCAGTCCGCCGCGCGGGCAGCCCGAATCCCCGGTTTTTATAGCCGCAGACTGCGCTTTTTCAAGTGCGTTGACCATATAGCCGACGCGGTTGAGAAAGGGAGCGCCGCAAAAAAATGACACCCTGATAAAATCCGTACCGCTGTATTCTCCCGCCGCTTCCTGTACAATCAGTTTATAGTCGAAGCAGCTGAAAAAGAGTAAAGTTCGACGGGAAAAATGAGGCGCGGCTTCGTTGTCGTCCTTGACGGGCGTCAGCCCGCCTGCGTCCTCCGTCTTGCTGCACCCCATTTTTCCCTGCCTCCTTTTTACCCTTTCTCAAGTGCGTCGACTATATCAAATCAGGAAGGGCGGCGGTAACGTGCAGCAGCTGCAATATTTGAATGACCAGGGCGATTTTGTCCTGCGGGATGCTCAGGATCACTGCGGCATCTATTTCCCGTTGACCAACGAGGGCGGTATGATGTCCAGTGTGACCCCTCTTCTGGCCGGGGACTGTAAAACGGGGCAGAATACCTTCCTCCTGGCTCCGGTCAGCGCGGAGACGCTCCATGAGAGCCGGGCCAGCCGGAATTTCTGGATACAGATCAATGGCGGCGAACCCTGGTCCGCCACGGGACAGAGCGCGCCCCAGCAGGCGCTGCGCTTCTCGGACCAGGCGGACGAGGCGGTCCTCACGGGCGGGCTGCTGTGGCAGAACGTCCGCCGGGAGCACAGGGCGTCCGGCCTGCGGGCCGACATCCTCAGCTTTGTTCCGGCGGGCGGGGAAAAGGTGGAGATCATGCAGGTGACGCTGACAAACGGCGGCGCGGCCCCGTTGGAGGCGGCTCCTACGGCGGCCATCCCGCTATATGCCCGCTCCGCGGACAACATCCGGGACCACCGCCATGTCACCAGCCTGCTTCACCGGGTGGAACTGCGCCGCCACGGCCTGGACGTGACGCCCACTCTGACTTTTGACGAGCGGGGCCACCAGCCGGGACGGGTGACGTACCGGGTATGGGGCGGCGATGAGACCGGCGCGCCGCCAACGGGCTTTATCCCCCTGGTCCAGGATTTTGTGGGCCGGGGGAGCTACGACTGGCCGGAGGCGGTGGCGCGCCCCTGCCCCGCGAAGAGACTCCACACGGGTGAAAACGCCGAGGGCGGCGAAGTTGTTGCGGCGCTGTTTTTCCCGACGGTAACGCTTCTGCCGGGAGAGCGGAGACGGTATCAGATTATCCTCGCCATAGACGACAGTCCTGCCCCTTATCTGACGCCGGACGCTGTGGAAGCCGCGCTGGAGGCGACAAAGCGCTGGTGGCAGGCCAGGGCGGCGCAAACGGTTCACACCGGCGATCCGCGCTTCGACGCATGGATGCGCTGGGTCGCGGCGCAGCCTGTTCTGCGCCGGATCCTTGGATGCAGCTTTCTGCCTCACCATGATTATGGCCGGGGCGGCCGGGGCTGGCGGGACCTGTGGCAGGACAGTCTCGCGCTGCTGCTCTCCCGGCCCGCCGGGGTGCGCGGAGACCTGCTGGCATACTTTGCCGGAGTGCGCACCGACGGCACCAACGCCACCATCATTGGCTCCGCTCCCGGGGAGTTCAAGGCGGACAGGAACAACATCCCACGCGTCTGGATGGACCACGGCTTCTGGCCTCTGCTCACCACCGCGCTCTATCTGGACGAGACCGGGGACGCGGACTTCCTCCTGGAGAAGCAGTCCTATTTTGCCGACGGCCTTCCCTGGCGGGGGGAGTGGAAGCGGGAAACGCGGCCTGGCAGCATCCGTACCGGTACTGTTCTGGAGCACATTCTCGTCCAGATGGTCACGGCATTTTTCGATATCGGGGAGCACGGCCATATGCGCCTGCGGGGCGCGGACTGGAACGACGGTCTGGATATGGCGAAGGAACGGGGAGAGAGCGTAGCGTTCACCGCCGCCTACGCGTATGGCTTTGAACTGCTGGCCGGAATGGTCCGGCGTCTCGCGGAGAAAGGACGCGAGTCATTCGCGCTCAGCGTGCCGCTGACGGTGCTTCTGGACTTCCCGGCGGAGGACTGGGGCATTCCGGAGAAAACGCGGCGGGGGCTGCTGGATTACTGCGCAAGCGCGGACCGGGCCTGGGAGAACGGGTCCCGTACCGCTGATGAGCTTGCCGGAAAGCTCCAGGCGATGGCCGGATGGATACGGAGCCACATCGCCCGGACGGAGTGGGTGGGCGATGGGGCGGACCTCCACTGGTTCAACAGCTACTACGACAACTCCGGGCGCCAGGTGGAGGGCCTGCGGGGAGAAACGGTTCGCATGATGCTCACCGGGCAGGTGTTCTGCATCCTTTCCGGCGCGGCCTCTGAGAAGCAGGTGCAGGAGATCGTCCGCGCGGCGGACTGGTATCTGTGCCATCCCGCCAGAGGCGGGTACTGCCTGAACACGGATTTCGGCGAGGTCAAGCTGGACATGGGCCGGATGTTCGGATTTGCCTACGGCAATAAGGAAAACGGCGCGGTATTCAGCCATATGGCGGTGATGTACGCCTACGCGCTCTATGTCCGGGGCCATGCGGCGGAGGGCTGGCGGGTCCTGGAGCACCTGTTCCGGCAAAGCGGTGATTTTACCCGCGGCAAAATCCTTCCCGGCATCCCGGAATATTTTGACCTCCGGGGCCGGGGGATGTACCCCTATCTCACGGGCGCGGCCAGCTGGATGCTGCTGACCTTACAGACGCAGGCGTTCGGCGTCCGGGGCCGCGGCGGAGATCTGGTGCTGGAGCCCAGGCTGACCGCGGAACAATTCGACGGCGAAGGAATCGCGGAGATTTGCTGCACCGCCGCGGGGAGAAAGCTGCGTGTGCGTTATCAGAATCCGAAGAAGCTGGACTGGGGCGCGTATCAGGTGGGCGCGGTGGCCGCCGGAGACAGATGGTGGCCTGCGGAGGCGGCCTGCGCCGTACTGCGGCGGGAAGACCTGCCGGAAGCGGACGATGTATTGGAGCTTACGGTGACGCTGTCGCCGCGCGAAGGAGGAGAAAAGAATGTTTGATGAGCAGGGACGCTATGTGATGCGGGACTATCAGGCAAAGCCGCCTTTTTCCAGCTTCCTTCCCGGTATTGCCGGACCTATGGGCGTACCGGCCTGGTGCTGCTACAACAACCGGGGACAGGCGGTATGCAGCTTCGGCGCAAAGGACAAGGACCACGCCATTATGGAGTTCTCCCCTGCCCATACCGCGTACCAGAACGTAAGCCGCACGGGTTTCCGGACCTTCTGTAAAACAGACGGGACATACCGGGAACTGTTTACCGGCGTCTGCGACATGCACATCGGCATGAGCGAGGTGGAAATCACCTGCCGGGAGGGCGGTCTGGAGGCTTCCGCCCTCTACTTTGGCGTGCCCGGCGAGCGGACGGCGGCATTGGCACGGATACTGACCGTGCGCAATATCGAAAAGGCGCCTGTCACGCTGGAGCTGCTGGACGGGATGCCGGCCCTGGTGCCCTACGGCGTGGATCAGGATGCGCTGAAAAATATGGCGAATCTGGCGAAGGCCTGGATGCAGGCGGAGGATGCGGATACGGGCCGGACCTGCTTCCGCGTACGCGCCTCTATGGCGGATACCGCGCAGGTGACGGAGGTCAGAGGCTGCAACTTCTGCCTGGCCTGGGATGAGACGGGAAACAGTCTGCGCCCGCTGGTCCAGCCGGAGCTGGTGTTCGGGCTGGATACTTCCCTGGCAAGGCCGGAGGGGTTCCTGCGGATGCCGCTGGAGGAGCTTTGCGCCCTGCCGCAGATGACGGAAAATCACTTCCCGTGCTGCTTCCTGCCCCGGAAGGCGCTTCTCCGGCCGGGGGAGGCCGTCAGCGTGTTCTCCCTCTACGGACAGGCGGAGGACAAGGGCCGCGTCGCGGCCCTGGCGGAGCGGGCGGCCGGCGGCGATTGGTTCGCTCAGAAACGCCGGGAGGCCGCCGGACTGGTGGAAGCGCTCTGCGCCCCCATTTCCTGCCGCACCGCCGACAGGACCTTTGACGCCTACTGCCGCCAGACCTATCTGGATAACCTTCTCCGCGGCGGCGCACCCGCCTGCTTTGAAAGCGAAGGGAAGAGAACGCCCTTCTATATGTACTCCCGAAAACATGGCGACCCGGAACGGGAGTATAACTACTTCTCTCTGGGCGGGGAGTACTACGCTCAGGGAAACGGCAACTTCCGGGACGTCAACCAGAACCGCCGGTGCAGCGTCCTGTTCGCCCCTGCGGCCGGTGCGGAGGATATCCATACCTTTTTCGATCTTATCCAATCGGACGGATATAATCCGCTGGTCATTACCGCCAGCACCTACACGCTTCCCAAGGAGGCTCTGGACGGGTTCCTGGAGAAGCTGCCGGAGGACTGCCGCGGACAGGCGGCGGAACTGCTGACAAAGCCCTTCACTCCCGGCGCGCTGGCTATGGCGCTGGAGGATTGGGGGCTGGGGGCGGACGCGGAAACACTGACAGCGGCTGTCGTCTGCGCGTCCGGCAGCGAGCCGAATGCCAATTTTTCCGAGGGTTACTGGTGCGACCACTGGACCTATAACCTGGATCTGATCGAGAGTTATCTGTCCGTCTATCCGGAACGGGCAGAGGAGCTGCTGTTTGAGGAGCGCCGCTATCGCTGGTACGAATCCCGGGCACTGGTCAATCCCAGAGCGAAGCGTTACCACATGACGCGCAGCGGTCTGCGCCAGTACCACGCCCTGGATGAAGAGACAAAGGCGGATACGACCCGCAAGTGGATGTTTGCCGGAGAAGATGAGGCCCGCAGCACGCTGATTGAAAAGCTGCTGCTGCTGTGCGCAATCAAGACCGCCACGCTGGATGCCGCCGGCATGGGGGTTGAGATGGAGGGCGGCAAGCCCGGCTGGTATGACGCGCTCAACGGCCTGCCCGGCCTGCTGGGGTCCTCCATGGCGGAGAGCTGCGAGCTGGCCCGGCTGCTGGCCTTCACCCGCAGGGCCATGGCCGAACGGGAGGGGGAGGTCTCCCTCTATCAGGAGATCGCCCGGCTGCTGGAGGATGTGAGCAACGTTCTGCTGACCGAGAGGGATCCCCGCATCCGGTGGGACCGGATGAACCGGATCAAAGAAGATTACCGTGCGCAGACCGCTTTCGGTTTCCGCGGAGAGCGGGAAGACCTTGGATGCCGGCCCCTGGCGCAGATGCTGGAACGGATGGAGCAGACCGTTCTCTGCGGTATCAGGAAAGCGGCGGAGCTGGGCGGCGGGATTTGTCCTGCCTACTTTACCTTTGAGGCGGCAGAGATAACCGATGCCCCCGATGGCCCCATGCCGCCGGCGCTGGAGCCCCATCCGCTGCCGCTGTTCCTGGAGGGGCCGGTGCGCTGGCTGAAGCTGGACTTTCCGCAGGAAGACAAGGCGGCGCTGGCGCAGAAAGTGCGCGAGAGCGGACTCTATGACCGGGAATTGCACATGTATAAGGTCAACGAGAGCCTTGCCTCCGTCAGCTACGAGGCGGGACGCGCCTTGGCCTTCACCCCCGGCTGGCTGGAAAACGAATCCATCTGGCTCCATATGGAATATAAATACCTGCTGGAGCTGTTGAAAAGCGGATTGTATGAGCAGTTTTCCCAGGCGTTCCGTGATGCCGCCGTTCCCTTTCTGGACCCGGAGCGGTACGGCAGGAGCCCCTTGGAAAACGTATCCTTCCTGGCCTCCTCCGCCAATCCGGATCCCTCCGTATGGGGACGGGGCTTTGTGGCCCGCCTTTCGGGTTCCACGGCGGAATTTCTGCAGATCTGGCAGCTCATGTTCTTCGGCCACGCGCCCTTCCGGTGGGAGGCCGACGGCCTGCGGCTTGTTTTTGCTCCCTTTGTTCCCGACTACCTCATGCCGGGTGATGGCATGATCGAAGCCGCGTTCCTGGGCAGCGTCAGGGTGATTTACCACGCCTCCGGTCTGACGGAGCTGATTCCCGGAAAAACGCGTCCCGTCCGCTGGGAACTTACGGACAGAGACGGCGGGAAGCGGATCGTGGACGGCTCCGTCCTCTGCGGCAGGGATGCCTGCGCGGTGCGCGCGGGACAGATCACCGAAATTAACGTCACAATAAAGTGAGGGAAACCGATGAAAGCGATCATAACCACAACCAGTCTGAGAGACGGCCTGCTCTGGCACCAGGATGAGCTGGCCGGCGGGGCGGCGGACTGCGTCCATCAGGTGACCGTCTATCCCTATGCCCGGTATCAGACCTTCGAGGGCTTTGGCGGAGCATTCACGGAAGCTTCCGCGCACGCCTGGCGGCAATTGCCCCCGGATCGGCGGCAGGCGTTTCTGGACCTCTGCTTTGGAGAGGGCGGGCTGCGGTATACGCAGGGACGGGTCCATATGGGCAGCTGCGATTTTTCCCTGGGCAACTACGCCTGCCAGGCCGGCCCGGAGGACAAAGGCTTCCATACGGAGCATGACGACCAGTACCTGATCCCGATGATCCAGGCGGCGCAGGCCGTGGCCGGGCGCCCCATCGAACTGCTGCTGAGTCCCTGGAGCCCGCCGGGATTCATGAAGACCAACGGCGAGATGAATCACGGCGGCAGTCTGAAGCCGGAATACCGCGCCCGCTGGGCGGAGTGCATGGCGGGGTACGCCGCCCATTATCGGTCCATGGGATGTGACGTGCGCCGGATGTCCATTCAAAATGAGCCCGCCGCTGTGCAGACCTGGGATTCCTGCATCTGGTCCGGAGCCGAGGAAGGCGCGTTTGCGGCGGAATATCTGTCCCCGGCTCTGAAGAAGGCGGGATGCGGCGACGTCAAAATCCTGGCCTGGGATCACAATAAAGACATCCTGGTCCAGCGGGTGCGGGAAACGCTGTCCGCGAAGGGGGCGGCGGAAGCCGTCGGCGGCTTTGCGGTCCACTGGTACACCGGAGACCACTTTGAGGCCCTGCGCATCGCGAAGGAGCTGTGGCCGGACAAGGAGCTGTGGTTCAGCGAGGGCTGCGTGGAGTACAGCCGCTTTGACGGCATGACGCCCCTGCAAAAAGCGGAGATGTACGCCCATGATATCCTTGGGAATCTGAACGGCGGCATTTCCGGAAGCATCGACTGGAATCTGCTGCTGGATGCCAGAGGCGGGCCGAATCATGTGGGCAATTTCTGTGAAGCACCCGTCATGCTGACAGAAGACAACGCCAATTTCACCGTTCAGAATGAGTACTATTATATTGGACAATTCAGCCGCTTCATCCGCCCCGGCGCGGTCCGGCTTGGTTCCTCCGCCTGGACAGACCGCGTGGAGGTCACGGCCTTTGAAAACAGGGATGGCGACAGAACGGCCGTTGTCCTCAACCGGACGGAAAAGGAGGCCGCGGTTTCTGTAACAGAGGATGCTCAGGAAGCCTGGAATTTTGTAATAGCTCCTCACAGCATTGCCACTCTCAGATGGAGATAGCCGCACGCGGCAACAACAGGCAATGCGCCGGTATTACCCGGCGCATTGCCTGTTGGCGGCTATATCCTTACCCAGACCCGCATCTCGCCCTCTCCCCGATTCGCCCAGGCGTAATAGGGGATGAAACGCAGCGTCACGGCCTTCCGCTTCGCGGGTGCGTAGTCGCGGTACAGGGAATCGTCCCCCGCCTCCTCCCGCAGTCCGGGAACCTCCAGCATCACCAGAGGCCTGCCGCCGATTTCGGCGGGAACGGATTCCGCCTCGCTTATCCGGACGGGATCCAGGCGGCAGAGGTGCAGATCCGCGCCGTTGTCGGCCTGTTCCAGGCAGTAGGTGATGGGGCCGCGCGTCAGCGCGGCCTTGCCGACGTTTTCCCGCACCTTCCGATTGGCCGTCCGCACCCGCGCCGTCATGGGGAATTCCAGCGAAACCGCGTCGCCGTCATGCCACGTGCCGGTCAGATAGCAGTACCCATCCCGGTCTTCCCGCCGGACGCCGTCCGGGGCGGTGATCGTGGACGCCGTGCTCCAGCCGGGGATCCGGAAGGCCAGCGTACAGACCGCCGGAGTCTCCGCGCGAACCGTCAGCTTCGCGCGGCCCTCCCAGGGAAAGGCGCTCTCCATGGTCAGACGCAGAAGCGTGTCTCCCGCCTTTTTTGTCAGCTCGCTCCCCATGTAGAGGTGGGTCCACAGGGTATCCTCGTTTTCCGTATAGGCGTACGCCGCCACGGAGCCAACCATCCGGGCGATATTCGGAGGGCAGCAGGCGCAGCCGAACCACTTCTGCCGGACCGGGTCCACGTGCTCCAGCCGGGCGTCGGCACGGCAGGCGGCGGGATGGACCTCCAGCGGGTTGACGTAGAAAAAACTCTTGCCGTCCAGCGCCATTCCGGCCAGCACGGTGTTGTACAGAGCCTGCTCCATCACGTCCGCGTACTCCGCCTTCGGCGACAGCTCCAGCATCCGCCGGGCAAAAAACGCCAGACCGATGGCGGCGCAGGTCTCGGAATAGGCGGTATCGTTGGGCAGATCGAAGGGATAAGAGAAGGCCTCGCCGTGGCGGGTCCCGCCGATGCCGCCGGTGATGTACAGCTTTTCCCGGGTGATGCTGTTCCACAGCCGTTCACAGGCGGCGCGCAGCTCCCGGTCGCCGGTCAGCCGCGCCACGTCCGCCATACCGGAATAGAGGTAGACGGCGCGAACCGCGTGGCCGACGGCCTCCTCCTGCTCCCGCACGGGAAGATGGGCCTGATGGTAGACGTACCGCCGGGGGTCCGCGTCCGGCCGGCCGGGCCGGCCCTCGACTTCCGCGCGTTTGCGGGCCTCTTCATCAAAATAGTGGGGCCGCGTCCCCCGCTGGTCCAGGAAGAATTTGCTCAGCGCCAGATACCTGTCCTCTCCGGTGACCTCGTACAGCCGGACCAGCGCCATCTCCGCGATTTCGTGGCCCGGATAGCCCTTGCGCTGCTCCGGCGACGGTCCAAAGCGCTCCTCCACGCAGTCCGCGAAGCGGCACGCGGCGCGCAGCAGCCTGTCCTTCCCTGTGGCCTGATAGTAGGCCGCGGCGGCCTCCGCCAGGTGGCCCAGACAGTACAGCTCGTGGTGATCCCGCAAATTGGTGAAGGCGCGGTCCATACCGTTGATGATGTAATAGGTGTCCAGATAGCCGCTGTCATCCTGGGCGGCGCAGACCAGATCAATCGCCTCGTCCACCGTCCGTTCCAGATCCGGGTCCGGATGCTGCGCCAGAGAGTAGGCCGCCGCCTCGATCCATTTGGAAAAGTCCGTATCCTGGAACACAAAGCCGTAAAAGCGGTCCGGGTCGGGGTTCCGGGGATCCTCCGGAGTGGTCTGGAACCCCTGAGGGCCGCGGTCCGGCGGGGCGCCGGCGGCGCCCCGCCGCTTCTTCTCCATCACCCGCGCCGCCGCCCGGAAATTGTGCATGCAATAGCTGGGCTCCGCGTCCGGCAGGCGGTCATTCAGCGCCTCCCACTGGTCACCTCCCTGCGGACCGTCTCCTGGGCGGCGTGCCAGAAGGCGTCCGTTACCCGGACCGCTTTCACATCCAAAGGGGCGCTGATATAGTTCTCGTCCATACGCGTTCTCCTTCCGCTTTGCAGGTATCATCTGTTATCCCGATCATTTTATCATATCTCCAAAGAAATAGCAATTCCTGCGGAAGCGCGGGCAGGCAGCGGAGCCGGATCGTCCATTTCCGGACGCCGGCTCCGCCGCCTGCTTATGATTTTTCTTAAAAGCACTCCTCTTCCACCAGGTGCATCACGCTGACCTCAAACGCGGTCCGCTCCTGGGCGCACCCCGCCACCACCTTGGTGTAGACCCGGCTCTGGACCCGGCCCTCCAGGGAAATCGCCTCTCCCACGGACATGTTTCCGGTGATCATGGCCACCTGTCCCCAGGCGATGCAGGGCAGATAGTCCGCCCGTCCGTACCGCCGGTTTACCGCCAGCATCATGTCCGAGATGCACCGCCCCAGAGGCGTGCGCCGGAGCACCGGCGGCTTGCAGATGACTCCCCGCAGGGCGATGCGGTTCTGGTCCTCCTCGCCTTCATCCGCGGGGGTAAGGAGCTGGGCGAAAACAGAGATCACCAGGCGGCTGCCGCAGCCGCTTTTATTATTGAAGGAGCGCAGCTGACCGGTGACCGCCAGCCGCCGGCCGGTAAGCGGGGTCAGACGGCGCAGCTGGTCGCCGGTGGCGATGATCCACAGGGTGTCTGTCTGCCCCGACAGCCGCTGGACGGCAAGCGGAAATCGTAGGAACTGCTGGCCGTGGTTCTCATGAGAGGGAGTGGGCTCGCCTGCCGCCGTGCCCCGGAGCTGAACAAAATTTTTTGTCGTTTCCATATGTAGGCTTCTCCTCATTGGTTTTTTCGTTTGGTTGTCCATACAGCCTATGAGGGGAAGGGGGAAATTATGCCTGATGCGGGTCCTCATGCCTTTTCTTGAAAAAGTATCAAAAAGGACTTTACTTCCGCACGGTGACGAGTTTGCGCTTCTGATCAGAGAATCATTGCCATGTTTTGCGGCTGCCCCGCAAGGGGCGGGCAAAACGGCATTAAATTTCATGTGATTACGTTGGCGATTATTTATTTGCCAACGCAATAAAAGCGCGATATCGTTACCTGCGGGCCGCCCGCGGCGCTTCACGGCCGAACGTTGCTCTTTTTCAACTGCTTCGACTATATTCCGGTATTCGCATCCAAAAAGGAATCCCCCGAAACCGTTGCGGCTTCGGGGGTTTGAGGGCTTTTAACGCTTGGAGAACTGAGGCGCGCGGCGGGCGGCCTTGAGGCCGTACTTCTTGCGCTCCTTCATACGAGGATCGCGGGTGAGCAGACCGGCCTTTTTCAGGATGGGACGATTCTCATCGCCGGCCAGCAGCAGGGCGCGGGAGATGCCGTGGCGCAGAGCGCCGGCCTGACCGCTGACGCCGCCGCCCTTGACGGTGGCGACGATGTCCACCTTGCCCTCGTTGGCGGTGGCCACCAGGGGCTGACGGACGATCATCTTCAGGGTATCGAGGCCGAAATATTCCTCGATGTCCCGGCCATTGATGGTAATGGAGCCGGTGCCGCCGGGATAAACCTGGACGCGGGCCACGGAGGACTTCCGACGGCCGGTGCCGTACAGATAGGGCTTCTTAGACTCGTACATTTTCCTCTACCTCCTTATTCCGCGTAGAGCTCAGGCTTCTGGGCCTGCTGCTCGTGGGTGTCGCCGGCGTAGACATGCAGGCGCTTAAGGGAATCCTTGGTGACCACGTTGCGGGGCATCATGCCGCGCACGGCCACACGCATGGCCAGCTCGGGCTTCCTGGCCATCAGGTCCTTGTACTTGGTCTCCTTCAGGCCGCCCACCCAGCCGGAGTGGGTGCGGTACATCTTCTGCTCCAGTTTCTTGCCGGAGAGAGTGGCCTTGGAGGCGTTGATGACGATGACGTTGTCGCCGCAGTCGGCGTGGGGGGTGTAGGTGGGCTTGCGCTTGCCGCGCAGCAGGTCGGCGACGATGACGGCGGTGTGGCCCAGGGGCTTGCCGGCGGCGTCAACAACGTACCACTTGCGGACAATATTGCCCTTGTTTGCCATAAAAGTGGACATGGCTGTTTTTCTCCTTTTCTGTTCCTTCGATAGGCCGCCGCAGGCGGCCGGACCGGTCAATGAGGTCCTGTGCGGAGAAGAATCTCCTGCGGTAGCCTATCGAAGGGACACTTGTATTTTCGCTCCAAATCAGTTACAATGCTGAGTGCGAGCAGATATATTTATAGCACACCGCCGGGGGATTTGTCAACACCATTTTGATTTATCATATTGAATTCTTTCTCTTGCTTTGATTTTCTCTCGTTTTCTCTCGATTTCTTGGTTCCGATTTTCAAAATTGACCTGATGTAAGGAGGCCGCGCCGTCATGCAGCGCATTTTATCCCTGGTCCGCCGGTGCGTGGAGGACTACAACATGATTGAGGAGGGCGACGTCGTGGCCGTGGGCGTCAGCGGGGGAAAGGACTCCGTGCTGACCCTGGCGGCCCTGGCGAAGCTGCGGGACTTCTACCCCAAAAAGTTTGAGGTTGCGGCCATGACCATCGACGCCGGTGCGCCGGGAATGGATTTCTCGCCCATCGCCAGACTGTGCGGGGAGCTGAACGTCCCCTACCATCTGATCCCCGTGCCCATCTACGAGATTGTGTTTGAGTACCGGAAGGAGAAGAACCCGTGCTCCCTGTGCGCCAAGCTCCGGCGGGGGGCCCTGAGCACCGAGATGAACCGGCTGGGCCTGACAAAGATCGCCCTGGGGCACCACTAC
The DNA here is from genome assembly GCA_014799925.1 of Oscillibacter sp. Classification (GTDB taxonomy): domain Bacteria; phylum Bacillota; class Clostridia; order Oscillospirales; family Oscillospiraceae; genus Pelethomonas. The sequence goes on from JAAVHC010000002.1 coordinate 72,422, forward strand.
GACGACGCGGTGGAGACCATGCTCATGAGCCTGTTCCTGGAGGGGCGCATCGGGTGCTTCCAGCCGGTGACGTACCTGGACCGCAGCGGCGTGACCCAGATCCGCCCCCTGCTGTACGTGCAGGAACGGGAGGTCAGGGGGGCCGTGAAGCGGCTGGGGCTTCCGGTGGTGGAGAACCCCTGCCCCGCTAACGGCACAACCAAGCGGGAGGAGACAAAAGAACTGCTCCGCCAGCTGGAGAAGCAGTTCCCGCAGTTGAAGAAAAAAATTTTCGGGGCCATCCAGAGATATCCGCTGTATGGGTGGAGCCTGGAGGAGGAGCAGAGGTAATTGATTTTGCCGCCGCGCGGCGGCACCTTGGCTCCGGGCTTTCGCGCCCGGACGACGACTTACTTTTGCCGCGCGGCAAAAGTAAGCAAAAACGCGCCAAAACCATACGGTTTTGGATTCCCTTATCATTACGAGGATATTTTGTTTTGCGCGGTTCCTGTAGCCTGTCCGGGCTAAACCGGGCTGCGGGTGGTGTTTCCACTGCTTTGCGTCTGTTACAGAATGTTGTCGGGGGTCCCTACCGGATTGCTTTGGGTCCTCCCGGCGGCGGTGAGCAGTTCGAGCAGAAGCGGCTTAGCCTCTCTGGGTACGTTAGAATCCGTGGGTAGCCGCAGAAGTCCGGCGCATTTGGGAGAGCACTGGGGTAGAACCAAACCCGGTACGTTGTAGCGCAAATAAACAAATAAAATTAGAGATTCTTAAGAGGCGGAGCCTCTTAAGTCGCCTTCTTTTGGTACTTTTCTTGGCGAAGCAAGAAAAGTACGCCCCGTCCCCCGCCCGGCAGGGCGACTCTAAATAAAGATCAAAGCAACGGCGGCCCGCAGGGCCGCAGAAAGGGAAAAAGATATGTTTACCGGCTATTCTGACAAAACCATCGAATTCATGTGGGGCATCCGCCTGAACAACAACCGGGAGTGGTTCGCGGCCCATAAGCAGGACTATCTGGACTACCTCCAGCAGCCCACCCAGGACCTGGGCCGGGACGTCTATGACAAATTCATGGACAAATACCCCAGGCTGGACCTGAACCTCCACGTCTGCCGCATCTATCGGGACGCCCGCCGCCTCTACGGCCAGGGGCCCTACAAGGACCATCTCTGGCTCACCATCCGCCCGGACAACGACATCTGGAGCCAGCAGCCGGTGTTCTGGTTTGAGATCACCCCGGAGGAGTGGAGCTACGGCGTGGGCTTCTGGAACGCCGGGGCCCAGACCATGGCGGCCATGCGCCGGGACATGGACGAGGACCCCAAACGGGCGGAAAAGCTGGTGCGCAGGCTGCGTAAGGACGGCCGCTTCTCCGCCCATGGCAGGGACTACGCCCGGAAGAAGGGCGAGACTACCAGGCTCCTGGCGGACTGGTACAACAAGAAGGACATCTCCGTGGGGCGGTACTGCCCGGTGGATGAGGCGCTGTATACGCCGGCGCTGGCGGACACCCTGGTGGACGGGTACTGCTTCCTGGAGCCGGTTTACCAGTATTTCAAGAGCTTCTGCAAGGCGGGGCTGGAGGATCTGAAGTAACCGTCAAGGAATGCGGTAGAACCGTTTCCCGTTCTCCAGCGTGATCCGGGCGCATTCCTCGAAGGAAATCCCCTTGATCTCCGCCAGCTTCTCACAGACGTGCCGGACGTAACCGGAATCGTTCCGCTTTCCCCGGTGGGGGACGGGAGCCATATAGGGGCTGTCCGTCTCGATCATGATCCGGTCCAGGGGCACTGCCTGGGCGGCCTCCACGGCCTTCCGGGCATTCCTGTAAGTCAGCACCCCGGTAAAGGACACCATCCACCCCAGCTTCACCAGCTCACGGGCCATTTCCGCGCTGCCGGAAAAGCAGTGGAACACCCCCCGGACCTGGGGGAACTCCCTGACGATGGCGAGGCTGTCGGCGTGGGCCTCCCGGTCATGGACGATCACCGGCAGGTCCAGCTCCCGCGCCAGGGCCATCTGGTCCCGGAAGACCCGCTGCTGGAGCTCTCTGGGGGGATTCTCCTCCCAATAGTAGTCCAGGCCGATCTCCCCGATGGCCACCGTCCTGGGGTCCCGCGCCAGCTCCCGGAGGACGTCCAGCTCCGCCGGGCCGCAGGGGCCGCATTCCTCCGGGTGATACCCCACGGCGGCGTACAGGAAGGGCCATTCATGGGCCAGCTCCACCGCCCGCCGGGAGGAAGGAATGTCGCAGCCGGGGTTGACCGCCAGGGAGACGCCCCTGCCCGGCAGGGATGCCAGGACCGCGTCCCGGTCCTGGTCAAACTGTTCCGCGTCGTAGTGCGCGTGCGTGTCAAACAACATAATTCAATATCAGCATCCCGGCCACGACCGCGAGAATGCCCACGGCCAGGAGAATCCAGGGCAGAGGGCTGGACTTCTTCTCCCGGGCCATTTTGCCGAGATCGTAGTCCTCGTCGTCGTATTTCGGACGGGGGGCGGGCTTGGGTTTGGGCTCGGGAGCCGGGGCGGCCTCCTTGGCGGGGGCCTTTTTCGTCTGCGCCTCCAGATTCTGGATCAGACGGAGATGCGCGTCCAGCGGCTCGCCGCAGGAGGCGCAGTAGATGCGGTGATCCTCGTTGGAAAAACCGCAGTCAGGGCAGCGTTTTGACATATTGCTCTCCTTTTCACCGGTGGTCCCGGGAAGGACCGGGGCCGATCTTTTCCATACGCTTCCAATTATAGCAGAAGAAGACCTGTTTCGCAAGAAGTTCCTGCCGCATAATTCATTTTCCCCAAAAAAATCCTTAATTTTGCCTTGACAGTTGGTCGTTTGGCTGGTATCTTAAGAGACGGAGATACGCGACAATTCCATATGCGGATGAACGATCCAGGAGAGACCACGCCCGTGCGCGGCGCCGAAGGAGCATTGCCATACTCTCTCAGGCAAAAGGACTGGATCGGGACGAAATCTGGAAAGCGCCGGCCATGCGTGGTTCAGGCGCGCCGGCGGGGCAACCGCGGCCGCGGGGCCGCGTGGAATCTCTCAGGTGAAACGACAGAGGCGTGACAAACGGGATTTGTCGCGCCCTGTTTTTTGTTCCCGGCCGGCCCAGCACCTGTCTGCGCTGTTTGGCCGGGCCTGCTGCATGGTAACGGACCACGGCATTTCATCTGAAAACATTGTCGATCAATCACAAGGAGGAAAAACGATATGCCTGAGCTCAAGCGTACCCAGCTCTACGACGTCCACGTGGCCGCCGGGGCTACCATGGTGGACTTCGGCGGATGGGAGATGCCCATCAAGTACCCCACCGACATCGTGGCCGAGCACCTCTACACCCGGCATTTTTGCAGTCTCTTCGACGTGTCCCATATGGGCCGCGTCCTGGTGGAGGGCCCGGAGACGGTCCCCTTCCTCCAGCACGTGCTCTCCAGCAACGTCAAGGCCCTGGACCTGAACCAGGCCCAGTACGCCATCATCCCCAATGAAACGGGCGGCGCGGTGGACGACGCCTATCTGTACCGCTTTGAGGAGGACCGGTATCTGCTGGTGGTCAACGCCGCCAACACGGACAAGGACCTGGCCCACTTAAGCGAGCAGATCAAAAACTACGACGCGAAAATGACCGTCATCACCGGCGACTGGGCCGCCATTGCCGTCCAGGGTCCCAAGGCCAAGGAGATTTTGCAGAAGCTCTCCGGCGGCGAGGCCATCACCGAGCCGGTGAAGAACGCCCTGAACACCCTCGCCTTCGAGGGCCGCACCGTCCGCGTGGCGAAAACCGGCTACACCGGCGAGCCCATCGGCTACGAGGTGTATATCGAGACAGCCGAGGCCGCCTGGCTGTGGAACCGGCTCGTTGAGCTGGGCGCCAGGCCCGCCGGGCTGGGGGCCCGCGACACCTGCCGCCTGGAGGCCTGCCTGCCCCTGTACGGCCACGAGATGGGCGACGACCCGGAGGGGAAGGAGATCCCCATCTTCGCCGTGCCCCTGGCCAAGTTCGCCGTCAGCTTCTCTGAGCAGAAGGGCGATTTTATTGGCCGGGAGCCCCTGGCAAAGCAGTACGAGGCTTTTAAGCGCATCCAGAACCGGGATTTCTCCGACCTGACGGACCTGCCCCGGCGGATATTGCCCATCACCCTGCTGGACAAGGGCGTCATGCGGGCCGGGATGCCTGTCTATAAGGGCGGCCGGCTCATCGGCTACGTTACCAGCGGCACCATGGTGCCCTACTACCGCCACGAGGGCGAGGGCCTGCAGACGGTCATCCTGGAGGAGACCGCCAAGCGGTCCATCGGCCTTGCCATCGTGGACAGCGACACGCTGGAGGACGACGAGGTGACCATCGACGTCCGGGGCCGGAGGCTGAAGGCCGTCATCGCCCCCTATCACATGCGGGTGGACGCGCCCCCCTTTGCCCGGCCCATCCTCTACCGTCCCGACGGGGAGGAGGCCGCCGCTCCCTCCGGCGACCGCGCGCCTAAAGTGCTGGAGCTGCTGGGCCGCGCCGTGGAGAACCACGTCTGGCGGCAGGAGAAGTGCGTGAACCTCATTCCTTCGGAAATGACCCCCTCCCGGGCCGTGCGCCTGCTGTGCGCCAGCGATCCGTCCTTCCGCTACGCGGAGCATAAGAAGGTCAAGAGCTTCTATGACGCGGACGTGTTCTACTACCAGGGTACCGAGTTCATCGACGAGGTGGAGCGGCTGCTGGTGGAGGAGATGAAGGCGTTCCTGGGCAGCGCTGAGGCGGAGACCCGGTGCATCAGCGGCCAGATGTCCAACACCTGCGTGTTTTCCGCCCTCATGGACTGGAAGAACCATCTCAATCGCAAGCAGGACCCCAGGCGCCTGGGCTATGTGCTGAACAACCACATCATCAAGGGCGGCCACCTGTCCGCCCAGCCCATGGGCGCGCTCCACGACTATATCGCCATCGACCCCGTCACCGAGCGGCAGGCCGTGGTGAACTTCCCCGTGTGCAGGGACAATATCTATAAGATCGACGTGGAGGAGACGAAAAAGGTCATCGACCAGTACCGTCCGGAGTTCATCATCTTCGGCAAGAGCATGGTGCTCCACAAGGAGCCCGTGGCCGCCATCCGGAAGTACGTGGACGAGATGGGCCTCCAGACCACCATCATGTACGACATGGCCCACGTCCTGGGCCTCATCGGCGACCATTTCCAAAAACCCTTCCAGGAAGGCGCGGAGATCGTCACCGGCTCCACCCACAAGACCTTCTTCGGTCCGCAGCGGGGCGTGGTGGGCGTCAACTATAAGAAGGGCGAGCTGAAGTACGGCCTGTGGGAGACCATTGAGACCCGGGCCTTCCCCGGTAGCGTCTCCAATCACCACTTGGGCACTCAGCTGGGCCTGCTGATGGCCGCCTACGAGATGAACCAGTTCAAGGACGAGTATCAGGCGGCGGTCATCTCCAACGCCAAGAGCTTCGCCAGGAGCCTCAAGGCCGCGGGCCTGGACGTGGCGGGCGACCCGGCCATCGGCTACACCGAGACCCATCAGGTCATCGTCAACGTGGGCTACGGAACCGGCCCCGACGCGGCCATGCGTCTGGAGCGGAACAACATCATCTGCAACTACCAGGCCACCCCTGAGGAGGAGGGCTTCACCGCCTCCGGCGCGCTGCGCATCGGCGTGAACGAGATGACCCGCTTCGGCTTCGGTCCCAAGGAGTTTGACCAGCTGGCCCAGATCATGGCGGACTGCATCCTGCGGGGCAGGGAAGTGGGCGGGGACGTGGCGAAGCTGCGCTCCGGCTATACCGAGATGAAGTACTGCTTCCACGAGGCCCAGGTCATGGACGCCCTGAACGAGCTGGCGAAGAAGTCCGGGATTTGATTCGTTTGCTTCGCTAATCCCTTGTAATGACCCTGGGCGGCTGTGCCACCACGGTGGCACCGGCGGGCACATCGAAGCTGACCACCGCGCCTGCTCCGATTCTCGCGCCGCCGCCCACCCGGATATCTCCAACCAGTACGGCGTTGGCTCCAATGAGGCAGCCGTCCCCGATTTGCGGGGCCCTGCCGTTTACCTCGCCGATGGTCACGTTCTGGTAGATCCGGCACCCCTTGCCGATGGAGGCGTAACGCGAAATATAAATGCCATGCAGTCCGTGGGGCAGGGAGGGAACGCCGCTGATCCTGGCTCCCCGCCCGATGTACCCGCCCCGCTTGTGGGCGGTACGGTTGAGAAAAAAAGTCAGTACGTCCGCCAGCAGCCGGCTCCCCGTGCGCTCCCGCATCCGGAACAGCCGCCAGTAAAGCCGCAGATGGTTGCCCAGGGAGTAGTCCATGAGCCGTTCGCGCAAGTTCATGAAAAATCGTCCTTTCCGGTCAGGTTTTCCACAGCATAGCATGGCGGGACCGGAAAAGCAACGGCGAAAACAAGAAGGTCAGTCAAAATATTTTTAAGGAGGAACCCACTATGAATATCCCCGCTGAACTGAAGTACACCAAGGACCACGAGTGGATCAAAATGGTTGGCGACGCCACCGCCCTGGTGGGCATCACCGACTTTGCCCAGAGCGAGCTGGGCGACCTGGTGTTCATCAACCTGCCCCAGGAGGGCGACGAGGTCACCGCCGAGGAGTCCTTCTGCGACGTGGAGTCCGTCAAGGCCGTGTCCGACGTCATGAGTCCCTGCACCGGCGTGGTGGAGGAGGTCCATACCGAGCTGGAGGATGAGCCCCAGATGCTCAACGAGGACCCCTACGAGGCCTGGATCGCCAGAATCAGGGATATCACCGCCTATGGCGAGCTGATGACCGCCGAGGAGTACGAGGCGTATATCCAGAAATAAAGCGGACGGCCGGTCCCGCTCTTTTCTGCGCAGCTTGGTCAGGTCTGCCGCACGCGTCAGGCGGCCGGAGGCCGCCCAAGCCTAAAGCACACAACACGGGAGGGGCCTGCGGTCCCTCCCTCGATGAAAGGAAGAACATATTTATGGGAACCTATGTCCCCAATACCGAGGCCCAGAAGCAGGCCATGCTCTCCGCCATCGGCGTGGGCGCGGCGGAGGAGCTGTTTGCCGCCGTGCCCCGCGAGATGCTGGTGGACCACCTGGACCTGCCCGAGGGACTCAGCGAGCTGGCTGTCCGGCAGAAGGTCTCCGCCATGGCCGGGAAGAACCGGGTGTACCCCACCGTCCTCCGGGGCGCGGGCGCGTACCGGCACTTCATTCCCGCCGTGGTGAAGAGCGTCACCAGCCGGGAGGAGCTGGTCACCGCTTACACCCCTTATCAGGCCGAGATCAGCCAGGGCATTTTGCAGTCCATTTTTGAGTACCAGACCATGATCTGCGCCCTGACGGGCATGGACGTGTCCAACGCCTCCGTCTACGACGGCGCTACCGCCGCCGCCGAGGCCCTGGCCATGTGCCGGGACCGGAAGCGGAACAGGGCGTACGTCTCCGCCTGCGCGGACCCCCAGACCATCCAGGTCATGAGGACCTACTGCTTCGGCTCCGGCATGGAGCTGGAACTCATCCCGGAGAAGGACGGGCGCACGGATCTGGACGCATTGAAAGCCGCCCTGGGCGCGGATGCCGCCCATGGCGCGGATGCCGCCCATGGGGCAGATGCTGCCCATGGGGCAGATGCTGCCTGCGTCTATGTCCAGCAGCCCAACTACTACGGCAATATCGAGGACGCCAGGGCCATCGGCGAGGCGGTCCACGCCGCCGGGGCAAAGTATATCATGGGGTGCAACCCCATTGCCTTGGCCGTCATGGAGACCCCCGCCGCCTGCGGCGCGGACGTGGCGGTGGGTGAGGCCCAGCCTCTGGGCCTTGACGTGGCCTTCGGCGGGCCGTACCTGGGCTATATGGCCGCTACCAAGGCCATGTTCCGGAAGCTGCCGGGCCGCATCGTGGGCCAGACCCATGACGTGGACGGCCAGGTGGGCTACGTGCTGACCCTCACCGCCCGCGAGCAGCACATCCGCCGGGAGAAGGCTTCCTCCAACATCTGCTCCAACCAGGCGCTGTGCGCCTTTACCGCCGGGGTATATCTGACCGCCATGGGGGCGGAGGGCCTGACCCGGGCCGCCGCCCTCTCCATGTCCAAGGCCCACTACTTCGCCGGGGAGCTGGAGAAGATCGGCCTGCCCCGCGTCCACTCCGGCGAGTATTTCCACGAGTTTGTCACCCGGTGTGAAAATCCGGAGAAGGTCCTCAGGGCCCTGGATGACCACGACATTCTGGGCGGTCTGCCGGTTGAAGGAGGGATCCTCTGGTGCGTCACCGAGGTCGTGACCAGGGAAGAGCTGGACCGCGCGGCGGCGGTCATCAAGGAGGTGTGCTGATATGAAGCTGATTTTTGAAAAAGGCGCGCCCGGCCAGCACCTGACTCTGATGCCCCCCTGCGACGTGCCGGAGGTGACGCTGTCCCGTCCCCGGACCCAGCCTCTGGACCTGCCCCACGTGTCCGAGACGGAGCTGACCCGCCACTACACGGCCCTCGCCAAGCGGGTCCACGGCGTCAACGACGGCTTCTACCCCCTGGGCTCCTGCACCATGAAGTACAATCCCAAGATCAACGAGGACATGGCCGCCCTGCCCGGTTTTACCCAGATCCACCCCCTCCAGCCGCCGGAGACGGTCCAGGGCTGTCTGGAGGTACTCCACCAGTCGGAGAAGCTGCTGTGCGAGATCACCGGCATGAACGCCATGACCTTCCAGCCCGCCGCCGGGGCCCACGGCGAGTTTACCGGCCTGCTGCTCATCAAGGCGTACCATGCCCGCCGAGGTGACGCCGCCCGGACAAAAGTCATCGTCCCCGACTCCGCCCACGGCACCAACCCGGCCTCCGCCGTTATGGCGGGCTTCACGGTGGTGAACATCCCCTCCAGCGCCGACGGCTGCGTGGACGTGGAGGCCCTGCGGGCCGCTGTGGGACCGGATACCGCCGGTCTGATGCTGACCAATCCGAATACAGTCGGTATTTTTGACAAGAATATTTTGGAAATCACCAGGATCGTCCACGACGCGGGGGGCCTGTGCTACTATGACGGAGCCAACCTCAACGCGGTCATGGGCGTGGTCCGCCCCGGCGACATGGGTTTCGACGTGATCCACCTGAACCTCCACAAGACCTTCTCCACGCCCCACGGCGGCGGCGGTCCCGGCTCCGGCGCGGTGGGCTGCAAGGACTTCCTGTCCTGTTTCCTGCCCGGTCCCGTGGTGACCAGGGACGATTCCGGCTATCGCCTGACCCAGCCGGAGCACTCCATTGGCCGGGTGAAGAACTTCTACGGAAACTTCTCCGTGGTGGTGAAGGCCCTGACCTATATCCTGACCCTGGGCCGGGAGGGCGTCCCCGAGGCGGCAAAGAACGCCGTGCTCAACGCCAACTATATGATGAAGCGCCTGAGCGAGAAGTATGCCATGGCCTATGAAGGGCCGTGCATGCACGAGTTTGTCATGACCCTTCAGGATCTGAAGGACGCCACCGGCTGCTCCGCCATGGACGTGGCCAAGGGTCTGCTGGACCACGGCATCCATCCGCCCACGATGTACTTCCCCCTGATCGTCCACGAGGCCCTGATGGTCGAGCCTACCGAGACGGAGAGCCAGGAGACCATGGACGAGGTGTGCGATGTGTTCCTGTCCCTCTGGGAGCTGGCCCATGAGAATCCCCAGGCCCTCCACGACGCGCCCACCAGGACCCCGGTCCGCCGTCTGGACGAGGTGGGCGCGGCCCGGAACGCGGTGCTGCGGTATACGGGGACGTAATGCCGAAACGCATACTTTTTCCTGAAAAAATATGATCTTATATCAACGCGAAGCCCCGGAGGGGAACTCCCCTCCGGGGCTTCGCGTCTGCCTGTTCACACCATGGCATACCGGACGCTGTTCATGACGCTGATGCAGATGATCACGGCCATCAGGGCAATGAACAGCCGCTCCACCGCCCGATCGTCCATCCGCTTGTTGAGGCTCCGGCCTATGATGCCGCCGCCGATGCCCCCCGCCACCATCAGCGCCAGCACCATGGGCCGGAAAGGGGGCACCGCGCCGGCGGCCAGATTGGCCAGCAGATTCGCCAGCTGGCTGAAAAGGATGATGTACAGGCTGTTGGCCGCCGCCGTCTTGGTTTCCATGCTGAAAAAAAAGTACAGGACCACCAGATTGATCGGCCCGCCGCCGATGCCGAGGAAGCTGGACATACATCCGAGGACCAGTCCGATGGCGGCGCAGGCCAGCGGATTTTTCACACGGTGCGTGGAAATACGGGCCTTGTTGACGGTATAGAGCAGCGTTCCGGCGGTGACCAGCGCCAGACACGCCGCCTGCACCGCCCCCACCCCGTTGGGGTTGGCGAACATGGCCTTTACGGCGGCAAACAGCCGGCTTCCCAGCAGTCCTCCCGCCGCCGCCCCGACGGCCAGGGGCGTGCCAGTAGCCAGGCTCACCCGCCGCTCTCCCGCCAGCATAGCCCGGCCCACGCTGTAGCAGCTCATGGACAGCACCGTGCAGCCGGAGAGAAAGCTGATGGCGGCCACCGTCTCCAGATGGAGCAGGTCCAGCACCGGCTTGATAATCACGCCGCCGCCAATGCCGCAGATGGCGCCTATCGTGCTGGCAAGCAGACTGACCAGGAAAAATGCCGGCATATACACCACCTCCTTTTATGTCTCGATATAGGTTTCCAGTTCCTTGCAAATAGCCATGGCCGCGGCCCCCACGGCCCCGCTGAGGGGCTCCGGCTTGACGAAGATGAACTCCGTGCCGGAGCGAACCACGCCGCAGAGGTTCTGACGCACCACCGTCAGCAGCCGCTCCCGGTTCTCCGGGCGGCCAAATAGCTTTCCGTCGATGAGCATCTTGCTGGGACAGGCGAAGTTATTGATGTTGGCCACCGCCAGTCCCAGGGTATATACCGCCCGCTCCACAATCTCTGCTGCGTCCGGATCGCCCTGGGCCTGCGCGGCCAGCAGGTCCTCCATGGAGGGAGGCCGTTCGCCGCACAGCCTCCGCAGCGCCGGAGCCCCGCCCTGTTCCAGGGCCTCCGCGCAGCGCTTCAGCACCGCCCGGTCACTGGAGTAGGCCTCCAGGCAGCCGCAGTTGCCGCAGTCACACCGCAGTCCGCCCGGCACCATCACCATATGCCCCACCTCGCCAGCGCCCACCACGGAGCCAAAGGAGCTGGCGGTATTCAGCACCAGCGGACAGGCCACTCCCTGGTTGATGAAGAGATAGGCGAAGGTCTGGGCGTCTCCCAGCGTCTCCCGCTGGAAGAGCTGGGCCCCATAGGCCCTGGCGCAGGCGTTGTTTTCCACGCTGACGGGCCCCTGATAACCGGAGAGGGCCGCCATGTCCCCGCGAACGTCCTTATGCCGCCAGCTGTAGCTGGGCCGGACCTCCAGCACGCCCCGCTCATTGTCCACCAGCCCCGGCGTGCAGATGCCCACGCCGGCAATCTGGTCCATTCGGAGGGCGCAGGCGTCCAGCGCCTCCTCCATCATGCGGCAGGAAAGCCGGATGTTCCGGTCATAGTCCGGGCAATCCTCCCCGTCCTCCCTGGCATACAGGACCTTCCCCCGGTAGTCCAGCAGACAGATGGTACGCCGCGCGCCCTGCAGTTCGATGCCGATAAAGTGCCGGGATTCCGGAACGATGTCCACCGGATGGGCCTTCCGGCCCACAAACCGGGTCTGGGGCGCGTCGGAGCCGGTCTCCCGGACGATGCCGCTGGCCATCATGCTGTTGATATTGGTGGTAATGGTGGGCAGCGTCAGCCCCAGCCGCTGCGCGATGTCGGAGCGCTTGATGGGGCCGAGATGGTATATGGTCTTTCGGATGGCGGCCTGATTGGCCGCTTTCACGCGGGTCGGATTCGCTCCCTGCTCAAATTGCATGACGCAGCCCTCCCTTCTGTCCTCGCCGCCCGGAAGCGGCTTAGTGGATTCGACCCCTCAGAAATACCTTCTCAATTTCGCATTCCGCGCCCAGCACCACCAGATCCGCGTCCTTACCGTCGGCGATGGACCCCTTCCGGTCAAATACGCCGATCAGCCTGGCGGGATTCTCCGTCAGCAGGGGCAGAAGCTCCTCTACCGGCCTGCCGGTGAACGCCAGCAGGTTCTTCAGCGCCGTATTCTGGGTCAGCGTGCTGCCCGCCCTGGTGCCGTCGGAGGCCAGCTTCGCGTCGCCGTCTTCCACCACTACCTCGTTGACGCCCAGATGGTATTTCCCATCCGGCAGGCCCGCCGCCATGATGGAATCCGTAATGGCCACCACGCGGTCCAGCCCCTTGGTTTTCAGCAGCAGCCGGACGATGCCGGGGTGAAGGTGCCGCCCATCGCAGATGGCCTCGCAGTACACGCCGCTTTCCAGCGCCGCGCCCAGGATGGCGGGCCGGTGCTGATGGAGCGGGCCCATGGCGTTGAAGGTATGGGTAGCCGCCGCCGCGCCGGCGGCGATGGCGGCCATGGAGGTCTCGTAGTCCGCGCCGGAGTGGCCGATGGCGGTCACGATCCCCAGCTCCCCGGCGGCAGGGATCAGATCAATGACGCCCGCCGCCTCCGGAGACACGGTCAGATACCGGATGCCGCCCTCCGCCTGCTCCTGATAGGAGCGCAGCAGGGCCTCGTCGCCGGTGCGCAGCAAGTGCTCCGGCATGGCCCCCTTGTAGGCCGCGGCCAGGAAGGGGCCCTCCAGATGGATCCCCAGCAGCTCCGCTCCGGCCCGCCCGGAGCCGCGCCAGGCCCTGTACTGGTCGATGCACCAGCGGGTCCGCTCCTCCGTATCCGTCAGCACCGAGGCCAGCCATGCGGTCGTGCCGTTCCCGGCAAAGAATCTGCCGATTTTCTCCAGACCATCCGCCGTGGCGCCATTGACGTCCACGCCCACCGCGCCGTGGGTATGGATGTCAATAAAGCCGGGGACGACCCGCTTCCCGGCCGCGTCATAGACCTCGCCGGACACAGACGCGCCAGACGCCAGCAGGCGGAGCTTCCCATCCTCCATCGCGATGGTCCTCTCCTGGAAACGATGGTCCACATAGACCAGGCCGTTTACAATATAGCTCGTGCCCATAGCGCCTTCTCCCCCTATTCCGGCAGATTGGCCACGAATTCCGTGATCCGCAGCAGCGCGTCGGGATGCTCCTGAAGCAGGGTCACGGGGAAATGGGCGGACACCTCGCCGTAGCAGGCGTGGCGCGCCACCGCCCGGTGCCAGTCCCGGAAGCAGCCCAGGCGGATCTTCCGGGCGCTGCAGATCTCCTTCATGCCGATGGTGACGCACCAGCGGGGCATGTCGTCGATGGCCCCGTTGAGATCGCCGATGGCGTTGGCGGTCCGGGTTTCACGGGAGATCTCCAGCACGCGGGTGGGCAGAACCCGGAACTGATCCGGCGTCAGCTCGTCCCGGGCCTCGTTGAAGGCCACGTGGCCGTTGATGCCGATGCCGCCGAAGCAGACGTCCACGCCCCCCAGCTTCTCAATGGTCCGCCACATGTTTTCCGGGTCCCTGGGATCCGGGAAGATCCGCTGGGCCTCGGGCATGACCAGCTCTGGCCGGATCCTCGTATACACCGTCCGGTCCATAAAGCCCCGGAAGCTGAGACGGTGGCTCTTGTCGATCCACTCCTTCTCATCGGTGAGATATTCGTCCATATTCAGGAACCAAACGTCCTTGAGGCTGATGTGCTCCTCATTGACGATATCCACAAAGTAAGGGTATTGGCCCACCGGGCCCACGGGGCAGATGAACACCGTTCTCTCCCCCAGCGCGTTTTTCCGCATAATCTCGTCCGCCATCTCCCTGGCCATAGTCTGAAAGACGGCGGCGTTGTCCGCCATCACGGTGACGGGCAGCTTCGGTGCGGCCAGCAGCCGCTCCTTATCGTAGTAATAATATTCGTGACGCATTCTCTTCCCTCTTTCACGCTTCCAACCCATGGAAGCCGGTGTATTTTGCCGTAACCTCCAGCACCCGGTACACATCCAGGCAGGGCTGGCGGTCCGTCTCATTCTTCCGGATAAAGTCCGCCATATCGCGCCAGGCCCGGCCGCTTTCCTCTCTCTTCCCTCCGGCCAGTAGCTCCAGAGCCCGCGCGGCGCGCAGGACGTATTCCCGGTGATAGGCCAGCGCTTCCCAACATGGGCCGCCGTTCTCATACTCCGCCAGGACCGGGGCAAATTCCTCGCAGAGGGCCTGGGCCTCCCGCATCCGGCGGGCCATGTCGGGATTCGTCCGCGGCCCCTTGCCGTTGACATAGTCGCAGCTGCTCAGACGGGAGAGCCGCTCCAGATAGTTCTTCACCCGCTCCGCGCCCTCGCCGTAGGCGGCCCGGAAATATTCCTCGATGACCTCCTCCGTATCCGCCGTCTCCTCAAAGAGCAGACGGCCCATGACATAGTTGGGCAGGGCGTTGGGCAGGGCGGCGCGCAGCTCCTGACAGCTGATATAGCCATTCAGCCCCATCTGCCGCAGCTTCCTGATGTCGCCGCCGATGACGCGGGCAATATGGATATAGCCCAGATCCCCGTAGTGGGCCCGGCCCAGGGGATAATCGTAGACAAAGCCATCCCCCGCAAAGATACGCCGCCATCCCCGCAGGAACGCCAGATTCTCTCCCAGGTCCGTGGGGAGGGTCACCCGGTTGCGCACATACTCCGGCATCTCCTTCCGCGGCCCCTCCAGATCGTAGGACGCCTCAAAGGTCCGGCTGATGGGGGCGAACATGAGGACGAACCGGTCCGGATTTTCCAGGCGCTCCCGCACCGGAGGCCACAGCAGCTCCTGGTACAGCAGGAACACGATCCGGGTGTCCAGTCCCGCCGCGGTCAGGCGGCGGTCGATCTCGTTGAGGACGGCCACATACTGGTCGGACAGGGTTGTCTTTTGACACACATCACACGCGCACACATTATTATACTCGTCCGCCAGCCACACGTGGAGATAGTCCACGGCCGGGTGCTCCCGGGCGTACCGTACCACCAGCCCGGCAAATTCGTCCGCCGCCTGGCCGCTGCCAAAGCAGAGATTGGTATTGGCGGGCACCCCGTGCCACAGCTCCCGCACGCCGCCCACCTCGGCGGCCAGGGGCCGCTTTTCCTCCGCCAGGGGACGGGCCTCCGCGTCCCAGGACAGGGCCTCATAGCCCAGGACCTCCCCGGTCCAGCCGTGGCCCACCTTATGGAGCAGCAGCCCACGCTCCTTGACGGCGGCCTCCAGCATCACCATGTCCCGCTCCGCGTCCGCCTCGGTGTAGTCCTCCGGCTCCCGCAGGGGATTGTTCTCATGGCGGTACCAGCGCTTCAGGAACGCGTAAGGGGTCCTGAACTGCAAAAAGAAGGTATTGTACCCCGCCTTGGGCAGCCAGTCGATGAAATCCAGCACGTTCTCCCGGCTGTCCGCCCCCTCGATACAGACCCCCCTGTGCCGGAAGGAGGCCCTCTTCTCATAGCGCGCCGCCAGGTCTTCCCGCCTGATGGGGGGCACGGTCTCCCACTGTTTCCCCGGCCCAAGGAACCGGCAGCCCAGGCGCCGCAGATAGTCGTACACCCCCAGCAGCACGCCTCGCGGGCCGCTGCCGGTAATGGAGCCGCCCGTCTCGTCCATGGAGACGGCGAAGGAGTCCGGGCCGTCCCCATTGCCCTCCGCCTCCGCGGAAAGTGTGACGCGCAGATCGCCCCCCTCCCCCGGCAGCATCCGGGTCAGGTACGCGCTCAGCTCCCCGGCGGCAAAGGTCAGGACCTCGCCGCCCGGAGCGCCGCAGATGATTTGTATCCTCACTGGTATCTCCTCCTAAAAAGCGGACCCGATGGAACGACGCTCCACCGGGCCCATCCCATTCCTTTTCCACGGAAACGGGCGCTTATTGTCCTTACTTCAGGGCTTCCTCCATGACGTCGAACAGGACGAAGGCGCCCACGTCATCCTTGGCGTCGCTGGCCTCGATGTTGCCGCCCTGGACCATGTCGTTCTGCATGCCCTCGTAGTAGCCCTTGATGGTGCCGTCGGCCAGACCGGCCTTCAGATCGGCAATGTTGAACCAGTGAGCGTCGCCCACCTGGAGCTGGTTGGATTCCAGGCTGGTCTTGGTCCGGTCGGCGCAGTACTGGGCCACGGTGTCATAGTTGGCCTCCTGGGAGCCCCAGTCCATGCCCTTGTACAGAGCGCGGCTGAAACGCACCAGGATGTCGTGATTGGCAGCGGCGTAGTCGGGCAGGCAGATCCAGCTGGAGATGTTGGTGGAGCCGTCGGCAAACTCGATCTCATAGGAGCCTTCCACCTGCTGGAGGATCTGGCCGGAGTAGGGGTTCCAGCACACGGCGGCGTCGATGGAGCCGGACACGGCGGCGGGCACGATGTTGTCGATGCTCAGGGACATGGCGGTCACGTCGTCAGTGGTCAGGCCGCCCACAGTCAGAGCGTTGTTGAAGGTGGACTCGGAGGAGGAGCCGGCGTTGTAGGCAATGGTCTTGCCCTTCAGATCCTCAACGGTCTTGATGCCGCTGTCGGGCATGCAGACGACCTTATCCACGGTGTGGACGGAGCTGGGCGCAAAGATCGTGGCGCTGCCGGTAATGCACAGGCGGTGAGCGCCCTTGCCGATGTAGGCCAGATCAATGGAGCCGCCCTCCATGGCCGCGATCTCAGAGGGGCCGTCGCCGAACTCGGTGAGCTCGATGGTGATGCCTTCCTCAGCAAAGCAGCCCTGCTCGATGGCGGACAGGACGCCCCACAGGGAAGCGTAGTTGGGCATGTAGCCGATGCGCAGCGTGATGGGCTCCACCGTGGGCTCCGCGGGAGCGGCGGGTTCATCGGTTTTGGCGGGCTCAGCGGGCGCGTCAGTCTTGGCGGGCTCGCTGGGTGTGTTGTTCTTGTTGCCGTCGTTGTTTCCGCCGCAGGCCGCGAGGGCCAGGACCATAACAAGCGCCAGCAGCAGCGCGGTCAGTTTCTTCATTTCATTTTCCTCCATACATATTGTTTGTATCCAAAAGAGCGGCAGCGCTCCTTTGAACGGTGGATTTGCCCCTTGTCGGGGCGGGGGCGCGCAGCCCCCGGTCCAGAGGTCAGAATCGGGTCACTTCCTGACCTCCAGGTACTCCTGATAGACCTCGTTCCAGATCTCCGCCTTCAGCTCCATGAACCGGGGCTCGCTCTTGGTGCCCTGATCCCTGGGATAGGGGATGTCGATGTCCACGATGCGCTTGATGCGTCCCGGACGGGCGGACATGATGACCACCCGCTGGGCCAGGAGCACGGCCTCGTCCACGTCGTGGGTGATGAAGAAGCAGGTCTTCTTCTCCTCCTCCCAGGTCTTGAGCAGCTCCGTCTGGAGCTGGGCGCGGGTCTGGGCGTCCAGGGCGCCGAAGGGCTCATCCATGAGCAGCACCTCCGGATTGTTGGCGTAGGCCCGGGCAATGGCCACCCGCTGCTTCATGCCGCCGGACAGCTCCTTGGGGTAGGAATTCTCGAAATCCTCCAGCCCCACCATCTTGATGTACTTGCGGGCGATGGCCTCGCACTCCGCCTTGGGCATACGCTTCATCTGGGGCCCGAACATGACGTTCTGAAGCACCGTCTGCCAGGGGAACAGGGCGTACTGCTGGAACACCACGCCCCGCTTCACGTCGGTGCCGCGGATCAGCTCGCCGTCCAGATAGCACTCGCCGCTGCTGGCCTCGTGGAGGCCGGCCAGGACGTTCAGCAGCGTGGACTTGCCGCAGCCGGAGGGGCCCACCACGCAGATGAACTCGTTCTCCATGATGTCCAGGTTGACGCCGTTGAGGGCCACCGTCGTGCCGTGGTCGCCGTGATATTCTTTCTTGACGTCCTTGATCTTGATCTTTACGCGCCTTCCCGCTTCTCCTGCCATGAGGTCAGCCTCCCTTCAATAATATCTACCAACAGGTTCAACAGCGTGCCGATGATGCCGATGATGATGATGTAGCCCAGCATGGCGTCGGTCTCAAAGGTGGTCTTGAGGGTGCTGATGCGCATGCCAAGACCGGCCTGCGCGCCGGTGGACTCCGCCGCCAGCAGGGTGGTCAGCCCCGCGCTCAGGCCCAGCCGCACGGCGGTGAGGATAAAGGGCACCGTGGCGGGCAGGGTGATGCGGAAAAAGATGTCCATGTCGTTGGCCCCCAGCACGCGGGCGGCCTTGACCAGGGTGTTGTCGATGTTGCGGATGCCGTGGAAGATGGTGATGCACATGGTCATGAAGGTGCAGATCCAGATCAGCACCACCGAGGGGGCGCGGCCCACGCCCAGCATGATGACGATCAGGGGCGCGTAGGCCAGGGCGGGGATGTTGCGGATGAAGTTGATCCAGGGCTCAATGATCTTGCGCACCGGGGTATACCAGGCCATGAGGAACGCCACCGGCAGAGACGTGATGAAGCCCAGTCCGAAGCCCAGGGCCACGGAGATCATACTGC
The DNA here is from genome assembly GCA_014799925.1 of Oscillibacter sp. Classification (GTDB taxonomy): domain Bacteria; phylum Bacillota; class Clostridia; order Oscillospirales; family Oscillospiraceae; genus Pelethomonas. Next base: position 90,818 of record JAAVHC010000002.1, read on the forward strand.
TGACGAAGTCGCTCCACAGGGCGTCCCGCTTGATCATGGTCTGGAGGCCCTGGAGGACCGAGGGCCGGCCGTTGATGGAGACGATGAACGGGAAGCTGCGGCCTGTCTTTTTGCCAATGGAGAGGATAAACAGCACCACCAGCGCCACCACCAGGGAGAGCAGCAGCCACAGCCGGTTGACCATCCGGGTATGCCGCTCCGCCTTGGTCAGGGGTCTTTTCTCTCGCTTTGTTTTGCTCATACGACACCTTCCTTTACTTCTCTTTTTTCAGAACCTGAACACAGGTTCTCATTTTGGACTCGTGCTTATGGCAGCGGGCCCGGCTGCTTTTCCGGCGGAGGCTCAGCAGCCGCAGTGCCCGTTGGTCCCGTCGTAGGGTTCATCCTTCATGCACAGATGGACCGCGCCCACCTTAAAGGTTTTTGGCAGCGCCAGAATATTGGGGTTGGGCCCTACATACTTCTTCATGGCGTCCGCCAGCGCCTCCTCGAAGGTGGCGCGGGTCTTCAGACCCATGCCCCGGGCGATGCCGGGCTCCTGAGCGCCCACGATGTAGATGGCGGCGGTGTTCATCTCGGCGATATGGCCGCAGCTCATCATGGAGAAGCCGTGGAAGGGATGGAAGGCGTTGGCGAAGCGGTACTTCCGGATGTACTCCTCGTTGGTGGCGAAGTACTCCCCGTACCGGTTCATATCCGGCAGGATGTTCATATGGTCATGCTGGAACATCTCGTACAGCTCCCGCAGGTAGGGCCAGCGCTCGTCGTGGAAGTACCCGTTGCAGATGGAGGAGCAGATGATCACGCAGTTGTCCTTCATCACCCGCTTGTGGCGGATGACCTGGGCGGACAGGGCCTGCATCAGCTGGATGGGGTTGGTGCCCATGCCGTCGCCGTAGTGGAAATTCTGGGGCATGCCGAAGACCATCACGTCGTATTTCTTCTCCGCGAAGGGTACGTAGGTCCGCTTGTCGGCCACCTCCCAGCTTCTGGGCATCATCTCGGCGGCGCAGCCGGAGAAAATGGCGATCTGCCGGGAATAGGTGTCCAGCACCGCGTCGCAGCAGAAGAAGGGATGTCCCATCTTTTCCTCCATCCACATGCCGATCTCGTCAAACTTGGTCCGCATCAGGTTCTTGCCGGACACGGGGGTGAAATCCTGCCGGTGCATGACCTGGGGCACGTGGTGGCTGGCGATGGAGCGCCAGTGGGTGATGCCGGTGGCGCAGTGCTTGTAGCCGCCGGAGTAGCCGCCGTAGGGGTTGCCCTGGGTGTGTCCGATGAGGATGGGGATGTCGCAGTCGAAGACGTACTTGTTCATCAGCACCGGGTCGCCCCGCCGGGTGGTCCCCAGGTCCACCATGTGCTCATAGTCCTCGCTGTCGTGGCTGGTGAGCTGGCCGGAGCAGTAGAACTCGTTGAACAGCTCCTCGCCCAGGATCTGCTTCATCTCCGGCACGGTGGCCCGGGGGTGCAGGCCGTTGGAAATGAGCATCAGGATGTCTTTTTTCTCCACGCCCGCCGCGTACAGCTCGTCCAGACACGCCCGGATGGACACCTTCCGGTGGCTGGTGGCCTGGCAGCCTCCCTTGACGATGTCGGGGATGACGAACACCACCGTCTTGCCGGGGCCCGCCAGCTCCCTGAGGGGCTTCATTCCGATGGGGTTCCGGATGCTCTCCAGGGTGGCGCTGTAGAGGCTGTCCCAGTCCTGGGGCAGGCAGGGGGGATCGGGGATGGTCTCGCCGGGGATAAACACGTCGGTGCTGTCGGGCAGGTCAGCGGCCATGAGGCCGTGGCCGTATTCAAACTCCAATTTCATGTGCGCCCTCCTTGTACTGCTGTTTTTTCATTCAAAAATTGCTGGATCCGCTTGTTGAAATCCGGGGCTTCTTCATATGCGCCGTGCCCCAGCGTATCATACATATGAATTTGGCATTTCAGTTTTTCGGCAATCTCCTCAGACGCGGCGCCTGTGACGATCTGATCCCGCTTTCCGCCCAGCACGAGCGCAGGGCAGGTGATTTTATGAAGCTCAGGATAGGAATCGCAGGTCAGGCAGGCTTTCGCGAGCGCGATAAAGCGGCTGAAATCCTTCGGCTTTCCTGCTTTTGAAAGAATCGGGAACAGCCAGCCATATCTCCTTTGATACGCATCCGAATACATTTTTTTCAGCATGTCGCGGACAAGGGCTTCATATTCCCGCCGTTCCGCCAGACTGATCCATCCGCAGATCACGCTTTCCATGACCGTATTCTTTCTGGACGCCGTGACGCCCAGCACCAATCCGTTCACAAGGTGCGGATGGTCAATCGCAAGATACTGCGCGATCATCCCTCCCTGCGAAACGCCAAAAACGTCCGCCGCGCGAAGGTCCATCCGCTCCATGGCAAAAGCAGCATCCTCCGCCATTTCCCGTATGGTATATCCATCGGGGACCGCTTCCTTTTTATCCATCACATATACCGTATACTCCTTTGAAAAAGTCCGGTACATGTAAGCCAGCGGAAGCGCCGCCCCTTTTACGCGCTGAAAGCTGAGCCCCGGAATGATGACCAGCGTTCTGCGGCCTGTTCCAAAGACGGCGCAATCCAAAGCGGTGCCGTCTTTCTCAAATGTCAGGGTTTTGATATGGCGCGGCATCCTGTATACACACCGACCTTTACTCGCCCAGGTACAGACGGATGATCTCCAGATACTCCTCCGGGTAGAATCCGATCTCCCCCTGGAACCGGGTCAGGGCGATGAGCCCGCCGTCGATCTCCGCAATGGAGGCCAGCATGGCGGCGTTGTCCGCCTTCAGCCCGCCGCCGTAGACCACGTCCATGCCGCCGGTCCGCTCCTTGACGAAGCGGGCGATTCTGGTGATGTATTCCTTGTCCGCCGGGGTCTTGCCGGGGCCGATGGACCACACCGGCTCATAGCCGATGACCACGCGGCTCCTGTCCACGCCGTCCAGGCCCGCGTCCAGCTGCTCGCCCAGAACTTTCTCCCACTCAGGCTGCTCCTCGCTGGTCTCGCCGATGCAGTACAGCACCGTGAGGCCCGCGTCCTGGGCGCATTTGATCTCCTGGTTCAGCAGGCGGTTCACGGCGCTCATGTCCGTCACGCCGGCCTCCGCCAGAATGCCCTTCTTGTCGCTGCGCTCCTCGCAGTGCCCGATCAGGGTAGAGGTACAGCCCATGGCCCTGACGATGGAGGCGGGACGGTTGGTGGTGAACGCCCCGAAGTTGCCGCCCAGGTTGGTATTCATCCGGTACACGCCCTGGCTGCCCAGCTGCACCGGACTGCCCTCGCTCTTCGCGGCGGCCGCGCCCAGCAGGTGGGCCTCCGGCAGATACTGCACAAACTCCACCCTGGCGGGGTCGTACTTTTTCAGCGCCTCCTGAGTGCCGCTCACCACGGCCGCGCCCCAGTCCTTCACAGGGGCCAGCCGGTTCACGCCGCCCAGCTCCACGGGCACGTCAAAGCGCTTCAGATTCAGATAGATATGCTTCATCGATTTTACATGCTCCCATCAATAAAGATTCTTTCGTTACCGTGTGAAAATCCGGGTCAGGAAAAAGTATCACTTTCTCAGCAGGGCGTACTCCGGGAAGCCGTCTCCCATCAGGGGCATGGCATAGTCAAAGAATTCGTCCGCGATCCGGTTCCCGTCCACGATCCACTCCGGCGGGAACTTCTTTTCCACATTGGCCACCTTGTCCAGCGGGGCCAGGAACAGACTGCTGCCGTACCGGGGGGACCGCCGGGCCTCAATGGCCACCATATATCCGCTCTCGCCCTTCAGCGCGGCCTCCAGGGCGTACCGGCCCACGGCGTATGCCTCCTCCCGGTCCACTTCCGACACATAGGGGATGCTGGCCCGGCCCAGCAGTCCCGGCTTCTCCGCCCGGGACTTGAGGCCCAGCTTCCGGATGATCCGGTCCGTCACATGCTGGGCGGCGCCGCCGGGGATCTTGTGGCCGAAGCCGTCCACGATGCCCGTGTCCGCCAGGGGCCTGCCGTCCAGGCCGCAGACGCCCTCGCTGACCGTTACCAGCAGGCCGCGGCCCCTGGCAAAGCCCTTCTCAATGTCGGCCAGCATTTTCTCCTCGTCCACCGGGACCTCCGGCAGATAGGTCAGCACCTCGCAGTCGGTGAGCCGCGCCGCCATGGCGCTGGCGGCGGTGACCCACCCGGCGTTCCGGCCCATCAGCTCCAGCACCACCACATGGATGGGCAGGCCGGAGGCGTCCAGGGCCAGCTCGGCGGCGCTGAGGGCCGCGTACCGGGCGGCGGACCCGAAGCCGGGGCAGTGGTCCGTGATGTCCAGGTCGTTGTCCATGGTCTTGGGGATGCCGATGACCCGCAGGTCCAGATTTTCCTTCCTGGCAAGCTCATTGACCTTATTGCAGGTGTCCATGGAGTCGTTGCCGCCGTTATAGAAGAAGCAGTCGATGTTGAATTTCCGCAGGGTCTCCAGCACCGTGGGGTAGTCCGCGTCGGTGAGCTTCCTCCGGCAGGAGCCGATGGCGGAGGCGGGGGTATGGCCCAGCTTCGCGATGACGGCGGCGGGCACGTCCGTCAGGTCGATGAGGTCGCCCTTCAGGATGCCCTCCGCGCCGAACCGGGCGGCGTAGATATGATCCACCTGCCGGTCAGCTCTGGCGGCTTCCACTACACCTTGCAGAGAGCAGTTGATGACCGCAGTGGGGCCGCCGCCGTGGGCGACAAGAATGTTTTTTCCCATACTCAAATGCCTTTCTTGCGATACCGCTCGGCCATCTCATCCAGGCTGACGGCTTCAATGAGGGGGGCCTTGCCCACGCTGTCGAACTCCACGATGAGGGCGCCCACCACTTCCTTCACGCCCCGCTCGATGCAGTCCACGATGCGCGCAACGTCCTCGTCGGGCACATTGCCGTACATGACGGTATCCATAATAGGGGGCAGGAACACGCGGGGATCAAAGGCGGAGGGGTTGGCCAGCAGCAGGCGGTAAATCTCACTGATGGAGGCCCTCTCCCGCAGCTCCGGCTCGTACGCGAACAGTTCCCGCAGGTTCCGGGTGACCGCCAGGCGGATGTCGGTGTCCACGTTGATCTTCCGGATGCCCAGCTTGGAGACCTCCTTGAGCTGCTCCTTCCTGATGCCGTAGGCGTCGTGGATGTCGCCGCCCAGGGCGTTGATCTCCCTGACGATGTACTGGGGGACGGTGGAGGAACCGTGGCTGACCAGGGTGCCCTCGATCCCCTCGTGCATCATGCACTCCTTGGTGGCGATGGCGATCTCCTTGCGGATGACGGTGTCCTTGCCCTTGTTGGCGCCGTGCTTGGTGCCGTAGCTGATGGCCAGGGCGTCCACGCCGGTCTGCCGGAAGAACTTCACCGCGTCCATGGGGTTGGTATAGGTGGAATTGGCGGCGAAGACGTGGTCCTCCACGCCTGCCAGGACCCCCAGCTCGCCCTCCACGGTGACGCCCCGCTCGTGGGCGTACTTGACCACCTCGCGGGTCAGCTCCACATTCTCCTCAAAGGGGAGGGAGGACCCGTCGATCATCACGGAGGTGTAGCCCCCGGCGATGGCGGCGACGCAGGAGTCCAGGTTCTTGCCGTGGTCCAGGTGCAGGGCCACGGGGATGGGGCTGGTCTCGGCGTACTTCTTCACGGCGTTGGCGATGTTCAGCGCGCCCTTTTTCTTGTCCTCCAGAGTGCCGTTGGCGAAATCCGTGCGCCCGCCCATGAAGGCGTTGGCCAGGTCCGCGCCCTGTAAAATAGCGGCGGAGCGGAACATCTCATGGACCTGGATGACGGCCTTGGCCTGGCAGACGGCGTTGACATTGAACGCTCCCTGGGCGTAGTTGTACTTCTCGGTGGCGTCCAAAATGGCTTTCATAGGAACCAGTGGCATATCGCTTTACCTCCGACCCGGCGGGCTGGCCGCCGAAATTTTTTATTTAAATTAATTAATTTATTATACTGTTAGAATACACCTGATCCGACCATCTTACAAGTTGGGAAAAGCACTAAAATTTTCCCCGCGTTTTCGTTGAGAATCACAAGTTTTTATTTCGATCCTTATAGTTGACACACTTGAGAACAAGTATATGTTGGGCTTCGCCCAAACCCACCAGGGGCGTTGCCCCTGGACCCTACCGCCCTTTGAAAAGGGCGGCCCTAAACTTTATTATTTTTTAAGTGTGTCCACTATATCATACCGCCGTTTCCCAAATGCGCCCGCTGTACGCAGACCGCCGGCCGCCCGTATCCCGGGCAGCCGGCGGTCCAAAGGTGCGCAGTCCACGCGCCCGCGGAATCCCCGCACTCGATTATTGCAGCATCGCGTTCAGCGTTTCCAGCAGCTTTCTGATATCGATGGGCTTGGCGATATGGCCGTTCATCCCGCACCGGAGCGCAGCCTGCTTATCCTCCTCAAATGCGTTGGCCGTCATGGCCAGAATGGGAATGCCGGCCAGTTCCCTGTCCTCCAGGGCCCGGATCTCCCGCGTAGCGTCGTAGCCGTTCATAACAGGCATCTGTACGTCCATCAGGATCAGCTGGTAATGGCCCGGCTGGGAATTTTTCAGCATCTCCACCGCGACCCGGCCGTTGGGCGCGATCTCCGTGGTAAACCCGGCCTCCTCCAGAATAGCGGCGGCGATCTCCTGATTCAGCTCGTTGTCCTCCGCCAGGAGGATGCGGCCCGAGGGGAGGCGCTCCGGACGCTGCGCCTCTTCCTTCTTCTGATCGGCGTTCACGATGGAGTACAGGCAGCTGCGCAGCTCGGAGAGGAACAGCGGCTTGCTGCAAAAGGCGGTTACGCCGGCGTTCCTGGCCTCCTCCTCGATATCCGTCCAGTCGTAGGCGGTGAGCACGATGATGGGCACGTCCCCGCCGTGCTCCTTCCGGATGCGCCGGGCCACCTCGATGCCGTTCATGTCCGGCAGCAGCCAGTCGATGACATATACGCCGTAGTGGTCGCCCCGCATCACGGCCTGGCGGGTGCGCAGCACCGCCTCCTTGCCGGAGAGGGTCCACTCCGCCCGCAGCCCGATCTGCTGGAGCATGCCGGACACGCTGTCGCAGGCGTTGAAGTCGTCGTCCACCACCAGCGCCCGGATGCCCCGCAGCTGGGGGATGGGCTCCAGCTCCTTGGCGCCGGAGCAGAGGCGGAAGGTGAGGGAGACGATGAACTCCGTGCCTACGCCCTGCTTGCTGCGCACCTCGATGGTCCCGTTCATCATGTCCACGATGTTCTTGGTGATGGACATGCCCAGACCGGTGCCCTGGATGCCGGATGTGGTGGAGTTCCGCTCCCGCTCGAAGGGCTCGAAGATCTGCTTGACAAACTCCTCGCTCATACCGATGCCCGTGTCCTTGATGTGGAACTCGTAGCTGGCGCTGTCCTCCTGGGCGCAGGGCTTCTCCGTGACGCGGATGCTGACCGTGCCGCCCGCGTCGGTGTACTTGATGGAGTTGCTCAGAAGGTTCAGCAGCACCTGGTTCAGGCGCAGCCGGTCGCAGAAGATTTCCTCGTTGACCACGTCCACCGCGTCCATATACAGTTCCAGCCGCTTGGCGTGGACGTCCGCCTGCACGATATTGCGCAGGCCGTGGAGGATCTCCGGCAGGGAGCAGGGCTTCTCCTCCAGGTACATTTTTCCGCTCTCAATGCGGCTCATATCCAGAACGTCGTTGATGAGGCTCAGCAGGTGGTTGCCGGAGGTCATGATCTTCTTCAGATACCCCTCCACCTGCTCCCGGCGGTCGATATGGGTGATGGCCAGGGCGGTGAAGCCGATGATGGCGTTCATGGGCGTGCGGATGTCGTGGGACATGTTGGAGAGGAACACGCTCTTTGCCCTGCTGGCCCGGTTGGCCTGCATCAGCGCGTCCTCCAGCAGCTCCGTCTTTTCCATCTCCAGGCGCATCTCCTCGTCGATGCTGCGGAAGCCCAGGACAAGCCCCCGGCTCTTTTCCCGCGTACCCGCCCGGACCGCCTTTACCTGGAAGTAGTGCGGCTCTCCGCCGCATCTGGTGCGGTAGTTGATGAAAATACTCCGCTTTTCACCCATCTCCCGCTCCATCCGCTCCAGATAGAGGCACTGGCTCATCATCTCCCGGTCCTCCTCGCAGACGCAGGCCTCTACGTACTTGTAGAGGCTCTGCTGGAGGGTGCGGGAGCCGTCAAAGATATCCTCCAGAATATGGCGGCTGCACTCGTGGATGCGCAGGATCTTCTCCTCGCCGGTATCCAGGTCCACATAGGCCGCCATGTTGTAGTCGATGCTCAGCGCCTGGATCAGCTCCAGCTGGCGGCGTTCGCTGGCCGCCCGCGCCTCGTCCTCCCGGCGCTTCTGCTCGGTGATGTCCAGCAGCAGCCGCTGGCAGACCGTCTCGCCGTCCTTCTCGATCAGCTTGAAGTTGCCCATTACATGGCGCACGCTGCCATCGGGGTGGATGACCCGGTATTGCATATTGGCGCTGTCCCCGGGCTTCTTCAGGGAGAGGACCGCGGCCTTGAGCCGGATCTTGTCGCTCTCCTCCACGGAGGAGGCCACCATGTAGAAGCCGTCCGCCATGATCTCCTCCTGGCTCTTGTAGCCCAGGATGTCCAGAGCGGCCTGGTTGATGCTGATCATCCGGGAGCCGTCCAGGCTGTGGCACAGTATGCCGCAGTCCATGGAGGTAAAGATGGTCTCCAGGGTGCGGCTTTTATTGATGAGCTCCTGCTCATAGGCCCGCTCCCGGGTAATGTCGATGCCGATGCCCACGGTGCCCATGACGCTGCCGTCCAGGTCGTACAGGGGGGACTTGTAGGTCGTGAGCAGCCGGGTGCCTCCGCCCGTCCGGACAACCTCCTCGGACACGCAGGTTTCCCTCCGCTCCATGACCTCCTCTTCCGATTTGATGCAGGCGGGGTCGTCCTGCTCCACGTCCCATATGTAGGCATGGCCCTGGCCCTGGACCTGCTCTCTGGTCTTGTTGACGGTGTCGCAGAAGCTGTCGTTCACCTTCTCATGGATGCCGTTCTTATCCTTGAACCAGACCAGGCTGGGACTGCTGTTGATGGTCGCCTCCAGATACTGACTGGTCTGCCAGGCGTCCTTCCGCTCCTTACAGGCCCTCTGCCGCCGGACAAAGCGGAAGCGGAACTCCTCCTCCGACAGCGGCAGCGTCCAGATGTCGTCCACCTGCTCCAGTCCGCTCTCCGGCAGAGGCATCTGCCCCTTCTCCAGCAGCAGGACCAGTTCGGCGCCCTGCTTTTTGTTCCGCGCCAGCGTCTCCAGCGCCGCCGGCGCGTCCAGCTCCCGCAGATCCGCCAGGACCACGTCCGCCTGGGCCGCCAGCGCGGCCTCCGGCGCGCCGCTCTCCGCGAAGGAATGGGTAAACCGCTCCAGCGGCGGCATGGCCCTGGCTGTCTCCCACAGGGAGCTGCGATAGCCGGTTAAGTAAAATTGAAGACGGCAATGATACATAATGTCAGTTCCTCCGTAACCTGTGCACGGTGCGCATAACTTTCTGTATTTTATTGTAATAGTCAAACCTCCAATTGTCAATATTGGATTCGGTTTTGGCGCGGCCAGCTTCTCATCCTTCCCGCCATACCGCCGTTGACCGTTTCGGTCAACCCCCGCCCGCATACTTTTTCTTGAAAGAAAAAGTATGCAAAAAGAACTTTAATATCGCTCCCTGCACTGTTGCAGAACCACGATTCCCGCACGGTAACAAAGTCCACCTCTTTATTATCCAAAAATTTTTGCCGTAATTTACGAAAACCCCTATACAAACCCTGCAATTTTTGGTATATTAGGAAGCAGTATATCCCCCTGACCGGGATCTTATTTAACAGGAGGTTGTTTTCATATGAGCGCTTTAACTGATCTGATCTATGGCGGTTCCAACGCCGTGGCGGGCCTGACCGAGGGAGCCGTCAACGACGCCATCGCCAGCCACGGCGCCGATACCCCCGTGGCCTTCCCCGACACCGCCTATTTCTTCCCCACCATTTACGCCGCCACCGGCGTGAAGGTGAAGACCCTGGGCGACCTGCCCGCCTGCGTGGGCGTGCTCAAGAGCCTGATCACCAACCAGGATGACATCGGCGCGGCCCTGAACGCCGGTCTCGCCACCGCCGTGGGCGCGGAGATCATCGAGGGCCTGAAGTACGTGGGCGGCGGCGACCCTTACGCCGAGGATTCCGGCATCGGCTTCGTGCCCGATCCCATCATCCGCTCCCTGGGCGTGCCCCTGGTCACCGGCGACATCCCCGGCGTGGCCGTGGTGCTGGGCAAGGCCGACGACGCCGAGGCCGTGGCCAGGGTGGTCAAGGACTACCAGTCCAAGGGCATCCTGACCTTCCTGATCGGCGACTGCATCGAGCAGGCCCTGGAGAAGGGCGTGAAGATGGGTCTGGAGCTGCGCGTGGTGCCCCTGGGCCACGACGTGACCAGCGTCATCCACGTGGTCACCGTAGCCATCCGCGCCGCTCTCATTTTCGGCAACGTCCAGCCCGGCGACCTGGCCGGCCTGCTGAAGTACACCAAGGAGCGCGTTCCCGCCTTCGTCAACACCTTCGGCGCTCTGGACCCCGTGGTGGTCTCCGCCGGCGCGGGCGCCATCGCCCTGGGCTTCCCCGTCATCGTGGATCAGGACATCGGCGATCTCCAGGTCCCCGGCGCCCTGGAGGCCGTCACCAGCCACGATGAGACCAGCAAGCGCTCCCTGGCTCTGCGGAACATTCACATCAAGGTCAAGGAGCTGCCCATCCCCGTGGCCTTTGCCGCCGCTTTCGAGGGCGAGATCATCCGCAAGGCCGACATGAAGGTGGAATTCTGGTCCAGCAAGAACACCACCTGCGAGCTGGTCACCATGCGTGACGCGGACGCGGTGGAGGATCACAGGATCGTGATCGACGGTCCCGACATCGACAGCGGCGAGGTGGAGTACGCCCTGGCCACCTATATTGAGGTTTACGGCCCCAAGATGCAGAAGGACTTCGAGTCCGTCATCGAGCGGAAGATTCACGCCTGGTTCAACTATATGGAGGGCGTGATGCACACCGGCCAGCGCAACCAGTTCCGCATCCGCATTTCCAACGACGCCTATGACAAGGGCCTGCGGATGAAGCACTTCGGCGAGGTGCTGTATTATATGATCATGGACGAGTTCGCCGCCGTGGTGGACAAGTGCCAGATCACCCTGGTCACCGATCCGGAGAAGGCCACGAAGATTCTCAACGAGGAGGCCATGCCCGCCTACGCCGCCCGTGACGACCGGCTCAGCTCCATGACCGACGAGAGCGTGGACCAGTTCTATACCTGCATCCTGTGCCAGTCCTTCGCTCCCAGCCACTGCTGCGTGGTCACCCCTGAGCGTCTGGGCCTGTGCGGCGCGGTGAGCTGGCTGGACGCCAAGGCCACCAAGGAGCTCAACGACGCCGGCCCCTGCCAGCCCATCAGCAAGGAGGGCTGCACCGATGAGAAGAAGGGCTACTATCCCGACGTGGACCGCATGGTCACCGCCGCCACCCAGGGCGCAGTGGAGCACGTGAGCCTGTACTCCATCATGGAGGATCCCATGACCTCCTGCGGCTGCTTCGAGTGCATCTGCGGCATCGAGCCCATCTCCAACGGCCTGGTCATCTGCAACCGCGAGTTCAAGGGCATGACCCCCACCGGCATGACCTTCGGCGAGCTGGCCTCCATGACCGGCGGCGGCGTGCAGACCCCCGGCTTCATGGGCCACGGCCGTCACTTCATCGCCTCCAGGAAGTTCGCCTCCGCCGAGGGCGGCATCTCCCGCATCGTCTGGATGCCCAAGGAGCTGAAGGACGACGTGGCTCCCCGGCTCAACGCCACCGCCAAGGAGCTGCTGGGCATCGACAACTTCTGCGACATGGTGGGCGACGAGACCATCACCTCCGACGCGGAAGAACTGCTGAACTTCCTCACCGAGAAAGGCCACCCCGTGCTGAACCTGGCGCCGCTGATGTAAGTAAGGGCGTTGCCCTTGGAACCTTTATCCGCCCACAGGGCGGAGACGGGGGCTAACTTTTCGCACGCGCGAAAAGTTACAAAAGCGCGCTCAAGGGGGCGTGCCCCCTTGAGAATCCTCTGAATGTTTTCATTTATTTACGCTACGACCTTTAGATTTCCGGTCTATCTCCGGTGCATGGGGCCGTCAGAGATGCTTACTTCTGCGGCTGCGCACGATTGATAGTCTTCGCAGCCCTGCGGTGCTTTCATTATGAGCGCCGCAGGGCTTTTATTTTTTGAAACTTTTTGACAGATTTCCCCTCCCCATTTTGTTTCCTCAGTGAAAGGGGTGACAACCATGACCGATGAACGGGCGGAGTACCTGGTGGACCGCTACGCCGATCTGCTTCTGCGAATCGGCAAAACCTGGCTGGGCGACCTGGACGACGCCAAGGACATCTGCCAGACGGTGCTGATCAAGCTGCTGGAAAATCCGCGGGATTTCCCGGACCAGACCCAGGAGCGGGCCTGGGTGGTCCGGCTGGCGGTGAACGAGTGCAAGAACTGGCGGAAAACCGCCTGGTTCCGCCGCCGGGTCCCGCTGGACGAGGGTCTGCAATTAACTGTCGCGGGCCCGGAGCCGGAGGACGGCGGCTTACTGGCGCTTGTTCAGGCCCTGCCTGCCAGGTACCGGGAGGTGATCTTCCTGCGCTACTACGAGGGCTATGAGGTGCGGGAGATCGCCGCCCTGCTGGGGCGCTCCCCGGCGCTGGTGAGCACCCATCTGAAGCGTGGCAAGGAAAAACTGAGAAATATGCTGGGAGGTACAGAGTATGCACGAGAATTTTGAGCGCTACAGGGACGAGCTGGACCGGATTCGGCTGACAGAGGAGAGCAAAGCGGCGCTGGCGGAGAGCTTGACCCGCCATCAGACGGAGATTCGCCGGGGCATGGGGAAACAGCCCCTGAAAGCACGGCATATCGCCGCGGTGGCGGCGGCGGTATGTCTGCTGTCGGTTATGAGCGTGGCGGCGGTGGCTGGGTTTACCGGAGAACCGTCCCTGCGGGGCGTGCTCGGCGGCGACCCGGCGGGCTACGACCAGAGCAGCGGCCTGATCGGACGCTCGGTAGAGTGCGGCGGCTGGACTGTCTCCATCACCGACTGCGTGGGAGATGAGAACTACTGCTATCTGGGCGTCGAGGTGGAGGCCCCGGAAGGGACCGTGCTGGACGGCGACTACTATCTGATGAACGCCGATTTTGACAGTAATATGCGCTATAAGGGCAACGGCGGCGGCAGCGACCTCCTTCTGCGTCCTCTGCCGGACGACGACCCCACCGACAACAAGGTGCGCATGGTCTACGAGTGGAGTGAGATGGGGGCGGGCCTCAGCGGCGCACGGGTACGGCTCAAGCTCACGAACTTTTATGAGCAGTTCGACTATAACTGGGAGGAGCACGACTGGAACAAGGAATATCTCAGCTACGGCGAGTGGGACTTCGGCTGGATGACGGCGAATTATACCAATACCGTTAAACACATTCCGCTGGAGGAGGACATCCCCATTGAGGGCGGCGACGGTTTGATGCTGGTGGATGAGATAGTCGTTTCTCCACTGGGCATCAGCTTCAGCTTTGCCAATCAGTCGTGGCTCGTAGATTGGGTCGAGGACTGGTTCCAGCCCATGCTGGAGGAATCGCTCGCCATCTTGGATATTGATGGCAATCCAATCCCTCTGTACTATAGCCGTGCCGGGCAGGATATCAATGCCGGAAAGGCTTACCGGGGCGAGGGAATGTACGCAGGGTGGACCTGCTATTACCGTTTCGGCGAGGCCCCGGACTATACGGACTCCCACCGCAAGGAGAGCTTCACTGTAGTGGACATAGACCGCATCGCTTCCATGTCCGTGGGCGGGGTCACGATTCCGGTCCGATAAGCGGGAAGAATTGGAGATTCGCCTGCCGCCCCGCGCCAGTACCCAAGCAGAGGTGAATCTACCGACAATCACACTGAAACAGGCGCTTCGCCCAATACACGCGCCGGAAGCGCGGTTTAGACCAGGCGGATTGCAGAAAAGCGCAAAAATAATCACCCCCGTAGTTCGGGGGATTCTCAAGGGGGGCTGGGCCCCCCTTGAGCGCGCTTTTGTAACTTTTCGCGCGGGCGAAAAGTTAGCCCGCCGCAGCGGCAAAATCCCCCTCCCGGCAGGGGCAAAACTCTTTGCCAAATCCTTGACAATCCCCGCTTCAGCCTCTATAATAAAAAATATAGAGCCGAAACCCTCAGAAAGGAAACGACTACCATGCCAAATATCACCTTCCTCTTTGAGACCGGCGAACCGGTCTCCATCTCCGCCAACATGGGCGAGAAGCTTCTGGACGTGGCCCGGATGGCCAACGTGGCCATCGACGCGCCCTGCTCCGGCAACGGTGTCTGCGGCAAGTGCCGGGTCCGGCTGGCCTCCGGCAGCCTGGACGCCCCCATCAACCGCCATATCTCCAAGGACGAGTATGACGCGGGCTGGCGGCTGGCGTGCCTCGCCGTCGTCAACGGCGACGCGGAAATCGAGGTCCCCGACATCGCCTCCGCCTACCGCTCCCGGATGAAAATGGCCGATCTCAGCTCCCCGGAGGAAATCGCCATCTTCGAGAGCCTCCGCCGCCAGCTGGAGGACGCGGGCATCGCCTTTGGCAGCGATTTGTCCTTCCTGCCCCTGGAACTAGACGAGCCAACCCTGGATGACACCATGCCCGACAACGAGCGTCTGCTTCGGGCCGTTTCCGCCGCCGCCGGCGTGGACGAGAGCGCCATCATGCTGCCCTACGCAGTGCTGAAAAACCTCAGCCTGGTCCTGCGGGAGAGCAATTTCAAGGTCAAGTGCGTCATATCCCGGGACGGCGACCGCATCCTCATGCGGGACGTGCTTCCCGGAGACAGCACAGACCCCCTGGTGGGTTTCGCCCTGGATCTGGGCACCACCTCTCTGGCAGGCGTGCTGGTGGACCTGGAGACCGGCAGGATCCTGGCCAAGGCCAGCGGCGGCAACGGCCAGATCCGCTATGGCGCGGACGTCATCAACCGCATCATCGAGTCCGGCAAGCCCGGCGGACGCAAGCGGCTCCAGGACGCGGTGGTGAAGGAGTCCATCATCCCCATGCTGTCCTTCATGTACCGGGAGGCGGGCATCAATCCCCGCCGGGTGTACCGCATGGTGCTGGCGGGCAACACCACCATGAACCATCTCCTGCTGGGCCTCCACGCCGACCCCGTCCGGATGGAGCCCTTTGTGCCCAGCTTTTTCCGCACGGACCACCTGTACGTCCGGGACATCGGTCTGAAGATGAACCCCCTGGCGGAGCTGATCGTGGCCCCCAACATCGGCAGCTACGTGGGCGGCGACATCACCGCGGGCGCGCTGGTGTCCATGATCTGGAACGATCCGGCCATGAGTCTCTTCATCGACCTGGGCACCAACGGCGAGCTGGTGTTCGGCAACAACGAGTTCCAGATGAGCTGCGCCTGCTCCGCCGGTCCCGCCTTTGAGGGCGGGGACATCTCCTGCGGCATGCGGGCCACCGACGGCGCGGTGGAGGCCTGCGCCATTGACAGGGAGACCATGGAGCCCACCATGACCGTGGTGGGCGGCGGGGCTCCGGCGGGCATCTGCGGCAGCGGCATCATCGACGTGATCGCCGAGCTCTTCCGCTGCGGCATCATCAACGGCAAGGGCAAGTTTGTCCGGGAGGGGGATCGCATCCTTCACGACGAGCACGGCATGGGTTCCTACGTTCTGGCCTGGCAGAAGGACACCGGCGGGGTGAAGGACGTGGTCATCAACGAGGTGGACATTGAGAACTTCATCCGGGCCAAGGGGGCCATTTTCTCCGCCACACAGACCATGCTGAGCTCCCTGGGCTTTGACGCGTCGGTGATTGAGCGGGTGTACGTGGCCGGCGGCATCGGCAGCGGCATCAACATGCGAAATGCCGTCACCATCGGCATGTTCCCTGACATCCCTCTGGAAAACTTCCACTATATCGGAAACTCCTCCCAGACCGGCGCTTACGCCATGCTGCTGAGCAGTCAGGCCCGGGAGAAGGTCTTCGAGCTGAGCCGGTCCATGACTTATCTGGAGCTGAGCAACGAGCCGGGGTACATGGACGAGTTTGTGGCCGCCTGCTTCCTGCCCCATACGGACGCGGGGCTGTTCCCTTCCATTCAGATCGGGTAAAGATTTGTGATGAAAGAAGCTCTTAAAATCTCCTACATGAACTGCGGCTTCTGCACCGCGAAAAACCACTGCGCCGCCTGCGGCGCGGAGCTGACCCGGTCCCTGCTCCAGAAGCCGGGCATTGAAGCCGCTGAAATGTGCATCCCTGACCGCACGCTGCGCGTCACCCATTCGCTGGACGCGGATGAGCTGGAGGACCTGCTGGACGGCATGGGCGTACTGGTGGGATAAAGAAAAATCGGGAGCCCGGACCTCACGTCCGGGCTCCTTCGCGTTACTCGTATTTCCGGCCCACCACGGCCACGGGGATAAACAATCCGCCAAGGATTCCGCCCAGGCAGAGATACAGCATCAGCATCGACAGGGCCATCCCGTCCCCCAGGGCCAGACTTGCCGCCCGATGGACCAGGCAGAACGCCGGGACCCACGCCGCCATGGTCACGCAGGCCCAGGTCCGCAGGGCGTTCAGGATATGGGGCCAGTTGCGGTTGTTGAAATGCACGCCGGGGACGTTCATGCGAAAGGCGCCCTCGCTGTAGAAATTGATCCGGTACTGGTCATAAAAGGCGGGCAGCTTCTCCTTGGCCCCAAAGACCAGGTACGCCCCGAACCCCGCCGCCATCAGCGGCGCTAAAAGATAGAAGACGCCTTCGTCCGACAGGAGCCTGCCCCGCACCAGAAACAGCTCCGCCGCCATGCATGCCAGCGCGAGCAGATACCACATGCCCCACTGGCGGCGGTGTTCCCTCTGCGCCGCCTGCTCCTGGGCGGTCATGACCAGCCGTCCGGTGACCAGCGGCTCCACCTCCGCCACCGTCAGGGGCTGGTCCTCCGGAACCCGCCGTCCGCTGAGCAGCTCCGTCACACTGACCTCCATCATCTCCGCCATGGGCTGGAGGAGGGAAATGTCGGGCAGGCTTAAACCCCGCTCCCATTTCGAGACCGCCTTGTCCGATACATACAGCTTCTCCGCCAGCTCCTTCTGAGTCAGGCCCTTCTCCTTCCGCAGCTGGACCAGAAACGTGCCAAATTTTTCTTTGTCAAGTTCATACATCCTGGGACACCTCCTGTAAATCGGGAATAGCGCGTTAGCCGCTATTCCCGATTTCATCTGCGCGGCCGTTGCAGAATCTATGGGTTTAATATAGCATGCCGCCCCCCGCCTCGTCAACCGACCAGCGGTAGAGTCCAGTATTTGCAAGGGTTTGATGCCCTTTTTTCAAGAGAAAGCATGAGCCGGGCCGAACAGCGCGGCCCCCCGCTCCATCAGGGCCCGCTGGACCTTCCTCACGTCCAGCTCCCGGGGCGTCACGCCCTCCAGAGCCGCCAGGGCGGCGGCGGTCCCCGCCGCCTGGCCGGTGGCCAGACATACGCCTCCAACGCGGTAGCTGGCATGGGCCCGGTGGGTGCCGGAGATGCAGCGGCCGGAGGTGATGAGCCCCTCCACGCCAGCGGGGAGCATACTGCGGTAGGGAATGTCATAGGGCACGGCGGGCTGGGAACGGCCCTCCGCCTGGCCGCCGCCGGAGGGGTTGTGGATGTCGATGAGGAACCAGGCGTTGTGTACCACCACGTCCTCCTGCCTCGCGCCGGTCTCCACATCGTGGTCGGAAATCACATAGTCCCCCATAATCCGACGGGTCTCCCGGACGCCCAGGGCGCTGCCGCTGCCCTTCAGCCGACAGTTGGCATAGCCGGGGATGTATTTGCGCAGGAAATCAATAATCGGATCAATCTGCCCGCGCAGCGCATACTCCGCCCCCAGGATCCCCTCCGGCGTGAGGGTGTCATAGCCGTTGGCCTGGGTGGCGTTGATGCTGCGCTCGCCGGGATGGCTGGTGCGGTGGATGCGGACGATGGACACGTTTTCCGGCAGTTCGCCCCGCTGATTGGCCTCCTTGCAGAAGTCGGCGTACTTTGTCCCGTCCGGCAGCGTCACCGGGTCGCTGCCGCCCCAGCAGGTGATGCCCTCGGCCTCATCCACGCCGCACAGGCTGAACTCCAGGGTGGCGGGCTGGCAGCGCCCGTCGCTCTCCCGGCCCGTTTTGTACGCTGCCCCGGCCCGCGCGGCCACAAAGCCGTCGCCGGTGGCGTCCACCACCACGCCGGCATGAAGGGTTTTCAGCCCGTCCTGGGTGCCGATCACCAGCCCCCTGACGGTATCGTGCTCTTTCTCCACCTCCACCACAGGGGTCTGAAGGAAAATGTCCACCCCGGCGTCGCGGACGAATTTCAGGAAAAGGCCCTTGGCCCGTTCGGTGTCCACGCTCATTTCCTGTCCGTTGCGGGTCTTCATGGCCGTCGCGCCCAGAAGCGAGAGGACCTCGTCGTACATGGTGCCCGGAGCCACCGCGCCCAGAATGGGGTTGACATAACCGGAGGTGAGCATCCCGCCCAGGATGCCGAAGCGCTCAATGAGAGCGGTCCTGGCGCCCTGCCGGACGGCGGCCACCGCCGCGCACACCCCGGACGGGCCTCCGCCCGCCACCAATACGTCATATTGCCGGGAAAATCTCTTCATTGCACTCATCCTTTCAGATGCTGACCGGAAAGTCCAGCCGCGCGCCCAGCCACCGCTTGCACAGAGGCGCCCAGGAGGCCAGGTGGGGATGGACCTCCACGGCCTCCGCCGTTCCCAGCCCCAGGCCGTGCCGCCCCTCGGTGTAGAGGTGCAGCTCGCAGGGGACGCCGGCGCGGCGCAGCGCCTGGATCAGCTCCAGGGAGTTCTCCACAGGCACGTGCTCGTCCGCCATGGTGGACCACACGAAGCAGGGCGGCGTATCCGGGCGCACCTGGCTGGGCAGGTCGAAGGGGGCCGGGTCCCCGTCCCCCGCCAGACTCTCCCGGCAGCGCCGGTGGGCGTAAGGCCCCAGGGTCCGGGCGGCGGGATAGGCCAGCACCGCCGCGTCCGGGCGGTTCCGCTCGTCGGCGAAGCCCAGAAGCGCTTTCAGCTCCGGTCGGTCCCACAGCACGGCGCAGGACCCCGCCAGGTGCCCCCCGGCGGAGAAGCCCATGACCGCCACGCCGTCCGGCCGGACGTTCCACTCCCCAGCGTGCTCCCGGATGAGGCGCAGGGCCCGGGATGCCTGGGCCAGGGGCGTCCAGCCCAGGGGCTCCCGGACCGCGTCGTCCCACAGGGAGTAGGACAGCACAAAGGTATGAAACCCGGCGGTGAAGAACTCCCAGGCCACCGGGTCCCCTTCGTGCTCCACCAGCTTCCGGTAGCCGCCGCCGGGAATGACCAGGATGGCGGGCCGGGGGCCCCGGTGGATGTAGGAATTGTCCGGGTCGTGGAGGTAGCCGGTCAGACTGCCGCCCCGCTGTGTCAGGGGAGCGAGGTCCACCCGCCTCATCGCGCGGCCTCCTCAAAAATCTTCCGCACCGCCGGCGCCATGGCTTCCGCGAGACGCCGGTGGGACTCCGGTTCCCAGTGGAGACCGTCGGCGTCGCTGGGCTGGGCGTAGGGAGCGGCGTCCAGGAAATGGCATCCCAGATCCTCCGCCGCCTGCCGGTAGACGGCGGCGAACCGATAGGACAGGTTCTCGCCGTATTCGCCGCCCAGCTTGGGGTAGATCTCTCTGCGGCCCAGGGCTTCCTTGATATGGGCGGGGGATACGATCAGGATGGGGGGCGGGGTGTTGCTCCGCCCGCACTTGGGCGTGGCGCGGACCACGTCCACCAGGGCGCGGATGCCGTCCCCCAGGTGTTCCGGGGTGGGATTCAGGCAGGCATGGAGGTCGTTGGTGCCCAGCATGATGACCACCAGGTCCAGGGGACGGTGGCTGAGCAGGCAGGGCTGGAAGTAGGGCAGGCCGTTGCGCCAAGGCTCGCCGGGGAAGTCGTAGATGGAGGTCCGTCCCCCCAGTCCCTCCTCGATGACGTGATATTCCTCCCCCAGCAGGGCGGACAGGCGGCCGGTCCAGCGGGTGCCCGGATCATAGCGCTCCGAGGGGACGCCCAGGTCCACCCACCGGGGGACGCAGCCCCAGGTATTGGAATCTCCAAAGCAGAGAATTTCTTTTTTCACAGAAAATTCCTCCCTTATAAAACGCCGCCCCCGGCAGAGGCGGCGTCTGAATTTTTATAGTCTGATCTTCAGAATGAATTCGTTCCGGCTGGCGGGATAGTAGCTCTCGCAGTACTCCACCAGATCGTCGTCCACGTCCCTGACGAAGGATGTGATGACGATGGCCAGAGAGCCGGGCTCCACCCCCAGCAGGCGGCTGCGCCGCCCGTCCAGCACCGCCGCGTCGATGTGCTTCTCCGAGAACTTCTTGGCGGTCCCGTTCTCCCGCATGGCCTGGCGGACGGAGGTGACGGTAAAATCGTAATTCTGGAAAAAGCTCAGCTTCATCGTATAGTAGGAGGTGGTCAGCACGATGGGGCCGTGGTCGAAGCTGTCCTTGGCATACCGGAGGCGGGTGAGCTTGATGACGCTGGCCCCCTCGGGAAGGTCCAGGTAGCCCCGGACCTTCTCCTCCGCGGGCATGACCAGGAACTCCAGCACCTCGGTCTGGACGTCCTGGCCCCGGCGGCGCATCTCCTCGGCGAAGCTTTCGATAAACACCGTGGAATCCTCCAGCCGCTGGGGCATGGTGACGAAGGTGCCCCGGCCCTTCACACGGACCAGATACCCGTCGTTGACCAGGTTCAGCAGCGCCGTGCGCACCGAGGCCCGGCTGACGCCGAACTGCTCGCACAGCTCCATCTCCGTGGGCAGCAGATGGCCCACCGGCCATTCCCCGCTCTCAATGTTTGTCATGACATACTCCGATATCTTGGCGTGCAGCGGCTTCATGATCTACCTCGAATCCTGCCCCCGGGGATAAAAGCACGGGAAAATCCGCCGCGCGCCCCAGGTTACGGCATTTTTCTTTACTATATCACATTTCATAACGGGAGTCAAACAGTTTCTTCCGTATTTTGCCGGCAGAGGGGGCCCCTGCCGGCGCAGGGATATGTCCTGTCAAATATGGCAAAAACCGGACGGGAATTTTGTAGATACCGCTGAAATGTCACGACAATAGCGGGCAAGTTTGCCGGAATGTATTGACATAAGATGGAAACTCTGCTAAAATTCACAATACAGATGATATATGTCCGCATTTTGACAGCCTGTTCGCGGATAGGCTCTGAGAGGGAGATAAGATAAGATGGGCGTACGCAGCAAGTGGAAAGATGAGAGCTTTGACGTCGTCGTGGTCGGCGGCGGAATGACGGGCCTGTGCGCGGCGCTGGCCAGCGCCCGGGAGGGCGTGCGGACGGCGCTGATCCAGAACCGGCCCGTGCTGGGGGGCAACGCCAGCTCGGAGATCCGGATGCACATCTGCGGCGCGGACGCCAACCAGTTCAAGCGCGACGCCGCCGAAACGGGCATCATCCACGAGATCATGCTGGAAAACAAGGCTCGCAACGACTACTACAATTTCTCCATCTGGGACAGCGTCCTGCTCCAGACGGTCTACCGTCAGAAGGACCTGACCCTGTTTCTGAACACGGGGATGGAGGACGCGGAGCTGGAGGGCGATCACATCACGCGGATCCACTGCTACCAGAGCACCACGGAGACCCACCTGTGGGTGTCCGGAAAGGTGTTTATCGACTGCACCGGCAACGGCACCCTGGGCTACTTCGCCGGGGCGGACTACCGGGTGGGCAGCGAGGGCAGGGAGGAGTTCCAGGAGCCCGACGCGCCGGACCAGCCCAACAACGACCGCATGGGCAACACCCTGCTGTTCAAGGCGGTGAACCGGGGGCATCCGGTCCCCTTCCGCGCGCCGGACTGGGTGCGGCATTTCTCGGAGGACGACCTGAAGCTCCGGGGCCACGGCAACCACAAGCCGCTGCTGCTGTGCCCCACCGACATCAGCTACACCAACCAGAGCAAACCGGAGAAGGAGAAGAAGGCCTTCGATGTCTACGGCCTGGATTACGGCTACTGGTGGATCGAGCTGCCCGGCAGGGGGCCGGACATCATCGACGAGTATGAAACCATCCGGGACGAGCTGGTGCGGTGCGTCTACGGCGTATGGGATCATATGAAAAACAGCGGCGACCACGGCGCCGGGGACTATGACCTGGACTGGGTGGGGATGCTCCCCGGCATCCGGGAGAGCCGGCGGCTGGTGGGCGACTACATACTGACGGAAAACGACGTGCTTTCCAACCGCATCTTTTCCGACGCGGTGGCCTACGGCGGCTGGCCCATTGACAACCATACCCCCGGCGGACTGGACGACAAGGACGTGATGCCCTCCACCGTCCGGCATTTCCCCGGCCTGTATACCATTCCCTACCGCTGCTATTGCAGCAGTAAAATTTCCAACCTGATGCAGGCGGGCCGGATTCTCAGCGCCTCCAAGCTGGCCATGGCCAGCTCCCGGGTGATGGGGACCTGCTCGGTGGGCGGTCAGGCGGCGGGTACGGCGGCGGCCATGTGCGTACAGTACGGCTGCAGGCCCCGCCAGATTGGGGAGCGGATAGAGGAGCTCCAGCAGCGGCTGCTGCGCAGCGACTGCTATATCCCCGGTTTTGTCAATCAGGACCCCGGGGACCTGGCCCGGCGGGCGACTGTGGAGGCCTCCAGCCAGCTGGACGGCCACCCCGCGGCCAACGTGACCAACGGCGTCTCCCGTGACCGGGAGGGCGTGATCAACTGCTGGGAGTCCGACGGTCTCGCTCCGGAGGGCGAGACCCTGACCCTGCGTCTGGAGCAGCCCGCGAATCTGGGGCAGGTTCGGGTGACTTTCGACTCCAACCTGAACCGGGCCATCAAGATCACCCTCTCTGCCAAACGGATGGCCCAGCAGCAGGTCGGTCCCCCGGCGGAGCTGGTGAAGGACTACGAGGTACGCCTGCTCCGCGGCGGCGAGACGGTTGCCTCCCGCAGGGTGGAGGGCAACTACCAGCGGCTGAACGTGCTGGACTTCCCCGAAGCGCCTCTGTGCGACGGCATCGAGATCCGGGTGCTGTCCACCAACGGCTGCCCCAACGCGCGGATCTACGAGGTACGGGCATACGAGTGAGACGGCGTCTCGCTCTTTGGATACCAAAACAATGCCAAATCATCAGAAAGGACAAATCAAGATGAAAAAGAGATGGATCGCGCTTTTCCTGGCCCTTGTCATGGCGCTGAGCCTCGCGGCCTGCGGCGGCAAGAACAATGACAACAGCACCCCCGGCGGCAATACCCCCAGCACCCCCGATACCCCCACGGAGAACAATACTCCCAGCACTCCCGACACCCCCAAGGAGACCGTTACCCTGAAGATGTGGGGCGGCGTCCAGGGCGAGTACGGCTATGACGCCCTGGTGGAGAACTTCAACAACGAGTTCGCCGACAAGGGCATCCAGGTGGAGTATACCCGCTACGTCAACAACGCCGACGGCAACCTCCAGCTGGACACCTACCTCTCCTCCGGCAATGACATCGACATCTTCATGTGCTACGGCGGCACCACCCGTTACTACAACCGCGTGGACGCCGGATTGTGCCTGGACATCACCGATGAGCTGGCTGCCCGGGGCTTCGATCCCGCTTCTGAGCTGGGCGCTACCAACGTGGCTCCCTACGCCATTGACGGCCGCTTCTATGCCATGCCCACCAAGACCGACAACAAGGCCTGGATGATGGTCAACGCCGACATGTTCGCGGAAGCCGGAATCGACCTGCCCGTCAACGGCTGGACCTACGCCCAGTTCAAGGACGCCTGCGCCAAGCTGACGAAGGGCGAGGGCCTGGACAAGACCTACGCGGTGCGCTTCTGCTTCGCCGACACCAAGGATTACCTCCGCGCCGGCATGGGCAGCCCCCTGGGCGTCAACAGCATCTATAAGGATGGCGCCACTGAGACCAACTTCGACAGCCCTGTCTGGAAGAACGGCTTCCAGCTGCTGGTTGACATGGTGGACGCCGGCTACGCCTATGGCTGGGACGACGAGGTCGCCGACGACGTCTCCTTTGCCAACTCCTTCCTGGAGGGCAAGTGCGCCATGAGTCTGGGCGTGGCCAACATCCGCGTGGCCCGCGACCTGGAGACCTATCCCCATGATTTCCAGACCGCTCTGGTGCCCTTCCCCGTGCCCGATGAGAGCTACATGGACCGCGCCGACCACGGCATCATGTCCGACGCGGGCGACCTGATCGTGGTCAATTCCAAGACCGCCTATCCCCAGGAGTGCGTCGACTTCATCGTATGGTACATCCAGGGCGGCATGGCGCCTCTGGCCTCCGGCGGCCGCATCCCCCTGTGGTCCGGCTTTGACAAGTCCAGCATTGTGGACGCGGTCAACGAGGGCACTACGGACGCTATCCCCGGCGGCGCGTTCAACGCGGACTCCCTGAAGGCGTATCTGTCCATCGGCACCGGCTTTGACGAGTCCATCCTGGTCACCGATAAGGACGCCGAGGTGGAGACCATCTTTGACGAGGAGCTCCAGGCCATCATGTACGGCCAGAAGTCCGTTGACCAGGGCCTGGCGGACATGAAGAGCCGCGCCGACGCTCTTCTGAAATAGGACTGGATAAAGGTCCCGGCCTGCGGGCCGCGGACTGCTGCCTGGAGCGGCGAAGAATACGCGCCGCTCCAGGCTGTTCTTTTCAGGTACCGGTAAAAGAAACCTGATAGTATTCTTCGAGTAAAAGTGCGATGTCGTTACCGGGTGGAAATTTGGGAATTATATTGGGTTCAGTCTCGAACTTACCGTTCTTTTTGATACTTTTTCTTTCAAGAAAAAGTATGACAGCGTTTCTTAGGAAGGAGATCTTATGGCTCAACAACAAACGACAAAGCAGCTGCGCGCCGGCGCCAGGCAGCACCGCGCCCACCCCAATCTGGTGGCGGGCACGTTCCTCCTGCCCAGCCTGGTGGGTCTGGTCTGCTTCAGCATCATCCCCATGCTGTTCTCCCTGTTCATCAGCTTCACCGACTGGAACTTCCTCAAGGGCATCGGCAACTGGAACATCGTGGGACTGAAAAACTTCATTGACCTGTGGTCCGACGAGTGGTTTACCGCCTCCCTGGTCAACACCATCATCTTTACCGTCGTCACCGTGCCCATCGGCCTGTTCGTGGCCGTGGTGCTGGCGGTGCTCATCGACACCTTCTGCGCCAGAAAGCTCCAGGGCCTGGTGCGCATCACCATGTATATGCCGAAGATCTGCAACATCGTGGCCTCCTCGGCGGTATGGATCATGCTCTATTCCTCCTACGGCCCCTTTACCCAGCTGATGCGGAATCTGGGCTGGGAGGACCCGCCCCGCTTTCTGGTCAGCTATACCTGGGCCCTGCCGGCCGTGATGCTCATGTGCATCTGGAGCAGCCTGGGCTATCAGGTGTTCATCTACAGCGCCTCCCTTACCGCCCTGCCCAAGGACCTGTACGAGGCGGCGGATCTGGACGGCGTCAACAACATCCAGCGGTTCTTCTACGTGACCCTGCCCCAGCTGAAGCCCACCACGTTCTTCCTGACCATCACCGGCATCATCAGCTCCTTCAAGGTCTTCGGCCAGGTCAACGTCATGACCCAGGGCGGACCGGGCACCTCTACTTATACGCTGGTGTACTACATCTACAAGCAGGCCTTCAGCTATTACAACATGGGCTACGCCTCGGCGGTAGCCATGATCCTCTTCCTGCTGCTGCTGTGCGTCACGGTGATCCAGTGGAAGCACAACAATGAAGATTAAGGAGGCGACCGAAGATGAGTGCCGCGGCAAATGTGAAACATACCAAGGAAGGCCCCATGCTGACCATGCGCCAGCGCCAGCTGCCCGGAAGGATCGTCATGACCATCCTGCTGCTGGGCTTTGCCATCCTGATGATCGTCCCCTTTATCTGGATGGTCTCCTCCTCTTTTAAAATAGAGCGTGAGGTCATGACCATCCCCATCCAGTGGATTCCCAGGAATCCCACCTGGGATAACTACAAGATGGTGCTCCACATCAACACCAACAAGAAGGACTACCACTTCCTGCTGTCCTACTGGAACTCCATCAAGGTCTCCGTGCTGAACACCCTGGTCAGCGTCCTCACCGCCGCCACGGCGGGCTACGCTTTCGCCAAGCTGCGGTTCAAGGGGGCCAACGCCCTGTTCCTGATCTATCTGGCGCAGATGATGGTCCCCTCCCAGCTGACTTTGATCCCCCGGTTCGTCATGTTCTCCGCGCTGGAGCTGACCAATACCCACTTTTCCATCATCGCTCCCAAGCTCATCGCCGTGTCCGCCACCTTCATGATGCGGCAGGCCTTTATCAGCGTCCCCAACGACCTGCGGGAATCGGCCATGATCGACGGCGCGGGCGAGTGGCGCATCTGGGGACAGATCATGCTCCCCTCCGTAAAGCCCACCCTGGCCGCCCTGGCCACGGTGCAGTTCCTGGACAGCTGGAACAGCTATCTGGATCCCCTGGTGTTCCTGTCCGACTGGCGGCTGCGGACCCTGCCCATCGCCCTGAACCAGTTCGTCAGCGAGGAGGGCGCGCAGTACAACCTGATCACCGCGGCCTGCTGCCTGACGGTCATCCCGGTGTTCGTGGTGTTCCTGTGCGGCCAGAAGTTCTTCGTCAAGGGCCTGACGGTGGGCGCGGTCAAGGGGTAAAATACTCTGCTGCAACATTGCAATCCAGCTCACGGCATGGTATAATCATCCAGTACCACACCCAAAAAGACAGGAGGAACCATCGTGAGAAGTCGCACCAGGCAGATATTATCCCTGATTTTAGCATGTATCCTGAGCGTAAACCTGAGCATACCGGCGTTTGGGGCGTCGGAATTTCCGGACGTGCCGGCATCGCACTGGGCGTATGGGGATATCCGGGACTGCTGCCGGTTAGGCATTGTCAGCGGGTACACGGACGGCACCTTCCGCCCCGATCAGAACGTCACCGGCGCGCAGTTTGTTACCATGCTGGCGAGGACGTTCTACGGCACGGAGTATTCGGAAAAGGCGGTTGACCCAACGTATACCAGCCAGGGCTGGTATGTTCCGGCGCTGATGGTTTATTCGCTTGCCGGGCTGCTGAAAGGCACGTCCGAGCTGGCGCATGACACCGTGTTCCTTTGGCGCAGCGCCGCCGATCTGGACCTGAACCGCTACGATATGGCGCAGATTGTAAGCAATACGCTGACGGCCAAGGGCAGGGAAGCCACTGCGGATCAGCGCGCGGCCGCCAGCCTGTCCATCACGGACTACGGCAGCATTCCCGACGAATACCGGGAGGCGGTGCTGAACTGTTACGCGCTGGAGATCCTCAGCGGATTTACGGACGGCTCCTTCGGCGGTTCCGCGAACATGACCCGTGCGCAGGCATGCGTTGTTGTGTCGCGGACGCTGGACACAATAGGGGGGGCTGCCGCTGATATTGCCCCGCAGCCCACCGTACCGGCGCAGCCGGATCCGACTCCCGGACAGCCCACCGTACCGGCGCAGCCGGACCCGACTCCCGGACAGCCCACCGTACCGGCGCAGCCGGACCCGACTCCCGAACAGCCCGCCCCGGCGCAGCCGGACCCGGACCCCGCTCCCCAGGAATCCGCGACGAAACCGGCGATGGCGTACACGACCGACAAGCTCCTGTATATAGCCGGGGTTCCCCTGGCGGGCATGGTTGTGATTGACAACGAATACTATTACCCCCTGCCTCTGCTGTTTTCAGACGGCAGCCATGGCGATATCGCTTTAAAGCTGAATACATTCAGTTATTCGGTGCAAACGGACGAATTTTTTGCACAAAAAAGCCTTGAGCGTACCTGGATGACTCCCGCTGTCTGCGCCAAGCCGGGTGTCGAAATTGGCATAACGGAACCGGTCAGCCGCCCGATAAAAGCCTCGGATCAGACAGTAGCGCCTTACAAGTATTATGAACTTAAAAACGCGCTCCGTTCGTTCGGCAATCCGCTGCCGTCCGACGTTGCCGACGCCGGCAACAGCGATTATTACCTGCTGCGCCTGTCGGCGCTCCCGGACTGCTACGGCTACCGGGAGGACGGCAGCGGCGTGTACCTGCTGGAGCGTCTGGCTCCCTCCGCCCCGCTCACCTGGGAAACAGACCTGGCGGGGCAGGCGCTCAAGGGCCTGGTCAAGGGCACCGCGCGGGAAACCGTACAGGCGATCCATGATTACCTGGTAAATACCTTAGCTTACAATCAAGCCCGTGCCGACGAGTCGGTCGAGCCTCCCCCGGAGTCCAGCTATTATAACCAAATTAATAAGGCACTGGATACAGGTTACGGCGTCTGCGAGGATTACGCAGAGCTCTTTATGGCTATGTGCCTCCGGGCGGGGATCCCCTGCCAAACGACCCGCTCCACCTGGATCAACCACGAATGGAACCGGGTCTATGTAGACGGGAAGTGGTACTACATTGATGTAACGTGGGATGACCCTGTTGGGTCCAAGCCCACCCTGCGGCAGAAATACTTCCTGTCCGAGACCCTGTGGAGCGACCACGAAATGGGCCCCTCCTGACTTCCCCGGAAATTATTACGTTGGCGATTATTTAATTGACAACGTAATAAGAGCTGTCTCTTTGCGCATCCGTGCAGGGCGCGGCGGCCCGGCGCGCCGTTTTACGGGACCACGGAGCTGGTCTGGGGACGGCGGGCCGGGTCGTCCCGCCCTGTGTTCGTCTGCGAAGCGGACGAAGTAAAAATATAACAGAAAGAGTGAATTATATGGAAAACAATGCATCCTGGCTCGGCCTGGAGGACCGGGTAATCATCGTCACCGGCGGCGCGTCCGGCATCGGGCGGGCCGTGGTGGAGGAGCTGCTGGCCGACGGGGCCAGGGTCGCCGTGTGCGACATGAACCCCGAGGCTCCCACCTTTGAGAACGCCGCCGAGGGCCGACTGCTCTATCTGGTCACCAACGTGACCAGCCGCGAGAGCGTGGAGAAGATGGTGGCGGATACCCTGGCCGCCTTTGGCCGGATCGACGGCATCGTCAACAACGCGGGCATCAACATCCCCCGCCTCCTGGTGGACGAGGGGAACCAGTACGAGCTGGACGAGGCCACCTGGGACAAGGTCATGGGCGTGAACCTGAAGGGCGTGTACCTGTGCGCCCAGGCGGCGGCCCGCGTCATGGTCAGGCAGGGCGGCGGCGTCATCCTCAATATGTCCTCCGAATCCGGCCTGGAGGGCAGCGAGGGCCAGAGCGTCTACGCCGCCAGCAAGAACGCGGTCAACTCCCTGACCCGCTCCTGGGCCAAGGAGCTGGGCAAGAAGAACGTGCGTGTGGTGGGCGTGGCCCCCGGCATCCTGGAGGCCACCGGCCTGCGGACCCTGAGCTATGAGACCGCCCTGGCCTACACCCGGGGCATCACCATTGACGAGCTGCGCTCGGGCTATTCCAGGACCAGCACCACCCCCATGGGCCGCTCCGGCAGGCTCAGCGAGGTAGCCAATACCGTGGCGTTCCTCCTCAGCGACCGGGCAAGCTACGTCCACGGTGTGACGCTGAACGTGGCCGGCGGCAAGACCAGGGGGTAAGCCATGGACAAGCGGCCCAACATTCTGCTGATCCTCTCCGACCAGCAGCGGCGGGATTCCCTGGGGGCCTACGGCTGCCGCTATGTCAGCACACCCAACCTGGACGCCCTGGCGGCGGAGGGGACCCGATACGACCGCGCCTACTGCAACGCCCCCGTCTGCACGCCCAGCCGGGCCTGCATCCTCACCGGGAAGCGGCTGGCGGGCCATGGGGTGTATAATCTCTTCGACAACCTGCCGGAGACGGAGCGGCTGCTGCCCTGGCATCTGCGGGAGGCGGGATACCAGACCGGTCTGGTGGGAAAGCTGCATGTCAGCGGCATCATGTACGAGGTCCGGCAGCGGAATCCCGGAGACGGATTTGATGTCTACGAGCTCAGCCACGACCCCAACGTGCTGCTGGACGAGCCTCTCAACTCTTACGGCGCGTGGCTGCGGGAAAACCACCCGGAGACCTATGAAAAGATCCGGCGGGAGGGCCGCGCCTGGACGGACCGGCCTCCCGAGACCCATTTTTCCACCTGGGTCAGCGACCGCTCCGCCGCCTTTATCCGGGGGCGGAACAGGGAGAAGCCATTCTTCCTGTCCGTGGGCTATTTCGACCCCCACAGCCCCTACGACAACCATCCCACCGGCAGCGAGGACCTGCTGCACGAGCAGTTCCGCCCGCCCCTGACCGCCCCGGAGGGCGAGCGGTCGGCGGACCGTCTGGAGGCGCTGGACCAGATCCGGCGTCTCCAGTGCAGGGACCCCTACACCCGCTTCACGGCCGGGGAGGCGGAGCAGCTCCGCCGGGGGTACTTCGCCGGGGTGTCCTTCCTGGACAAACAGCTGGGAAAAATAATCGAAGCCCTGAAAGATGAGGGCATTTATGACGATACGCTGATTATCTACTCCTCTGACCACGGCGACATGATCTGTGACCACAATCTGCTGGGCAAAGGGGCCTATTTCTACGACCCGTGTACCGGCGTGCCGCTGATCGTGAAGTACCCCGGCCAGCGGGAGGGGCGGATTGACGGCCGGCTGGTGCAGCTCAACGACATCTTTGCCACCGCCATGACCGCGGCGGGGCTGGCGGGACCCATCCCGGCGGACAGCCGCGCCCTCCAGGGGAGCGCGCCCCGGAAGATCGCCGTGTGCGAATACCGGGGATGCAGCCAGATGGATCTGGGGGTTTTCCCCCATCCGGTGCAGGCCACCATGATCCGGGGCGAGCGGTACAAGCTGAATCTGTACCACGACACCCATGAGATGCAGCTGTTCGACATGGAAAATGACCCCCGGGAGCTCCATGATCTGGCCCGGGACCCCGCCTGTCAGGGCATTGTCGCGGAATTGACGAGGCTCTATCTGGACGAGAAGGCGGGGGAGGACTACCGGCTGAACGCCTCCAGAGGCGGGCTGTCGGAAATCCCGTCCTTCTCCAAGTTGAAGCAGCGCATTGACGGGCGCAATGCCGCAAAGGAGCCGTCCGATGGATGAGAAACCGTTCGCGTGGCGGCTCAGCGGAGATGAGCTGATCCTCTCCGGACGGGGCCGGGACTGGGCCGCCTCCGGGGAGGCCCCCTGGTATGCGTGCGCCGGGACCATCCGCCGCCTGACGGTGGAGCCCGGCGCGCTTGCGCTGGGCGTCTACGCTCTGGCGGGGTGTGCCGCCCTGGAGGAGGCCGCGCTGCCGGAGGGCCTGAGGTATATCGGGGCCAAGGCCTTCAGCGGCTGCGCCGGCTTGAAAACGGTGTATTTGCCCGCCTCTCTGGAAGAAGTGGACCTCAAGGCCTTTCGCGGCTGTGAGGCGCTGACGGATATCTGTTACGCCGGGACGAAGGCCCAGTGGCAGGCAGTCCGGATCAGCCCCGCCTCCCGGGGCAACCGGCCCCTGCTGGACGCCCGGCTCCACTGCCTGGGCGGCGGGGGAGGGGCATCCGCCGCGCCCCTGCCGGACCGCCGGGAGGAGATTATCCGGACTCTGCGCGGCATCCTGGAGCAGGGCGGGGACGGACGGCTGCACATCCTTGCCCCATCCCTCTCGGTGCCGGACTGTCCCGGCAAGAGCGGGGACTGCACTCTGCTGGTCTTCCCGGCGGGGCGGACCATGCTCATCGACGCGGGGCTGGCCTTTTGCCGGGAACGGGTGCTGTCCATGCTGGAGGACCTGGGGCTGAAACGGCTGGACGCCTTTCTGCTCAGTCATCCCCACCCGGACCATATGGGAAATGTCCTGGCGGTGGCGGAATCCCGCAGTATCGGCGCGTACTGGTCCGCGGGGATGCCGCCCGGGGATGCCGAGGCGGAGCTGACCGCGTACCTCCGCGCCAAAGGGACGGCGCTTTCCCGTCCCCTGCGGGCCGGAGACCGCTGGGAACTGGACGGCGCAGCGCTGGAGGTTCTCCACCCCGTTGATCCCATGCCGGAGACGGACGGCGGAGAGGACGGCGCGGTAAACGACTGTTCCGTTCTGCTCAGGCTGACCCACGGAAAAGCCTCCTACCTCACCGGCGGCGACCTGTACGCCGGGATGGAGGCGGCGCTGGTCCGGCGGTACGGACCCCGCCTCCGGGCGGATGTGATGAAAACCAACCATCATGGGTTGTATACCTCCAACAGCCGCCTGTGGCTGGAGGCCGTGTCCCCGCGGATCGCCCTGACGGAGAGCGACGACGGCGGCAGCTACGCCGCCCGCGAGACCGCCGCCGCTCTGGGCGCGGAGTGGATCAGCACCGGTCAGGACGGCATGACGCTGATCAGCCTGGACCGCCTGGGCGGGCTGGAGGCGCTGACCCGGTACGGACGCCGCATAAGGAAGGAAACGCCATGAGTCTGTTCAACAGCCCGCCGCCCGAGGAGGAGGCGAAGCCCCTGCATCCTGTGACCCGCTGGTTCCGGGCGGTCACGGGGCATTTCTGCTTTGTGATTTTCATCGGACTGATGCTGGGGATCTCTCTGATCCCCGCCGCGCTGTGCGTATACGGATTCCTCTCCACCGGGGCGCTGGTCTATGTTCTGGGTGGGATCCTGTCCGGCGCGGTGGCGGGGCCGGTGTGGGCGGCCATCCAAAGGGCCGCCTGGGAGCTGCAGTTCGGGCATCCCTGGTATCTCTACCGGGGTTTTCTGCACTGGCTGCGGAGCAATCTGCGGCAGGGGGCGGCGCTGGGCGTCCTGGGCGCGTTTCTGTGGACTCTGCTTCTGTCCCCCGCCGTCATGGTCCCGCTGGGCGGCCTGCCCCTGCCGGTATGGCTGCTGGTCATCCTTGCGGCGGGCGCGGTGGCGCTGGCCTCCGCCGGCGGCTATGCCTTCTACCAGTCCGCCCGGTGGGAGCTGCGCCTGGGGGTCGTGCTGACAAACAGCCTGCTGCTGCTGTTCGCCGTAAAATGGCGGACGCTGCTGGCGGGAGCGCTGTGGCTGGCGCTGCCGGCGGCGCTGGCGCTCTGGTATCCCGTGGTGTTTCCACTGTGCGTGATCACCGGCCTGCCCGTGCTGATGAGCGTCACGGTCCAGGCGGTCTTTGCGCCGGAAGTGGACCGACTGATGGAAGAGAGCGCGAAGCGTGATGCCGGAATCTGATCCGGACGATGAAGGGGAGAGGCCGTGCGGTCTCTCCCCTTATATTCTCTATACTCTTCCCTGATTCCTGTTTCTCTTAGCATGAGCGGAATTTGTAAGGCTGTTATTCCACGTCTATCACACATTTATCTGCGCCTGTTTTTATGCTTTTATACATCCTTCCCGAATACCTTACTGAAAATATTGCCTAAAGCGCAATAACACCATGTTTTTGATAGTTCCAGGGGATCGGGGGGCGATATCTTTAACTTTCAGGAAAGAGCGTCAGTATTCCCAGCCCTCCGGGCTGTTCATGCCGACCCAGTTATCCGTTGTGGAGTGGGTCAGCTCGCGACCTTCGGGGTCCAGCTCGTAGGGAAGCCCTTTGATGATATACTCCCGGTCATACTCGTCCACGACAACGGCGGTAACCGTGAAAATATCTCCCACTTCCGGCACGACGGACACCGCCGGGAAGCGGTAAAAATCGTAGTCGCCGTCATCATAACTGCGGAACTTGTCCGGTTTCTCGCAGGGCTCCAGCCAGCCCAGCAGGGCCTGGTTCCGGAACAGACCAATCCGGATGGATTTGACCTCCGCGCGCCCGATCCTTTCGTCCGCGGCGACGACCTTTCTTGACCTGTTCAGTCTCTGCGCCGCATACTCGTCCGACCAGTCCAGCTCTCCCGCCTTATTCAGCTCCTTCCACATCATCGCCGAGATCGCGTCCATATAGTCGAAGTCTATGTCGGGCAGGGAATCGCTGTAAAGGCCATAGTGGGTGTCCAGCAGCTGGGTCTCCCGCACGTCGCCGGTGACAAATACAACGGAGATGGTGATCTCATTGGTCAGTTCGCTTGTCAGCCCGGCGGAAAAGGTCTGGCCCGCCCCCAGCTCGCCGGGGACCTCTGTTACCATATTTCCATCGTCCGCCACGAATACTGCCGTCATACCCTCGGTGTAGGTCCTGGGAGCGGCGCAGGCGGTGAAGGTGACCGTGTTGGCGGCCAGGTCGGCGGAGACGATCTCCGTGCCATAGCTGGCGGTAAGGTTGTTCTGGTTTTTCAGCACCTCCTCCACCCGGTTGGTAATGCCGGAGATCTGACTGTCCACGGACCAGGTGACGCTGTTGATGGAGCTTTGCAGGCTGTTGTACTGATTCCGCATATCCCGCAGGTCGCTCCGCAGGCTGTTCAGGACTGCCAGCAGAACGATTCCCGCCGCGGCGGCGATGAACCGGGTCCACCGCCGCTTTTTGGGCGGCTGACGGGCCGTCAGATAGCGGTCCACGATCTCCTCCACCATTTTTAACTGCGTTTCGGTCAGCTCGCCGGGATCGTTCCCGCCCTCCGGCGGGGCGGCTCTTTCTTCCTCCGCCGCGGGCCGGACCGGCTCCTCCACGCCCAGCAGCCAGCCGATGGTCACGCCGAACAGGCGGCCCATAGAGATCAATTTCTCTATTTCCGGCAGAGCGGAACCGCTCTCCCATTTATAGACGGACTGGCGGGAAACGCCCAGAGCCTCCCCAAGCGCCTCCTGACTGAGGCCCAGCTCTTTTCGTTTTTGCGCAATGCGTTGTCCGATGGTCATGGACATCGCCTCCTTTCCCATCCAGAATAGCAAAACCGCCCCGGGTATGCCACCAACCGGGGCGGAATTTTTGCTAACTGACGGTTTACATTTGTCGAAAAACAGTCCGTTTACCCATTTTTCAGGATCTCCCGGCGGATGTAGGCGATGGTCTTCTCCTCGCCCTCGTCCCGGAGCATGAGGAGCATTTTTTCCAGCAGAGCCTGGGTGTTGGGGTGGATAATGTAGCGGTCCAGGCTTTTGACGTAGTAGTCCCAGGGGGAAGCGTCGGTGTATCGCTCCTTCTGATAAATCTGGCAGGCGGCGACGCGGTCGCAGAACATCTCCACCACGTAGTTGACCGGCATCTCCATGCCGCTCATTTTGAAGTTCCGCTCCGGGGCGTAGTCGATCCAGTATTCCAGGTGGTGCCGGTTCCTGCCCTTGTGGTGGAGCCAGGCGGCGGAATAGCCCTTTTCCAGGCGCTCTATCTCGTTGGGGCTGCGGTTGCCCTGGTAGTATCGGATGCCGGGAAGGAATTCGATGGGGGTGTATTTGCTCATGTCGTGGAGCAGGCCCTGCCGGTATAATCCCACCTTGAAGCAGTATTTCATGACTCTCAATTTATGGGTGGTGATGGTTGTAAAATGGCCCCAGATGTTGGACATGGAAGTTCCTTTCTTTGCCGCCTCGGCCGCAGATAATTCAGATTGTTCTATGCTGATAGCCCGGGGCCTGCGCGGCCCCGGACCCTGCGGTTACTTTTTGTGCGAACAAAAAGTAACCAAAAAGTCGCTCAAACCTACGGTTTGAGAATCCCTTATTTTTATTTTGGTTTCGCCCGTGGCATAATCTGGTTTTGTCTACCGTACTGCCGTCCGCTTCGTTCCTCTTCTGCTTCTACTTGAGTATGTGTATCGGCAGTCCTTACCGTATTGCTTTGGGGGACTCCCGGCGGTGGTTGGAGTGTCAGTCCAGAAGCGGCTCAGCTTCCTCTGGCGCTCGTTAGAACAAGTGGGTAGACGCAGAAGTCCGGCGCACCAACGAAGGCACAGGGGCAGAACCAAACCGGGTTTCGTCGGAGCGAAAATAAACAAACCGTTCGGAGATTCTCAAGGGGTCATGTCCCCTTGAGCGTGCTTTTGGTACTTTTCCCACGGGGGAAAAGTACATAACATCCCTGCCCCGGCAGGGGCAAAACACCTACCGGTCCGGTATCTCAAGGATATACCGCTCATACGCGTTGATGATCGTGGTTTTCCCCCGCTGGAGGGTGCGGGGCCGCTGGGTTCCGTAATTGAGGTGGACATGGCCGTGAACCAGATAGCTCGGCTCATACCTGTCCAAAAACGGAAGGAGGCACTCGAAGCCCCTGTGAGCGTAGTCCTCTCCGTCCCCATAGCCCTGGGCGGGGGAGTGGGTCACGACGATATCGACCCCTCCGGCCCGCCAGAGCTGAAAGCCCAGCTTCCTCATGCGGCGGCGCATCTGCCGCTCGGTATACTGATGCGGCCCGCCGCTGTAGACCGGGCAGCCGCCCAGGCCCAGAATGCGAAGTCCATTGACCTTGACCAACTTATCCTCAATGCAGTCGCACCCCTCCGGAGGGCGCTGCTCATAGGTCTGGTCGTGGTTGCCGTGGACGTACAGCACCCTGGCCCGGCCCATGGTCACCAGGAAGCTGAGATACTGCGAGTTCAGGTCGCCGCAGGCGATAATCAAATCAATATCCGACAGCTTTCCGGGCTGATAGTAATCCCAGTAGTACGGGCTTTCCTTGTCGGATACCAGTAAAATCTTCACAGCACAGGGCCTTCTTTCTCCGGCGGGATATGATCCCGGTAAACGCCCTGGAGTCTCACGAGGGACCGGGCGATGGGCAGCAGCTGGTCATAGGAGGGAATATCCCCCTCCACGCAGTCGCACAGCCAGTCCATGTGCAGGATCTCCGCCGGCGAGAACCAGCGGCTGCCGTCGTTTCGCGTTTGGCCGTCCTGCGAACGGATGGGGCGGAGGAAGGGGTCGATGGAGCCGTCCATGATCCCGCGGCGCAGGATCTGCACCAGCTGGGCCACTCCCTCCGGCAGCTCCTCGCCCAGCCAGATATCCACCGTCCGGCTGCTCATGCCCCACCAGTAGTTGACCGCCTGTTCCCCGTCGCGGGAGCTGAGACCGTCCCAGCTCCCGCTGAAAATACTGCGGACCAGCTTGACATAGAAGTTGCCCCAGTGCCAGCAGGGCGAGGCCAGGGAGCGCAGGGTCCCGTCGGGCCGCACCTGGCACAGGCCCCAGGATTCCTTCGCGCGGTCGGGAGCCGGGATATCCCGATTGGAGATCACGTCCACGCCGTCCGCGGCCAGCGCGCCGACGGCGTCCTCCTCCACGCAGGACCAGCGGAGCCTGATCCGGGCCCTGGGATTGGTCAGCCTGGCCCCCAGGGCGAACGCGTTGATGCTGGCGGGAACGCCAAAAATGGGATTGGATGCCACATAGCCGATCTCGCCATCCCGGCTCATGGCGCCGGCAATGGCCCCGGTGAGGAATTTTCCCTCGTAGATCCGGCTGTAGTAGGTCCGCACGCCGGCATAGGGCATGGAGGCGGAGCAGTTGAGCACCCGGACGCCGGGATGCTTTGCCGCCAGCTTCCGGCAGGCGGCGATCAGGGGCGGCGTGGTGGCAAAGATCACCTGGGCGCCCTCTTCCACGGCCTTTTTCATGACCGTCTCCGCCGCTTCGCCGGGATGCACGTCGTTGTATACCCGGACGGAAACCTTGCTTCCCATCACGGACTCCAGGTGCTGCCGGCCCAGGTCATGCCCGCGGACCCAGTCGCTTCGCTCCGGGCTGTATTCATTGATAAACGCAATATTCAGATGGTCGGGGAATACCGCCTGGAGCAGGCGGCCGAAAATGTTGGGCGCCGGCGTGTCCTCCGTCTTCTCCTCTTCCGTCTCGGTACTGACGGAAATGGGCTCGGCGGAGGAGAGAAGCTTGATATCCTTCAGCACGGCGGCAACCGACTTGGCCAGCTCCGCGGCGCTGAAAGACCAGAGCTGCTCAAATTTGTATACCCGCAGCCATACCAGCAGCGCGTCCGCCGGGGTCACAGGCAGGTCCTCGGCGTTCTGCTTCCGCAGGGCTTCCCGGAAATAGGTGAGCCCGGCCACAAAGTGCTGCCGCTCGTCCTCCGTCCAGACGTGGTCCGCTTCAAAGCCCAGGGCCGCCTGGAGCTTGGCAAAGCTGCCGGAGCGGCTGAAGCAGACCCGGTACAGCCCCGTCAGCCGGTAGGAGTCCATGAAATCATAGTAGGCCCGTACCGTCGGGTCGTCAGACCAGGAGGGGATGATTCGGATCACATAACCGGGAATGGTGGGGGCCCCGTAGCTTTTCAGCACGCTGACCCGCTTGTTGCCCTCCTGAACGTAGAATCGCCCCAGATACTCATAGCAGCGGATGGGGTCCCGGATGCCCTCGTCGCCCAGATGGGCCGCGCACAGATCCAGCCATTTATAGCCGAATTCCGAGTCCACATCCAGCAGGGGCATGAAATTGGAGGCGAAGGCGCTGCGCCGCCCGGCGGTTTTGGTGCCGATGATCTGCTCGGTGGGAATTTCAATGATCCCCATGTCCACGCGGCCGGCCACCATGGTCTCATCCAGAATCTCGTCCAGCACCTGGGGATAGGGATACTGCCCCCGGATGACCCGCTCCTTATAGTTCTTCTGACCCAGCTTCAGGGATTTATTATATTGTTCAATGGCTTCCTGTCTGTTGCCCACGGTGTTTCCTCCTTTAAGCCGCCCGACTGCCGGGCGAGTCCTTATACCTCTGAAATCAGGGCTATTATATCAAATCCCAGCCGGGTTTCAAGTCCTTCGTAGGAAAAGAATGGAGATTATCAACAGAAAATATGCGCCGAATCTGTTATATTCAACAGAGGTGAATCGTTTCACACATACTCTCGCAGCACCAGCTCCGTTGCGCCTTGATTCAGTCCCATCTCCAGCCGCTTCACCTTCGGGTGCCTGCCGTATACCCGCCGGATCATGTCCCGCAGCTGGACGCCGCCATGATAGCCATGAATGACCTCCAGCCGGTAGACGGACCCGTCGGCGCGCCGCAGGGCCGCGTCTACCGCCGCCTGGGCCTGGGCGCAGTTCATTCCGTGAAGATCCACGCGGATGGTTCCGCTCTGCACCGCTGACCGCCTCCTCTTACCATGCCTGCTTTTTTCATTTCATCCGCTGCCCCCGGTCCCGTCAACAATCCGGCGGTTCCGGAAACGGCGGAGGCGGGACGGCCCGCGCCATCCCGCCCGGTCTTTATACCCTCTTCCAGCTGGCCCCGTCCCGCGTATCCACGACTTCGATGCCCTGAGCCTTCAGCTCGTCCCGGATGCGGTCGGCCTCGGCAAAATTTTTCGCTTTCTTGGCCTCGGCCCGCCGGAGGACCAGCGCGTCGATGGCGGGGTCGCCCTCGCCGGTGATGACGATGCCGCCGGCGGCCGCAGCGGAGGTCCTGGACCTGGCGTCCGCCTCCCGCTTGGCGGCGGCTTTCTCCAGGAGGCTCAGACTCAGAACCTGATCAAAATCCGCCAGAATGGCCAGCTTGGTGGCATCGTTGGCCTGAACCTTCAGCGCGTCGTACAGGGCGGTGACGCCCAGAGAGGTGTTCAGGTCGTTGCCCAGGGCCCTGCGGAATTTCTCCTTCTGCTGGTCAAAGACCGTCTGGTCGATTTCCCCATCTTCCGGCTTCAGCGCGGCCACGCGGGCAATCAGCTTGTTGTACGCCCCCTGGGCGTTGTCCAGGTTCTCCCAGGAGAATACCAGATTCTTGCGGTAATGGCTCTGGAGGCAGAAGAGACGATAGGCCAGGGGATCGTAGCCCTTCCCCTCCACGACGGAGAGGGTGAGCTTCTCACCCCTGCTCTTGCTCATTTTTCCGGTGGTGGAATTCAGGTGCAGAACGTGCATCCACCAGTTGCACCATTTGTGGCCCAGATAGGCTTCGCTCTGAGCGATCTCGTTGGTGTGGTGGGGGAAGGCGTTGTCGATGCCGCCGCAGTGGATGTCCAGGTCCTCGCCCAGGTGCTTCATGGAGATGGCGGAGCACTCGATGTGCCAGCCGGGGTAGCCAACGCCCCAGGGGGAATCCCACTTGAGGGCCTGATCCTCAAACTTGGACTGAGTGAACCAAAGGACAAAATCGCTCTTGTTGCGCTTGTTCTCATCCTCCTCCACGCCCTCACGGACGCCTACGGCCAGATCCTCGGCGTCGTGGTCGTTGAAGATATAGTACCGCTCCAGTTTGCTGGTATCAAAGTAGATGTTGCCGCCGGCGGGATAGGCGTAACCGGTGTCAATGAGCTTGGTGATGAGCTGGATATACTCGGGGATGCAGTTGGTGGCGGGCTCCACCACGTCGGGGCGCTTGATGTTCAGCTTTGCGCAGTCGGCGAAAAAGGCGTCGGTATAGAAATGGGCGATGTCCATAATCGTCTTGTTTTCCCGCCTGGCGCCCTTGAGCATCTTGTCCTCGCCGGTGTCCGCGTCGCTGGAGAGGTGTCCCACGTCGGTGATATTCATGACGCGCTTGACGTTGTAGCCCTCGTAGCGCAGAAATTTCTCCAGCACGTCCTCCATGAGGTAGCTGCGCAGATTGCCGATATGAGCATAGTCGTAGACTGTGGGGCCGCAGGTGTACATCTTCACAATATCAGGGTGATTGGGGACAAACTCTTCCTTGCGG
The DNA here is from genome assembly GCA_014799925.1 of Oscillibacter sp. Lineage (GTDB taxonomy): Bacteria > Bacillota > Clostridia > Oscillospirales > Oscillospiraceae > Pelethomonas. The sequence continues at coordinate 131,362 of JAAVHC010000002.1, forward strand.
CGGGTGGCGGAATTGTACAGGTACATAATAACATATTCTCCTTTTATTGGATGGTTTTTTCTGCTTTCTCCAGCTTTTTCTCCAGCTCCTCCACCCGTTTTGTCAGCTCCTCAATCTTTTGCAGGGTGGGGTTGACGACGTTGGTCTGGTCCACCTCGTCGGCGTAATGGCGGACCTTTTCGCCGCCCACGCGGACGATCTGGGCAGGGACGCCCACGGCGGTGGCGTTGGCGGGCACGTCCTGGAGCACCACCGCGCCGGCGGCGATGCGGGCGTTGTCATGGATGGTGATGGGTCCCAGGACCCGGGCGCCGGAGCCTACAAGGACATTATTGCCCAAAGTGGGGTGGCGCTTGCCCACGTCCTTGCCGGTGCCGCCCAGGGTCACGCCCTGATAAATCAGCACGTCGTCGCCGATTTCCGTGGTTTCTCCGATGACGATGCCGGTGCCGTGGTCGATGACCAGGCGGCGGCCGATGGTGGCTCCGGGATGGATCTCGATGCCGGTCCAGAACCGGGCCCACTGGGAAATACATCGGGCCAGGAAACAGAGCTGATGCCGGTGGAGCCAGTGGGCGATCCGGTAGTAAATCGTTGCGTGGACCCCGGCGTACAGGAGGAAAATCTCCAGTTTTCCTCTTGCGGCGGGGTCTCTTTTCTGGTATGCGTTCAGGGTTTCGATCAACATGGGGGTTCCTCTATATATCAGTCTGATTTTCGCGCCCTGCGGGCGCGAGGAGGGAGTGTTTCAATACGGCAGGCCGGGGCTTTCCCAGCCCCGGACCCCGGGCCTACTTTTCCTGCACGGGAAAAGTAGGCAAAAGCGTGCCAGAACCAATAGTTCTGGACTCCTCTGGGCGTCGCCGGAGGCGACGCCTTATGATTTGTTTTGCGCTTTTCCTGTAGTCTGTCCGGGCTAAACCGTACCGGGTCCCTTGTGCCGGGCGAAACGTCTACCCAACGATGATATCGGCAATCCCTACCGTATTGCTTTGGATACTCCCGGCAGTGGTGTGCACCGATTGGAGCAGCGGCTTAGCCCCCCTGACTGCCGTTAGGACCCGTGGGTAGACGTAAAAGTCCGGCGCATTTGGGAGAGCACTACCGATAGAATTATACCAGTCAGGTCGTAGCGCTAATAATCAAAAACATTCGGGGATTCTCAAGGGGGCGAGACCCCTTGAGCGAGCTTTTGGTACTTTTCCCTCGCGGGAAAAGTACGCTCCGCCCCCTCCCGGCAGGGAGGCAAATTTTGGTCCAGCGCGCTATTCCATTATATTACCGTCCATTTCCCCCTGTGTCAAGAAAAGAAACCCCTTATCTTTTCATGAAAAATCCATGAATTTTCGGGAAAACCGCCCGCCGCCCATTGCGGAGGGACGGTTTTTATGATAATATAAGCGAGTCAGCGAATAACCGTCAACTGAAAAACACAACAAAAGCGCGAGGAAAAAGAATTATGGAAATCACACAGGGCGTCCGCTTTGACAGCCTGGGGCTCTCCCAGGAGGTTATGCGGGCGCTGGAAAAGAAGAACTACGAAGTCTCCACCCCCATTCAGGCGGGGTGCATCCCTCCCATGCTGGACTGGCAGGACGTCACCGCAAAGGCTCCCACCGGCACGGGGAAAACCTTTGCCTTCGGCATCCCCATTATTGAACACATTGACGCGGAGAGCGATCAGGCGCAGGCGGTCATTCTGGCCCCTACGCGGGAGCTGGCCATGCAGATCACCTCGGAAATGCGGGATCTGGCCCAGTTCAAGCCGGGCATCCGCATGGTCTGCCTCTACGGCGGCCAGCCCATCGGCAAACAGATCGACGCGCTGAAAAAGCGTCCGCAGATCGTTATCGCCACGCCGGGCCGACTGGGCGACCACCTGAAGCGGCGGACGGTGCGGATCGACCATGTCCGGACCGCCATTCTGGACGAGGCGGACCGGATGCTGGACATGGGCTTCATCCACGATGTGACCCGTCTGCTGGATCAGATGAAGAACCGGAAGAACCTGGGCCTCTTCTCCGCCACCATCAGCCGGGAAGTGATGGACATCGCCTGGGTCTATCAGCGGGATCCGGTGGAGATCACCGTCCGGGCCGACGAGGAGAACAAGCCGGACATCCTCCAGTACCGCCTGGAGCTGAGCATGGATGACAAGGTGGACGCGGTGGAGAGGATCCTGGAGCAGGAGCGGTATGACCGGGTCATGATCTTCTGCAATACCAAGGGCAACACCGAGCGGGTGACCAAGCTTCTGCAGATGCGGGGCGTGGACGCCCAGTGCATCCACGGCGATATTCCCCAGGAAAAGCGGGAGAAAGTGATGGCCCGGTTCCGCCGGGGAGAGCTGCGGGTGTTCGTGGCAACCGACGTTGCCGCCCGTGGGATCGACGTGGACGACGTGGACGCGGTGTTCAACTACGACGTGCCGGATGAGAACGAGTATTATGTCCACCGCATCGGCCGGACCGGCCGGGCCAAACGCCACGGCGTGGCCTACACCTTTGTGACCGATTATCCCGGCATGGTGCGGCTGGGCGACATTGCCAAGCATACCCGCAATCAGATTCAGCCGGTGAAGTTCGGCGAGGACGGGAAACTGATATCCGTGGAGACAAAGTGATGAATTCGATCAGGAAGAAATATACTTCCCTGCTGTGCGCGCTGCTGGCGCTGCTGCTGTGGGGCTGCGGCGGGACGCCGGACGAGGAGCCGGAGGCTCCCGCGGCGGAGGCCGGGCCCTATACGCTGTGCGTGCGGACCGGCGTGGAACAGACCACGCTGGAGCCCGCCGCCGCCACCGCTCAGGGGAGCGAAACGATACTGTACCACCTTTTTGAGAATCTGCTGCGCTGGGAGGATGACGGCAGCGGCTGGGCCGTGCTGACCAACGGGCAGGCGGAGAGCTACACGCTGGAAACCGATTACGCCGGCAACGCGACCTATACTTTTACGCTCCGGGAGGACATCCGGTGGTCCGATGGGAAGCCTGTTACCGCCGCTGATTTTGTTACCGCGTGGCAGCGGCTGGCGGACCCGGCCAACGACCTTCCCCACAGGGAGCTGATGTCGGCCATCGCCGGGTACGGAGAAGTCCAGGAGGATGGGGAACCCGCTCCGCTGGGGGTGTCCGCCCCCGACAGCCGGACGCTGGTGGTGACGCTGAACGGCAGTCCCGCCTGGTTCCTGGAGGAGGTATGCGGCGGGGCCTACACCATGCCGGTGCGGGAGGACCTGACGGCCCAGACCAGCGCCGCAGTCACCAACGGCCCCTATGTGGCGGCGGAACTGACCCGGCAGGCAGTGACGCTGGAGCGCAGCGGGACCTACTACGCGCCCGACCGGCAGGGGCCGGATACCATCCGCTTCGAGACCGCGGCGGGCAGCGAGGCGGACTACGCCGCGCTGCTGGCGGGAGAGGCGGCGCTGGTGACCGGCCTGCCGAAGGAAGCGCTGCGGGAGCTGGCGGAAAGCGGTTTGTGGACGCCGGAGCCGGTAACGGAGACCTACGGGGTGCTGCTGAACACGCGCCAGGCGCCGTTTGACAATGAAAACGTACGTCTGGCCTTCCATTTGGCCATAGACCGTCAGGCCGTTGTGGACGTAATAGGAGATTTGGCCTCCCGGCCCGCGCCGGGGCTGGTCCCCTACGGCGTATCCGATTACAGCGAGCGGCCCGTGGTGGAGGCTCCCGCTGTGGAGGACTCCCTTCCCGACCCCAACGCCGAACCGGAGCCGGAGAAGCCGGCGGCAGTCTGCTGGGATTTCCGGGCGCACAGCCTGGAGGTGGTGACGGCGGAGCGTACACACGACTATGAGACGGACTGCCTCTACGCCCAGGCGCTGCTGGCTCAGGCGGGATACGCGGGAGGCAGCGGCTTCCCGGCGGTGGAATATCTTTATGTGGAATCCGAGCGGGGCGCGCTGGCGGCTCAGACCCTGCAATTCATGTGGCGGGAGCAGCTGGGCGTGACGGTTTCCGTCCGGGGCGTCAGCCAGGCGGAGTACCAGGAGGCCCTGGCGGCGCTCCCCCCCGATGAAGAGGGGGAGACGGCCGAAGAGGGGGAGGAAGCCGCCGCGGATATCCGCCCGTTCACCATGGCCGCGCAGGAATTTGTTCCCGTCTTCCGCGACGCGGGCGTCCTGCTGGAGCGCTGGCACAGCGCCAGTGAGGCCAACGTGTCCGGTTATGCCAGCGGCGCCTTCGACATTCTGCTGGACGCCGCCAGAGCCGCCGTCTCCCCTGACGCCAGGGACGCGTATCTCCACGACGCGGAGGCCATCCTGCTAGAAGACTCGCCGGTGATTCCGGTCTTCTGCCGGGGAGACAGCTATCGGCTGGCGGACGGCCTCACCGGACTGTACCGGGCGCCCAACGGCATATTTTTCCTGTACGGCGTCCACGCGGAGCCTGTAACAGGGTAATCTGCGACACGAACCCGCCTGCGGTATGCTGATACCGCAGGCCCCTGGAAAATCAATTTTGGAGGAGGAAAACATCATCATGAACAGCTGTACCGACTGCCTCAGCCGCAGCACCTGCGCCAGCGCGGATAAGCCCATGGAGAACTATATCCGCTCCCTGCCCCTGGAGACCGCCCATCACCGTGTGGCCACCCAGGAAACCAAGTGCGGCTTCGGCCTTCAGGGCGTCTGCTGCCGCCTGTGCGCCAACGGCCCCTGCCGCATCACCCCCGACGCGCCCCGCGGCATCTGCGGGGCCAGCGCGGACACCATCGTGGCCCGGAACTTCCTGCGGGCCGTGGCCGCCGGGTCCGGATGCTATATCCACGTAGTGGAGAACACCGCCCGCCAGCTGAAGAACACCGGCCTGCACAGGGACAAGATCCGCAGCGAGAAGGCCCTGAACCATCTGGCGGAGATTCTGGGCGTCACCGGCGGGGACAAGTACGACCTGTGCGTGAAGGTGGCGGACGCGGTGCTCAGCGACCTGTACCGCCCTGAGTACGAGGGCATGGAGCTGGTGGAGAAGCTGGCCTATGCCCCCCGGGTGAAGAAGTGGAAGGAGCTGGGCATCATGCCCGGCGGCGCCAAGGGCGAGGTTTTCAACAACGTGGTCAAGACCTCCACCAACCTCAGCTCCGACCCGGTGGAGATGCTGATGAGCTGCCTGCGCCTGGGCATTTCCACGGGCCTGTACGGCCTTCAGCTGACCAATCTGCTCAACGACGTGGTCCTGGGCGACCCGGTCATCCGCACCGCCCCCGTGGGCATGAACGTCATCGACCCCGACTACATCAATATCCTGATTACCGGCCACCAGCACTCCCTGTTTACCTACATCCAGGACCGCCTCCTGGACGAGGACGTGGTAGCCAGGGCAAAGGCCGCCGGAGCCAAGGGCTTCAAGCTGGTGGGCTGCACCTGCGTGGGACAGGACCTCCAGCTGCGGGGCGAGCACTACACGGAGATCTTTGACGGCCACGCGGGCAACAACTACATTTCCGAGGCGGTGCTGTCCTGCGGTGCCATTGACGCGGTGCTGTCCGAGTTCAACTGCACCCTGCCCGGCATTGAGACCATCTGCGACGAGCTGAAGATCAAGCAGATCTGTCTGGACGTGGTGGCCAAGAAAGCCAACGCCGAGTACATCCCCTTTCACTATGAGACCCGTCAGGCGGACGGCGACAGGATCATCGACGAAATCATCGCCGCCTACACCGCCCGCCGGGGCAGCGTGCCCATGAATCTCTTTACCGACCACGGCAACAGGAATACCCTCACCGGCGTCAGCGAGGGCAGCCTGAAGGCCTTCCTGGGCGGCAGCTGGAAGCCCCTCATCGACCTCATCGTCACCGGCCAGATCAAGGGCCTGGCGGGCGTGGTGGGCTGCTCCAGCGTGGCCTATGGGCACGACACCCTCACCGCCGAGCTGGCAAAAGAGCTCATTGCCAGGGATATCCTGGTGCTGACGGCGGGCTGCTCCTCCGGAGGTCTGGAGAACATCGGACTCATGACCCCCGAGGCCGCCGAGCTGGCCGGCCCCGGCCTGAAGGCCGTGTGCAAGACGCTGGGGATTCCCCCGGTGCTGAACTTCGGTCCCTGCCTGGCCATCGGCCGGCTGGAGATCGTCGCCACTGAGATCGCTGAGGAGCTGGGCGTGGACCTGCCCCAGCTGCCCCTGGTGCTCTCCGCCGCTCAGTGGCTGGAGGAGCAGGCGCTGGCCGACGGCGCGTTCGCCCTGGCGCTGGGCCTGCCCCTGCATCTGGGCGTGCCCCCCTTCATCACCGGCAGCAAGCTGGTGACAAAGGTGCTGACCGAGGACATGGTGAGCCTCACCGGCGGCCGGGTCATCGTGGACCCGGACGGCAAGTCCGCCGCGAACCAACTGGAGGCCATCATCGAGGAGAAGCGCAAAGCCCTGAACATTTGAGAGGGGGCGCGAGAAGATGAAACGAATTTTTATTGACGCCGCCAAGTGCGACGGGTGCAAGAACTGCACCCTGGCCTGCATGGCGTCCCACAGCGACATGACCCCCAGGAAGGGTACGCTGGCGGAGATCCGCCAGGCTGTCTACGCCCTGGACCTCACCGACCCGGTCAATCAGTCCCGCAACCGGATCGTTACCGACGGTCAGGGCGGCTATAAGCCCATTTTCTGCCGCCACTGCGACGTCCCCGACTGCGCGGGGACCTGCATGAGCGGCGCGCTGGAGAAAAATCTGGAAAACGGTCTGGTGGAGTATCATTCAGACAAATGCGCGGCATGCTATATGTGCGTCATGAACTGCCGCTACGGCGTGCCCGCCATTTCCCCGGACCGGAAGCGGGTCGTCAAGTGCGACTTCTGCGCTCATCTGGAGGAGGGCCCCGCCTGCGTACGGGCCTGCCCCAAGAAAGCCATTGAAGTAAGGGAGGTATGACCGTGGAGCGATTTGTCATCATCGGCGCCGGCGCGGCCGGTATCACCGCCGCCAGGACGCTGCGCGCCTTCCGTTCCGAGGACATCATCACCGTCATTTCCATCGACGAGCACGTCCATTCCCGCTGCATGCTCCATAAGTTCTTAGGTCATGAGCGGACGATCCAGGGCATTAACTTTGTGGACGAGGATTTTTTTGAGAAGAACAACATCTTCCATATTTCCTGCCAGACCGTCACCAGGGTCGATACCGAGGCCAGGACCGTCCATTACGGCCAGGACTACAGCGTTCCCTATGACAAGCTGCTCATCGCCTCCGGCGCGGGCTTTTTCATCCCGCCCATCCCCCATTTCCGGGAGGCCCCCAACGTATTCGGCTTCCGGGATCTCAGCGACGCGCTGAAAATCGACGAGGCGTTTGCAAAGGGCAGGCGGGTGTTTATCGTGGGTTCCGGCCTGGTGGGTCTGGACGCCGCCTCGGCCCTCTGCGAGCGGGGCGCGGACGTCACCATCGCCGAGATGGCTCCCCGCGTGATGCCCCTGCAAACCGACGACTACGCCGCCGGCGTGTACCAGAAGGTCTTTGAGGACCACGGGTGCCGGTTCCTGCTGGGCATCGGGGCCGCCGACGCGGTGGTGGACGGCGAGGGCAATATTACGGAAGTGATCCTCTCCACCGGGGAGCACGTGCCCTGCGATTTCATCATCATGGCCGCTGGCGTCCGGCCCCGCATCCAGATCGCGCTGGACAGCGGCATCAGGGCCGAGAGGGCCATCGAGGTGGACGACCACCTGCGGACCTCCGCCCCGGATGTGTACGCGGCGGGCGACTGCACCGGCCTCTCCGGTGTGTGGCCCGACGCTATGGCCCAGGGCAAGGCCGCGGCGGAGAATATGGCCGGGATCAACACGGTGTACGAGAAGCCCTATCCGTTCAAGAACACCAGCAACTTCTTCGGCGTGACCATGCTGAGCGTGGGCCGGATGGATCTTACCGAGGGCGCGGACGTGATCGTCCACAAAACGCCTGCGGAGTACAAGAAGGCCATCATCACGGGCGGCAGGCTCACCGGGTATCTGTCTCTGGGGGATATATCCAATCACGGGCTGTATCTGCATCTCATCAAGAACGGCATCGACGTCAGCGATAAGAAGGACAGGATTTTCCGTCTGACCTTCGCGGATTTCTATGGTGTCAACGAGAAAAACGGCGAGTACGTTTATACGGTCTGACCGGACGACAAACCAGCGCCGGGACCCTTACAGGGTCCCGGCGCTGGTTTGTCGTTGTCAACGACTATGATTTCGCATGACCGCTCAATGTGGTCACGCGAAATCGGGAATGCTTTTTCAAGAAAAAGTACTATTGCTTTCCAGATACCGGGGCAGAAACCGCGCCAGACACCTGGCGATGTACGCCGCGTTTTCCTCCCTCAGCGCCGTATCCTTCTTCGTCCGCAGATGGGGAATATAGTACCCCAGTCCCGCCAGATACCGGCAGGCGCAGATGTCCACGTGGAATTTGAACTTCCTGCCATCCGAAGGGTAGTATTGCAGGCCCTTGGTCAGCACATGGGGCCGCATCTCCTCCCCCTCCCGGAAAGCCGCTTCCAGCGCGTCGGTCAGTTCTCCGTCCCACCGGCTGTACTTGGAGGGGATCAGCAGCAGGTCCGCCCCGTCCCCCACGCAGTCCAGATTGAGAAAGAGGCGCTTCGCCGCCTGGTTCGCGTGCTTCTTCTTAAAGGCCGAGGCCCCCAGCAGGGTCCGCTCGTTATTGTCCAGAAACACCAGGCACACCCGCTTGTCGAACCCCGCCTCTCCGGCGGCGGCCAGCAGGGCCAGCACGCCGGAGGAGTTGCCGTTGGCGTTGCTCTGATTGGCGGGCCCGTAGGCCGCGATCCACAGCTCCGCCACCGCCACCGCCAGAAACAGCGGCAGCATCAGCCCCGGCTGGTTCAGCGGAAAACTGACCGCCAGCGACAGCAGAAACGCCGCCGCCGCCAGCGCCAGCGCTGACGCGACATGGTAGCACACGTGGGCCGGTACGTTCGTGGGTGAAACGAAGTTGGGAATCAGCATCCGGGACCCGGTGTCATAGTGGGCGCAAAGGAAGATTTCCGCCCGTTCCGGGTCTCCGGCCACCACGTTGACGCTGCCGTTGAACTTACCGTAGGTCTCCTCCGCGGCCTTCCATCCCGCCCGCTTCAGCTCCCGCAGCAGCCATTGGCGGAACTCCTTTTTCTGGGCCCCGGTCTTTCGCACCGGGTGGACCGTCAGCAAATATTTTTTCAGATTGTCAATTCCTTCCATCCACGTTTCCCTCTCTCCGCCAATTATAGGGACGCTGGTTCAGCCTTAATCAACGCCGTGTCGGTTCAAGCAGTTTGAAGCAGCTTCGGTTGTGTACCAGCCTAACAGAAAAACAGGCCAATGTCAAGGCCGTGCGTCTGCCGCATAAGGCATGGGGCCGGTTTCCGGCCCTCTTGTTTTCGCGTTTCCGGACCGCGCCCATATAGGAAAATTTATACGGAATTATGGAGCCGGTCGGTCAGTGGCCCTTAAAATCGCGGCTGATTCCTTCACGTGAAACAAGACAGAATATATAGATGGTATATTTCTGATAAGTTATAACAGTAAAGAGAATTTGTCGCCAATAAAGCCTCAGGTTTAGGGGGAAAGGTAACAGCCAGACAGAAAAATTTTCCTCTCTGACTACTATTTGTCGCGCAAAAAACGTGGAGAAACAGACTTTCCCCTTGCAATTCCTTTTTACCCGTGGTATACTACGGATAATCTGCGAAGAATTTTGGCGAAAGCCGTTTTCTTTTGCCCCTTATTATTGCAAATTATATATTCTGTCTCAAACCGGCGGAGCGGGCCTTGGCGCGGATGATGGAGCTGAAGCAGTTTATGATCGGTTGGATCGAAAGGTGATATCATTGCAAAAAAACAGCAAAGTGACAGAGAGTCTCCAGATTGTACAGCGGTTGGCGGCAATCCTCTTTTTGGGATACGCGGCTCTGATCGTTCTGTTTTACTTCCTGGCCGGAGAGCAGCTGCACCTTCGCGAATCCAGAGGAAATATGGAGCTTCCGGCGGCGGACAGCGGCACGGTGGAACTGGTATTCGACAGCGCAGTGGAGCAGATCTTTACGATGGAAATTCAGCGGCTGGAACAGATCGACGTACAGTGGGGGACCTATTACCGGCCCAATGCGGGAACTGTTTTACTGGAGCTGGTTGATCTGCGAAGCGGAAACGAGTTGTTGTCAGCAGCTTTTGATGCTGCGGCTATTACCGAGGGCGGCTTGACCACCCTGACGGCAGAGAAACCGATAGAGGGACTGCACAAAGTCCCATTGCTGCTGCGAATTACCTCTCCGGACTGCCAACCGGGCAGCGCAGTATCGCCATTGATGAATACGCAGGGTGAGCTGGAGGGCGGAGCGCTCATGCTCAATGGGGAACCATCGACGGGGGTGCTCTGTTTTGCGGTGCGTGGTACAGATTATATCTGGACGGGCCTCCATTACTGGGAGTTCGCGGCGGCGGGCGCATTTCTGCTGCTGGCGGGGCTGGGGATTGTATCGCTTCGCCTGCGGCAGGGTAAGCGCAGCTATGTGGTGAACGCTGTGATTGCGGTACAAAAATATCGTTTTCTGATCCGCCAACTGATTTCCAGGGATTTTAAAACCAAGTATAAGCGCTCAGTTCTGGGAATGTTCTGGAGCTTTTTGAATCCGCTGCTGACCATGATTGTGCAGTATTTCGTCTTCTCCACCATATTTAAGACCGGCATTCCTAATTATCCGGCATATTTGCTGATTGGGATTGTAACCTTCAACTTTTTCACAGAGGCCAGTGGTATGGCGCTGAGTTCCATCGTGGGAAATGCCGGCTTGATTACCAAGGTCTATATGCCTAAGTACATTTATCCGCTGACACGCGTTATGTCTTCGGTAGTGAATCTGGGAATTTCATTGATTCCACTGGTGATTGTCTCGCTGGTGACAGGTGTTCAATTCAAAAAATCGGCGGTATTGTCGCTCTTTTTCCTCTGCTGTGTAATCATTTTTAGTCTGGGGGTGGGACTGCTCCTGTCGGCGGCGATGGTGTTCTTTCGGGATACGCAGTTTCTGTGGGGTGTGCTGAGCATGATATGGATGTATATTACGCCGATCTTTTACCCGGAGAGCATATTGTCGGAGAATTTCAGGTTTATTCTGCGGGTCAATCCCCTGTATCATTTTCTGAAAAATACCCGGCTTTGCATTTTGGATGGAATTTCACCGGAACCGGCGGTATATGTGCAGTGCGCGTTAATGGCATTAGGAGCGCTGGTGGTTGGCGCGCTGGTGTTCCGGAAAAGCCAGGACCGGTTTGTCCTGTATCTGTGAGGGTAGGATATGAGCAGAACGGTGATTGAAGTATCAGATGTTTCCATGCGGTTCCGGATGAACAGCGATAAGATCATGTCGCTGAAGGAATTCGTAACTACCGCGGTACGGGGAAAGCTGCAATATCAGGAGTTTACGGCGCTGGACCACGTATCCTTCGAGGTAAAAAAGGGTGAGACATTGGGGCTGATTGGACGGAACGGCGCGGGAAAGAGCACGATGCTGAAGATCATCTCCGGAATTCTGAAGCCTACGGAAGGAAGTGTGGTCTGCCGCGGAAACGTGGTGCCCATGCTGGAGTTGGGGTCTGGTTTTGATTTTGACCTGACAGGCCGGGAGAATATTTTCCTCAATGGTGCGATTCTGGGATATAACGAGAAATTTCTGAACGCAAAGTATGACGAGATTGTGGAATTTTCCGAGCTGGGGCAGTTCATTGAGGCCCCTATCCGCAACTATTCCTCGGGGATGCTGGCGAGACTGGCGTTTTCTGTTGCCACGGTGGTGAACCCGGAGATTCTGATTGTAGACGAGATTTTGTCCGTGGGCGACGCCCAGTTCCAGGAGAAGAGCCGGAGGCGGATGCTGGAGCTCATGGGCGGCGGCACGACGGTGCTGTTTGTGTCCCACAGCATTGACCAGATCCGGGAGATGTGCTCTCGGGTGGTTTGGCTGGAGCGGGGAGAAATAAAGATGTATGGTGAAGCGGCAGAGGTATGTGAAGCGTATGAACACCAATGAACCTCTGATCTCTGTGCTTATGGGAGTGCGATATATTCGGGATGACCTGTTTTTTTTGAAACGAGCTGTGGCGTCCATAATGGCGCAGACGTACCAGCGGATTGAACTGCTGATCTGTGACGACGGCTCCACTTCCGGAGCGGCTGAATATTTGGCTGAGGCCGCAAGGAAAGATCTCCGAATACGGCTGATACGCAGGCCTGGCTGTCTGGACCTGGCCAGCAAGCTCAACCTGTGTCTGACCGCGGCCAAAGGAGCATATATTGCCCGAATGGATGATGATGACTACTCACGATCAGACAGGCTGGAAAAGCAGGTTTCCTTTTTGCTTGAAAACAAAGACATCGCTTTCGTAGGTTGTAATGTGGATCTGTACCGGAATGGCGAAAAGGTAGGCCGGTGGGAATTCCCTGAGCGCCCGATGGTTCGGGATTTCTACATAAACCAGCCCTATATCCACCCGACCCTGATGTTTCATCGGGAGGCATTGGAAGTGGTAAAAGGGTACTCGGAGGATCGCCGCCAGGTGCTCTGCGAAGATTACGACCTGCTGCTGCGGCTATACGCCGAGGGATATCAGGGGGCCAATCTACAGGAGGTACTCTTTGACTACACCCTTCCGGCTACCGCCAGAGGCAGCCGCAGGATGGGGCACAGATGGAACGAAACGGTGACCCGTTGGCAGAGGTTCAAAAATCTGGGTGTCCTGCCTGGGGCCCTGCCCTGGGTGGTCAAGCCTTTGGCGGTAGGCCTGCTGCCGGAATCATTACTGAAAGGATTAAAGGATCGGAAAAGGAGGGCAGGCAAAAATGAGCGGTATCAAAATTTTTGTCTCCCACCGGATCGACATCAATAGTGAGCTGGTGGATAACCCCCTTTATGTTCCCGTGCGCTGCGGGGCTGTCTTCGACTCCCAAAATCCCATGGGCATTCCGGGGGAGGACACAGGGGACAATATCTCGGACAGGCGCATGAGCTTTTGTGAGTTTACGGTGCAATACTGGGCGTGGAAAAACGTCCAGGCGGAGTATTACGGCCTGTGTCATTACCGCCGGTACTTATCCTTTGCGCCAAAGAGGTTCAAGATTGATGAAGCAGGGATGATCTATGTTCCTGTTATGACCGAGGGAAGCAAGCGGAAGTACGGGCTTTTGAATGCCAGGGCCATGGAGCAGGAGATCCGGGATTACGATATTCTCGTTTCAGAATACGCGCCGGTGAAAAACATCCCCACCCCGAGAGGAAAACAGGAGACCGTTCGGGCCATGTGGGAAGCCCATGAGGGCGTTTTCTTTGATGATAAGGCGATAGAGCTGCTCTTCCGGCTGATTGACGAGTCAGCGCCGGAGTACAGCGCATCTGCCCGGGAATATTTTGCCGGAGGCTTGCATCGGGGCTATAACTGTTACATTTTGAAGAGGGACCTGTTTTTCCGTCTCTGCGAGTTCCAGTTTCCCATTATGTTTGAGGTGGAGCGGCGCCTGGATACCACGGGATATACCCAGACTATGCGCCGAACCCCGGCGTTTCTTGGGGAAATGCTTTATGGGATCTTTATTTATCACATCACCACGAGAGAACAGTGGCGTGTGAAACAATTGCAGCTGGTCTACTTCCGGGATACGGGCCGTCTCAAAAACAGCGGCGACCTTTTCAAACGTGTAGTTTGGGCATGGATCGATCTGATGCTGAGGGCGATTATCGATCCAATCATGCCGAAAGGCTCCCGACAGCGAGAGTTTTTGAAGAAGATATATTATAGAGTAACTCCGGCGAAGCAGCGCGGGGTAGCCAATATTGAATTATGAGGAGCGGCAGAAAGAGATGAGTAAGAAAAAGTACAAGCCTGTGCCTGACGTGGAGTGTCTGAAATACCATGGTACGCCAGAAAAACCCGATATCAAAATCTTTGTGTCTCACCGGATTGATCAGGATAGTGAAACTATTGATAATCCGCTCTATATCCCCGTTCGCTGCGGCGCGGTTTTTGATGAGCGCGAAGGCGTGACGATGCTGGGTGATGATACGGGAGAGAATATTTCGGAACGGCGGTTGAGCTTTTGCGAACTTACGGTCCAATATTGGGCATGGAAGAATATAAAAGCGGATTACTATGGCTTGTGCCACTATAGGAGATATTTTTCATTTTCTGATAAAAAGCATGACGAAGATATTTGGGGAAACATTAACTATAACTTTATATCCAGTGATGCTGTAAAGGAATTAGGAAATAGTGAAGATCAAATGAGAAAAGCGATATGCCAGAGCGATCTGATTATTTCGACTCCTTTTATTGATAAATATTCTGTATATAAGCAGTACGAGGGGGTTCCTGCTTTACACATTGAAGATCTGGAAGAGTGTATCAAAATAATTGAAAAACATTATCCTGAATATGCAAGTTCAGCAAAAAAATATTTGTTTGGGAAAAATTTTTATCCATGTTGCATGTTTGTGATGAATCATGTGCTTTTTGATCAGTACTGTACTTTTTTGTTTGGAGTATTAGAAATATTTCACAAAAATAAATCCTACGAAAATTACGGACAGGAGGCTATGCGAACTGCGGGTCATCTTGGTGAGCGCCTGCTTGGTGTCTTTGCTACGCACTATATTGACAAGAAAAAAGCCGCTGAAGAAGATGCTAAACTTAAGATTTTGCAGCGATCAATTTTTTGGAATACAGAAAAGAATGAGTTGCCTAAACCGGCATTTTCAAATCAAAATATTCCGATTGTTTTATCAAGCAGCGATTATTATGTTCCATACGCGGCGGCAACACTTATGTCGGTTGTACAACATAGTTCTGAAGAGTACAATTACGATTTTATTTTTTTAGTGAGCGCAATTTCTGATAAAAGTAAAAATTTACTGAAATCAATCATAAAGCAATATCCTAATATGTCAATCAGATTTTTTTGCGTGGTTCCTGTTATAAGTCAATATAGGTTTATCGCAAATAATCATATAAGTGTAGAAACGTTTTACCGATTGTTCGTGCAAAAAATTTTTAGGCATTATGAAAAAATTGTATATCTGGATAGTGACCTTTTAATCAGAAAAGATATCGCAACTCTATATAATATTGATATCGGCAACAATCTCATTGCTGCCACTATAGATGCTGATTGGCTGGGACAATATAATGGAGCGATACCAACTGTAAAAAAATACTGTAGAGAAGTCTTAAAGCTAAAGGACCCTTATTCGTATTTCCAAGCTGGTGTTCTTGTCTTTAATATTAAAGAGATGGCGAAGACATTTGGTGAGACTGAACTGGCTGAATTTGGAAGTAAATGCGAATATATGTATGTGGACCAGGATGTCCTTAATGTAAAGTGCCAAGGCAGAGTTTACTTTTTAGATATTCGCTGGAATATTATGTCGGCTTGCGGAGGAGGAAGAACTCAAAATATAAAAACATTTACTCCCGTTAATGTAAAGGATTTATATTTTTGCGGAAGAAAAGATCCATATATTATTCATTATGCGGGATATCTGAAACCATGGGATGATCCAAGTGAGGATTTTGCTCAGGAATTTTGGGAGTCTATTAGAGGCACAATTTTATATGAAATTATTCTGCAAAGATTGGATTCTCACGTATCATGGCACACATCAGCTGATTACATAAATTGGTATAGCGCCAATGCGATGCACCTCTCAAAATTTGAACTTTGGCTAAAGCGAATTTCTACTGGAGTTTTTCCATTGGGAAGTCTGCGCAGGGAGAAGTTAAAGAATATTTATTTTAGATTATTCAAAAGGCACAAACAAAAATAAGCTGTTTTATCTAGTGCAGTTCACGCCCAATGTTTTTGTAAGAAAGTTTATTGCTTTTAATGCACAAATATCGTCCGTCGAAGAAGTGGTTTTGGAAAGGCAAAGAGGTCTATGAATGAAATAAATCAGAGGGCATCGCGTTTTTTTCCTCCGTCGGCCTACGAATTTCGTGGGGAAATAGAACGTTTAGCGGTCCAAATACAGGAGCATGCCACAGCCTGCGCAGAAATCCAGGCACGACTTGATGACGTACTGAAACTTGGTCCGGAGCTGTCAGCTGTCCGAAATGAAACGGCAAAGGCGGACGTGGAAATCCAGGCACAGCTTGATGACGTACTGAAACTCGGTCCGGAGTTATCAGCCGTCCGAAATGAAGCGGCAAAGACGGCTGCGGAAATCCAGGCACAGGCACAGATGTTTCGGGTCGCATTGGAACAATTGCGGGAAGGGCAGCGGTCTCTTGAAACGAGGCTGGACTCGATCATTGGCGGAATTTCAGGATTATATCAAAAGGACTATCCCCTGAATGTAGAGTTTGAACGAGCGTATTACAGGGACTTTCCGGTCTGCTCTTCGCCGGAGGCCCCGGAGTTTCAGGAGGATTTCCTTTCCCTCGTTCACGGCCTGGACGCGAAAAGCGTGGAAACTGTCGTATTGGCGCTTCAGCGCATAAGGCTGATCCAAAAGACCACAGATTCCTTTGTCGATCTTTATTCCAAAGAAGAAAAGGGCATGATGCGGCAGCTCACAGAGCACTTTTACAGCAATATACTCCAGCTTTCAGAGGGAAAGTACTTTTACAAGGGATATCTGCTGCCGGTTAACCATTTTGAGCCGTGCGTATTCATTGACAAATGCGGACTGCCCTACTTAGAGCATCCGGAGCGGCTGAGGGAGCGTGATATCATTGACGCCGGGGCTTTCATAGGCGATTCCGCCTTGGTTTTATCGTCGTTGACCAACCGCAGGGTATACGCCTTTGAACCAACTCCTGTAAACTATGAGCATATGATACAAACAATAAAAATGAACGGTTTAAATTCTGTGGAACCCTGTCCATACGCGCTTGGTGGTGAGCGGGGAAAGATTACAATTTCAATTAGTGATTCCTCCAGCACACAATTTGAAAATGAGGCAATCTCTTATGAAGGATCTGTAGAAGTGGAAATGACGACGATAGATGATTTCGTCCATACACACGATTTGCGGCTCGGCCTGATCAAGGCGGATATAGAGGGCGCTGAAAGCCTCATGCTGCAGGGGGCGGTCGAGACGATCAAAACGCAGAAACCGGCGTTGCTAATCAACATTTATCATAACGCAAATGACTTTTTCAAAATCAAGCCTTGGCTGGAGGCGCTTGATTTGGGTTACAAATTCAAAATAAGACATCCTGTGGGCGGCACGGTGATGACAGAGACAATTCTAATTGCGGAAGTATAGAGAGTGGAGGTCATTTTATGAAAGTTGTTATTCTAGCCGGCGGCTTCGGCACCCGGATCAGCGAAGAATCTCAATTCAAGCCAAAACCTATGGTGGATCTGGGCGGTATGCCCATTCTTCTCCACATTATGAAGTTATACAGCCACCACGGATTCAATGAGTTCGTGATTTGCGCGGGCTATAAGCAGCATGTCATCAAGGAGTATTTTGCTGACTATTTCCTTCACACCTCGGATATTACATATGACTTCACCAACGGCCACAATGAGATGATTGTCCACTACAGTTCTTCCGAACCCTGGAGGGTCACAGTGGTGGATACCGGGCTCAACACTATGACCGGGGGCCGGGTGAAACGTGTGAAGGAGTATGTGGGAGACGAGCCCTTTATGCTTACCTACGGAGACGGAGTCTCCGACCTGAACGTCACTGAGCTTGTAAAGTTCCATAAGTCTCATGGGAAAGTGGTCACTATGTCCGCCTATAACGCCGGTCAGCGTTTTGGCGTACTGGATATCAACGGGGATGGCATGGTCAACGAGTTCCGGGAAAAGACCCGGGGAGACGGCAATCTTATCAACATTGGCTTCATGGTCTGCCAGCCGGAATTTATGGATTATATTCAGGGGGACGACACTGTTTTGGAAAAAGATCCTCTGGAAACCGTGGCAAAGCAGGGCCAGCTTATGGCTTATAAGCACACCGGCTTCTGGCAGTGCATGGACACGGTGCGGGAAAAGGAGCAGCTGGAAAAGCTATGGACCAGCGGACAGGCTCCTTGGAAAGTGTGGTAAGACGGATGGCATACATAGATTTTGAATTCTATAAGGGAAAGCGGGTCTTTGTCACCGGGCATACCGGGTTCAAGGGGACCTGGCTCTGCCGCGTTCTGGCAGGCGCCGGGGCTATCGTCACCGGTTATTCTCTGAAGCCGCCAACCACTCCCGCGCTCTTTCCCATGGCGGGGCTGGAGGGAAAGATGACCTCAGTCATCCATGATATTCTGGACTTTGATGTGCTCTTTGCCGCATTTCAGGCCGCCCAGCCGGAGATTGTTCTTCACCTGGCGGCTCAGCCCATTGTCCGGGACAGCTATAAGGACCCGGCCTGCACCTATGAGACCAATGTGATGGGTACAGTGAACATCCTGGAGTGCGTCCGGCGGACAAGCTGTGTGAGGAGTTTCCTCAACGTAACTACCGACAAGGTCTACCACAACAACGAATGGGTGTGGGGCTACCGTGAGGAGGAGCCGCTGGACGGCTTCGATCCCTATTCCAACTCCAAGTCCTGCTCGGAGTTGGTGACCCACAGCTACAGGAGCAGCTTTTTCGCTGACGGCAGGGCTGCGATTTCTACGGCACGGGCAGGCAATGTCATTGGCGGCGGCGACTTTGCCAATGACCGCATTATTCCCGACTGTGTCCGGGCGGTAAAAGAGAGAAAGAGCATCATTGTCCGCAATCCTTACTCCACCAGGCCCTATCAGCACGTGCTGGAGCCGTTGCTGGCCTATCTGATGATCGCCCAGCGGCAGTACGAGGACAGGAAATTTGCCGGGTGGTACAATGTGGGGCCGGACGAGTGCGACTGTGTGACCACCGGAGAGCTGGTGGACCTGTTCTGCCGTACCTGGGGGGAGGGGATTTCCTGGGAGAACCGGGCGGAACCCGACGCCCCCCATGAGGCTAATTTTCTGAAACTGGACTGCTCCAGGCTGAAGTCTGTTTTCGGCTGGCGTCCCCGGTGGCATATGACCCAGGCCATTGAAAAAACGGTGGAGTGGACCCGCGTGTGGCTTGAAGGCGGGGACATCCCGGCCGTGATGGACCGGCAGATTGAGGAGTATATGGAGGTTTGAGGATGAAAAAGGTGATTATTTCCGGAGCCAACGGATTTGTCGGCGGGGCGCTGGTCAGAGAGCTTTTGCAGCACGATTACCGTATCTGCGCCCTGGATCGGGAGGGCTGCTGCGGGAACCTGCCCGAGGATGAAAGAGTGACGTTTATTCCCTGCGATTTGGCGGAAATGGAGCGTTTGAAGGAAAAACTGCCCGTGGACGACTATGACGCCTTTTATCATTTCGCCTGGGTGGGCAGCGCTGGCCCCGCCCGGGCGGATACGGCGCTCCAGCTGCAAAACGCCCAGTGGACGGTGGATTCCCTTCGAGTGGCAAAGGAGCTGGGCTGTAAGCGGTTTTTGTGCGCGGGCAGCATCATGGAGCATGAGACTATGGCGGCCGCATACACCCAGGGGAACCAACCGGGCATGGGGTATATCTACGGCGGCGGCAAGCTGATCGCCCATGTGATGTGTATGTCTGTGGCGGCCCAAATCGGCATAGACCTCATCTGGCCGGAAATCACCAACGCCTATGGCGTAGGCGAAAAAAGCCCCCGAATGGTGAATACCACTATTCAAAAATGTATTCGGAGAGAAGCGCCCCGGTTTACGGCGGGAACGCAGAATTATGATTTCGTATATATTGACGATGTGGCCCGGGCCTTCCGGCTCATTGGGGAGCGCGGTAAGCCCTTCCATGAATACCTGATCGGCAGCTCCACCGCCCGGCCGCTGAAGGAATTCCTGCTGGAGATGCAGGCCGCTGTCGCTCCTGATTTACCCTTCCAGTTCGGGGACATCCCCTTTACCGGGACTGATCTGCCTTTATCCAGGTTTGACTGCTCCCGGACCGAGGCGGATACCGGTTTCCGGGCGGAGGTCAGCTTTGCTGAGGGCTGCAGGCGGACGATGGAGTGGTGGAAGAAGGTTCAGCGGGAGGAATCGAAATGAATCAGAAATGGAATTTTCTGGAGACGGAGATTGACGGGCTCATTGAGGTGACCCCATTCAATGCTGACGACATCCGGGGATGCTTTACCAAGGACTATTCAAAAGAGGTCTTTGAGGCAAATGGTATCCGCCACAACCTGGCGGAGGTCTTTTACACCACCAGCCGCAAGGGGGTCATCCGTGCCCTCCACTTCCAGCGCGTGGTGCAGCAGCCCAAGCTGGTGCGATGCATCTGGGGCCATGTGTGGGATGTGGTGGTGGATCTGCGGAAGGAGAGCCCTGCGTTTAAAAAATGGCTGGCTTTTGACCTGATTGGGGAAAAGCACAACGAGATTCTTGTACCCGCCGGCTGCGCCCACGGCTACCTGGTGCTGGAGGATTCCATTGTCTCCTACAAGTGCGGGGAAAAGTTCTATGGAGAGTACGACGACGGTATCCTGTGGAACGACCCGGACATCGGCGTGGCGTGGCCCCTGGAGCTGATTGGCGGTGAGGAAAAACTGATTTTAGCGGATAAGGATATAAACCTCCAGAGTTTCCGGCAATTTGTGGAGGCTTACGGTGGATTTTGAGATAGACGCGCTTATTGTAGGCTGTGGCCTGTGCGGCTCTGTGATTGCCAGGGAACTGGCGGAAGCGGGGAAAAAGGTAGTCGTTTGGGAACGGCGGAGTCACATCGGCGGAAATATGTATGACTATATGGATGACTATGGTTTCCTGGTGCAAAAATATGGTCCTCACACGTTCCACACGAAGAAAAAAGAACTATATGACTATATGTGCCGCTATGCGTCCTGGCAGCCGTACAAGCTGACCTGCGGAGCGGTGTGGGACGGGAAGTATACGCCCACGCCATTTAATTTTACGACCATCGACACGTTTTTCCCGCCGGAGAAAGCCGCAAAGCTGAAAGAGACGCTGAAAAAAGCCTTTGCCGGACGGGAGTTTGCCACCGTGGTCGAAGTATTGGACCATCCGGACCCGGATGTTCGAGGCTATGGGGAGTATCTGTTTCAAAATGATTACGCGCCCTATGCGGCAAAGCAGTGGGGAGTATCGCCCGGTGAGATCGATCTCAGTGTGCTCAAGCGGGTGCCCCTCCGGTTTTCCTATGACGAGGGATATTTTGACGATCCGTACCAGGTGATGCCGGCAGATTCCTTTACCCGCTTTTTTGAAAATCTGCTGGACCATCCTGATATTGAGGTAAAACTGGGAGTGGAGGCATTGGAGCATCTGCGGCCTCAAGATGGGAAACTTTTAATAGACGGGCGGGAGAATGACTTTCCGGTGGTATACACGGGAGCGATAGATGAGTTGTTTGACGGGGTCTATGGACATCTGCCATACCGTTCCCTGCGGTTTGAGTGGAAGTATGAGGCCGGGGACGGTCTCCAGCCCGCCCCCGTGGTGGCCTATCCCCAGGAGGCGGGGTATACCCGGATCACCGAGTATAAAAAACTGCCGGTACAAAACAGGCCGGGAACCAGCTATGCGGTAGAATATCCTCTGCCGTATCGGGAAGGGGTACAGCTGGAGCCCTATTATCCGGTGCTGACGGCAGAGAGTCAGGAACAGTATGCCAAATACAAGGCGTTGGCCAATCAGGTTCCCAACCTGATTTTATGCGGCCGATTGGCTGACTTTAAGTACTATAACATGGATCAGGCTCTGGAGAGGGCTCTGACAATAAGTAAGGTTCTTTTATGATGCACGGAGGTAAGTGCGCTGATGAAGCGTTAGCATGAAAGTGTTGGCTAAACAGGCGACAAAGGGAGAGAGAAGAATGCTATTCAGTACATATAAGTTTATTTTTGTTTTTTTGCCCATTGTTTTCTTTGGGTATTACGCGCTCTTAAAGCTCAACAAATTCAGTTTAGAAAAGGTATGGCTGATCGCGGCAT
>JAAVHC010000027.1 GCA_014799925.1 Oscillibacter sp.
GTCATACCCTGCGGCCCCTCCGCGCCCTGTTCTCCCTGGTCGCCCTTCCGGGCGATAAGCAGCCAGCATGTCCCCTCCACGCCGTCGCCGTCCGCCGTGTCTACGGCGGGGTCAATGCCGGCGCATGTCTGCTTGCATATATAAGAGCTGCCCAGTCTGGAGACCTTCTGCAGGGGCAGAAATACGGTCTCACTGTCCCACACCTTCCATACTTTCACGGCCTGCTCCGCCTGCTCCAGCGCGTCCACCGCCGTCTGTACAAGCTCTGCGACCTGTGGCACAACTTCTTCGATTTGCGCCTGAAGCTGCTGGGCCTGTGTCGGTGTCGGCTCCGCCGGGGTGTTGTATGCGTCGTTGGGCTTTACAAGCAGATGGTCCGTCACGCTGATAGACACCGCAGACGGGTCACTGTCCCTGAAGCCTTCAATGGTGAAGCTGCACCATCCTTCCAGCGCCAGCGGCTCCGCGGGGATAGGCGTATCAAATACCAGCGGGTCCTTCTTCGTAGTGCCGCTGCTCTCTGAATCCACCCTGTCGTTTACGCTGTGATAGAGGAGAATTGCCACAGGGTTTTCTCCCAGCGCGTCTCTCCAGACAATGCGCTTGCAATACTGCTCCCAGTCGCCGCTCAGGCTTATATGCAGGGTGGTCGCGTTTGCCTCTCCCTGCACTCCGGCGTTCTTGCTGTCCTTCCTGACAAACTCACCGTTGACTGCTACGTTAATAGTCCTGTCCATCCGTTTTTCCTCCTTCCCGTGAATGTGAACAGCGCGGCGAAGCCGGAGGGGTTGAAAAGGCCCCTCCACGCCTCGCCGCGCCGTGTCGCAGCCGCCTGGGTATCCGCGGTAGGTATTCTGTTCCGGTTGCCCGCCTTACAGGCCGCGCGCCTTGGCCTCCTCGTCATACCTGGTGCTCTCCCGCTCGATAAGCCCGGCGGTCGCCATGTCCTGCTTCATGGACTGCTCCAGCACATCGGCGAACTTGCGCTTGATCATCACGGTCTCGCCCCGCTTTATCTGCACCCGCTCCCCGTTGACCGCGACAAAAACATCATCCTTGTACTTGTCGTTGTCCTTGAAAAGACGGATGGACACCAGCTCTTCGCCAGGGGGGAACGGCGGGGCCTTAGCCGCCGCTGTCGCCGTTGTCTTCGCCTGCTTCTGAGCAGCGGAGATGATAGCCTCAGCCTCGGCCCGCGCGTCTGCCAGGATTTTCTCAGCCTCGGCCTCGGCCTCAGCCCGCGCGTCGACGGCAATCTCCGCGCCGGCCTCCGTAATTTCCGGGGTGGTTTCCGCGGCCGCTCCGGTGGTCTCGGTCTCGTTTCCGCCGTCCGCGGCGGCAGTGGTTTTCTTTGCCATAAGGCATACCTCCTTGTGTCAGTGCGGGCTGCCCGTAGCCGTGCAGTGCATGGGCAGCCCGGCGGTTTGTCATGCGCTGGCGCTGTTGAACGTGGATGTGGTCTCGATGCGGAGCATATACGGCTCCACCAGACGCTCGGCGACCTTCGTGGCCTTCCAGCCGGCAGTAGCCCTCTGGTTGAGGGGGTCCGCCGTCCCGGCGCTGCCCAGCTGCTTTACGATGTGCTGCAGCCCGCCGCCGGTGATTTCGGTCACGCCGTAGGCGTCCGCTCCCACAATGAGCGTGGAATACACGTCCCGCCCGTCGGCGCCCTCGCCGGTGAATACCTTGGCCTCGCTGGTTTCCACGAACCGCACGCCCTCAATGCGCCCGATCTCTCCCTCGTAGATGCCCTCAGGGTCGGAGTATGTCTTCACGTTCACCCACTTCGGGTCGCTCATCAGGTCGTAGGAGCAGTCCGGGTGAATGATGCCCGCGTAGTAGCCGTTGATACGCGGCGCGTTCATCACCTTAAGGAAGCGCACCGCGCGGCGCACAGCGTCCACGGTCAGGTAGTGGTTCTTCGTCTCGTCGGCATTGCCGCCCGCCAGCTCCGCGCGGGAGCTTACCTGGCCCTCGGCGTACTGGACGTTGGTGCCGCCGTTGATGACCTCGCGGGTGATGGTGTCCAGGGTCCTGCCCGCCTGACTGCCCAGCATCTTGGTGGCCTGCACCAGGTTGTTGTCGATAGCGGTCAGTATCAGCATGTCGGACAGCTCGATAAAGCCGCCGTACTGGCTCACCGTGGCGGTGATAACGCCCATGTTCAGCTTCTGGCCGTCTGGGGTCACGCCCTCGGTGAGGGGCGTCAGCATCTTGGGCAGCGGGTCGAACTTGCGGAACTCGATGGTCTTGCCGCCGTTCTTGGGAATAGGGTGCTTCTGTGCGAACTGGTCATGCACCAGCTCCGGCTCCGCCATATCAATGAGATAGTCGGAGTAGTGGGTTTTCATCTCGCCGGAGAGGTCCTGGCCCGCTCCGGTCTGGGTGGTCGTGTTTGTGTTGCCGTCGAACAGGTCCAGCACGACCGGCAGCATGATGATGTCCTTGAATTTGCTTTTCATTGTCTTATCTCCCTTCTGCGGGGAGCGCTAAAAGCTGATTGTCTCTCCCCGCGCAACTCTGCGGGCGATTTCCGCGCGGTCTGCCTTTGACAGCTTGGAAACATCGTCCTTTACGGTAAAAGCACTCTGGGCAGTCGTGCCGTTCTCCTGGGGTCTGGCACCCTTGGCGCGGATGCCGTCCACCACCTGCTTCTCCGCGACCTGGGCCGCGAGCCGGGCCGCGCCCGCCTTGATTTCATCCATGTGGATGACCTCATAGGCGTGCTGAACAGGGACGCCGGCCTTGAGCATGGACAGGAACTGGGGGTTTTTGACTTCCGCATTCAGGTCGAAGGAGGGATACAGGCCCTTAACCTGCTCCGCCTCGCCGTACCACCGCTGGAGCTGCTGCTGGGCAGCCTGCTGACTCTGCCGCTGGCGCTGGGCGTTGAGCAGGGCCGCGTTCTCGCGCTGAAGGCGCTGGAACTCCTTGTACTGCTCCACGCTCAATCCGGCCTCCTCGGCGGCCTCGGACCAATACGCGTCGTCGCTCTCGATGGCCTTCTGGAGCTTGGCGGGGTCACCGTCCGCGATTTTGTAGCGCTGCATCAGCATGTCGAGGATCGGCTGGCTTCGCTGCACCTGCTCCTCGAGGTTCTTTGTCTCCCGGAATCGCCGGTCTATGACGCGCTGAGTCTCCTCGGTGTATATGTCCTTGTATTCGCCGTTCACCAGATCGCGGAATGCCTTGCGCTTACTTTCCAGAGTGTCGGAGGTCGTTGTGACCTCGCCTTCCTTTCCCTTCCCGGCGGCGGAAGGGCCTGCCTGCTGTCCTCCTCCGGTCTCAGCGCCGCCTCCGGTCTCCGCCGGAGCAGCCTGTTTTCCGAAAAGGACATTCTGGAACTCGCCCGATCCCCGGCGGGTGCGACCGGGGTATGCCTGAGAACCGCCCGTTGCGCCGTCACCGGCCTGACTGCCGGGGGCCGTCGCCCCCGCGCCCTCTCCGCCGGCAGCAGCGCCGCCGTCGAACAGGTTCAGCCGTATGTTCAGCAAATGCCTGATTTTCATAGGATTACCTCCTTAATTCCGCGGGTGTAACGCCCCCGTGCGTCGGTCTCGCTCNTGTTTCGCNGGNGCGGCGCCGGAGCATATCTCCCGGCCACCGCCCCGCATATAACAGGAGTACAGCATAAGCGTAACAAACACTTTTCAATATTTCGCCCCGAAATCTAAAAAATTTTTTATTTCCCCGAAATCTCAACCCGCACCAGCTCAGGGTACTGCTTTTCCAGCTGCAGCAGCCCTATAACCGCCATGTCAAAGGCCGCCTGTATGCGCTCGCCGCCCTGTGCCCTGATGGACACATCGCCCGGCTCCAGCTTCATCCTGCCTATCCTCGCGCACCCCTCCGCCTCCGCGTTGCTCAGGTATCCGGCCAGCGCGTACAGGATGCCGGAGATAAAGGCACAGCCGGCCTCGCTGCCGGTGGCGTGCCCGCGGGCGGACAGGAGAAAACGTCCGTCCGCCGCTTCCGCATATACCCAGGTCATCGCCGCTTATGCCCTCGGCGTGGCGGCGCTGCTGCCCGAGGACATGCTCGGCGTGCTTCTGGCAGCCAGTCTTGAGCCGTAGTCCGTCATGGGTGTATGTGCCTGCATAGTGGCCCTTGCAAGGCTGTCAGCGCCTCCTCCGGCAGCATCGGGCGGGACAGCGGCAGCGGGGGTCCCCGCGCCGGCAGGAACGGCGGCAGGCATTCCCGCGCCCATGTCCTTTCCGGTCAGCGCCTGAATGATCGCTGCCATCTGGTCCATCTGCTGGGACATCTGCTGACAGATATTGAGCAGCGTCTGACCGTTTCGCACCTGCTCCATCACCTTTTCCTTGCCCTCAAACTCCATCATCTCAAGCGCTCCAAGGGCCTCCTGCGCCCGCTCCGGGTTGAAAAAGCCCATTTGGTACAGTTCCTTTGCCCGCTCATTCTGCTCCATACGGCTGAAGGGGTTTTTCTTCTGGGCCTTGATTTTGATATCAAAGACAGGCCGCCGGAACAGAGGCGAGTAGTCGGGTTCATTTTCCTGCCCAGGGTAGGCAGGGGGCAGGGTCTGATCCCGGATACCCTGGTTGTTCAGGTCCACAAACTGATAGCTGCCCGGCATAGCGCCCGTGATGCGAAAGCTCCTGGTTTCGTCATAGAATTGCCTGATAAGCTCGATGCACAAAGCGCTTATCGCCGTGTGTGCCCTGTATGACGCGGCAATCATGTCCCGGCTGGTCTTGTTTCCGGCCTCCTGAAGCGCCGCGATAGCTGCCGCCGCTGTGATTCCGCTGCTCGCGCTGCCGCTGTTCACGTCCCTGTTTGCGGAGGTATCCTTCATTTCCTCAATCTTCATCTGGAGAACGTTCGCGTATATCGCGTCCAGCGGCCTGGTTTCAATCTCCCGCAGACGCCGGTCGTCCAGCTCGCCCTCCACATGGACAATGGGCTTGCTCCAGTCCAGAAATTCTTCCTCGTTAATGCCGGTGTTGTGGCTGGCGAAGAATCTCTTTTTCGTTCCCATCATGGAGGTCTCAAGGATGTTGGACGACAGCTTGTCGATGTAGAGCTGGGGGTCTCTGCAAATCGCCACGTAGCCGAAGCCCACCGGCGTCCCCTTTTCCGGGTACAGCACATCCAGCACCACCGGATACAGCCCGTGGTCGTACCAGCCCCGCTCCTGATACTCCGCCTCGTTCTCGCTGGCAAACAGCAGCGTGTCTCCCACAAACTTTGCATAGTGCAGCACGGTCCTCCCGGACGCCGAGCGGGTCTTGTAGTACCAGTCCACCACCACGCTCTTGCCGCTCACGTCAACGGTGTCGTCGTAGATGTACTGCTTGACGTCCACCACGCTGCCCCCTAAATGCCCCTTGTGCTCCGGGTACTGCTGCTCCAGCAGGTCCTCATCCACCAGCTCAACAATGAACAGGTTGCGGGACTTCTGTATGTCGGTGATGCCCGGCTCCCAAAACAGCTTGAGCAGGTCTATCTCCTGAATGTCGATGTCCCCCAGGCCGTTTTCCTTTGCGCTGTTCCAGAACACGCCGTAAGCGGCGGTGCCGTGCTTGAGCTTTTCCCACCAGCTGTTTGAGTAGGTCTGCTCGTAGTCGTTGTACTCCAGTATGACGGGAAGCACGCTGGAAAGCGTCTTTGCGCTCTCATCATCGCTCTGCTCTCTGGGCAGCACCACCGGCTCCGGGTAGTTGTCCATTGCGTCGGCGTGCTTGTTGGCAATGGAGTTGAACAGCCACGCGCTGGTAGGCTCCGGCCCACGCAGGGCGGGCTCGTTTGCCTTACCCCGGCGGATGACCTCCCAGTGGCGCAGCTCCCACCACAGCTCATCCTCAACCACCCGCGTCTCCAGGTTGGTCTTGCCCTTCTTATAGTCGGTCAGAGTCTCGATAGCCCGAGCAATCTCCTCCTTGCCGATGGGCGCTCGCGTGCCCGAGCCGGTGCCCTGCCTGAACGCCCCCACAAGCGGAGCGTTGGTGTTGACCGTCAGCATAGCGCCGGCGGCCTCCGGCGGGATAGAGCCGTCCCCCTGTGCTCCCGGTATCCCCGCTCCCACAGGGATACCGCGGGGGTTCTCCTGCTTGTTCCGTCCGAATAATGCCATCATCAATACCTCCTGTAAAAATCATATCTGTCGTACTGCTGCTCCATACGGAGGTCCAGCGGGTCGTACATCTCCGGCGGAGGCGTCTTCCTGAGTCTGGGCGCTATGGGGTTTTCCATGCATACATACCGCAGCTCGTCGTAGATGTGGTCCTCGCCGTCTGTGTCGATGTCCTCAACGTCCTTTTCGCTGTACACCAGACTCGGCACCGTCCTGATAAAGTGCTTGCACGTTGAGAACACATAGAGCATCGGCACCCCCCCCTCGTCGAAGGCGAGCCGGTGATGCACCTGCATCTTGCCGTCAATGCGGGCGTGGTCCCCCTTACCGAAGTACACCCGCTCCCGCTCCATCAGTGCCCCTATGCTCTCCGTTCCGTCACTGCCCCATATAGCCGGGTCCCCCACGCGGCTGATGCGCCGCCCCTTGAGGTTGGGATCCTCGGCCTCAATCCGCTTTATCTCCCGCGCCACCTCTGCCGGGTCCATCTTCACGCCCTGGTTCGGCGTGCCCGTGCAGCCGTAATACTCCCGGATGCGGTACAGCCGCCGCTCGTGGTCCACGGCGTACCACCCGACGGAGAACGGCCTGGAGTAGCCCCAGTCAAGTCCGCACCAGATACTCCAGCTGTCGGGTACCCGGAACGGACTTATAACGTGGGTGTTCACGCGGTCGGTGTAGCGCTCGCTGTCGTTGCGCCACTCCGTGAACACCTGCCCGGAGAACGTATCCCAGTCCCCGTACAGCAGGGCCTTGCGCTCTGCCTCCGGCATGGATGCCAGCCGCGTGATGTAGTCCGGGTCATTGCGCAGCAGCGCCGGGTTATCAAAGACAGAGGATGGCACAAAGATGCGGCTTTTCCGTCTCCGCTCTGTATGCCCGTCCGGGAACACTATGTCCACATTCTCCCAGACGGTTGTCATGGGCTTGGCCGCCGTAATAAACCGCTCCTTCACCCATCCGTGCCCAATGCCGCCGGGGTGCGCGGTAGAGCGCATATACACCCGCGTCCCCGGGCCGTTCGGGCGGTTTCGGCTGAACAGGTAGCTGTACTCGTCGTATGTAAAATGGGTCAGCTCGTCAAAGCCAATAAAGTCATACGCCTGCCCCTGATACTTGATCCTGTCCTTGGTATACTGCATCGACCCGAAAATCACCTTAGCACCGCTGGGGAATCTCCAGACATGCTTCTGGTCGTTATACCTCGCCCGGGGAAATACCCGCGGGTAGTAATTCAGGGTTTTGTCTATCAGTTCCGCCAGCTGAGGGAAGGTCTTGCGCAGGATCAGTGCCTTGTAATGCGGGATGTGCACCTGCCGCAGGGCCTCGCATACAAGAGCGTCAGACTTCCCTCCCCCGGCAGCGCCGCCGTACAGCGCCTCGTCTTCAAAGCGCCGCATAAAAGCCTCCTGCCGCGGCTGCGGGCTCCACACCTCGCGGCGCCCTCTGCCCGCCGTCCGCGCCCCGCGCTCCCTACTCATCGCCGCCGCTCTCCTCTCCCGGCGCGTCCGCAGCCGGCAGCACATCCATCGCCGGCGGCAGCAGCACCACGCCGCTCCCGTCGCCGTCGTCCGCACGCTCCTCGCGCGCCCAGCGGAAGTTGCAGCGCAGGGTAAATTCCGCCCCTCTCGCCCCGTCCCGGTCATACAGCCGCCGCTCCGCGTACTCTTCCACCCGCATCTTCGCGCGCGTAATCGTGTCCACGAATTGCTTCTTCCCCTGGTAGTTTATCAGGCTCTGCCTGCTCTGAAACCCCAGGGCGAGCGCCAGCCCCGTCACGGTGGGCGGGTGGTCCCCGACAATGACGGGGCGTCCCCATTTATCAAGGACCGGCTTGCCGTCGTCGTCCCTGAGTATCTGCCCGTCGCAGTCGGTGAAATATTTGTCTATCAGCTCCTGCATCACCCCTGCCGAGGTAAACCTTGGCTTTGCCCCCGCCACGTCTTTCCACCTCACTTTTTTCTGATTAACTCCATCGTAGCAAAGCTTTTTGAGCTTTTCGCCCCGAAACCGGAGTTTTTTCTTTTCGCGCATCCCCGCACAAGCACCAAGAAGCCACGGGCCGCGGCCCGTGGCTCTTCCCACATCCTGCTTATGCTTCCCTCCGCTCCATCACGCCGACGATGTACTCTCCGGCTGCCTCGTCCTTCCGCGTCCTCACCTCGTACTGCCTGAGGGTATCGTCCACGGAAAAGGCAGGGACAACCACGCGGCAGCCGATCTCCTCGCCCGTCTCGTCGTCCCTGGCGCGCTCGCCGTACTTAATGGCAACCTGAGCCAAGATAGCATCTACGGCCCTATGTATCTCCATGTTTGCCTCAATGGCGTTTCCCGCCTTTTCCTCCAGGTCCTTTATGACCTTGCTCTGGTCGACGACCTTTTTACGGTATCGCCCCAGCTCCTTTTCCAGAGCCTTGATTTTGTCCACGCTTCGCATTTTGGTCCATCCTTTCGTAATATCGTACCGCGGAGGCAGCGACGGTGCAGCTTTCCCACCCCTCCAGCGAGGCACAATAGCCGTTCTGGTATTCCACGGCCTGCTCACGGTCGCGGAACTGCACGCACCCGCCCTCACAGTGGACGCGCAGCCGCTCGTCCCACTTGAAAAACGGGCACGCCCAAGCCCTGTGTGAGTATCCCGCCATAGCGTCTCAGCCCCCCTCGGTCAATTTGCTTTTTTGCCCCTGCTCCCTCTCTGCCGGGCAGCCCCACCGGTCCGCTCCGGCGGGCGCCAGTACCGTATATGCTGCGGCCTGCCCGCGTGGTATTCGCTCCGGAATATCTTCACGCACCCGCTCGGCACCGTCAGCTCCGCCGCCGCGCTTCGCGCCTTCACCGGCTTTCCGGCAACGGCCTTTTTCAGGTTGCGGCTTGCCTTGTACCGCTTCGCGTTCGGAAAATACCGCACCTGCCCTATCATATAGTCGGCCAGCTCCTGCAAGTCCCCTTGGTGATGGCTGTACAGCGGCCTTGCCCAAAC
The DNA here is from genome assembly GCA_014799925.1 of Oscillibacter sp. Lineage (GTDB taxonomy): Bacteria > Bacillota > Clostridia > Oscillospirales > Oscillospiraceae > Pelethomonas. The sequence goes on from JAAVHC010000027.1 coordinate 9,075, forward strand.
GCCGCCCTCGTGCCATTTCTCCGCGGCCAGCTCCGCCGCCTCGGCGTTGACCACAATATGCACATGCACGCGCACTGCCTCTCCGGTCACGCCGTCCATATCAGACACAACAAAAGCATAGCGCAGCTCCACCCCCGCCTTCGCGCAGGCCCGCTGAAGACGTTTTATGTACCGCTCCGACATGCACTTCCCGACCTCAATATACAGCGCATCCCTGTCCCCGCTCCCGGCTCGGCGTTCAAGCTCCGCCAGAGCCTCGTCGGAGAAATCCAGTCCCATGCACATATCCCGTCCCACTGTGAAGTTGCAGTTGAGCAGCCGCCCCAGCTCCGTGCGTGCCTCCGTCGCTCCCTTTTCCGCCCGTCGGACAGCAGTGCGCATCCGGCTGTATGACGCCTTGACCGCCGCCGTCTCCCTTACCGGGAACTTCGTCTTGTACTCAATCCCGTTGTCACAGCGGTATGTTCTGATATACCATTCCGTTTTCACCGAACTCATAATCTGCAACTCCTTAGTCGTTAGTTCCTGCTTTATATCCCACCCCGCCATGGTCCGAACATTTCCTTCACGGCCCCGGCGGCACCGTCTTCATTTCTTTCTCTCTGATGAGGAAAAATCCTTTTCCGTTTTTTCTGTTCCCTGTTCCCCGCTCCCCCGTGCATTCCCCGTCCACTCGGGCAAGAGCCCAGCGAAGCGGGTCTTGCCCGAAAGAGGAAGAGGGAAATTGCGGATACGGAGCTTTCGGCAAAGCCGGAAGCGGAGTGGAGCAGTTTTCCTCTGACGAGGTCGAAAACCCCGCCTTTACGAACCCCGCAAGAAACGCGCACGCGCGCGTAAATAATAATGTATAGTGCGATATAAAGGTTCCATTCTGATACTAATTCGCGATTAAGCTTTAATCGCGAATTCCGCGTGCTGCGCACGCTCACGCCGCGCTTTGCGCGTCGTGCCGTTCCATTAAAAACTTGACGCGCCTGCGGCGCTAAAAAAAGCTTTTCAAGCTTTTTTACAAGTTTTAGTATGACTACTCAGACCACGGCGGGAGCATCCTCCCGCCGCCGGCTCAACAGTCATAAAAACTCTTCAGTTATTTGCGGCGCTGTCGCGCGCCACACGGCTAATCTCGCTGCAAAACGCGCACACAACGTCCTCGTTCTCCTGCTTGACGCCGCTCCACAGCTGCTTCATACAGTCCTTGAGATCCTTTGCCACGTCGTCCTTGTGCTCCAGGGCCTTGTTTATGAGGCTGTAGCTCTCATAAGGCGAGTGCGTATACAGCCCGTTCCGCTCCGCGTCCCTCGCCCGCTCCCTGCTGATGTCAAGCAAGACATCCGTTATCAACGTGCTTTCGGTTTCCGTTATCAACGTGCCATTGTTTTCCATCTTCTACCTCCTGTTTTGTGTATCATTTTGA